>SXHN01000056.1 GCA_005773635.1 Actinomycetota bacterium
GCAGCGCTGAAGTTGTCCTCGATTAGTGGGTGGGTTGAGCTGGTCGCGGTGTTGCTTCGACGTCAAGATGGGGGAGTAACTTGTCGAGCCACTTCGGTAACCACCAGTTCTTGTCGCCCAGGAGTTCCATGGTCGCCGGCACGAGCAGCATGCGCACGATCGTGGCGTCAAACAGGATTGCTGTAGCGAGGCCGGTTCCCATCATCTTCATCGTGCGTTCGAATTCGAGCATGAAGCTGCCAAACACGACGACCATGATGGCTGCCGCGGCGGTGATGACTTTTGCAGTTGCGGCGAGACCGTTGGCAACCGATGCGCGGCTATCTCCGGTGAGTTGCCATTCTTCGCGCACACGCGAGAGCAAGAACACCTCGTAGTCCATCGACAGTCCGAACACAATCGCGAACAAGACCATTGGAACCCAGGTCTCGATCGGGCCCGGCTGTACCCCCGTGATGCTGCTCAACCAGCCCCACTGGAACATGGCGACGATCACGCCGTACGCGGCTCCGATTGACAGCAGGTTCATAACCACGGCTTTGAGTGGCACCAACAGTGAACGGAAAACCAGCATCAATAACAAGAATGACAGCGCCAGTACCGCGCCGAAAAAGATTGGCATTCGTTCGGCCATGTATTGCGACATATCGACGTTGGCAGCAACGAGTCCCGTTACCAGCACCTCAGTCCTCGTGTCGCGTTCGACAGGCGGCAACACATCGTCGCGTAATCGGTTGACGAGTTGAGTAGTTGCTTCATCCTGTGGCCCGCTCTTCGGCGTGATCAGCCAGCGCGCCGCGGAGGGTGACTCTGCGTTGTTGGGTTGGGGGCCGAGCACTGAGGCAACGTTGGGGTCCTGTCGGACAGCTTCGGTCACGGCCGCTAGTTCGCCGAAACGTTGAGCGTCAGCGACCTTTGCGACGAGAAAGACGGGGCCGGTAAAGCCTTTCCCGAATCCTGAAACTACGAGGTTGTAGGCGCGCTTAGTGGTGCTCGAATCTTCGAAATTGCTCTCGTCGGAGAATCCGAGTCGCAGGCTGAGTACGGGGATGGCGAGTATGAGCAGCGCCGAAGCTGCTGCGATCGTGGAGAGCCACGGTCGGTGCTGAATACCATGACTCCACCTAAATGCGAGTGTTTCATTGTGTGGCCGAGGCGGCCGGTGCTGCACTTCGCGTTGCAGCGGCCGGATGAATTTGCCGCCCAACATTGTGATCACAGCGAAGACGAAACCCGCGAGGATAATGGCTGGCGATTCCAGCCCTGCTCCGACTAGTGCAATCGAAACTCCTCCCGCGGCAACGAGCCCGCGCCACTTCGTGCGTTCGATATTTTCTCCCGCGAACCCGATTAACGCGGGTAGCAACGTGACGGATGCGATGACGGTAATCGCAACCGTAATCGAGGCTGAGATTCCCAAACCGCTCACGAAACCGATGCCCATCAGCAACATTCCGAGCAGTGAGATGACCACCGTGACACCTGCGAACGTCACGGATCGGCCTGCGGTGCTCATTGCGACCGAAATCGATTCGCGCACCGATTGACCCGCGTGAAGTTGTTCTCGATGGCGAGTGATGATGAGGAGCGCGTAATCGATGCCGACCCCGAGCCCGATCATCACTCCGATGAATGGTGCGAAGTCGGGAACTTCCGTCACGTGGCTTGCGAGGATCACGCCGCCCGAACCGACTCCAATTCCAAACAGCGCAACGCCGACCGGAAGGCCCATTGCGAGCACGGAGCCGAACGCGACTATCAGGATCACGACGGCGAACGCGAGGCCAAACAATTCTGACGATGGCTGTTTGAATTCTGCGAACAGCAAGCCGCCGAGCTCGATTTGGACGCCTTCCAATTGCGGCAGCGCCTTGTTTACTTCTTTGGCGATGTCCGAAGCCCGAGTGAACTTGATGTCTTCGGGGAAGTTCACAGTCGCGTATGCGATATCGCGTGCTTTCGAAATCTGTATCTCGCCGCCCGGTGTGTAGGGGCTCTGCACCGACGTGACGTCTGCGATCTTGGCAGTTGCATCGAACACTTTGGTCATCGCGGCAACGACCTGTGGCGCATCGACCCCGTCTTTGGAGCGAAACACAATCTGCGCCGATTGCGGCGAACCGCTGCCGTCTTTGAACGAGTTTTCGACGAGCGCGAATCCAGTGGTGGATTCGAACCCGTCGAGCGAGAAGTCTTGGCGGTACGCATCGCCAACGGCGCCAGCGGCCGTGTTGCCAAGGATCAGCGCGGCAATCCACAGCGCCAGGACAAGGCGTCGTCGATCATGACACCACACACCGATTCGCGTAATCATGTGAACCCTCCGAGTTGCGTGCGCTGCTCCCGGCGGTGCAGCCAGTCGAAGCTAGACGCACATACCCGCCATCATTGTCCGTTTTCCTTCCCTATCGGTGTGAAAACGGATATTGATGGCGGTCGACGTTGCTCACGCGCGCGCATTTAGCGCGCCGTCCACCAAGGGTGGCCCACCTCGTCCACTCGGGTATCGAGTCCATGCAGGGCGACGTCACGAAACTGCCACAGAATTGCGGCAGTCGGCGGGTTGATCCACTCACCACGTACGGGCATGCGCGCCACATCCCTCGCTCCGTCAATCGACGGAATAAGGCGCGGCGCATCGAAGCGGTCAAGTTCGGCAACAGGCACATGCCAGGCATCGTGGACTTCGGTTGGGTCGAGCACGAATGCGAGCGGCTCAGCGGACCACACCACAACCGGTGTGATCACGTGGTCGGTACGCGTGACCATGTCGTCCAGCAGGCCGAGCACGTCGGAGTGGGTGAGCGTGAAGCCGAGTTCTTCTGCGGTCTCGCGCAACGCTGCATCGATTCGCGATTCGCCGTCCATCGCGCCGCCGCCAGGCAGCGCGTATTGTCCAGCACCGCGCCGCAACGTGAACGCCCGTTGAGAGAATGCGTAGTGCACAATGCCCTCGACGGGCGACAAAACAACGGCGACCGCCGCCACGCGCGCCGCGTCGAGCGAGCGGCGATCAAATCGTTGGAGGTTCGCAACGATTCGATCGCGCAACAAGATGTCGCTGCGGTATGACGCGTGACGGTGAAACTGCGTCGTTGTAGTTTCGATACCGATCTCCGTTGTGCCCGATACGGTGAAACCCAACTGCTCGTAGAGCGCACATGCTGGTGTGTTGTTACTCAACGTCGATACGATCGTGGTGCGGCCCAGAGAAAGTATTTCTGCAACGAGTTCGCGGCCGATGCCTCGTCGGTGCAGGGCCGGGTCGACGAAGACTCGGTCGATATCGATCGTGCCATCGGCGAGCTTCGTCCAGCCGAGCGCTCCTACGATCTCATCGTCGACGATCGCTGCAATCCAGTGAAGCTGCCCGTTGACGAACTCATCGATCGATTCGTGGAGCGGCGCGATAGCGAAGCAGCCGGTAATCGCAGCTTCGACCGCATAGGCCCGATGTTGGATTGCGAGCAGGTGGTCGGCCATTTCGCCGGAGGCTGGCATGACCGCCGTGAACCGTGCACTCGAAGGCATATCCGGCCACATTACGGTCCTTGGACGACGATGCACTTGACGCGCACTACGGTCGCGTCATGCAGCACGTTGAGTTCTCACACACCGTCACTACAGAATCGGAGCTCCGGTCGTTGTATCGGATGCCCATGGATGTTGTCGCCCAAAAGAAGATTCCCTGTCTCGATCAACATGCACGCGCCTTCATTGCACTGGCACCGTTCGTGTTGGTGGGCACGACATCGCCTGATGGCATCGGCGATGTTTCACCCAAGGGTGGGCCGCCAGGGTTCGTAGTTGCGCTCGACGACTACCGCCTGGCGATTCCAGACCTTGCTGGCAACAATCTGCTTGATTCGATCACGAATATCGTCGCCGGGTCGGGGATTGGGCTCATCTTCGTTGTTCCGGGTGTGGACGAGACGCTGCGCGTGAATGGGCGAGCTTGCCTCACCACCGACCCGGCTGTTCTGGATCTGTGCGCGGTGCGCGACCGGCGGCCCAAGGCCGCGATCGGAGTCGCGATCACTGAGCAGTACATGCATTGTGCCAAGGCGTTCCGGCGTAGTGAACTGTGGCACTCTGATACGTGGCCCGCCCGATCAGCGCTGCCGTCGCTCGGTTGCATTCTGCGCGACCAGAACGAGTCGCTGGCGAACGTTGCGGCGGAGGCGATTGACGAACTGCTCGAGGCGGATTACTCGGCGACACTGTGGGAGCCCGACATCATCACCTGAGGTTCTGATGTTGTGGCGGTCGGTCGCGCTACCGTCAACAACATGGCTGGGTCGCAGTATCGGAATTCGCAGCGTGTGGCGCCTTATCTTGCAGCCTCGGAGCGAGCATCTTGGGATCGTGACGGCTTCTTTGTTGTTGAGCGATTCATTTCGCAGCCCCGGCTATCTCCACTCATCGAGCGGATCCAACAGATTGCGGAAATCGCCGAAGTCGGCGGCGATATCGGTGATGCGATGCTAACTCGCGAATTGATACTCGCCAACGAGCCAACCCCTGCGGGGCGTATTTCCAAGGTATTCAAGCTCCATCGCCGCGAGCCGCTGTTCAATGCTCTGGCTACTGATACGCGGCTTCTCAGTCGGGTGGCGGCACTCATCGGTGACAACGTTGATTGTTTCTTGTCGCAGTTCATTTTCAAACATCCCGGCGCGCTCGGCCAGCCTTGGCACCAGGATTCGTTCTACTTTCGTATGCACCCAGAGCCTCAGATTGGCGCGTGGCTCGCGGTCACTGAGGCACGAATTGACAATGGGCCCCTCTGGGTCGTGCCAGGGTCACATCGCGAACCGATACATGAGTCTGTGGTCCGTGACCTGCGAGCGCATGCTGATCCGTTTTATGTGGAGATCACCGGCGCCGATACTTCGACGGAGATTCCGGTGCTCATGAATCCCGGTGATCTTTTGGTGTTTCATTCACACCTTCGCCACCGCTCAACCGACAACCACAGCCACGACGATCGGGCATCGATGGTCTTGCATTACGCGCAGCAAGGAACGACCGGTTTCATCGCGCCAAACCATGATTGGATGCCGGTTGTCCGCAGTGGCGACACGGCGACAGAGTGAATAGTTCCGCCGCTTCCGCGGGCGGCACACTCGCCGACGCCTACGCCTACCTGCAGAAGGCAGTCGGGCTTATCGCCGTCACGTTGCCCGTCATCGTCGCTATCGGACACTCAATCTCTAGCGATGACGGTATGAAGGGTTCGATCAGCGCGTACTACTACACACATCTGGGCAACTACTTCGTTGGGAGCTTGTTTGCGCTCGGCGTGTTCTTTGTCTCCTATAACTATCGACCGGCGCCGGGATACGAGTGGGACTTTCGCCTCAGCAACGTTGCAGGCGTGATGGCAGTTGGAGTTGCGCTGTTTCCGACTTCGAGCGAAGGTGCCGAGGCATTTGGTGCTTCGAAGACGATTGCAGTCATTCATCTTGTATTCGCAGGCGCGTTGTTCGTGTTGTTGGCGGTGTTTTGTCTGAAGCTGTTCACGAAAACAAGCAACGTCCACGCCATGACCGAACAGAAACGCAGTCGCAACCGTGTATACATCGTCTGCGGATGGGTCATCATCGCGGCGATCGCCCTAATCGTGATCGCCGAGTTGGTCAGCCCTCCGCCAGCATGGCACAGCTTGTATTGGCTTGAGTCAATCGCGGTGGTGTCGTTCGGCGTTTCCTGGCTCATCAAAGGCGGATTTCTCGGGATTTTGGTTGACCCGTAGCCTTGGATTCTTGTATCTGGGTCGCGCGGCGTTTCGATAGGGTGCGCCAATGAGACGGAGCTGGCTGTGCATAACCACATCGATGTGCGTGTTCGGTTCCGCAGCCTGTTCGTCGTCGAGCTCGCCTCGGCCGGTGGTGACCGCTTCGTCGAATTCAATCTCGACAACGCGACCGGCGGCACCTACGGTGGCTGAAATGCGCCCGTTTCAATTCACGGTGCGACAGGAGACCTTTGTCGATGAGAGCCGCAGCACTGCGACGCCAGACGATCCCGCGTTCTCGGCCCGGCGCAGCCTAACAACCGATCTCTATATTCCAACATCGAAGTCACCGCTTCCGCTGATCATGTTTTCGCACGGGTATCACGGCGACCCGTCGAAGTTTTCGGAATTGTTTACGGCTTGGGCCCGTGCTGGCTACGTCGTTGCGGCGCCGGAGTTTCCTCTCACAAGCACGCGTGGCGAGCCCTATGACGTTTTGACCGACTATCTGAATCAACCTGCAGACATCAGCTTCATTCTGACTGAGTTGTTGAACGGGCCCCTCAAAGCAAAGATCGATGCGAAGCGAATCGGCGCCGCGGGTTTATCGCTCGGTGGCGCAACAACATTCGGGCTCGTGTACAACCCGTGTTGTGTTGACACCCGGCTACGCGCCGCGGCTGTGTTCGACGCCGTGCGGCTTCCGTTTGAGCAACCATTTGGGCAAAACTCGATTCCTGTACTTATTGCTCACATCGACACCGACATCGCTGCGCCCTACGAAATATTGCAAAAGGCTTACTTCGAGAGTGCATCGCCAAAATGGTTACTCACCCTGCACGGCGGGATTCACGCCGAGGCTTACGAAGATACGCCTTCGCCACACGACAAGACCGCGATAGCGACGTCGATCGACTTCTTTGATCTCACCCTGCTCAACGACGCGTCAGCCGAAGCAAAGCTGATGAAGGACGGTATGAATAAAGGCGAATCGACGATCGTCGCGGGGTGAAAGCCACTGAACCAACGGTCAGTCGGGGAGTGTGTAGGTGTTTTCGAACTCGTCCTGCAGCACCGTGGCGAGTTTCGTGGTTGTGTCGACGATGAGATCTTCGTCGAGAATCCTGCTGCGATACGACCAACCGTCGGGGAGTGCGAGACGGCTTGCGAGCGTCGCAAGACTGGTTTCGGTCAATGCGGGATCAACGCCAACGCAGTACGCCTGCATCACGTACGCGAGCCCTTCTGGATTCACGAGTTCGTAGACGGGTTTGCCAGCATCGAAAAAGAACGTTGCACCGCGATTGACGTTGCGCTCCATGTACGGCACCGTCGCCGGGTTGTCACCCAGCGGCACCGTCGCGATACGGCGCATCATCAAGCCGTTGAAATCGTGCGTGACCGGCTCTACGACTGCAACTTTGGTTCCAAGCGCGTCGAGCATCCAATGGCGGGGGCCGTTGAGCTTCACAATTACTGCTCCGAGATCGGCCGCGATCGCCGTTGCATCCAATGTTTCCCAGAGTGCTTGTGGACAGTCGTTGAGCATCTGCGTGCCGTACACCTCAGCCTCGAGGCCAGTGTCTCGCAGGAAGACTGCGAGCACCTCGCCGTATCGCACGCCGCGCATGTTGTCATGGTTGCGTTGGGGGCTGGAAGGAGTCATAGGGCAACCTCGCGCGAGTCGAAGGACGAAACGTTGTCAATCTACGGGTGTGCGCGAACGTAGGACGCACTAACTCGCTCGGGTGTTGCATGCTGTGCGCGAGCGATGGCAATTCATGGCGAACCCGTGTTTCGCTTCGTCGGTGTCTCGCGGTCCGCCGGCCGAGGTTCCAACGGGCCGGAGCCCGTGATCGGCTGATAACTTCGTCCCGATATGAGTGGATCGGAACCGACTAGTTTCGCGCTGTCACGCCAACAAGATTTGCTGTGGCAACGACGGGCCAACAGCCCGGACGGCAGCGGTTTGTTCATGCAGATCGCGATGCCGATGGCCTCATCGGTCAGTACCGCCGACGTGCATTCCCGAGTTTCCAGCGCGGTTACTCGCCACGAAATTCTGCGCACCACCTACGCAACCGCGATTGGCCGAGTCGTTGGCGTGCAACATGTGCACGAGCATCATTCCGCAACGATTCGCGAATCCAATGAAGCAATCGAATCAATACTGCTCGAAGAACGAGCTCCGTTTGCTCTCGATGCGAGCCCATTGCGGGTCGTCGTGGTGAAACCGGGCACCGAGAATGCCGTGATCATTCTCACTCTCTCCGCGTTTGCAGCCGACGGAGCGTCGATATCGGCCCTGGCCGCGGAAATCGCCGGCGGCGTAGCCGTTTCCGATGACCCATTGCAGTATGTCGACTACGCGGCATGGCAGGAAGACCTTCTCGCCGCTGAAACCGCCCCGACGGCAGGCAAGTTTTGGGCTGCGCTCGGCACTGGCGTTGTGGCGCGACTCCCATTTCAGGTCGACGCAACAAGCGAGGACCCAGCCGCTCCTTATGTCGCCAGAGTGCCTATGAATCTTGCGGTTCTCAATGCCAACGCACAACTGCTTGGAGTCGACGCAGCCACGGTTGTGGCCAGCGCATGGTTCGCGTGGCTGTCCCGCGCATCACGCGAGAACGAAGTAACGGTGGCTGCGCTGTTCGATGGTCGTACCAATGATGAACTCGCCGGTGCAATCGGTGCCTTTTCCCGGTTTGCCCCAGTGTGCGTCGACGTTGAGTCCGACCCAACCTTTGAAGCCTTGGTCGCAACAGTGACGCAGGCGATTGAGGCCGGTGCTGCATTGCAAGATTTCGCGCCGCCAACGAGCGAATCGTTTCCTGCGTTCGCCGCGATCGCTCCAGCCGCAGGGTCGTTGGCTTTCACGACCGAAATCGACCGCCACCCCGTTGAGTTGCGATGGCTTGGCGACCGAGCAGAGCTAGTGGTTGATTCAGTGGCGATTCGTCGCGACGACGCCGATGCCTTTGCCCGATCGATTTGCACGATGCTCGACACGCTGACCCCCACCACACCAGTGAGCGCGTTGCGACTGCTTGACGACCCGAAACCCGAACAACACGCATTTGAGTTGGCATGCGCGAATAGCTATACAGAGTTGTTCGAAGCTCAAGCAATGCGCACACCCGAACGTGCTGCAGTTGGGGCCGGGCCGAATCGAATGACCTATGAAGCGCTTGACGCTCGAGCGAACCAAGTTGCGCGCGCCTTGTGCGGCCTTGGGGTACAAGGCGGCTCGAACGTTGGGCTGTTAGTTGATCGTTCAACATCGCTGCTGGTCGGCATCCTCGGAATTTTGAAGGCAGGAGGCGCGTACGTTCCGCTGAATCCTGAACATCCGAGTGCACGAATTTCGTACCAACTCGACGAAACGTCGGCCGCTGTTGTTGTCACGGTCGGCGAGCTTGTGTCGTTGGTTCCTGCGGGCTACACGGCGTTGAATCTCGACGACGACGAAACGATCGATGTGGAAAGGTCGTCGCGTTTTCAATTGCAACGCCCCATTGCCGGAGATGACACTGCCTACGTGCTCTACACCTCGGGGTCGACTGGTACGCCGAAGGGTGTAGTCATCACGCATGCGAATTTGGTGAACTACTCAACGTTTTTGGCGGCGCGGCTGGAGGCCGCAGCCGGCGTTGAACCCGGTTCAGGGTTGCGGTGCGGTGCCGTCAGCGCGATCTCCACCGACCTCGGCAACACCTGTATTTTCCCTCCCCTGATTTCGGGTGGTTGTGTCGAACTCATTGCTGCTGACATTGTGGTCGATCCGTTTCGGTTCGCGGCGCATCTTGTCGACTACCCGATCGACGTGCTCAAGATCACCCCATCGCACCTCGGAGCGATCTTTGGCACGGTTGGTGCCGACGCGCTTCCAAGAAAAACTTTGGTTGTCGGCGGTGAGGCGTCGTCGTGGGATCTTGTCGGCCGCATTCAGGCCGCGGCTCCCGACTTGGTGCTCATGAACCATTACGGACCGACGGAAACCACAATCGGCGCGTGCACGTTTGACATTGGTGGTGATCGCAGCCCGGGTCAACCCGCAACGGTGCCGATTGGCCAACCAATTGCCAACACGACCTGTGATGTAGTCGACTCGATACTGCAACCAGTACCCGTCGGATTTCCCGGTGAGTTATTGATCGGCGGTAGCGGTGTGGCGGTGGGCTACATCGGCCAGGCCGCACTCACCGACGAACGATTCATTGCGCACCCGCTCCGACCGGGTACGCGCGCGTACCGGACCGGTGATTTGGTGCGCAAACTGCCCGACGGCAATATTGAGTTTTTGGGCCGCATCGATGATCAGCTGAAGATTCGCGGACACCGAATTGAGCCTGGTGAAATTGAGCGCGTCTTGCTTGGATGTGCTTCGTTGACCCAAGCCGCGGTCGTCGCTCGAGAGCACAGCCCAGGCGACTTGCGCCTCGTTGCGTATGTGGTGGCGGGCGGATCGCTCGACGTCGATGTTCTCCGGGCGGCAGTATCTGCGAAGCTCCCCGATTACATGGCTCCGTCTGCCTATGTGTCGCTCGATGCATTGCCACTGACGCCGAGTGGCAAGCTCGATCGTCGTGCGCTTCCAGAACCACCCGCAGCTACAGACAGTTCGCGGACCCCTTACGTTGCGCCAAGGAGCGAAACCGAGACGCTGTTAGCTCACGCTTGGGCGGAGGTCCTGGGCGTTGAACAAGTCGGCGTGAATGATGACTTCTTCGCTCTGGGTGGTCATTCGCTGCTGGCAATGCAGGTCATCGCCCGGGCTCGTCACGCGGTCGGCATTGAGTTACCGTTGCATTCCTTGTTTGTTGCTCCAACCGTTGCCGGATTGGCAGATTTGGTCGATGAATTGCGATCAGGTATCGGCGGTGGTTCGATGTCTGACGACGACGCGGACGATGAGCTTTCGGCGCTGCTTGAAGGCATGACTGATGAAGAAATTGCACGCCTGCTGGCAGAGGACTAACGAATGAACGCGGCACGCCGAGCGCAAGGCTCAGATTCCATCACGGTGCCCCGGAGTTTCATCAGCGTGGTGCATGGGCATGCGGCGACACATCCCGATCGAGTCGCGTTGATCAACCCTGGTGCCCAGTCGTGGACGTATCGCGAGCTCGCATTGGCTGTCGAGGAGATGCGTGCATCGTTAGTCGCTCACGGCGTTGTCACAGGCGACCGCGTTGCGTTGGTGTCGCGTGGCAGCGCAGAATCGGTCGCGAGCTATTTGGCGATTACTGCGGCAAATACGGCAGTGCCGCTGAACCCGGCGTATCGGGAAGATGAATTTGATTTCGCATTTCAGGATTTGGGCGTGCGGGCGCTCGTCGTGGCAGATGCGCCAGAAGCTGAACAAGTGGCGCAGCGCCGTGGTATTCCAATACTGCAAGTGTCGGCGGCGGTGGCGACCTCATCACCAACTGCGCCGCGTGGCGCAGGCGCGTCGCTCGACGACATCGCGATCGTGTTGCACACATCAGGCACCACGTCGCGGCCCAAGATTGTGCCGTTGACGCACGCCAACATCATCACTGCATCTGATCAAATTCGATCCACATTGGCGCTCACCGCTGATGACCGTTGTGTGAATGTCATGCCGACGTTTCACATTCATGGGCTGAGCGCGGTGCTGTCTACTTTGATTGCTGGCGGCAGCGTTGTGTGCCCCAGTGAGTTTGTTGCGCCCGACTTCTTTGAACTCATGCGCGACTATGCACCCACGTGGTACACGGCATCGCCCGCAATTCATCAGTCGGTATTCGAAGCAGCTTTGAAGCAGCCCGAAAGCCCCGTGCGACATTCGTTGCGCTTTATTCGGTCGGCGTCGTCGCCAATGCCGCCGACGCTAATTCGAGACATGGAGCAGGCGTTTCAGATCCCATTTCTTGAGGCATACGGCATGACCGAAACGTCGCCGATCATTTCGAGTAATCCACTTCCTCCAGCCGAGCGAAAGATCGGTTCCGTCGGGCGTGCGGCTGGGTGCCAGGTCGCGATTATGACCGATGCGATAGTGCTGCCCGAAGGCGAGACCGGCGAGATCGTGGTGCGAGGCGCCAACGTGATGCGCGAATACGAAAATGATCCGGGTGCCAACGCCGCGCAGTTCAGTGATGGATGGTTTCGTACCGGCGACCTTGGCCGTCTCGACGCTGACGGGTATTTGTTCGTGACTGGAAGGCTGAAGGAAATTATCAACCGCGGTGGAGAGAAAATCTCTCCGCCCGAAGTTGATAAAGCCTTGCTGTCGCATACAAGTGTGGCCGCCGCTTGCGCGTTCCCGGTGCCTCACCCGAAACTTGGCGAAGAAGTCGCAGCTCTAGTAGTACTGAAGCCCGACCAAACCGCAACTGCTCGCGAATTGCAAGAACACGTCGCTGTCACACTCGCCGATTTCAAGGTTCCGCGCCACATCGTGTTTCGTGACGCGATCCCGTTGGGCAGTACCGGAAAAGTTGTCCGTTCAGCAATGGCGCAGCACTTGGAATTGACCGAGTTTTTCGGCAAGGCTGAATTGTCAGCGATGCAGGAGTTCTCGCTGGCGCGTTCACCGGAAGAAGAAATTCTCGCGGGAATTTGGGAGGAAGTCCTGCATGTCGAGCGCATCAGCATTCATGAAGACTTCTTCTCACTTGGCGGCGACTCGGTATTAGCAGCACAAGTGCTGACACGAGGCAACGACGCATTGGGCAGCGATTTATCGTTCCTCGACTTTTTCGAAAGCCCTACCATCGCCGAACTTGCCGCGCGCTCCGTGGTTGATCAAGGCGTTGGTGCGAGCACGACGCCCGTGCATCGCGCTCCCGATGGCGCGGTGTTGCCACTGTCGATTGGGCAGCACGCGCTCTTGGTAATGCAGTTGTTGGATCCCAGTGATGGATCGAACAACGTGTACCGCGCTGTGCGCATGCGCGGGCCGCTCGATCACAATGCTCTCGTAGAGAGCCTTTCCGAACTCGTGCAGCGCCACGACAGCTTGCGGACAACTTTCCCTGCTCATGATGGCAACGTTGTGCGAAATACCGCACCCTTCATGCGGCTGAAAGTGCCCGTGTCGGATCTCGCTGAGGTACCAGAGGCGAAACGCGAAGCGGTCGCGAAGGCTCTGATTGAGCGCGACGCCAAAACTCCGTTTGATCTTGAACAAGGCCCGATGTTTCGGGCTCGGTTGGTGAAAATAAGTGAGCTCGATCACATCTTGTTGTTGACAATGCATCACATCATGGTGGATGGATGGTCGATTGGAATTTTGTGGAGTGAGCTCGAAGTGCTGTACGAAGCGTTTACCAACGCACGTAAGTCGCCGCTGCCGCAACCGGTGCTTCGCTATGGCGATTATGCGTACTGGCAGCGTGAACGGCTTCAAGGCGAGTACCTCGAATCTCTCAATGCGTATTGGAAGGCGCGCCTCAGCGGCGCACCGCAGCAGTTGAACCTGCCGTTCGATTTCGAACGGCCGCCGATGCTGAAGCACACAGGTGCACGGTTGCGATTCGAATTTGGCGCGGATATCGCGACGCGTTTGAAGACTGTTGCGCGGGGCGAGAACGCAACGTTGTTTATGGCACTGTTGGGAGCCTTTTCGGCATTGATGATGCACTATTCCGATCAAGACGACGTCGTGGTCGGAGGGCCGATCAGCGGCCGGGAACGCCCTGAGCTCGAGGGCCTGATCGGCTATTTCTCGAATTCGTTGGCGCTGCGGACTCGGCTCGATGGCGACCCAAACTTTTTGGAAGTGATTCGTCGCATTCGCACCACGGTACTGGAAGCCCATGCACATCGGGAGCTGCCGTTTGCAAGCGTTGTGGCGGCGGTTGGTGATACCCGAGTGATGAATCGGAATCCGTTGTTCCAACCCAATTTTCGATTGCGCAACATTCCTGCGTCGGATCCTGCCATGGTGGGCCTCGACGTTGCCGAGATCGACATGCACAACGGCTTCGCGAAGTTTGAGCTTGCATTCGAACTCTGGGAATCGACGCAGGGCTTGACCGGGTTCACAGAGTTCAGCACCGAACTGTTTGAAGCGCCGACGATTGCCGCGATGGTCGGCAAGTTTGAAGCGTTGCTCAGCGTCGTAGCTGATGCGCCGGAGTTGGCGCTGAGCGAGGTATTTCGACAACTAGTACAAGCGGCGTGAACCGTGGAAAGTGTGGCAAGCATGTCGGGAACTACTGACCCAACGCCGGTGGCATTTCGATTGCCCCGCACCTACGACGTCGCCCTACTGGTCCGCGACCTTGAAGCGCTGCGTAGGTTCGATCAAGCTCCGCAACCGGGGCCGTATCACGGTGGTGAGTGGACCGGGCTTGCACTGCGATCGATGGGCGGAAAGCAGTCTCCGGATCCGAGTGCTGCAGGGATGGACAACTACGAGTACACCGAAGCTTTGGAGCACGCGCCCTATCTCAAACAGATTCTGGATGAACTCGCATGTCCAATTGAGGTCGTTCGGATTCTCACGCTTCCTCCCGGTGGTCACATCAAAGAACACTTCGATTATCACACGAATTTCCAGTACGGCCTGCTGCGGCTCCACATCCCGATTGTCACGCACCCTGACGTTGAGTTCATCATTGGTGGTCAGCGCGTTGATTTCAAAGCTGGTGAGTTCTGGTTCGGTGACTTTTCCAAGGTGCATTCCGTCGAAAACAAAAGCGATATCACTCGCGTCCACATGGTGATCGACGTGCAAATCAACGATTTCATGCTCGATATGTTCCCAGCGGAATACGTCGCGCTACGTCGCGCGGAGGGCGGAATCGCCATTACTCGCGAGCCGCTGAGCGCGTCGGAAGCTGAGCTACGCAAGCTGACGTGCGACTTTCGAATTCCCGGTGAGTTCATGCCGTTATTTGTGCTCGGCAAACCTATGCAGACACTGATCAAGGGGGCGCGTGCGAGCGCTCGCCTCATCGACTCGAAATTTACGGTGTTGTTGGATAACGAACCGACGTTTGTATTACATCCAGTCGCAGAAAACACGTTCGGCGTCGCGGGGTTGCCGCCTGGTATCACGTTTCGTTTCAACGAGGTCGATGGGGTGGTGCGGTCGGTCGATTTGGACCTGAAGGGCCTGCCGAAAGATTTGTACTTTGCGCGGCTTGGCTTCTCGAAAGGCGAGGCCGTGACTGATCGTTCGGTTTCGCTTCCCGTTCTGGATGACGTGAACTGAGCGCAAATGCGACGTACGACAGCGCCGATGCGCATTGTTCATCTGATCCCGCATCTCAATTTTGGTGGCACCCAAGAGGTGGTGCGCAGCCTTGCCATCGAACAAAAGGCACGCGGACACGACGTTTCGGTACTGAGTTGGGAGTACCCAGGCATGCATCCCGACACCGAACGGTTGCTGACTGAGGTCGGGATCAGCGTGCAAGCTGCTCGCGAACACAGCGACCATCGCCTGGCGTCGATGCGCACATTGCGCAGCCGACTGGGTGGCGAAAAGATCGACGTCGTGCACATTCATAATCCGTTTGAATACTGCTTCTACGGAGCACTTGTTGCAAGGCTGCGGCGGGGTACCAAAGTGGTCCTCACCGTGCATGCAACGACGATGTTTGATCGCTTTGGCTGGAAGCACCGAGCGTTTTTTGTTTTGGGATCGATGTTGACCCATCGCATCACGTCGGTGTGCGACGAGACGCGCCAAATTGTCAGGGAACGGTTTCGGATTTCGAAGCGCAAGCTTGTAGTCGTGGAAAACGGTATCGACGTTTCAAAGTTCCTTGCTGTGCCGCCACGTCAGCGCTCAGATCACGTTGTGTTCGGCGCAGTCGGACGAATTACGAAAGGGAAAAATCAACGATTGGCGGTTGAGGCATTCGCGTTGGCGCACGCAGTACACCCTGGCATCAGCCTGCGGTTGTTAGGCGGCGGCGCTGAAGAAATTCCTGCACTCCAGAGCTTTGCGGATGAGTGCGGAGTTGCTGATGGTGTCGAGTTCCTTGAGTTCAGTACGGATGTCGCTGGATTCCTCGGAGCAATCGATGTTTTCGTGATGCCTTCGAGAAGTGAAGGGCTCCCGCTCAGCGTGCTTGAGGCCATTGCTTCGGGGCTGCCGGTGATTGCAACCGATGTCGGCGGGGTTCGCAAGGTTGTCGAAACGACGAACAGCGGTTGGATGTGTGCGTCCGACGACGCCGAGGCGATGAAGATCGCGATGATCGCAAGTATCGAAGACCCGGGCGCGACGGATCAGACCGAGGCGGCACGGCACATTGTGGTCGAACGCTACGGAGTGCCGCGTATGGCCAATGATTACCAAGCTGTGTACGCGGAGTTGTGACCGGTCGAGGTTGAGAACGCGAAAGGTCTCAGGTGGTTGACAACGGGTCGATCAATTGATGTCAAGGCCGTGCATGGTGTGAAAGGTCGTGGCGCCAGCGTCGCGCAGCACCGTTTCGGGCGTGAGGCCTCCGGCGTAGCCAAGGGCGAGCATCCCGGCTGCGACCGCACCCCGCACGCCGTAGACGCTGTCTTCGATGACAGCACAGTTCTGCGGTGCGACGTTCATCTGCATCGCAGCATGAAGAAACAGATCGGGTTCCGGCTTGCCATGCTGTACTTCGCTGGCGGAAAAGATCCGGCCCTCGAATCGTTCCCAAAGACCAGTTTTTCCAAGTGTAAATCGCATCTTTTTGTGGCTCCCGCTTGAAGCGACACAGGTTGCGATTTCTCGGTGATGCAGGCGATCGACGAGCTCCGCGACGCCGTCGACCGCTTGGAGACGGTCTTGGAACGCTGCCATGATCTCGTTGCTGGCAACGCGATCGAATTCGATTGCGGCATCTGACCCGATCAGCGCGGTGAGTTCGGCTTGCATTTTCTCGTCGGATTTGCCCATGAATTGGCGCACTACATCGGCTGGAGTCATCGGGAGCCCCATTTCGGTGAGGACTCGAGCCTCAATTTCGATGGTCAGTACTTCGCTATCGACGAGCACTCCATCGCAGTCAAAGATCACTAGTTCGATCGACATGTGACAATTCCTCGGTGGTTGCTGGTCAGGTTGAAGTTCTGCCGCCGTTGCTGTAGAGCAATTGACCGTTGACCCAACCACCATCATGTGAGCAGAGAAACGCCACCAGGTTTGCAACGTCGGTCGGTACACCGACACGGGCACCGAATGTGGACGCGGCGACGTCGATGAGCTGTTGATCAGTCATCCAACCCGTGTCAGTCGCGCCGGGGTTGACAACATTCGCAGTGATGCCTTGTGATGCGAGCTCAGCTGCTGCCGCAATCACGATGCGATCGAGTGCACCTTTGCTTGCGCCGTACGGAAGGTTGAATGCGCAGTGATCACTGGTGAGCGCGACGATTCGACCGCTGCCTTGTGGCTCGGCGAATTGTTCGGCGAACGCTTTGATGAGTAGCCACGATGCCCGCGCGTTCACCGCGAAGTGCCGATCGAAACTTTCGACGGTTGTGTCGTGAATTGCCGAATCCACGGATTCGCAGTGGCTGAGAATCAACGCCCGGACCGGGCCGAGCTGCTCGACGGTCTCGGAGATTACCTGTGCCGCAGCCTCGGGATTTTCCAAATCGGCTTCTATCGCAGCTACCGACGCCCCCAAAGATTGCAGCTCGCTGACCAATTCGTCGATCTCTGCGGGTGTGCTGCCCCACGGCATACGTGTGTCGTAAGGGCGCCAATACGTCAGTGCGACATCCCAGCCAGTAACCGCAAACTTGCGGGCAACCGCGCTACCAATGTTGACCCGCCGGCTTGCACCGGTGATGCAGGCCACCGGTCGCTCGCGAGCGGCGTGGTCAGTGTCGTGCGAGGTGGCAGGCGTCATGCACCGAAGTTAGGTCGGTCCTATTGCCTTGTTGGCGGTCTACACTGCACAATTCGCCCATTTTGGAGGTAGTTGTGCGTCGCTCGATGCTCTTGGCCGTTGCTGCACTTGGTCTGACGACCACGGGGTGTATTCACCTAGTGACACCTCCTGGCGATGCTCCGCTTCGATACCGCGACGCGGTGTTCAGCGATGTCACAGTGACTCCAAATGTCGACTACGGCAGCGCGGTCGATCAATTAGGCAACACCACGACGCTGAAACTCGACATGTACGAACCGACCGGCGATACCGCAACGGCACGCCCCGCAATCGTTTGGGTGCACGGCGGTGGTTTCAGCTTTGGCGCTCGCACGTCGCCGGAACTGGTCGACCAAAGCAACGTGTTTGCGAAAATGGGTTACGTCAACGTTTCGATCGCGTACCGCTTGGCTCCCCAAGGCTGCGTGGGCACGGTCACCGCGAGTTGCATCATTGGGATCCAACACGCGCAGTACGACGCTCAAGCCGCAGTTCGGTGGTTGCGTGCGAATGCGGCGCAGTACCGCATCGACGTGAATCGGATCGCGATGGGTGGAACGTCTGCGGGCGCAATCACTGCACTCAATGTGGGCTTCAGCCCTGACGATGTCGGGACGAGTGGAAATCCGGGTGAGGCATCGGATATTCGCGCCGTCTTGTCGTTGTCGGGTGCACGACTCCGCGGCACAGTTGACCCTGGCGAAGCTGCGAGTCTGTTGTTTCATGGCACCGCCGACCCGTTGGTGCCGTATGCATGGGGGCTCGACACACAGCAGGTTGCTTCTGCCGCGAATGTGGTTTCGATTATCACCACATGGGAGGGTGACGGTCATGTGCCGTACCTTCAGCATCGTCAGGAAATTCTCGATCAATCCACCAACTTCTTGTACTGGACGATGGATCTCGAACGCGCTGCGCAGGCGTAACGCGTCGCTGACTCAAGAAAGGGTCTAGGTAATCGGTACATTCTCTGTCGATGATCCAACCGGTCCCTGATCCGTTACTGACACAGCAGCTCCTGGCCGCAACCGAACTCCTTGAGACGATTGCCGCCGAACCGGAGCTCATGCGTGGGCTCGACGACGCGCAACGCAAGCGTTTCGTGAACGCGGCGGGCGACGTATTTTGTCCAGATCCCACTGAACGACGGCTCCGCACGCGTGCCAAAGTCCGCAAAGCGCGCGCGGCCAAGTTGGCGCACGACGAAACGAAACTCAATGAAACCGGAATTCGCACGTTGCGTGCGAAGCCAGTGTTCACGACTCCAAATGTGTCGTTATCGGCAGGTGCGCGCGAGATCGAGGAAGCGCAACGGTTTACCGCCGGCCCGACGGCTGATGATGTCGGTGCCGACATAGGTGATCGCGAACACGACGGAACTTATTCGTCTTTGCAAACCCAGCATTGCTACGTGTGCAAACGGAAATACACCGCAATCCATCACTTCTATGACCAGATGTGCCCTGAATGCGCAGACTTCAACTACTCCAAACGTTCCGAGACCGCCAATCTTGGTGGTCGGGTTGCGTTGTTGACCGGCGGCCGAGTCAAGATCGGATACCAAGCTGGCATCAAGTTGCTGCGTGCGGGCGCGCAGTTGATTGTCACCACCCGTTTTCCCCGCGACTCTGCGCTGCGCTACTCCCAAGAAGCTGATTTCGCTGAGTGGGCGGATCGTTTGGAGATCTACGGGCTTGATCTGCGCCATACGCCGAGCGTTGAGGCGTTTTGTTCACACATTCTCGCGACCCGCAGTCGACTCGATTTCATCGTGAGTAACGCGTGCCAGACAGTGCGACGACCTCCAGAGTTTTACCGTCACATGATGGAACAAGAAACGGCTTCGTTGCGGACCTTGCCGCGCGAGTTGCAGCCGGTTCTCGGTGACTATGAAGGCCTGCGGGGTTACAACCTCGTGAGTGACGGCGATCGATACAGCTCGCGGATGCCCGCGTTCGGAACGATCGTCGATTCGGTGGCCGGATTGACGCGAGCTGCCGAGCTGTCGCAGATGCCGCTCCTACCCGACGACCACGATGCGCAACATCATTTATTTCCTGAAGGGCACCTTGATCAAGACTTGCAACAAGTGGACATGCGCGATCGCAATTCGTGGCGTTTGACCTTGGCTGAAGTGTCGTCGGTCGAGCTGCTTGAAACGCAACTGGTCAACGCGGTGGCGCCGTTCGTGCTCAATGCGCGTTTGAAGGCGTTGATGGTCGCGACGCCCGAGCGTGACAAGCACATTGTCAATGTGTCTGCAGTCGAGGGACAGTTCTATCGCCGCTTCAAAACCACTCGCCACCCGCACACGAATATGGCGAAGGCGGCGCTCAACATGATGACCCGCACGTCGGCCGCCGACTACCAAGCCGATGGTATTCACATGAATAGCGTCGATACTGGTTGGGTGAGCGATGAAGATCCGATCGAAATCGCTGTTCGAAAACGCGATGAACAGCGATTTCATCCGCCGCTCGACATTGTCGACGGTGCGGCGCGCATCGTGGATCCAATTATTGCGGGCTTCAATACTGGCGAACACGTGTGGGGCAGGTTTTTGAAGGATTACCGACCGACTGACTGGTGAGGCTCGTTGAGATTGGCATGGGCTTGTTCGCGCTGCGCGGCGATTGCAGCGAACACGAGGGCTTTTGCCTCGCCGAGGTCGACAACTTCGTGTTCGATCGCTCCAGTTGGGGTCGCGAAAATGAATGTTGCATTGTGGACGGGTTGATTGAGGGCGCGTTCCACGGCGATGGCGTACGTTGCGGCCTGTGGTGCGTACCGCTGCGCCGCGCGTCCGACATCGGCGGGGGAGCCGACTGAATCGGTCTTGTAATCGACGACCGTGAGCTCGCCGTCGTGTTCGAACAACAGGTCGATGTAGCCCTCAATTATGTATCCATCTATGCGTGTGGCGACAGGAACTTCTCGCCAATACCGGTTTCGGACCGCTCGGCGCACCGTGTCGCTGCTGCGAATATGTTGGACCCGTTCGACGATCTCGTCGCGCCGATGGGGGATGTGCTCCGCAATGGCTTGTTCATCGGCCAACAACGAAACGTCGGTGCCATGCTCAAGATCGCAATACTGCAGGACTGCATGAACGGCCCGCCCGAGTGCACTTGCAGACCGACCCCGTTGCCACGGCGGACGTTGTTGTTCTTCGGGTTGTGATGCGGACGTGGTGGTTCGGGGACCTGTCGTTTCGCCCTCGTTGCCCACGTTGGCATTGCCTCGGTCGATAGTGGTCTCGTCGTTCGCTACGGCGCCAATGTGCTGCGCGATTCTGGTGGCGCTCATAGCGGACGGCTCCGCGGCAATCACGAGCGAGCGCGTATAAGCCGCGAACCTCGCGTCGAGTAATTCGCCGGTCAATGGTAAGAGCGTTGAGGCTGGCGGAACAGTGGGCGTTTGGGTGGTGAGCAAGGGTTGGGGTGTTGTCGGCGTGAGTCGCAGCGCAAGCCCGCGGTCGATATGGGGCTCCATCACCGCCGCGGGTGAACGAGTGGAACGAGTTGCGTTGTGATGGCGTGAAATAATCAGGTGGTCTCGCGCTCGGGTTGCGGCGACGTACAACAACCGGGCGCGTTCGGCTTCTTCGTGGGCAGTCTCGTTGCCGCGCGCCTCGACGTATCCGAGCGTTTCGACTCGGTGGGTGCTAGCCCCGGCAGTGAACTCCGCACCGGAGGGGGTGAATATCACTGGCGGTACTCGAACCGCAGGTGATGCCCCAACTCCGGCAAGAATAACGATCGGAAATTCAAGGCCTTTTGAACCGTGAATGGTCATGACCCGTACTGCATCGTCGTCGGGTTCTGGTACCGGAACCTCGACCGCGCTCGCTTGGTCTTCGGCTTGCTGGCGTGCCCACTGCACGAACCCTCCGAGATCGGCACCCGGGATGACATCGTCCCAGGTACGAGCGTGATGCAAGAGAAATTGCACGCGCCGCCAACGATCGCGAGGACGCCGATGATACGTCGATAACGCAAACAACTGCAGGGTTTCAATGACATCCGTAACGGTGTCGCTGACGGACCTCCACCAGTGCTGGCTGTGAAATTGACCCAAGAGATGCATGCCGAGTGCCACGGGGTGATGAGAATCGATGATCTCGGGAACCGGCTCGCGGTAGTCCCACGAACCGCCTGCCAGTGACCATTCGGCCAGCGCTCGATCACTGCAACCAAAACCTGGTGTGCGCAACGATGCAACCACTGCAATCGCCTCGCCAGGATCGTGAATCGCTTCGAGCATGGCGAGTAGCTCGTGCACTTCGGTGGTGGCAAACACAAGTGATCGTGACTCAATGCGGGCAGTGATGTCTGCCGCGTCGAACGCTCGATCGAGCGCATCAAGCGCGGCACGGGTGGGCAGTAACAAGGCAATGTCTCGGAGCTGTGCTGGCCGTTCACAACCCAACCGAGGGTCGTACACCGACCAATTGCCGACCGCGTCGAGGACGATCGCGGCCACGTCGCCGGCTTCGGCGTCGCGTAGATCAGCGGCTCGTTCTTTGCTGGCCTCGCCGAAGGTCGCCACCCCAGGGCCAGCGCCGTGCAGCGGCGAGCGGTGAGCAACGAGTGCGAGCGGCGATGCTTGGATGCCTGCGTCGCCAGTAGAAGTCAGTACGCCCTCGAAGGTCGCGTTGACCCATTCGATGATGGCAGGCACGCTGCGAAAGTTTTGTGTCAACGCGACAGTGCCCTCAGGGAAGAGGTGTTCGACACGGTGGTAGAGGTCGAGATCCGCGCGTCGGAATCGGTAGATCGACTGCTTCGGATCGCCAACAAAAAACAGACGGCCAGGAGCAACGTCGAGGGTATGCCACGGCTCGCGAGCGACAGGTCGTTCACCTAGCTCGTCGCTGAATCGTTGCGCGAGCAACATTGCCAGTTCAATTTGCAGTGGGTCTGTGTCTTGGAACTCGTCGATGAGTAGGTATTCGTATCTTGCAGCGATCGACGTGCGTGTTGCCGGGACGGTGAGGAGATCACGGGCTAATACGAGCAGATCATGAAATTCGAGACGCCCTTCACTGCAACGCTGTTTGGCTCCTTCGATGCACCAGTCGGCAATTTGCGGGGTGACGATGCTGAAAATGGAACGCGCAAGTTTGGCACGAAACGTTGTGCGAGCGCTGTGAGCCGATTGAACTGCCGCAACGACTTGGGATTTGGGGATGTCCCAGGAAGGTTGGCGCCCGTGGTTGGCGGTTGGGAAGTTCGCAGAGAGCAATTCGATGAGATCATAGACGTCGGCGTTCGCTATTTGTTCGCGCAATGGCGCAAACGGTTGGAGACGTTCGAGCAGCTTGTCTTCGGGGTCGTTGCAATGCGCGCGTAGCGCCAATACCACATCGATCGCTGCAAGTATTGGCGTCGGATCGATGTCGGCGAGTGTTGGCGCGGCGCAGTCATCGTGGCCGGTGCGAGCCAACGCTGAGTCTTCGGCAATGCGATCCCACTGCCCGTGGAGCGAGCTGGCGATCGCCCGCCAATCGGAGATACGCACGCCAAGCATGAGACCGAAGGTGACTGCTTCGGCAATTTGTGGGTCGTCGAGGAGTTGGTCGAGCAGCCGACTCCAGCGAATGTGGAACTGCCGCGCCGATTCGATTTCGTCGACCACCTCGAAGCGAGGCGGGACGCCGACTTGTAGTGGCGCGGTAGCGATGATCCGTTGAGCGAAAGCGTGCAGCGTGCACAAGGCGGCTTCGTCGATGTTGCGGCGAGCATCGGCGCAGCGATGTTGCCCGGCCTCGGTTGCGACCTCGCTATCGTCGCCGCGAGCGGCACGGTCGAGCGCAGTTCTCACACGATCGCGTAATTCGCCGGCCGCGGCTTCTGTGAATGTGATGGCTGCAAGGTTGAGCAAGTCGCTGTGTCCCGACGCGACGAGCTGCACAATGCGGCTCACCAATGCGGTGGTCTTGCCGGTGCCCGCACCGGCGACGACGAAGAGCGTGTGCTCGTGATCTGCGCTGATGCGCCGACGGGCATCACTGTCGTTGAGAGCGCCGTGATTGATGGCGCGGTTGGACGATTGTGATTCGTTCACGATGCGGGGTCCTGGCCGTCGAATGATTCGGGATCGTGCTCGCCCAACATCAGATCTCGATAGTTGGCGAGCGCTTCGTCGCTGCCTTTGCGCTCAAAATCGCGGTGGCGGTCGAGGGGACAAATCCGATCGAACTGGCAATGTTCACAGTGTTCCCAGCTGTCGGCGCCCGAATAGAAGAGCCACTTTGGTTTGCCGGGCACGGCCGGAAAGTTGCCCCCGGCTATGCCATGCAACATGAGTGACGCAACTTCGTGCAGTCGCTGATGCACCGCCGGCATCTCGACGCTGCTGTGGCCTACTGGCTGCGCCGCCTCGGCGAGGTACCAGTAAAACGCTGCAACTTCGGCGTTGGGTGCAAGCGGAGCGGCCGCCAGCGCGTACACGGCCAGCTGTAGCTGGCGCCCCGCGGCAACTGGATCGTTCGGGTCGGCGTCGCGACTGGGGTGGCCGGTCTTGTAGTCCGTGATGACAAGCTGGCCACCGTCGACGGCGCGGTCGATGCGGTCGATTCGGCCACGGAACTGAACGGTGCGTTCCGGGCCGAGGTTGAGGGTGACCGGCGGCGCATGCACCGTGTTGGGTTGGGCGGGATCGGGGGCGATTCCGAACGCCAGCTCGCTGTGAAATGGCACAACTCCTCGCTGCTCTCTGTGGATTTCGTCGTAGCGCAAGAAGTCGCGGAGCATTTGCAAGATGCGTCGTTGCGCGATTGCCCACAGCAGCGGGCGGCCCGTCACGCCTCGCGATTGCGCGTCGGCGAATCGTTCTTGGGCAATGGTCAACAGCTTTGCTCTTGCTTCGTCGGACCAGTGATCCGTTGGCGACGCTGGTTGGGGTGCGGTGCGCAAGAAATTGTCGAGTATGTCGTGCACCAAATTGCCGAGTTCCTTCGCGGAAATGCCATCAAGAGTTTCCGGGCGTTCAACCTCGCGCAGCTGCAGCACTTGCAAGAGGAAATACTTAAACGGGCAGCGAGCCCACTCCTCGAGTGCCGTGGGCGCCAGTGGCCGGTCAGGGAGCAACCCTGCAATCTCACCGATGCTGCCGTCGTAGACGCCAAATGATTCGGCGTCGCGCGACGAGAGCGCTTCGAACCCTGCAGTGAGCCGTGAGTCGCGTGCAACAAGGGGATGACTGGCGGCACTGGCGACCCCGTCGTTCACGAGCGCCGCAGTGATTGCTTCAGTATTGGTGAGCGCTGAACCTTGTGACAGTGCGGATGTAAATGACTCGACACGGACAAACCACGGTGTATTGAGTTGTGACATCGAGTCGCTGTCGAGGGGGGCGCCGATCCGCCGAGCCGCGGCCTCGATGACGTATTGCGAAGGGAGAAACGAACGCTGTTCGCGTACATCACCACGAGGATAGGTATAGATGAGATGCTGCGCGGTCGCTGCTGCGTGGTGATGGATTTCGCGTTCGCGACTTGCTCGGGTGCGTTGCACGGGCGAATCGGGGAGAAACTCCTCGCGCAATCGGTCTCCCAACAGTGGGTTTTCGCTGCCGCGGGGTGGATACATGCCTTCGCTCATGCCAACGATGTACACAACGTCGAAGGTGCAGCCTCGAAGCTCTGGTGTAGTCGCAATGAAAACTCCGTGGCCAAACGATCCAAGTCGTTCGGCTGTTGCACCGAGGAGGTCGGTCATTGTCGCAGTCACTTCATCCAGATTCGCTGATGGCTGGGCGGCGCTGAGTGCTGCAAGGCTTTCGATCGCCGACAACACCCGCTCGTACGCCGTCACGTCGGCCTCGGGCCATTCGTTGAGTTGTTGAATGTTGCCGAGGTACGTCGTGCAGAGTCTGGTGAGCCACTGACTCCAGGCCGACCATGATTGCGATGTTGGTGCCGCAATATCGGCCGCTAGTTGTTCGACAAAGCCGCTCAATGACCTCGCGGTCGCTCGGTATTGACCGTGGGCATTTTCCCATTGGGCCAGCCGTTCGACCCACTGCTCGTAGCCGGAGATCACACCGGCGCGGCGGCTCATCGCGTCCCATTGGGTAACCGGAGTGCGGGAGCGAGTTGCCGGGTTAACGATGGGCGCTGATTGCAGCCACGCGATCAGTGAGTCTCGATGCCACTCGCCGCGTGCGAGGTCGAGGAGCGTTAGGCACGCGCGGCCACCGACCGTCGCGGCCAGGTTTCGAGGACTTTCACCTGTGCATTGGATGCCCGCCGCGGTGAGCGTTTGGATAGCGATCCGACGGTATGGAGCCTCGACGCGCATCGCAACGGCGACTTGGCTGAGTGCGAGGCCCGACGCGCAACGTTGGCGGATGTCATGAGCGATCCATCGCAATTCATCGTGTGGCTCTGGAGCTTCAACGATGGTTTCAATGATTCCGAATTCTGGCGGGTGACCTTTGGCTGGGCTCGGTGGTTGGGCCGCGAACCAAGCTTCGAAAGCAATGTGCATGTTTGTAATCGGATTGTCGTCGCGGGCGTTGGCGCTGTCGTGTAGTTCTTGATGTACGACAACATTCAGATTGCCAGTTTCCGCGAGCGCCGCACACATGCCGAGCTGCAGCGAGCTCAACGCGGTGGGTTGGTAGAGAATCACTTGGCCGACGCGTGCGATCCGTGCAGTTTGCTCGCGGATTGCGCGAGCGGCGGCGCGGTACACCTGGGTGTGGTCATAGAACCCGCTGGCCCTTGCTCGACGAGCTCGTTCGATCGTGACAAGATCGCGGGCGAGGCGACCTCGCGCTGCGAGCCCGTCGAGCTGCGGCCCTGCGACGCCCGCGAGCTCTGTCAGGGTTTCGGCAACGGCAAGTGCCGTCGCGGGATGGTGCCCGAGTCCGTAGAGCGTCTTGGGGTTCTCGGCGAGTGCTGCGCGAACGAACGCGAGGTGCAGCGCCGGGGTGAGGGGTGCTGCACCGTCGGCCGCAACTGTGTCTGCGCCGAGTGCCTGAGCGAGCGCGGATATCGGGGCGGTGCGCACGTTGATCATGGCGCTGGTGGAATCGTCGGTGAACGCTCGCCGAAGTTGGAGCCCACACGCCGCATTGGGCACGACCACCGTGACGAGCGCGAGCGGATCGGTCGCCTGTAATTCACGAATCAATGCCCAACATGCTCGTTGCGCGGGTTCGCCTGCCGTGGTGTACACCAATTTTCCCATCGTCCCGCACCATAACTGCGACCTGGGACACTGGGGTTGGAGTGCCACGGAATTCCCGTATATCGACCGTAGGCTGTGGCAGCGTGCGAGCTGTCGGCAAGTTCCTCATCAAATTCATGCTGTGGACGCTGGTTGGAGCGCTCAGCGTGGCTGGGCTTGTGGCCGCAGTGGGCCCCGCGGTCAGCTCGTTGGGCACTGCAGTCGATTCGAGCCCGGTCGCGTTGCCGTCGCTGCAGCCCTTGTCTCAGCGCAGCTTTATCTACGACTCCAAGGGCAACCTGATCGCTCAGATCTACTCAGAAGAAGATCGTTTGCTCGTGGATTTGAAAGACATTCCCGAGAAACTGATTGCGGTGATTTTGGCGACTGAGGATCGCGACTTTTTTGATCACAAAGGCGTGGATTACCGAGGCATCGTGCGCGCGTTTGTGAACGACGTGAAAGGCGGCAAACGTCAAGGCGGGTCGACCATCACGCAACAGCTCGTCAAAAACACGTTCTTTGAAAATGGCCGCAAAGACAACGTGATGGACAAGGCCAAAGAAGCTGCCCGCGCCTTGAAACTTGAAGGGCAGATGTCGAAGCAAGACATCTTGAGCCGCTATCTCAACACCATTTATTTCGGCAACGGGGCGTATGGGGTTCGCACTGCCGCCGAGCGCTATTTCGACAAGTCATTGAAACAGTTGAATCTCGCGGAGATGGCACTCATTGCTGGTCTCATTGCGAGCCCAGAGAACTTCGACCCAATCGATCATCCGGTTGCGGCCAAACAACGGCGTAGCGAAGTGTTGCGGGCGCTCGTCGACGTTGGCATGATTACAACCTTCGACGCAGATCGATATCACAACGAGCCGCTACCGACTGAAGTGAAAAAAGATGCGAAGTATGCGCCGAATTCGTATTTTGTCAAAGCATTGCAAGCCTGGTTGACCGACGATAAAAACCCATCAGCAGCTGCGAAGGCACTGGGCGCCGACAAGAAGCAACGACTGTTTCGTCTATACCACGGTGGTTTGAAGATCACCACAACCCTCGATCAGTCGCTTGAGGCCACGCTGAAGGCGTCTGTGGTGGCACAAGGTCTCGAGGATCCCGTAAAACTCGACACGGAGTTTCCCATAGAGGCCAGCGCAACAGTCGTCGATAACGCAACTGGTGCAGTGCTCGCGATGTATTCCGGCGGTAAACCGTTTGAGCAACGTCGTGGATTCGATCTCGCAACTGATGGGTTTCGCCAGCCAGGATCGCAATACAAGACGTTTACCTTGGCCGCGGCGCTTGAAAACGGATATTCCATTACGGATTCGATCCAAGGTGGCAGGTGTTCGTTTGATCCTCCAGTATCACCAATTCATTGGGCGCCTTCGACCCACGGTGGCGGCGTCATGAGTCTTAAGCACGCCTTCACGCAATCAGTGAACTGTGCGTTTGCTCGATTGCAGTTCTCGTTGGGCCACGGCACTGCTGGTATCGAACGAGTCATAGAAATGGCGCAACGGCTGGGCCTCAGTAGCAAAAGCGAACCCGTCGCATCGACCACCCTCGGCGTCGGAGGCGCGACGACCCGAGAAATGGCCACAGCTTTTTCAGCGTTTCCGGCTGATGGTGTGCTGCACCCTGCAATATTCGCGACCAAGATTCTCGACTCTGACGGCTCTACCTTGTACGACTCGAACTCGCATCGGGGTATTCGGGTGTTGCAACCGGAGATTGCGCGGTCGATGGTAGAGGCGATGCAGGGACCCATCGAGTCGGGGACTGCAACGCGGGCGAGGCTAAACGATCGTCGGCCGGCGGCGGGCAAGACCGGCACGACGAATGAAAGCGTGGATGCTTGGTTCACCGGGTACACGCCACAGCTCACGGCATCGGTATGGGTTGGGCGGGTGAAGTGCGCGAATCCATTAAATCCCGACTGTGGGATGAACGAAGAGGGCGGCCGCACTCCAGCGCGTATCTGGAAAGCCTTTATGGACGCTGCCCTAGCAGATCAACCGATTTTGGAATTTACGCCACCGGATGCATCGCTGTGGCCGCGCCAGCAATACATCACTGAAGATGGCCGTAAGATTCGAGCTCCGCAACGATGGATTCCACCTAACGTCACGAGCTCAACCACCGCTGCCGCGCCCACCGGCGGTACTGGTGGCGCGACGAAACCCAAGAAACCCAAGCCGGATACCAAGACACCAACCCCAACTACGAAGCAGCCGTGACCGAATGAATGATGCGTTCGCAGCGCTGTTGATTGTCCAAGATCACGACATCGCTATTGATCAGCTGCTGTATCGCCGGGAGCACTTGGCGTGCCGGGGCGAACTCGATGCTGCGCTGAATGAAGCGCGCCAGATCATGCCGCAGTTTCAAGCCTTGACATCTCAGCAGGCCGCGGTAAACCAGGAAGAACAACGCATCGATGACGAGGTGCAGCGACTTCGCGTGAAGGCTGAAGGCGTCAACGACAAGCTCTATTCGGGCACCGTCACGGCGTCAAAAGAGTTGCAAGCACTGCAAGCTGATTTCGATTCCATTCGCGCGCACATTGCCACCCTCGAGGAAGCCGAGCTTGAACAAATGCAACGCAGCGAGATGGCGAATGCGGCGCTGGAGCCGGTGCAGGCTCGCCTCAACGCATTGCAGGCCGAGGTGCAGCGATGCCAAGCCGCGATCGTGGATGGCGAACGGGAGGTTGACGGCCTGCTTGAGGCCGAGCGTGCGAATCGGGTGGCGGCCGCGGCGATCGTCGGCACCGAACTCCTCCAGGACTACGAGTCGCGGCGAACCCAGAATCGTGGCCAGGGCGCCGCACGACTCATTCATGGCACGTGCCAGGCATGCCGTTTGACGATTCCGGCCACGGAAGTGGATGCCATCCGGCACGACGACAGCGGGCGTGCATGGTATTGCGACAACTGCAGCGCAATTCTCGTGGTCGAGTAGCTGTGGCAGCCAAAACGAAACTCTCCGCAGATCAAACTTCGTTATTCGGATCCTCAACTCAAGGGTCTGATTCCGAATTCGTCCGGATCCCGGTGGCGGTGTTGATGTACTGCGACGGCGGGTCGCGCGGTAACCCCGGTCCATCTGCGATCGGGGCCGTGGTGTATAGCGCCTCTGGCGACGATGATGTGGTGCTCGCCGAGGTCAGTGAATTCATAGGTATCGCGACGAACAACGTTGCTGAATACAAAGCGATGCTCGCCGGGCTCGATGCCGCAATCGTATTGGGCGCCACATCCATCACTGTCCGCGCCGATTCGAAATTGCTGATAGAACAACTGAAAGGGAACTACAAAGTGAAGCACCCGAATCTTCAACCACTGCATGCTGATGCCATGGTGAAGCTTCGATGTTTCGACCGAGTTGCTCTCGAACACGTGCGGCGCGAATTCAATACGGTCGCGGACGCGCTTGCGAATCGAGCCCTCGACGCTGAAGCAGGGCGACGCTGAGTTGTTATTTTGGTACGCGGCGGGCACAGTGTTTGCTATCTGGAATGTGTTTCAAAGTAACGGACTTGATGTGCGGCTACTCGCGCTGGGTGGTCTGCTTCCGTTGTTGATCGACGTGGCTTTTTGGCAGCAACGGTTCGGGCACACGTTGCTTGGGCCCGTTGGTTTGCTAGCAATCGTGATGTTGTCAACGCCAGGCCGCGGGCGTCGACTCCTTCGCCGCCGTGTAATCGCCCTACCGATTGGCTGGCTGTGTGGCACGGCGTTGTCGGGCGCTTTCGCGAATCAAAAGGTGTTTTGGTGGCCAGCGTTCGGCACTGATTTCGGGGATGCGAAATTGTTTCCTTCGTTCGGCGTGGTACTGGCATTGGAGGCGATGGGCGTGATTGCAGCCGTGTGGTGTTGGCGGCGCTTTGCCATGGGGGACGCGCGGCGGCGGGCGTTGTTATTGCGTACTGGTCGTGTATACGTGGGAGACGCGCAGTGACCTTGTATCTCCTGCGCCACGGTCAGACTTCGGCGAACCGAGGCGGGTTGTTGCAAGGGCATGTCGATCTTGACTTGACCGAACTCGGACGAACACAGGCCGCCGCTGCCGCACAGGCGTTTCGCCAACGAGACGTCTCGCGTATCGTGTCGAGTCCGCTGCGGCGAGCGGTGCAAACCGCCGAGATCGTCGCGCGAAACCTCGGACTCGATTTCACGGTGGATGCGCGGCTGGTCGAAATTGACTATGGCCTGTGGGACGAGCGCGCACTGGCTGAAATCTCCGACTCGGATTGGGCACAATGGCGATCCGACGCCGATTTCGCGCCGCCCAACGGTGAGTCGTTGCGATCGGTTTCGGAACGCGCGGCGGCGTTCGCTGAAGCAACCTTGGCGACCGACGGGAACTCGATTGCTGTAAGTCACGTTTCGCCAATCAAGGCGGTTGTGGCGTGGTCGCTCGGCGGCGATGTCGCAACCACCTGGCGGATGCATCTTGACCTCGCCTCGATATCCGCCGTCGGTATACGAGCGTCCCGACCGTTTCTGGCTAGCTATAACGAGGTCGCGGGATTCGCCGACTCCGGCGCACAGTGAGTGCTACCGCTGGTGCTGCGGTGCCCGGTATCGTCTAGGTCATGCGCGAGGCGTGGGTACCCGACGAGTTACCGTGGTGGGCGGAGCCAGGGTGAAGGCGAAGCGCAGCACGAGAAACCTTGCCAAGACGCTGTTGGGTGTCGCGGTAATCCTGGCGATCGCGGTATTGGCCGGCACCGCGGCGTACTCGACCTTGAGTTCAATTCTCAACCCAAATCACCAAACTCGGCTCCAGCGTTACACCAGCCGCGGCAACGATGTGTTGGTCACCCTCGGTGTCACCGGAGTCCAGGTAGCGTTTCCGTCAGAGCCAACTATCTCCACCGAAGAAGTGCATCTGTTCTTTGCGACTGTGAAATCTCAACGTCGGATCAGCGTGATCGACGACGACGCAGTCGAGGCAGTGTGGTACAAGCTCCCGGACGTGTTGCGGGGCCAGGATGACCTGCTACGAACCTTGGGCACTGTGACTGCAAGTGATCTTCGTGGGGTGATGAAAGACGTCGACGTTCATGCCGAAAGCAGGCCGCCAGCATTGCAATTTTGGGTGCCCGCGCCTGCTGGTCAGAAAGGCGATTATCACGTTCGGATCATGATTCATGACAACTATGTATTTGTATTGAGAGTACGAGCATCGGTCGACGGTCCCAGAGCTCTCAACTATTTCGCGAATTCGTTTTGTACAGACAAAGCCACATGTTTGGCGCCAAAGGCGTAGCGGTGGTTCGTCGAAGATCTTGGATCGACGAATGGTACGTACATTTCGGTCGCGGGTGCCCCAATGCCCGATGTAGCAATCGACCCGAACGTGGCGCGCGAACTGGCTGCGAACGAACGGATCCAACTCGGAGCGTGGACGCGAATCGTGGTGCGCCGCGCTTTGCCGGGTGAATAGGACCGCAAGTGTCTCGAAACATTGTTACTGGTGAGCAACTCCCGCTTATTGGTGGGTAGATCCCTCGACACGGCGGACGGTCAACGGATCCACATCGCTGCGTACAGAGACAAACACGGGATGGCGCAAGGTTTCTGCGTCAGTCCACTCGGTGAACTTCACGTCGATTACCACGACTGGCTGCACGAATCGTGTATCTGTCGGTGCCGCATTTATAAACGGGGATGATTCAGTTGCGATGCGCGTGAGTGCGTGCAGTAGGTGGTCTAAGTCTGCGTCGCGCAGTCCGCTCCCTACGCTTCCACTGCACACCAACTTTCCTGCAGTGTCGTGCACGCCAATCGTGAGGGATCCAACAGTTGCGGCGCGTCGCCCGGTGCCCGGTTGCCAGCCGCCGATGACGAACGATTGCGACAGCGTGCGTTTGACTTTTACCCACTCCGGGCTGCGTCGACCGCTTTCGTAGCGGCTGTCAATACGTTTGGCGACGGCTCCTTCGAGCGCGAACTGCTCGACGATGTCCCAGGTTGATGCGCCGTCGCCGATCTGGTGGGGCGGGATTTGCCAACCCGGCGCGTCGCCGACGTCAAGTGCAAGAAGCTCGTCTCGACGTTGGAGATAGGTGAAATCGGTCAGATTCTCGTGATCGCGATGCAAAAGATCGAATGCGATGAACTGCACAGGGGCGGAGATACTGAGCTCACGGACTCGCTGAGGATCGCGCACGTGCATACGCGATTGCAGGAGTTGAAAACTCGGCCGACCAGTTGCTGTATCGATGGCGACGATTTCGCCGTCGATTAGGAGCGATTTCAACTGCAAGGCCGTGGGTGCGATCGTGAGCTCTGGATAGCCCGCGCTGATGTCGCCACCCGAGCGGTTGCTGAATCTCACGTGCCCGTTGTGGACATGGGCCATTGCCCGAACGCCATCCCATTTCAATTCCCACGCCCAGTTGTCGCCAGTCGGTCGCCGCGTACGCAACGTCGCGAGCATCGGAGCGACCCAGGGAGGCTGCATCAAAACTTTGCTATGACCTCGTCGGCGAACCGCGCCAGCGAATCGATTCGTACCGAGAGCGCGTCGGGGTCGCCACCATAGAAATACCATGGCACGGTTTGGAGTTCCGTCACGCCGGCGTCTTCGAGGCGTCGATATCCGTCGATGTCCCACACATCGATGCACAGGGTGTTGATTTCAAAATCACCTGTGCGACCGTATTCAGTGCGATAGTGGGCGAGGCGTTCGATTGCGTTGAGTATTTCGACTTTAGTGTTCTGCACCGATATCCAACCGTCGGCCAAGCGCGCCGCGCGTTTGAACGCTGGCTCACTGAGACCGCCAACATGGATCTTGATTGGGCGACTGCCGACTGGGCTCATCATCAACGGGCCGACGTCGTAGTAGTCACCGTGAAACTCAAACCACTCCGGACCATTGCCCGCGCATGCTCGTCGCAGAATTTCGATCATTTCATCGCAGCGCTTGCCGCGAGTCCGCATATTCGTATGGGTCCATTCGAATTCTTCGGGAATCCAGCTCAGACCAACGCCAAGGCTGACGCGATCGTTGGAGAGCGCCGCGAGTGAAGTGAGTTGCTTGGCCACCAATAATGGATCGCGAATCGGTAATTTCACAACGTTGGTCGTGAAATGGATGCGCTGGGTGACGCCAGCCATTGCGGCCATCGCGATGAACGGATCAACGAACTTCGTTTCGGGTGCCCAGAATCGACCGCCATCGGCTGAGTATGGATAGTTGGCGCTGACCTCTTTTGGATAAAAGACCGAGTCGGGAACGGCAATCGTGTCGAAGCCGTTTGCCTCGGCCGCCTGCGCCATCGGAACCAAGTGGTCGGCGGGAAACATAGGGAAGGGGACGGTCCAGCGCATGCCTACAGAATAGAACCTGTTCTAGTTTTGCGCTAGTATCTCCGACCATGGAATTTGGAATCTTCAACAGCGGATGTGTTCTGCCCGGCTACCGCCCTGGCGACCCGTTGCGCGAACACCACCGGATGATCGACGAAGTTGAGTGGACGGTCGCCGCCGACAAAGCTGGCTTCAAGTACACCTGGGCGACTGAGCACCATTTTCTGGAGGAGTATTCGCATCTGTCTGCCAATGAAGTATTCCTTGGGTATCTGGCTGCTGCGACCAAGAACATTCACCTCGGTTCTGGGATTTTTAACATCACGCCGCCGGTGAATGCCCCAGCGCGGATTGCGGAGCGGGTCGCGATGCTCGACCACCTTTCGTTGGGACGCGTTGAGTTCGGTATGGGGCGCGGTTCGTCGACCACAGAACAGGCGGGCTTCGGCATCACCGACCCAGAGCTCACACGCGAGATGTTTGATGAAGTCATCGAACAGTTCAAATTCATGTGGCGCGAAGGCATCTACCCAGGGCACGAAGGCAAGCATTTTTCGATGCCCGCGCGCAACGTGTTGCCGAAGCCGCTGACGAAACCGCACCCACCAATGTGGGTTGCCGCTGGGTCTCCCTCCACGTTTGAGAAGGCCGCGCAAATGGGCCTAGGCGTGCTGTGTTTCACGACGGCTTCATTGGAATCATTGAAACCGCTTATTGAAACGTACAAAAAGAACATCGAAAATGCTGAACCCGTTGGCGAATACATCAACAACAACATCATGGTGACGAGTCAGATGTTGTGCCTCGAGGACGGACAGCGTGTGCGCGATGTCGCAGCGACGCTTGAGGGCAGCTACCACACGAGCTTGCTCTTTAAATATCTCGATACCTTCCCGCGCCCGGCGGGCATCCCGGTGTGGCCGGATCTCATCCCAGAAGCATCGCCGAACCAAATCGATGCGATGATTAAGTCGCGCACGCAATGCGTGGGGACCCCTGAAGATGTCGAGGTTGCCACGCAGAAATACGTTGACGCGGGTGCCGACCAACTGGTGTTTGGGATGTTGAGCTCAACGATGTCGCGTGAAATCGCATGCGAAGCAATCGAAACCTACGGCAAGTACGTCATTCCGCAATTCGACAAGGATCCGATCCACTCCACGACTCGCCAACGCGAAGCCCAGGTTGGCAAGTAACTGGCTTGCGCCCCGACGTTGCACATCGCAGCGTCGGATGGAGTAGGCGCGATCAAGAACGTTTGTTGAACGTGATCGTCGCGTTGCGCAACCCGTAGACGAATGGGTTGGCCATTTCGTCGACCGAGCCCGGGACTACCCGAACATCGGTTACGCGGCGCAGGAACTCCTCGAAGAAGGTTTTGATTTCTAGGCGTGCGAGTGATGCACCGAGGCAGAAGTGGGTGCCAAAGCCGAAGGCGATGTGATTGTTCGGTGTCCGGCGAACGTCGAATGATTCAGGGCGTTCGAAGTGGGCCTCGTCGCGATTGGCCGACGAATACATCAGCAGCACTTGCTCTCCGGCCTTGATCGACTCGCCACCGATTTGGTAGTCGATGGTGGCGGCCCGACACATGTTGTGAATCGGCGTGACGTACCGGATGAACTCTTCGACCGCGATGTCGAGATCGGCACCATCGACCAGCGCCTGCATTTGGTCGGGGTTATTCACGAGATTCAAAATTGTGCGCGCGATGACTGTTCGCGTGGTCTCCGCGCCACCATCGAGTAGCAGCAAGCTGTCGGAAATCACCTCACCGATGCCAAACGGACAACCGCCGACTTCATCGAGGCTGCCGTACAGGCTGACGACGTCGTCGGTGGGATTGAGTTTCTTCGCCTCGTACAGTTCTGAAACTGCCCCGGCGAACTCCATGGCTGAAGCGATGCCTTGTTCGTCGTGGTAGCGAGGCCCACCTCCGAGTGCAATTGTTTCCTGCGACCATTGCTGCAGTTTGGGCCACATCTCGTTGGGGAAGCCGAGCAATAGGCCGATCATCATCGCGGGAAGCGGTGCCGCGAGGTCTCCGACGATTTCCGCAGTGCCGCGGTCGATTACGTCATCGATGAGCGCGTTCACCACCTCGCGCACGTGGTCTTGCCATTTACTGACCGCTCGGGGTGTGAACCGGCGAGAGACGAGTCGGCGGCGTGCCGCGTGCAGGGGATCGTCGAGCCCGATAATCGACGGATCGGAGCCCATCTTGGGCCGGTAGCCATGAGTGGGGTCCGCGTTGGAGAACAGTGTGTTCTGCTTTTCAATTTCGACGATGTGATCGTAACGAGCAATAGCCCAGAGTTCATTGGTTGAATCCCAATACACCGGAGCTTCTTCACGTAGCCAACGGTAGGTGGTGTACGGATCGTTGATGTAGAAGTCGCCGTCGAGAAGGTCGATTACGCGGTCGTGTGTCTTGGACATGGCTTGAGAATATGTTCTCGTAGGATCGAGCGATGGACGATGGACGCATCCAATCTCAGATTTCGCAGCTCGTTGCATACGACTCAATCCGCCAGCTCGTCGCTCGCTACGCGTGGTGTCTCGATACAAGAGATCTAGACACGCTCGTCGGACTGTTCGTTGAGGATGTGCGCGTCTCAAAGACTTCGTCGGGGCGAACAGCGCTGCGCGAGTCATTCGCCAGCCAATTGCGAAACATCGGGCCGACCACGTTATTTGTGGGAAATCACATCATTGACCTCGACGCCAACCAACCGAATGCTGCGACGGGAGTCGTTTATTGCCGGGCGTACATACAAGAGCCTCATGGGTTCGTTGAACAAATGATTGTCTATTCCGATCGTTATCGTCACGAAGCGGGATCGTGGCGATTTGTCGGGCGTCGTCACGAGCTGTTTTACGGCATTGTGACCTCCGAACAACCCCATGCTCAAGAGCTTGCGAATTGGCCGCAACGCTCGACCGGCGTCGGAACCATGCCGTTTCGCTTAGATTCGTGGCAGCGGTTCGCTACCACCGGCGAGTAGTTCGAGGCGATTGCTACGCTCCACATTCTGGCCGATCCTGCCAGTCGACCGCGGCCATCGACCCGTTTCCCGTTGAGCCACAACGGTCTGGGTTCAACATTGTCGAAATTGAGAAATGAGAGATTCATGCGTGGAATTGTGCACATTGGCGAAGGCGTTGCTGATATCACCAATGATCTCGAAATTCGCGAGCCCAAGCCGCACGAGGTGGTAGTCCGGGTTGTGAACGCGGGCGTTTGCCACAGCGACCTCTCGGTACTCGACGGCACGATCACCTTCCCTACCCCGTGTGTGATGGGCCACGAAGGCGCGGGAGTTGTCGAAGAAATCGGGAGCGCGGTCACCAGCGTTGAGATTGGCGACCATGTCGTGATTTCGACGGTTGCGAATTGCGGGCGTTGTCCGGCATGCGCCGCGGGTCATCCCACGCATTGCGGCGATTCAATCGGGAAATTTCGCGCGGGCTACAAGTACAAGGGCGAAACCGCGTATTCGTTTGCAACCGCCAGCTGCTTCGCGGAGCGCACGATCGTGGAAGCGATTCAGGCTGTCAAGATTTCGAAGGACGTGCCGCTGTCGAGCGCCTGTTTGATCGGGTGCGGAGTGATCACCGGCATGGGTTCGGTGCTCAACCGCGCCAAAGTGCAAGCTGGCGAGACGGCCGCGGTGTTTGGCGTCGGGGGTGTGGGGCTCAACGCGATTCAAGCGCTACGGCTCGCGGGCGCCAAACGCATCATCGCGGTCGATACCGTTGCGGGCAAGGCAGATCTCGCCGAGAAGTTTGGTGCGACCGACTTCGTCGACGCCACGCAGGTTGAATCGACCGCGCAGGCGATCAAGGACTTGTTACCCAAAGCCGGATCGATGTTCTCGCCTGGCGGCGTCGATTGGGCGTTTGAGTGCACTGGCGTGCCTGCGGTACTTATCGACGCTTTGGGCTGCCTACATTGGGGCGGAAACGCAGTAGCGGTTGGTGTGCCGAAGCCAACTGCGACACTCGAAGTGCCGATCATGGGCAACTTCATCTACATCGACAAGGGGCTTATGGGATGTCGGTACGGCAGTGCGCGCCCGCACCACGATTTTCCGATGATTGCGGAGCTGTATACCCAAGGCAAAGTGCTCCTGGATGAACTGGTGAGCGTTATCCAGCCAATGGCGGAGTTCAACGACGTTGTTGCGAAGATGCACACTGGAACCATCGCCCGAGCGGTCCTTGCCATATGAGCGCAGCCGAGCGAGCCAATATGCAAGTAGGCGAGAAAATACGCGTCCGGTTTTCGCCGGCACCGACTGGGTTCATGCACCTTGGTAATGCGCGTACTGCGGTGTTCAATTGGTTGTACGCGCGTCATATGGGTGGAACGTTTGTGTTGCGCATCGAAGACACCGATGTTTCTCGGTCTACCGCCGCTGCCGCGGAGCAGATTCAAGACGTTGTGAGTTGGCTCGGACTCGACGTTGACGAAGGGCCTTATCTGCAAAGTGGTCGTTTCGATCGTCATCGTGAGGCTGCGGCCCAGTTGTTGGCGACTGGCGATGCGTACGAATGTTTCTGTACACGGGCGGAACTCGATGAGCGAGCCGTTGCGATGAAGGCAGCGGGGCGGCCGCCGGGATACGACGGGCATTGCCGCGACTTGACTGCCCACGAACGCGAGGTGCTGCGATCGCAGGGAGGTGATGTAGCGCTGCGTTTGCGCACGCCCGATGTTGGTCGTTCTTCGTTTGTTGATGCGGTGCGGGGCGAGGTGTCGGTTGATTGGTCGACCGTTGCCGATTTTGTCTTGTTGCGCCCGGATGGTTCGCCAGTGTTCTATCTCGCGAATGCGGTTGACGATATCGATATGTGCATCACTCACGTGATCCGGGGCGAGGATCTGATCGATTCGACGCATCGAGTGCTCGCGATTCGTCATGCACTTGGCGTGGCAGACCAACCGGTGTTTGCTCATTGCCCGTTGATTCTTGGCCCGGGGGGAGCGAAGCTCTCGAAGCGTCACGGAGCAGTATCGGTCGAGGAGTACCGCGACGCTGGGTATCTGCCTCAGGCCGTGCTGAACTACCTGGCCTTTCTGGGGTGGGGGATTGCCGACGGCGATGAAGTTATGAGTGCGCACGAACTGGCTAGTCGTTTTGACATTGCAAATATCAACCAGTCGGGTGCCGCGTTCGACGCGCAAAAGCTCGAATGGATGAACGGTGAACACATTCGTCGGATGTCCTTAGCTGGTCTGGTTGATGCCGTGCGCCCGTTTGCGCACGCGGCGTACGGCGCTTCAGTTGACGACGAGGTCTTGTGCGCAGCGGTTGAGATCGCACAGTCGCGAGCCACCACGTTGGTGCAAATTGCTGAGCAGTGTGGATTTTTGTTTGTTACTGAAGGCGATTTTCAGATTCGAGCTGAGTCATGGGACAAACTCGTGGCTACAGAACGCGTCGAAGAATTACTTGCTGCGGTGCGTGCGCATCTCGCGGAGACGGCATGGACAGTTGCCGACATCGATTTGCGGGCGTTGCTCGAGCCGCTCGATATGAAACCCCGTAAAGCTCTTCCTGCCGTCTACACCGCGATGGAAGGGAGCCATACCGGCTTGCCACTGTTTGAATCAATCCATCTGCTGGGTCGCGAGCGCGCGATCGGTCGCATTGACGCGGTGATGCAGAGACTCTCGGTGCGCTAGTGCTGTTTGTGTTGAAGCCCTTGCGCGTCGCGTTTCGCGTGCTGGGTTTCTTGGTGCTGATCGGATTCGTCTATTGGGCGGTCGTGCTTGTCATCGTATGGAATGCGTCGACTAACGACGATCGTTCTAGTACCGATGCGATCATCGTGATGGGGGCCGCGCAGTACAACGGCGCTCCGTCACCGGTATTGCAGGCGCGCCTGGATCACGCGATCGAATTATGGAAAGCGAACGTGGCTCCAGTGATCGTCGTCACCGGGGGCAAGCAATTGCAGGACAAGTTCACCGAAGCTCAGGCCGGAGCGAAATATCTGATTCAACGGGGTGTCCCCGACACGGCGATCCTGCGCGAGGTCGATGGGAAGTCGTCGTGGCAGTCGCTCCAAGCGTCGGCCCGCTTTTTGAAGGCCGATAACCGCAAGCGCGTGACGCTGGTGTCGGATGCGTATCACTCGGCTCGTATTGTCGACATCGCCGACGACTCAGGACTCGATGCTGTGACTTCGCCGACACGTTTCGTATCGGGGTCGAAACAGTTGCCGTACCTCCTGAAGGAGTCGGTTCGCGTTGCAGGGGGCCGAATATTCGGTTACGGCAGGCTCGACCGTCATCAACGAGTCGGAGAGCTTGTGCCGGGTCTGGCTATCATGGCGCTGCCGATCCGGCGCGTGCGTCGGCGGTGGCAAATTCCCATTCGGGGGTAGTTCAACTGGCGGAACGTCTGTTTCTGGTACAGAAGGCTGGAGGTTCGAGTCCTCCCCCCCGAGCTCATCTACGGTCGTGATAGTTAGTTGCGAGAATTCCTTCGAACAAGAATCAACTAGAGGCACACACACAACATCAATCACAACATCAACTTTGGCCCCGTCGTCTAGTGGCCTAGGACGCCGCCCTCTCAAGGCGGAAGCGGCGGTTCGAATCCGCTCGGGGCTGCCAACACTTCAGAGTCCGCAACATCAACATGATGTTGCGGACTTCTTTTTTTGTGCGCCGGATCGCACTCGGCTTCGCACGTTTGTTTCGCGCTGATCGCTTTCTGTCTGGAGTAGCGCTGCGCTCGAAATGTATTGAAGCGTTGCGAACGTTTCGCGTCGCGACGCGCGTTTCACATCAGTGTTTTGTCGAAATCGCACGCCGCTTACTGGCGGACGCGCGTTCGCGCGTACGAGCGCGCGTGACGCGTTGTTGTGTTCATTGTTTGAAAAAGTTTTGCTCTACGCGCGAAGTAATGACCACTTTGTCCGAAACTTTTTGTTCGCAGCGCGTATTTATCGCAGTTACACACAACTTCATGACGTTAAATGCTTGACCTTTGTCGTTGAATACGTTCTGATGCACTCGACAAGAGCCATCGACTTGGAGTGACAACGTGAACAAAGGCGAATTGATCGACAAGATGCACGAAGCTAGCGGGCTCTCAAAGAGCGATGCAGAGTCGGCACTCAACGCGTTCATCGAAGTAATTCAACAAGCAGTTACCGCCGGCGACAAGGTGACGCTTCCTGGCTTCGGTGCGTTTTCACAATCGGCACGTTCGGAACGTCAAGCGCGTAACCCGCGTACTGGCGAGACGATGACGGTGCCCGCGACCAAGGTCGCAAAGTTTTCCGTCGGCGCGAAGTTCAAAGAGCGCGTCGCCGGAAGGTAAATCCCATACCCGGGTACGGGGGCGGCCAGGATGGCCGCGGGATCCCCGATGTGGTGAATTGAAAGAAATCGAGAACCACGGAAAGGTGGTCTACCGTGCCTCCGGCAAAGAAATCAGCTAAGAAAGCAGCGAAGAAGGCTCCGGCCAAGAAGCGTGCAGCAGCCAAGAAAGCTCCGGCCAAGAAGAAGGCAGTAGCGAAGAAAGCTGCGAAGAAAGCTCCTGCGAAGAAGAAGGCAGTAGCGAAGAAGGCAGCCAAGAAAGCTCCTGCGAAGAAGAAGGCAGTAGCGAAGAAGGCAGCCAAGAAAGCTCCTGCGAAGAAGAAGGCAGTAGCGAAGAAGGCAGCCAAGAAAGCTCCTGCCAAAAAGAAGGCAGCCAAGAAAGCTCCTGCGAAGAAGAAGGCAGTAGCGAAGAAGGCAGCCAAGAAAGCTCCTGCCAAAAAGAAAGCAGCAGCCAAAAAGCGTCGCTAACACTTCGCTCAAACTGTTCGAGAGTGCCC
>SXHN01000006.1 GCA_005773635.1 Actinomycetota bacterium
ACTCGATACGCGACCTTGGTAAAGGTGCCGTCATCGTCTTCACCGACTTCGATTTGTTGCGATCCCACACGACCAGACACCGCGATGCTCGCGGCGTTGTTAATGGTGATTTGGGTTTCGGCATGGCGATACTGATACGAGTTGTTCACTCCGCACGCAACCGTTGGAATCGCCAGAATCACAGATGGGCCGTTCGCAGTCGCGGGAATTGAGCGATTCGTTTTCGCCGCCGACGAAACACAGGCGGGCATTGCGTCATTCGAGATGCCGTTGGTGTTTCGCGATTCGCTGATGCTTTGCACAACCGCGAGCGAGCCGGTATTCGTGAGTTGGTCAGTGGTCGTTCGAAACACCACCGAAATCGGCGATGCCGTCGCGGATGGCACCACGTTTCCGAGGTCCCATACGAGCAGCGTCGAACCGTCACTTTGGGGCACAACAGCTGCCGGGTCGATGCGGGAGCTACACGTCGTGGGCGTGAACGACGCGGCAACTCGACAGCCGCTGCCAGGCACGTACGTCAGGCTGCTGCTGACCATCGTCACCGCACGCAAAGGCACTGCCGCCGGCACTGGAGATGTGGGAATACTGGGCAGGACGATCGACGCGGTCGTATCGAGGCGCCACCAAAGGTCTTGGCCTGCAATGACCGTGTAGGTAGCGTTGAGGGATGTGGGCGAGTTCCACAGCGAATACACCCGTGATCGGGTGTCCACCATCGACAGCGTCAACCGGTCGCCAATCGACCCCCCGTCGGTGCCAGCGTCGTAGCTTCCTATGTACCAACCGTTCAGATATCCAGAACCGGTGCGCGGCGCGAAGTACGAGTCAGTAAAAGCCGAGTTCGTGGCGAGGCGAGTGCCGACAGGAATCTCCGAGCCTGCGAGGCCCACGGCTGTCAAGCCGTAGTCCGAACGGACACTCAGCCGAATCGTTGCATCGACGTATTGGGCCGGAAGCAACGGGTCGAGTAAGCGGACCCTTACTTTGTTCACGACGTCAATCGGTTTGATTCCGCTGGTCGAACCGAACGTCGCATTGATCCAAGTTTGAATCGCAGGGTCTTTGGGGTTAGTGAACCAACCGGCGGGCGAATCAGCGTCGCGACATGCGACATTGCGCATCGAAAGCTGAGCGGGCGCAGCGGGTGATTGCGCGTACGGGCTGTATTCACCTACTCCGAATTCAACGACGTACCAAGCTGGATCAGCCTGCAGATTGTGGGGATTCGTCGTCGTGTAGGGCGCCGTGCGATCCCATTTCACACCGGGATGCCACACCTCAGATCCGATTCCCGCAGTGTTAACCACCGACCAGGTGTTCGCTACAAACGCAGCGTTACCCTGCCCGGGGACTATTGGCTTTGTAGCGTCGCCGAAATCGGTGAGTTGCAACGTGCGATTGTCCCACTTATTACACAGCATTGGTGACGTGTTCACTGAGCCACCATTATTACCGAGGCTGAATGATGACTGGAATGTCGCGCCCGGCCGAGCTTGCACCCGAAGTTCGCTATACCCATGGCCATAGCTAATCGGCGTCGACGAAAACGCGCTCGGCTCAGCTGCAAATACACCGACATTGGAACCGGCGCGAATATCTCGATCCATCAGGAACATACCGGTCACCGTTGAATTCGGCGGTGCCCGTACCACGGTTGCGTACTGTGAGTTGTCGTTGGCCGCGGTGTGCGTGGCACTCGAAGTCGCTGCGACCAACCCTGGTTCACAATTCGCAGGGTTCGGCACGCCCACTCCAACGAGACCGCAGATTTCACCAACGCCACCGTAGTTCGATCGCCCGCCGAGGAAGTTCGGCGACGCGATCGCATTCGGGTCGAAGTTCGATATTCGCGCAGTCAGCGCAGTCGACGTAGTAGGGATCGCGGCATTCGGCAACCAGATCCCGATCGATCCACTCCAAACCCACGTACCTGTTGCCAAACTAAAGTTTGCTCCGTAGACATCAACGTGTATCGGAGTTCCGACGCCTCCAGTTTGTGTGCACCTGATGCTTCCGCCCGAACAGGAGTGGAGTCGAGCACGGCTAGCCAACGTTCCCGGCGACCCATCAGTGGCAGCGACCGTACCGAACTGCGAGAGGTCAACGTCGAAGCTCAACGGAGTACCGGTTGGCACTGTGGATCCGCCACCCCAACTGCTCGGCACAAGCGGATCTAGTCCCTTGGCGTTGGGAATCCCAACGCTCAAACCCATCAGTCGCCCAAGTTCGTTCGCGGGGCCAAGCACAGGGAACGTCGATGAGATTGCCCATGCGTCGGCCCTGAGGTTGTACTTCGGGGCAGCCGACGACCAAAACGACTCTGTCGCGCTCGCGACATCGGGCAAGGCAGCGGCCCGGGTCGTGCCCGACCCGAATGTGGTCACAAAGTCGAGTTTCACGCCATCACTCGCGAAACCGCGTGTTTGCGCGGTAGCAAGAACGTTCCCCGTCGAACCTGTCTCGCGATGGCCCACATTGCAGGTGAGCGTGCGGTTGTTGTTGGAGACCGACGACAACGGCGTAACAACAGGAAGACCAGACGACGAGGTGTAACAGCCCGTCGGCACCGCGGTCCATACCGCTGCAGGTTGACCGCTCAAACCCAGCGGCAACGTTGAACGAATCACCAAGTTGGTGTCGGCGTACTCGCCGTTGAGCGAATAGCCGCTGGTTGAAGGCACATCATCGATAGCCCAGTCAATGCGGAAATTGATGGTGTCGTTCGTTCGTACGATGCGATCAAGCGTTGGGTCACCACTGTGATCCATGCCGGGACAATGGGACGTGCCGGTGACGTTCGCGGTGGTCGGAATTGTGTCAGATGGCCCAACCTGTTCGCCCACGATGCAACTTGCGGTGGTCTCAAATGGCGCGGTACCCGAAGTCAGCGGCGTCATGACAATCGACAACGTCGACGCGGCGAGCGCGCCCGCTGGTCCGGCCGAAGGCGTCGAGACTGCTCCGGGGATAAGCCCAAGCAGCACAATCGCCGCAAACCAACGACGGTGCATTCGTGACCCCAAAACATGCATCACGGCACGACCAATTCGGCAACAACCGGTAGCGATCCGATCGGCACTGCCTTCAATGTTGCGACCGTGCCGTCAACGGCGCCGGTTGATACGAACGTCTCGCTGATGTCGTAGCTGCCCGGAAGCAGTTGCAGCACAGCCCAACCATCGCTTCCAGTAACCGCGCTCACGCCATCGGCCGCGCCCGTAGGTTTGGCACTGATAGCCGCATCGCCGACCGGAGCACCGGAGCTGTCGAAAATCTTCACCGTGAGCTTGGTGGTTTGAAACGTGACCGTGGTTGCCGAGTTGATTGCGAGATTCGCTTTCGAATTGCTGACGCCGTCAGTGGGAGCATTCGTCGTGTCATCCCACGTGGTCCAAAACGCGGTCAGCTGCACGTCGTAGTCCGACGGCAGCACCTCAACGACAAAACTGCCTGCATTCGGCGTGACACCAATCGAGAACCAGTCCTGCGTGCCAGTTTGGCGAATTGCGGCAGCACCATCTGGCAACGGATTCGTTGCCGAGTCTTGAAACTGAATCGTGAGCGCCACAGTCGGGAGCACCACCAACGTCCCCGATGTCACGTCAACGCCGAAGAGGTCATTCGTCGCGCCCCACAGCGTCGCACGAATATCGTACCGACCAGCCGGCACCTCGCCAGTGACCACACCGGTTTCGTCCGTGGCGCCAAGATCGTCCCAGGAAGAACCACCATCCTTACGGTAAGAAACCGCGGTATTCGCCACCGGCGTTCCGTTTGACCCCGCGACCAAAACGCTAAAACCATCGACAGTTGTTACCGTTTCCGAAGCAATGACGTCCGAGTCGGTGGTGTTAGTCCCGATGCATTTCCCGAGTTCCACCATCGTGTAACTCAAACCTTCGATCTTCACATCATGCAAGGGAGTAACCGCCCGCATCATTCCCGCGTCGACCAACTCCTCTTGGGGTGCGTATCGACCATTCGCTACGTAGAAGGAAGCTTCAGCGTTGCGCAGCATCTTTGCGTCGGCCTTACAGCCAGAAGGCGTCCCGAAATCGCCAGTGCCGAACACCACGACTGCAGCAAAGATCCCCATCATCGCAACCGTGAGGATCAGTTCCATCAGCGTGAACCCCGCGG
>SXHN01000057.1 GCA_005773635.1 Actinomycetota bacterium
CGACTGCGACGTGCTCCAAGCCGATGGCGGCACTCGCACCGCGTCCATTTGCGGAGGCTGGATCGCGCTCCACGATGCCTGCAGTCGCGCCATTGCAGCGGGGATCATGAAGAAGCATCCGATCCTAGATGCATGTGCCGCGATCAGCGTCGGAGTCGTGAAGGGCGAAGCCGTTCTCGATTTGGAATATATCGAGGACAGCAAGGCCGAAACCGATATGAACGTCGTGATGACGGGTGCCGGTACGTTTGTCGAAGTACAAGGTACGGCTGAGGGTGCAGCGTTTACGCGTGCCGAGCTCGACGTGATGCTCTCGCTTGCCGAGGGTGGCATTCGCGAGATTGTCGCGGCTCAGTTGTCGATGGTCGCCGAGGCACCCGCGCTTCGGCGCTGAAGCTGCGCTGTGCGGATCACGCCTCCGTTCGTATTTGCAACCGGCAACGTTGATAAAGCCCGCGAGCTCATGGAACAGCTCGCGGCTGCGACGCAAGATCACTTTGTTGCCGAGCCGATCGAGTTTGAAGATGAGATTTACGGGTTCATTGTCACGCCCGCGGACCAACATCGGCCCGTTGCCGCGCCGTTACTGATTGCGCGTCCCGATGTTGCAGAAACTGGCTCCACATTGGAAGCCAACGCTCGTATCAAGGCGCAAGGCATGCAGATTGCAACGGGGCTCGTCGCAATCGCCGACGACACCGGCTTGCATGTTGACGCGCTTGGCGGAGCTCCTGGTGTGTATTCAGCGAGATTTGCTGGGCCGGGTGCGTCCTCGGCGGACAACGTGAAAAAATTGCTTCACGACCTCGCGCTCGCCTCCGCAGTCGAAGCGCCCACACGCACTGCGCGGTTTGTTACGGCGATTCACATAGCTGCTCCAGACGGCGATCACACAACGGTATTTGGAGCAGTCGAAGGCCTGATCGCGGCCGCGCCGTGTGGCGATGGCACCTTCGGCTACGACCCTATTTTCATACCCAATGAAGGCGACGGCCGCACCTTCGGCGAGATGCAGTCTGCGGAAAAGCACGCGCTATCGCATCGCGGTCGGGCGTTTCGTAGTCTGCTCGAAACGTGTGTCATCGAAGTCGAACGCTCCTAGGAAAGGTTTCCCATGCCAATAGATCCACAGGTAGAGATGATCCTCGCGATGACCCCACAAGGGGGGCCACCTCTGAGTGACGCGCTTGTGGCCGAAACGCGCACCGGCTTCGGAACAATGATGACGTTGGGTGTCGGCGAGGTGCCCGCGATTGCCTCCGCCGAAGACCGCGACGCCGATGGAGTCTCGGTGCGGGTGTACATTCCAAATGGAGCCCCACCGGCGGCGGGCTGGCCCACGGTCGTGTACTTCCACGGCGGCGGCTGGACAATCGGCAGCGTCGCTGATTACGACGCGTTTGTTCGTTTGCTATGCGCGCAAAGCCAAGCAGTATTCGTTTCAGTGGATTATCGATTGGCCCCGGAACATCCGCACCCGGCTGCGACGGACGATGCCTGGTCTGCATTGAATTGGGTTCACACCAACGCCGCATCGATGGGCCTTGATGCACATCACATCGCCGTGGCGGGCGATAGCGCGGGCGGCAACATCAGTGCGGTGATGGCTCAGCGGGCGCGACGCGACGGTGGCCCATCATTGTGTTTTCAGGCGTTGGTGTATCCCGTTACCGACTGCGATTTTGATCGTGGGTCTTACGCCGATAACGCGACGGGATATTTCTTAGAGGCCACAAGCATGCACTACTTCTTTGATGCATATTGTCGCGGTGGCGTGGATGCCACATTGCCCGCAGTATCGCCGCTCCGAGCGAGTGATCTCGCAGGCCTTGCACCCGCGCTAGTCATCACTGCCGAATTTGATCCGTTGCGCGACGAAGGCAACGCCTACGCCGAAGCGATGAGCCTGGCCGGCGTCACTGTGGAGGTGAAGCAGTACGACGGAATGATCCACGGATTTATGGCAATGCCGGGCGTGCTTGCGGGTGGACGCGCAGGAGTCGACCATGTCGTGCGGGCGTTGCGCGCGGCGTTCGGTACCGTGTAGTCGGAAAGGGGTTGGTGTGGCGGTTATCGATATTGCAGGCTTCGTAGCTGATCTCAAGGATCACGCGGTCGAACACGGTTTTCACGTGCACGATGAACGCCATTTTGTGGAGTCGTACTCGCTACGTCAGACGTGGGAGGTTGACCTCCATCCGGAAGAGGGTTGCGAGGGCCCAGTCGATCTCTATTTGGCGCTAGAAATCGAACCCCGAGTGCTCCTTGGTTTTGAGGATGTCTTTATCAGCCTTCGCGACGACGAAGAGCCCGACGATGAATATTTCTTCCCGTTGAACTTCACATGGGCGTTACCTCCGCTGCCGAAGGGCCCAGATTTGTTGTTGCTCGCGACCGAGCTTGCGGGAGTTGGTGGGCCCGAATTGCCACTTGAGGTATCGGCGACGGACTCATTTCCCAGCGCAACTGACGCGCCGGAACGATCGTTACGAATTGTTGCTCATCAACGCGTGTCGTTGGTGCGGATTCGTGCTGGTGAGGAAGTTCCGTGCGAAATGATGGAACGATGCCTAGCCGTGAGTAGGTATCTGTTGGAACGCGCGCCCGCTTGGCTCGACTGAATCGTCAATACACCCGAACTATGGCTTGGTGCTACGCCGCCTGTTGGCGACGGGCATTCCTGGCTTCGAGAAACTCTGTGGCAGCCGGGATCGATAGCGGCTTTGAGTAGTAGAAGCCCTGGATGTAGTCACAGCCGAGCGCGGTCAGCGCCTGGAGGTGATCGATGGTCTCGACGCCTTCGGCAACAACCGACATGCCGAGCGCGTGCGAGAGATAGATGACGGCGGCCACGATTGTGGCGTCGGTTGTGGTGCCGCCTAGCTCCGCCACGAATGAGCGGTCGATCTTGACCGAATTGACGGGCATCTTGCGGAGATATGACAACGACGAGTATCCCGTGCCGAAGTCGTCGATGGCGAGCGAAACGCCAAGTGCTCGCATTCGTTGCAACGCGTTATGGGTAGCCGCGGTGTCGTCCATCAGTGTTGTTTCGGTGAGTTCCATTGTCAGCATGCTGGGGTCGATCCGCGAGTCAGTGATGATGCGCTCAACTCGATCCGAGAATTCGGGATGGGCAAACTGTTTTGCGCTGACGTTCACCGCTACGGTGGGGTGCGATTCGAGATCGCTCGCGGCGCTCCAGATTGCCAGCTGGGCGCACGCCATCTTCACTACCTGATACCCGATGGGAATGATGAGATCTCGTTCCTCGGCAATGGGCAAGAAGTCGAGCGGCATCACCATGCCGTGGCCTGGACGTTCCCATCGCAGGAGGGCTTCGAAACCCTTGACTCGATTGGTCTCGGTCGAGATGATCGGCTGATACGCCAGTTGCAGTTCGTTATTGTCGATCGCAAATCGCAACGCCTGTTCGAGTTCGAGGCGATGCGCAATGACGTTACGGAGTTCGTCGTCAAAAATTTCGTAGCGGTTTCTCCCGCGGGCCTTGGCTCGATAGGCCGCCGAGTCGGCTTGAGATAGCAGCGTTGTGGGCGTTGAATTCTCTTCAGCGATTGCGATTCCAATGCTCGCGCCGACGAAGATATCGGTGTCGCGAATACGAAACGGTTGTTCCATGACTTTGCGCACACGCTCGGCCAACGACGCGACTACTTCAGGCGATTCCAGATTGGGGCACAACACCATGAACTCATCGCCGCCGAAGCGACATGCGAGGTCGGTGCCGCGCAGCACGGATTGCAGTCGTTGGGCCCCGACGATGAGCAGCTCGTCTCCAGCAACGTGTCCCAAAGTGTCATTTACGTGCTTGAAATGATCGAGGTCGATAAACAGTACGCCGATGTCGTTGTGGCGTCGCCGAGTATCTGCGAGTGCTCGTTCGAGCGCATCGAGGAATGGCTTGCGGCCAGCGAGGCCGGTAAGCGCGTCGTAGCGGGCTTCGCGTTCCAGCGCGTCTGCGTTGGAACGCTGTTCCGAGACATCAGAAATCTGCCCGATTTCATACGCTGGGTGTCCGTCAGCATCGTGCACGACGCTGACGTTGACTCGGCACCAAATATACGAGCCATCGGAACGTCGATATCGTTTTTCGATCGTGTACTGCGATCGGACCCCAGTGATGAGTTCGTCGTGGAGCACATTGTTGCTCCCGAGATCGTCGGGGTGTGTGAACTCTGAAAACCTATGACCGATGAGATCAAACGATTCAGTAATGAGCATCTCGCACAGCGCCGGATTTACTCTGAAGAAGCGTCCCTGCATGTCTGCGAGTGCCATCCCAATCGGTGCATGCTCGAAGACTTCTTCAAAGCGGCTCTGCGCGTCGTGCAGAGTTTCGGTCAAGGCTCGTTGTTCAGCATCAACGTATCGACGAGTCCACGCAGCAAGATAGATGGCAGCGAACTGGTCGAGCATGCTGACAAGATCGTCGTCCCATTGTCGGGGCTCGCCAGAGTGCAGCCCGATGAGGCCAATGACTTCGCTTGCGTTGGCTACGGGAATCGAGATTGTCGCCTTTATTCCTAGTGAGTCGAGCGCGCCGCGATGCTGATCGGATATTTGCGGGGCCGAAGTGACATCGGCGATGACGTGGATATCGCGCGCGGCGAGAGAATTGATCCAACGTGTTGCATGAACGGTGCTAGTCGAGGGCATCGGCGGGGCGGAGCAGTCAGCGAACCAGTCATGCAAGGTGGCAGTGCCGGTTCCGTCACAGATTCGATTGATCATGATCACGCGATCAGCACCGCTGACCGATCCGATTCGCGCGATTGTACGGTCAATTACCAAGGCAAAGTCTTGATCGGCGTGATCGACAAGGTCATGGGCGATTTCAGTGAGCGCGGTTTCGTACGCGACGCGGCGGCGGAGCCGGTCGGTCGCGACTATGTGTTCTGTCACATCGGTGCAGTAGATGGCGATTGCACCCACGATTGGATTGTTGACGAGATTGACGTACTTCCCCCGAATATGACGTGTGGTGCCATCGAGGTGTACGGCCCGCATGAGGAATGGCACCTCAACATCGGGATGATCGATTGCCTCTGCGAAGCCGAGCATCATCGATTCCAAATCATCGGGATGCACGGTGTCGAGGCGCAAATCGGTGGTGAAGAACGACGCGTCGCAGATTCCAGTAAACAGCTGGGTAGCCGCGGGGCTGAGATATTGGATGTCACCGTCTGGGTGGATCAACCCAATGAGGTCGGGTGAATGCCGCAGCAGCGCGTTGAGACACTCGGCGCTGAGGCCAGAGAGTTCAGTTGTCGCTTCGTTGGGGTCCACGGGCAGCCGATTCAGTTGGAAGTCGTCCGATGCGTTCTCGGCACGAAAAGTGCGCAACCGAAGCCTTGGTGTGCTCGCGTGCCCCTATTCTGGTGTCCGTGGCGATGAGATCAGACTGCAAACACTACGAAAGCCGGACATACGGAGCGAATGAGACGGTGCGGAAATGTGCTCTCGATTTGGCTCCCGAGGCACCGTGGCGGTGTCCTGAGAATTGTCCAAGCTTTGCATTGCGAATGGTGGATGTCGGCTGGGATTATGGAAGCCTTGCCAGCTCGATGTCGAAGCCTCCACTGGAACCGGAAATAGCAACTGGATCCGACATCGCCGCGTTGCTCGATTCTGCAGAAGACATTGTGAATGCCGCGGGAGCCGAGATTCTCGCTGAAATGGCCGCCCGCGAGAAAAAAGCCGCGAACAAAGGTAAGCGCAAGCGCTTTCGCAAGAACTAAGCGTCAAGCGATCGACGTGCGATGACGCGGTCGATCATCGTGGTGTACGTCGCAAGGTCTTGCGCTCCTGGGATTGGGAGCACGCCATTCAACACGACAGTCGGTGCCGCGTGAACGCCTAACTCCACTCCCTCTGCCATCTCGTCGAACACCAATTGTTGCAACGACGCACCTTGCGATTGCAGCAGCCGTGCAAACTCGTCAACGTCGAGTCCGCACGTGTTCGCCACATCGAGAATCGTTGTCGTGTCTGAGATGTTGCAGTTCTGTGTGAAGTACGCCTTCATGAGTGCCATGTGAAACGCGTCGAACGCTTCGGCGCCGAATGACAAAGCGACCTTGCCCGCGATCGCGCTCGGCACGCTGTGCGTTGGCGGTGCGGCGTTGCCCCAGACGTTGTATTCAGCACGCGGCTCGACTGCACCTGGGCCAGAGGTATGTACCCATCGTCGTGTGTAGTCACGAAATTGATCGACTGATTTTGCTTTGGCTTTGGGTCGCAGCAGGTAGCTCTTCCAGGTAACCAGGATGTTGTCGCCATAGTGATCTTGCAAATCGGCTATTCGAAATGCACCGACGTAGCACCAGGGGCATAAGAAATCAGACCACACTTCAAGCAGTACAGGATCAGTCACAACGCAACATTACATATGCAAACAATTCATCATTCGTAGCCGTGCTGCGCCAGTACCGTATGCGACGATGGACTCGTCGCGTGCCGCAGCTGTGAATCACCCAGCAACCGCCAAAGGCGTTCCGCTGTTCGCCGTCATGGTTGCGGTCACGATGTGGTCGTTGTCTGCGCTCACCATCCGCGCGGCCCACGCTGACCCACTTCGTTATGTCGCGTGGCGTGCGTTGCTCAGCCTTCCAGTGCTGGGGCTGATTCTGGCCGTGCGATCACGCCGCCGATCCGCGCCACTCATTGTTCTTGCGCCCGGCGTGACTCCCGTTCGATGGCTGCTCACGATCGTGGGAGCAGGCGCGGTGTTCACTGCCTCGGCCGTGTTGGGATTCGGCGCGGTCAATCGGACCGCGTTGCTCGACAATGCCATCATCTCTTCACTGCAACCGATATTGGTTGTAGCAGCGGCGGTGCTGTTTTTGGGCGAAGCATCAGATCATTCGAATTGGGTTCGGGCTGGGGCCGCGGTGGTCGGAACGATTCTCGTGGTCACCGCGAATGCAGCCGGAGCTCACCATGATGCGATCGGTATCGCGATGGCAGTCGCCGCATTGGGTCTCAATGTCATCTGGTATCTCTACGGGCGGTGGCTGCGTTCGACGTTCGACGTCGACCCGGTCGCCCTCATGCTTGGAGTGCTCACTTCGGTGGCAGTCATACTGACTCCAATCGCTTGGATTTCTGCGGGGACGATGTACCTTCCCCTCGAAACACTCGGCTGGGCCACGACCACAATGGTTGTGGGGACTGGCGCGCATTTGTGCTCGATGTGGGCCCACCGCTATGTACCGGCGTCGATATCAAGTTTGTTCTTGTTGGCGCAGGCACCGATAATTGGCCTCGCCGCCTGGTGGGCGTTCGGCGAGCGTCCGGCGGCAATCCAAGTGGTGGGCACGATCGTGGTACTTGGCGCGCTTGCAGGAGTTGTCCGTTCGCAAACTATTGCGCATGTGGACGAAACGGTCGAAGATTCGATTCCTGCGACGTGAAGTAGGTGTCGGCGGCCTCATGGGCTACCCTTGGCGTGGGTCCTCAGAACCGTAGCGATACGGGGACGGCGAAGTCACTCGTTCAGGTCCCGCGGACGCTCGTCCAAGCAGCACATCGAGTAGTGGTGAATTCATCCCGGGTGCAAACACCAATAAAAGCGCAAATGCGTGAAGAACAATTCAAGGAGCAACACCATGGCTACCGGCACCGTCAAATGGTTCAACGGCGAGAAGGGCTTCGGCTTCATCTCACGTGAAGGCGCCGACGATGTATTCGTCCACTTCTCGGCAATTCAGGGCAATGGCTACCGCACGCTCGAAGAAGGCCAGAAGGTTGAATTCGACACCGCACCCGGCCGCAAGGGCGAAGAAGCCCAGAACGTCCGCGTCGTCTGATGAACTGCCCGCTTTGCGGGTAGTTGCAACACAAACTCACAATCGACCCGCATCACCGCCTCGGAACTGGTTCGCCAGCGCCGGAGCGGGGGTGCGGGTCGATTGCGTAGCAAACTGTACGCATGGAAGAAATTCGATTCGTCAAAGATGGTCCGATCGGTCGGCTCTCGTTGAACCGGCCCGACAAGCTGAATGCGCAAACTCCAGCCATGTGGGGTTATCTCGGTGATCTCGGTGAGCGACTGATTGCTGATGATGACCTTCGGTTGTTGATCGTTGATGGACCAGGACGCTCGTTTTCGGCGGGTATCGATATCACTGCCTTCACTGCTGCTGGTGGCGGAGGCGGAGGTGGGGCTACCGGCGACGCCCCAGCCGGTCTCACTGACGTCGATTCGATTCTGTATCTCCAACGCGCGTTCACCTGGTTTGAACGTGCCCCATTTTTGACTATCGCCAAGGTGCAAGGCCACGCATTAGGAGCCGGCATGCAGCTGGCGTTGGCCTGCGATATTCGCGTAGTCGCCGACGATTGCCAGATGGGTCTGCTCGAAACTCGATGGGGTTTGATGCCTGATCTTGGGGGCACGGTCTGGTTGCCTCGCCTTGTTGGCCCCGCGAAGGCACTTGAAATGATGGTGCTTGCCCAACGACTGAACGCGACCGAACTGTTCGCTGCAGGCATCGTGAATCGGGTTGTGGCGCGCGACGATCTTGATGCTGAGGTTGAAGCATTCGCCCAGGCAGTCGTGCAGCAACCGCCATTGGCGGTTCGCGGCGCGAAAGCTGCGGTGATTGAAGGATGGGGTGCAACGACCGCAATAGGAATGCGTGCCGCGGCCATCGCCCAAGTTCCGTGTCTGAAGAGTCGCGACTTTCGCGAAGCGGGAGCTGCGTTCGTCGAGGGTCGTGCTGCGAAGTTCGAAGGTAAATAGCGCGTGCCGCGCAATATTTCTCAACTGCGGTTGGTTGTCTAGGCGAACCCAGTAGGAGCGAACAATGACTAGCGTGTTACGAACTTTTCCGTTGTCGATGCAGTGGCCGACGGTCGATCCGTTTCTGTTTTGTGCTCATCACAACGATGCGTATCCGTCAGGCGATGGTTCGCTTGCTCCTAGCACGTCGCTTGACGGTCGCGATATTGGCCAAGACTTTTCCAACCTCGACGGTTGGAGTATGTATCACGGCAGTACGGTTCCGGGTTTTCCGCAGCACCCTCATCGTGGTTTTGAAACCATTACGTACGTGCGCCGCGGATTGATCGATCACTCCGATTCGTTGGGTGCGACGGCACGATTCGGTCGGGGCGACGTGCAGTGGCTCACTGCTGGCTCGGGGATTCAACATTGCGAAATGTTCCCCTTGGTGAACACCGATGTTGGGAATCCAACGGAGTTGTTCCAGATCTGGCTCAACCTTCCTGCCTCCGACAAAATGGTCGACCCGTATTTCACGATGTTGTGGGCCGACGACATTCCGAAAATTGTCGAAACCGATGGCGCGGGCAATTCGACGACCGTGACAGTGATTGCGGGAAAGTACCGAGATGCAGTGCCGTTGTCTCCGCCGCCGAATTCTTGGGCCGCTCGCCCTCATTCCGATGTTGCGGTGTGGCATATAGAACTTGATTCGGGCGCGTCCTGGACGCTCCCTGGCGCCAGAGGTGGAAACGACAGCTCGCGAGTGTTGTATCTCTTCGACGGCGTTGGGTTGACCGTCGATGGAGAAGTCGTGGAATCATCTCAAGCAATTGAGCTCAAGAGTGGCGACGACGTGGCGTTGTTCGCGCATCAAGGCGGGGCGGAGTGCATGCTGTTACAAGGCCAGCCGCTGCGCGAACCCGTTGCGCGTTACGGGCCGTTTGTGATGAACACGAAGGCCGAAGTACAGGCCGCATTTGAGGACTATCAGCGCACCGAGTTCGGCGGGTGGCCCTGGGCAAGCGCGGACCCTGTGCACCCGGCGGATCAGGAGCGATTCTCTCGGACTCTCAACGATGTGTGACTAGCTGAGGGCGAGGATGAAGGCAACGATCGACCCGCTGACCTTTTGTGCATTGGATCGGGATAGCTGCATAACTCCGGCAACGTGGTCAAGCGCTTGAAGTTCGGTGGGCGTGTAGGTGGTGGAGATTGTGTGACCACCGCCGCCGGGTGCAGGAGTGGGGGCGCTGGTAATCCCTGCTATTCCGAACATGAAGCTGACAGCGCCGACCGACGTCTTTTGAAAATTGGCGTCGGACAAGCCGAGTTCGAGCGCTCCGTTGTGCATTGGTATGTATTCGCTCGGGTGTAGCCACCCGGTCGAGACTGTGGTGTCGGCTGTGGCTGTACTGGCTGTGCCGACGAGGGCGGTGGTCGCGAGCGCGACACAGGTGAGGAATTTGCGCATTGGCCAGTATGCCGCGGCTGCGGACAAATTGCAAGGCCGCCGTTGCCTACACGGGCGGGAGACCGCAGAGTTGGAGGGTGATGTCGGCGACTGGGTTGTTGGTCGACATCTCTGGGAAATTCATCATTTCGGCGAGCTTGATCATCACCAGTGAGAAGTGAAATCCGGCGAGCCGTTCGTAGAAATCAATGTGTCCGGCGGGTCGCCCCATGTGCTGCTCCCACATCGCGATGGTTTCCTCGCTCGTCAGCATTCCCTCAAGTAGCGGTGCGCCGACTCCGTCGCTGCTGTAGCGCTGTAAGAAAAGCCACCAACCCAGGTCGGATTCGCAGTTGCCGAGCGACACCATTTCCCAATCGAATACGCCGATGACTGTGGTGCCGTCGAACATCTGGTTTCCAGGACGCGCGTCGCCCCAGCACAGGTCAATGTGGGCGTCGTCGTTCGGCCATTGCTGCACCAACACATCGAATACCGGATGCACGATTGGGTGATGCTCACCGTTGGTGGCCCATTCCAAATAGTGTTTGAAGTAGCCCTGGCGTTGTTGTGAGCCGAGAGAGCCGTGGTGGGATTTGTCGAGATGTGAGAATCCCGCGGCCTTCCAATCGACCTTCCCGACGCGCGTCAAAACTTCGAGTGCATTCATATGCCATTGCCGGCGAGTGGCTGTATCCATGTCGAACACGAACCCTTCGGTCATGTACGGAGGCTGGTCTCCGGGCACGAGTCCGTTGAGGCGGTCCATGACGAAGAATGGTTGCCCCAACACGTCGTTGCCAGTTTCAGCCCACCGAACTTTCGATACCGGCACGTTGGAGTGCTCGCCCAGCAATTTCATCGAGAGGTATTGCTGTTCGATGAGATTGATCTCGGGAAACAACGCGTACGCCTGAGGTTGACTGCGCAACACCAACGCTTCGGGTTCCGGCGCGCCTTCCCAGTGTGCGTCGAACAGGAACGTTTCGTTCGAAAACCCACTTGACTGGGGCACCACCAGGTTGTGGATTTCAACTGCGCGCCCGGATTGGGCCGCGAGCCAGACCGTGAGTGCGGCTCGGGTTGTCTCAGGATCGCGTTGTCCGACAACTGGCATGATGTCTCCTAGGGACTTGGTGCGGGCACGCCCCACGTGGGTTGTGCTCTAGACGCGTTCGACGATGATCGCGGGTGCCATGCCACCGCCGGCGCACATTGTGACCAAACCTATTTGAAGGTCGCGGCGTTCGAGCTCGTCGAGCACGGTGCCGATGAGGATTGCACCAGTGGCACCGATCGGGTGACCGAGTGCAATCGCACCGCCGTTCACGTTCACCTTGTCGCGGTCCATGCCAAGGTCACGTTGGAACTTTTCGGCGACGACGGCGAATGCTTCGTTGATTTCGAACA
>SXHN01000058.1 GCA_005773635.1 Actinomycetota bacterium
CCCGCGCTGCAATCAAAGCACCTGGGAAAGAACAGCACCTGTTGCGTGCCGCGCACCGTGGCGGCCTGACTGAAGTGAAACGCGAATCGGCGCGGGTCCTCGCGGCGGCACGTAGCAGTGAGGAAGAAGCTGCGCTTGCGAAACGGCAACGGGCGGCGCGGTCATTGACCTTCTGGGTCGACGACGAAGGAATGACCTGCGGGAAGTTCCGGCTCGAACCAACAGCAGGGATCGTATTTCGGCGGCGTATCGAAGCCGACGCCAAGAAAATCTTCGATACGGCACGACGCCAGGGTGTTCGCGACACCCAAGAGAACTACGCCGCGGACGCCCTCATCGCACACATCACATCACCAACACCCGCAGCTGAATCAACGTCGGAAATGCCAGTCGTTGCGAAACCCTCTGCGAATATTGATTTGGTGGTCGTGATCGACTTCGAAGCACTACTACGGGGCGAGTTGAACGACGGTGAACGTTGTGAGATCCCAGGAATCGGGCCAATACCTGTCGTTCAGGCACGCGAGTATCTCCTCGGCGGCGCGTTCCTAAAAGTTTTGATCGCCAAAGGCATAGATATCCGTACCGTCTGTCACTACGGCCGCAACATCCCCGCCGAACTCAAAACCGCACTCACCTACCGCGACCCCACATGCGTCATCGCAGGCTGCCACCGCACCAAAGGCCTCGAACGCCACCACGTCGTAGCCGTCGCATCCAACGGCCAGACCAGCCTCTACAACCTCCGGCGAGTCTGTAGCCACGACCACGACCTCGTCACCCACCGCGGCTACACCCTCAGCCCCACCAACGAACACGGCAAATGCCAACTCATCCCACCCAAACCACAACCACCCAGCGAATAACCGCGACGGTCGAGCTCTCGCATGGCCACATCAACACGTTTACAACGACGCTAAAGACGCACCATTCCCAATGCCCGGTCCGCGATCGCCGCCGCGGACGGAGTAGCCGCTGAAAACAAGTGGGCGGTAGAGGACTCGAACCTCCGACCTCGTCGGTGTGAACGACGCGCTCTAACCAACTGAGCTAACCGCCCCTTATGGGAGCCGGGACTGTAGCGCCCGGTCCGGTGTCACTTCGAACACGCGATCTGTAGTGTGCCGAGCTATGGAAAAGCTGATGTACCTCGTTTGGCTCGATCCAGAGGTCAGCCCAACGGCAGTGCGAACAACGATGTTGGATGTTGTGGCACCACAGATCCTTGCTCTGGGAGTGCACGGCCTGACGATGGATCTTGATGATGAGGACGCGCAGATTCCTCCGCTGATGCCGCCACCGCAGGGCGAGCCGCAGGTGCGGGCCATCGTTTCGGTTTGGGTGGACGCGTACGATTATCGCGGCGATATCGAAGCGGTGTTGGGAGCACATGCCCCGCGCCTTGCTGGCTATCAGGCCGTGGAGTCGCTATATCGCGACTATGGCGGCAATGCATGGTCAGCGCCTCGAAACTGGGCCGATGGCGAGAGATCTCCCGGCGTTTTAACCGTCTCGCTCATTGAGCAGAAACGCGGGATGGAGTTCGAAGACTGGATCCGATTCTGGCATGACAAACAGTCGCCAATGTCTGAGGCGATCCAACCTCGGTGTCGCTATGTGCGCAACGCGATCTTTCGCTCGATCACTCCCGACGCGCCACCGTTTCGAGCGATCGTCGAGGAAGGTTGGCCTACAACCGATCATGTGACTGATCCGATGAAGTTCTATTGCGCCAACGGCAGCGCCGAAACGATGAATGCCAACATCAACACGATGATGGAACACGTCGGCACATTTATCGACTTTGATTCGTTTCGAAATCTCACGCTCAGCGAATGGATTCTGAAAAGCGTTTGAACGCGACGTCTTAGTTCGCGAGGTAGTCAAGGGCGATCGCCGCATACATCGCAATGCCGTTGCGCATCGCGGTTTCATCGATCGTCATGCGATTCGAATGGCATCCATGGGCTTTTGAAGGCGACTCCCCGGCCGGACACACGCCGAGGTAGGCGAAGGCACCCGGTCGTTCGTTCAGCAGGTAGGAAAAGTCTTCTGCGCCCATCACCGGTGCTGGCATTTCAAAAGCGCCGCGATCGCCGAACAGTTTGTGGGCTACGTCGAGGGTAAAGGTCGCAAACTCCGCATTGTTCACCACAACGGGGTAACCAGGTGCGTTAGTGAAATCGGCAATCATTTCGTGGGCGGCTGCAATGTTGGTGACGATTCGCTCGATTCCTGCGAGTGCCTGCATGCGACTCTTTTCGGACACTGATCGCAGCGTTCCTTCCAGTGTGACAGTTTCGGGGATCACGTTGTTGGTAGTGCCGCCGCGGACCTTCGTAATGCTGATAACGACAGGATCGAAGGTATTAATGCGGCGAGTGACCATCACTTGCAATGCGGTGATGATCTCGGCGGCCACGGGCATCGGATCGTTCGCCAAGTAAGGACTCGACGCATGCCCACCCATTCCCGTGACCGTGATGCGCAACACATTGGCCGCGGCCATGATTGGCCCTGGTTTCGTACCGATGACACCCGTAGGTGCGTTAGGTGTGATGTGCAACGCAAATACGGCATCGACGTTGGGGTCGTCGAGCACTCCTTCTTCCAGCATGACGCGCGCTCCGAAATATCCCTCTTCTCCAGGCTGAAACATAAATCGAACGTTGCCGGCGAAGGTATTGCGACGATCGGCGAGCAGCCGCGCCGCGCCCGCGAGCATCGCGGTGTGGGCGTCGTGCCCGCACGCGTGCATCGACCCAGCGACCTCGCTAGCAAATTCAAGACCTGTGTCTTCGGGCATCGGGAGCGCGTCCATGTCGCCACGCAGCAATATCGTCTTGCCTGCGCCAGCAGCTCCGCGAAGATCTGCGGTCACCGAAGTCAAACTCGTTCCAGTCGTTACTTCGAGATCAAGCGGGCGCAGCGCTTCGAGCACCGCGGCTTGTGTTCTCGGCAACTGCAGGCCTTGTTCAGGGTATTGGTGGATCTTGCGCCGCAGCGCGATCGCATCGGGCAACAGCGCTTCAGCACTTGCGAGTAGTTCGTCCACTACATATGGGGCCATGATGGAAATCTACGCCGTCGAGCGGAACCACTGCTTCACATCGTTTCCAAACCTGTCGGCCTGGCGTTGGTATTCGCGTCGCAGCGCGTCGCCTGGCCAATCCCTCGCCAACAGCTCGGGTGGAAGAATCGGATCAGCGCGCAAATGCGCGAGCGCCGCCGTCGACAACAAGAACACGTCGCGTAGCCCCTGGTCGCCATCGACAGTGTCAAGTTGCGCGTAGCCGGTCAACATTCGCTTGGCACGGGCGCTCCACCGGGAGGTGTCAAACAGTTCCGACGCAAGCTGGCGAGCATCGTCGCATGGAGTCGCAACCCAAATTCGGCACTGTCGGACAATTGCAGGCATGGATTCAATGTCAACGTTTTTTGGACGCGTCCACACGCCCTCTCGCTGTTCACAAAAGTGATGACGCTTCATTTCGTGACGCAGTTGGTTCCGGTCGTCGACAGAGCGATCTTCAGCAGTGATCACGCACACGTACCACGTGCCATCCCACTCGATATGCTGCGGAAATCGAGCGGCTTCGTGCTCCGCCGACCGATCACGGAGTCGGCCCGCGAGTTCGTAGCTGCCACTTCGATTCGACAGTTCACCGCGTTCCGTCATTCGGCTCAGCGCGACTCGCGTAGTACCCGGTGGTATATCGAAGAGCGCGCACCATCGCACGAGTTCCGAACCAGATCTGGCGGGCTTCTCCATACCCATGAGCAGCGACGCGATCAGCGATCGAGCACCAAGGGGTCGCTCAACGGCGTCGGGGTATTTCAGCGCACGAGGCATTGAGGCATTACGTTTTGCAGACATCTAAAGAAATAGTGTAACATTACGAAATGGCTGACCTTACGATGCATCCCGAACCCGCGGCCTTGACCCCGATTCGTTCAGAACTGCTCCGAGCCAATGGCAGACCCACCGGAGAACTCCGCGACACTCTGCGTCGGATCCCTAATACCAAGAACGCGCTGAGCATCATCAGCGTGTGGAGCCAGACCTGTGGGCTCATCGTCTGTGCGCTGTGGCTGAATACTCCGGCGTTTTGGATCCTTGCCTTCTTGCTGATGGGCCGAGCCCATGCGCAATTTGCCGCGCTCATGCATGAGGCTGCACATCGATTGTTATTTCGCAATCGACGATTAAACGATTGGGTCGGCCGTTGGGTCGTGGGCTTTGTGGGCTTCACGCCAATTGATCTCTACCGCCGCGGCCACATGGCGCATCACCGCGACGAGTTCGGGCCCGATGAACCGGATATTCCGATATATCGCGGCTACCCGATCACCAGATCATCGTTCCGGCGCAAACTGTGGAGAGACGCGACCGGCCGTACTGGTTGGAAACTGTTTCAAGGGCTACTGCGAGGTGCAAACAGCGAACATGCACTGGTGCGCTCGCAGGCTCGAAGCATCATTGGCTACCACCTTGTGTTGATCGCAATCACAGTTGCGTTGGGCTATCCGTGGCTATGGTTCGTAATGTGGCTCGCGCCCCACTTGACGGTCTGGCGGGTCATTAACCGGTTGCGCTCCATTGCGGAACACGGCGGGATGCAGCGTTCGTCGGATCGGCGCAATACCACTCACTCAGTGCGACAGCACCGACTGACTCGCTTTTGGCTTGTGCCGAATCAAATCGGATGGCATCTCGCCCACCATGTCGATTCTGGAGTCCCGATGCGAAACCTCCCTCGCTTGCATCGTGAGCTAACTCGCGCCGGATACGTCAATTCCGATTTCGAGTATCCGAGCTACCGCGCTTTGTGGCGAGCCCTCAGCGCACGCCCCGAAGCCGAAGAATTATGAAGATGTCACAACACGGTTCGCGCCGAGGGAATCCCCTACTACCCTTGACGGAGTATGGGTCAACAATCCACATCGACGCCTGACAACTCGGGGCCGAGAGATGTCGATCCCGCCGTCGCCAACCCACTGCTCGATCTATTGCGGATCAGCGGCGAACCTCTGAAGCTGCGCCGCGAACCGATTGGCAGCGAAATTCTGGAGGTTTGTCTCGATGCGGCGGCATTGGGGCACCACCAAACCCCGCGATACGAACTCGTCGTCGTGCAAGATGCGTACCGAAAGCACCAGCTTGCGCGTATTTACCGCCAGGGATGGTCGGTGTATCGGCGAATCGTGGCCCGGGGCGGATCTTCACTCGAAGCGCGCCAGTGGGAAGCCGATCATTTCGAAGATGTGCCTGTCGTGATCGTCGGATGCGCCAAAGGGCTGCGACCAGGACTGCCTGCGATTGGCGAGGCCCGCTATTACGCGTCAGTGTTGCCTCCGCTGCACAATCTGATGCTCGTTGCCCGGGGGTTCGGACTATCCGCGAGTATGTCAACATTGGCAGTCTGGTCGGGTTGGCAGGCTCGCCGGACCCTCGACCTCCCCTATCGGATGACCCCAGTAGCCGTCGTCACACTCGGATGGCCCAAAGAACACCTCATACAAGCCCCCGAACGGCGTGGGACCGACTTTGCGGTGCTGGATCATCACGGTACGCCTTTTCCCGTTTCCCCCAAATAGGTAGCAACTACACAAAAGTCAGGCGCTACGGTCCGGCGAAACGCGTCCGCGTAAGGCATTATGTATGGCTTACGAAATCGTTCATACTCTCTCCCCAGACGCCCAGGATGGTGAACCGTGGCGAGGAAAGGCCGAGCGCGCCGCTTTCGCGAAGCGCGCCAACTCAAACAAGGCTTTGACGACGGTCTGTTCAAAGAAGATGAGCGCTCATCGCTCGCAGATGTGCCGTGGGAACCCGGTTCCAGCACCGCCGCGGCCGATGACGACTTCGACGACGAAGACGACTGGGACGACGAAGACGACGAAGACGAATACGACCCCCTCGATCATTAGCCAGCCTCAACCCGCGCCAGTGGGCAGTCCGTCCGGACTCCCCCGGGCGGGACGAGGCGTCAGTGTGCAGTTCGGGGCTCGCTGCGGCTAACGCCGACGAGGATCTTCGGCTTCAGTGTCGATCTCGAATCGGCGAATCGCGCTGTCGACGACATCTGCTGTGACCAAACCGAGTTGTGCCAACCCGTCGAGCGTTGCAACGACGATATGGGCGGCGTCGATTTCGAAATATCGACGTAGCGATTCTCGCATATCGGAAGCGCCGAATCCGTCGGTACCCAACGGCACGAATGGCTGTGGCATAAAGCGGGCAATTTGATCCGGGACCGACTTTTGAAAGTCTGTGACCGCCACAATCGGACCGTCGGTGTGGGCAAACATGCGCGTCACGTACGGGGTGCGCGGCGGCTCGTAGGGATGCAGACGATTCCATCGCTCGCATTCCAACGCCTCTTCTCGCAGCGCCTTGTAACTCGTCACGCTCCACACGTCTGCGGCAACGTCAAAATCTGAGGCCAATATCGCTTGCGCGTCAAGCGCGGCGCGCACCAGCGGGCCACTACCGAGCAGTTGTGCTCGATGCGTGCGCGGTTGCTGGGCAGCCTGATACAGATACGCGCCCTGGATGATCCCCTCCTCAATGCCCAGTACGTCCGGCATTGCGGGCATCTCGTAGTTCTCGTTATACAGCGTGATGTAATAGAAACAATCGACCGGATCAGCGCCGTACATCGCGCGAATACCGTCACGCACGATCACAGCCACTTCATAGGCGAATGCAGGGTCATACGCTCGACAATTCGGCACGGTCGAAGCCAATACGTGTGAGTGGCCGTCGCAATGCTGCAGACCCTCTCCACTCAGCGTCGTTCTCCCGGCGGTAGCGCCCATCAGAAACCCTTTACCGCGCTGGTCTCCGAAGGCCCACACGAGATCGCCGATCCGCTGAAAACCGAACATTGAATAGAAGACAAAGAACGGAATCATTGGCTGACTCCAAGTGGCATACGCCGTGCCCGCCGCAGTGAACGACCCCATCGCACCGGCCTCAGTAATGCCTTCTTCGAGAATTCTTCCGTCGGTTGCCTCGCGATACGACAACAGAAGACCAGCGTCGACGGGCTCATACTGCTGGCCGTGCGAGGCATAGATCTTGACATCATTAAACAGCGAGTCCATCCCGAAGGTACGCCCTTCATCGGGGATGATCGGAACGACTCGGTGCCCCCATTCGGGCTCTTTGATCAGTTGCTTCAATAGCCGAGTGAATGCCGTTGTGGTCGACGCGTGCACCTTCGGGCCAGTGCCCGCTGCAAGCTGGTCGATGACCGAATCTGCTGGAAAAATTACAGTTTTCGAGCGTTCAACCCGTTCCGGTAGAAACCCATGCAAGGCGCGGCGCCGCTCCATCAGGTACTCGAACTCCGGCGATTTGTAGCCCGGATGAAAATACGGGGCAATCCCATCAGCAAACGCCGCATCTGCAATGTCTAGGTGCAATCGGTCACGCAGGGTTGTGAGCTGTCCGGTTGTCATTTTTTTAATCTGATGAGTTGCGTTGCGAGCCTCAATGTCGGACCCGAGCGTCCAACCTTTCACGGTCTTCGCCAGTACCACAGTCGGCGCACCGACGTTTTCGGTGGCGGCCTTATACGCGGCGTACAGCTTCTTATAGTCATGACCGCCGCGCGGCAAGGTTTCAAGCTGTTGATCGGTGAGGTGTTCGACCATCGCTCGTAGACGCGCATCCGGACCAAAGAAGTTTTCGCGGATGTACGCACCAGACTCGACGGCAAACTTCTGAAACGCACCATCGACAGTTGCATTCATCTGCGCAACCAAGACGCCGTCAATGTCGTCGGCAAGCAATGCGTCCCATTCGGTGCCCCATACCACCTTGATCACGTTCCAACCCGCACCTCGAAACGTCATCTCAAGTTCTTGCATAACTTTGCTATTACCGCGAACCGGGCCATCGAGGCGCTGCAAGTTGCAATTCACGACGAAGATGAGATTGTCGAGGCGCTCGCGTGCGGCGAGGCTGAGCGCAGCCTTCGATTCGGGTTCGTCCATCTCGCCATCGCCGACGAAACACCACACCTTCGACGCGCTCGTATCCGCGATGCGCTGATGCTCCAAATAGCGATTGAATCGCGCTTGATAGATGGCGTTCAGTGGACCCAACCCCATCGACACCGTCGGGAACTCCCAAAAGTTGGGCATGCGGCGAGGGTGGGGATAGCTCGACAGACCCCGGCCATCGGTTTCGCGACGAAAATGGTCAAGTTGATCCTCGGTCAGGCGGCCTTCCAGAAACGCTCGTGCGTACATGCCCGGCGCAGCGTGACCTTGGATCCAAAGGAGGTCGCCAGTAGTGCCATCGGCTTTGCCGCGAAAGAAATGGTTGAATCCGACTTCGTACAATGACGCTGCACTCGCATAGGTAGAGAGGTGGCCACCAAGACCGTCGAAGCGATGGTTCGCACGATCGACCATCGCCACCGCGTTCCATCGCACGAAAGCACGGATTCTCCGCTCGATGAATTCGTCACCGGGGAACCACGGTTCGTCGGCCGCTGGGATCGTGTTGATGTAGTCGGTCTGCACCATCGCAGGGACCGATACGCCCTTGTCGCGGGCACGTTCAAGCAAGCGAGCCAAGATGTAATGCGCCCGAGATTCACCTTTCACGTCAATGACTGCGTCGAGGCTCTCAAGCCATTCTTGGGTTTCGCCGGCGTCGATGTCGGGGAGTTGGCGAATATGGGCATCTAGAAACACAGGCGCTCCTACGGTCGACGATTCGAATGACCGAACGCCATGAGCGTACGGCCGCGGTGCGCTACGAGTGGGTCATGTTGACAACGAAAGTAGTTGCAAACCGCGTCAAGTGAGCTACAGCGCGAATCGCCTTTACCGACGGCCGCGAGGCAAACGATTCGTCACAGCCGCGCCACCTGTAGGGACATTCGCCGCGGTGATGGCGGCCGAGCGGGATCGACTTTCTGCAGTTGTGAATCGCGCTGCGTGGCTATGTAAACGACTCGCTCGCCACGCCGAAGTAGTTCTGATAGCTCTGAGCACGATCACGCCATTCATCGCGATCCAAGCCCGTCGCCTCCCAGGTGTAGTGATGTCGACCGTGCTCATCCTGTCCGTGCGCTGCAAGAAATTTTCGCATTCGATCTTCGGCGGAGGTAGTGAACGACAACCCGAGTTGATCGTAAATCGCTGCGATGGCCACGAAAGGATCGTTCATGAATTGATCGAAATTCACATCAACAACTCGCTTGGGGTCGACCACGCCCGATCGTCGGGCATTCACCGATCGGTCGAATCCTTCCATCGTCCATTCCGCCCAATCGCCAGCAATATCGGCAATATCTGTGGTATCGCTTCCTAGCTTGCGTAGAACTGCTTGCAACGACGAAACCGACGCGATTACCCGCAACGGATCGCGATGAGTTTGGACGAGTATTGCTTCGGGATACTCCGCGAGCAACGCTTCAAGACACCAAATGTGGCCGGGAGTTTTGAGCAACCATCGTTCGCCATAATGCCGAGCTTGCAGGTGTTGCAGAAACATGCGGTGCCACCGGTACGCCGGGGCCATGTCCGCTTCGTACAAGAGCCACCTGCCGTACGACGGCATCCGATACACCGTAGGAAACATCACGCTTCGAAACGCCGAAGCTGTGATCGTCACACATTCCTGGCCTAAACGAGCGCCCATCGGGTGAATCGCACGAAAGCCCGGAATGATCATGTCGGTCGCAGCGCTCGATGCCTCGACGATGTCAATGCGGGGATCGGTCTCGTAGGTCGCGGTCTCGGGCGGTGGCGACGGCATGTCAACCTCCCAAGTGCGAGGCACACGCACTGCGGGGTCCTGAGCCAAAAGATCGAAGAGAATCGTGGTTCCAGTCCGCGCTTGTCCGACTATGACAATCGGCGGCGTAATGTCTCGAGTTGCGATCTCGGGGTGCGTCTTTCGATACTCAACGATATTGAGGCGGTTGGCGAGGAACTGAACAGTCGTGGATTCGACCATGACCCGTCCGATATCGTTGAGATTGCTTTCGTGATGCCACGCCTCAATCATTCGATCGAGCGCCTCACGCCATTCCATTGTTTCGAAATCGTCATAGCCCGTTGCGGCGATGGCTTGCTCGATAAGGTGCTCGGCGACGATTGGTTCCACGGGGTCCTCGGAGATTCTTCGGCAGCTAACGGGTGACGACAGATTTACGACGACGACGCAGGACAGCTTCGCGTTCGGATGTGGTGGTCGAGGGATGACTCTTTGGTACAACAGTACGAAGTTGGTCAAGTCGCACTACAACCGATTCCGGTACTGGCTTCGTGCGAGTGCCGACGTAGCGATACACCAACAGCCCTTCTGGCAGACTTCCAACGTCGATCCAGTTAGGCACTCCAGGGTCGGTCGCACTCACGACGATCCGCACCAACCCGTCGTCATCGACGAATACCTGGCGGTGGTTCAGGCTCGTTTGGCGATTCGCGAAGTCGCCCGAATCAAGCCAGAACCGAGTGTGAAGAGTCCATGACCAATAGTCGGCGTCTGGCACTTCGCTGGTGATCACCAGCGCCAGCCCATCTTGTAGCGACCACCAACCGGCTCCGTACGCAATGTTCGCAGCACCTCCGGGTGGAGTGGTGGGCGCACCGAATGTATTCGCTTGCATCGCGGAGCGCGCGCCGTCGACGTAGTTACGCCAAAACGTCAATGATTGCTCTACCCAATGCATGGCGGCATCGAGTTGTTGAGCCATGGTAACGCCGGAATCCTGAGCCGCACCTTGTTGCCCGGCTTCGTCGAGACGCTCGATAAACAATTTCGCAGGCACTTCATTGTCCCAGTCACTCAAGTATTGACGAATCAGCAACATCGTGGCGGTCGGATGCATCGGAATCCAATTACTTGGTTGCTCTTGCGGCGAAATCACAACCTCCAGCAACCTGTCGGGCCCGATCTCAAACTCGTTCAGTGTCTTTTCATTGAACACTCCGAAATGCCCTAGGTGCATATCGCCATCAACAACCGAAACAATGGCGTTGTCGATGGTTGCCACATCACCGGACAGCCGATAGGTCCCAAGTGGATCGATCGCGCAGCGCTGGTACACGTTGTCCGGGTTCGGCCCGCCCCACTGCAGCCAGGGTTGTTCGTAGGTATGCAATGTCGGGCGGCGCGGATCGCCAAATTCAAGGTTCGACTGCAGCGCCATCACTACTTGGCGTGTCACATGTCGAACGCCGTGCGCTTGGGCAGCGTCGTCACCCGGAAAACCAGGTCCGTCGAGCACATCGGCCAACAAACTCAACCGGCGCGAGAAGTCGCGGAGTCCTTCGACGGCGCTCGTCACTGGATCACCTCCAAAGGTAAGTCGAACTGCTGCATGTAGCGGCTAAAGCGGTGTCGCGTTTCGTCGTAATCAAGGCCAGTTTCAGCGAATGAATAGTCATGCGACGGCTGCGAGGAACGCGTGGCATTGCGCTGCGCCACATAGCGCTTCATCGCCGTCAGGGCACCTGGCGTGAGTTCGCGATCAAGATCTCGATAGACAGTGCGCACCGCACTGATCGGATCCGCGACAAGATCGCAATACCGAACGTCGTGGACTTGGCTCGCGGGCAATGTGCCATCATTTCGCCAACGGTCAACCAATTCGAACACGAGTGCGGTTCCCGTCGCCACCGTTGTAACAATGCGTTGGTAATCCACATCGTCGGTCTTTTGCCACTGCAACGTCGCCATGAGATCCGTGATCGAGCCGAGAACGCGCAGAGGATCCCGGTGAGTCACAATCACGTGGGCATCCGGGTACACCGCAAAAAAGGCAATGAGTTGCGATAAATGCGACGGGGCTTTCAAGAGCCAGTTCACACGCTCATCCGAACCCTGGAGATACTGCAAAAACTTCTTGTGAAACCTGAAGCTTTCCTTCCGGTCCGCTCGCGCAAGCCAACCGCCGTACGAGGGCGTCGGGAATGTACCCATCCAGTGATCTGACACGAACGTCGGCTTCGTCATGAAAATACATTCGTTGGGATGGTCTCCCCCGTTTTCGTGCATCGACTGATACTCAGGCGTAACAACGTTCCAAAAGGTGGCATCTCGATGCGCGTCCTGCAACGCCAGTGGGCCGCGAGCCTGATCGTGCACCGACTCCGGGTATTGCATTTCCCACGTCAACGGCGCACGCATGTGCGGATCGCAATTCAGCAATTCAAGCAGCAGCGAGGTACCAGATCTGCCAGTCCCGGTTACGAGCGTCGGCGCCGACACCGAGCGAGACTCGATTGCGGGATCACGTTGCCATGTATCGATGAGATACAGGCGGTTGATCAAGGTTCGCACCAACTCGGAACGCGCCAGCAACTTCCCTGTTGTATGCAGATTTCCTTCGTCGTTCAAACTCGATAGAAATACGCGAAACGGAACCAGCCAGTCGTCGCCACCGAAGTCTTGGAGTTCAGCCGTCGAAATTGCCGACTCCAGCAGTGACGCCTCGTCGAGCGCCACCAGCAAGGATTGGTCACCGCTATTGCGGCCCATCGCATTCAGCTCTTCAACCCACAATGGCCGAGGCCGAGGTTGCCACGTCACTGCGGAACGAGCTTTGTGTAACGCCCGCCGATCAGCCACTCCGCCACATAGATGTTGCCGGCCGAGTCAACACACACACCATGGGGGCTATGAAACCGATTATCTACGAGATCAGCAGATCTCGAAACGCGATCATGGGCATCCACGGCATTAGGCCAACCTTTGACTCTGCAAACGTCGCCGTTCTCGCCAACGTAACCAACCAGTTGATCGCGCACGTCGAGCACGGCAAGCCGGGCGTTGAGCTCGGCAATCAACATCCAGTCGCCTCGGACCGCAAACGAGCTCGGGCTGTTGCAGACACCTTCGATGGTTCGCGAGAAATTGCCATCCATGTCAAACACCACAAGTCGTTGGTTGTTGCGGTCGGCGACATATAGCTCTGGAGAAGCCTTACGCCGATCAATAAACACTGCATGAGGACAGCTGAACCGAGACCCATCTTCTGGTCCATCCATGGTTGCGATGTGCGCGCCGCTGGCGTCGAACCGGTGAAGCTGGCTACTTCCGTAGCCATCTGCAACCCAGACATCGCCGGTCCCCCCATAGCGAACCTCATTCACTGCGACGCTGGTCGGAGCGTAAAAGGCAACGCCGGGTGGAGTATCCAGCTGCTGCACAATGTCGCCGTCAAGTGTGGTGACAACGACGCGCGGCGAGTGCGCGAATCCGGTGCTCAAAGCGTCGTGCAACGTCTTGACATCGTTGCTTCCGTGCACTGTGATGCCCCAACTGCCGTCCAGCATTGGCGACATGCAAAAGCCCGGGTCTGCAATCCACAGGAATTCAACACCCGTTTCATCCCTGACAAGTGTGATTTGGTGCCCTTCGCTCAATACTTTCTTTCCGACGAAACTCAACGTCCCGTCGCGACTAAATCGCACCACCTGACCCGCGTGGACTCCGACGATCTCGTCAATACCGGTGACCGCGAGCCCATGATGCGCCCAACTCTCGCTCGCTCCCGGGACCGCTGCGACGTCCGCCCAGTTGTTGTGCCATACCCATTTCAACGCCACGCGATGTCCTTTGCGGGAAACTGTCAACTCACAAATCTAGTGGCGGTGAGATGCTCCGAGACTTCCCACAATCGCTGTGCATAGCTTGCATCGCGGGCCCAAGGCTCGGCGGTAGCGATTGCACAGTCGCTGCAATACGCGCCGCCATGCGTGTCGAGCTCCGGTGCAATACAAGCCCAAATTGTTGTGGCTGCCCCTTGCGGAATCGATTTGAATGATGGCATTCCAGTTGCCGGCCTATCGGAGTCGTCGTCGACGCCATCGTGCGTCGCTCGCGACTGTGCGCGTTCGATCAAACGGTTGAAATCCTCGGTGTCCATATGGCGAGCGAGATCGGTAGCAATCATTCCCGGATGCAACGAAAACGAATGCAGACCGCGGTCTTGGTATCGACGATCGAGTTCCGTTGCAAATAGCACATTGGCCGTCTTCGACTGGCCGTAGCCAACAAACTTGTCATACTCCCGTCGGTCAAAGTTCGGGTCGTCGAAGTCAACGCCGCTCATTGCGTGGCCCGCCGAACTCACGTTGACGACGCGAGGCTCCCGTGCGCCAAGCAACAAGGGCAACAGCCCAGCAGTCGTCACGAAGTGACCGAGATGATTCGTGCCGAATTGCAGTTCGAAGCCGTCGTCTGTGCGCGTCAGCGGAGGGAACATCACACCTGCGTTGTTGACCAACAAGTCAAGCGGCACGTCACGGCGCCGAAGTCGTTCACAAAATTCTCGAATGTTCTGTAACGACGCGAGGTCAAGGGCTTCCTGATCGACCTGGGCATCGGGCAGCTCCGAAAGGATCGCGGCGACGGCAGCTGCGCCTTTTGCCGGATCGCGCACTGCGATGGTCACGTTGGCACCTGCCGCAGCCAATACGCGCGCGGTTTCGAGGCCTATCCCGCCGGACGCTCCGGTGACAACCGCGTTGCGGCCATCAAGGCGAAGCGGGCCGATGACGTCGGTGGCGGTCGCGGTGGCTCCTTGGCTCATGCCATGTGCTTAGCCGCCCGCATCCCTCCATGTCGACCCGCCGTCGCCGCCAAAGCATCGGCACGTTGTAAACAACTTGACACAGTTTAATATGATGTTATATGTTGACAACGCAGTCTCAAACCTACGCAAAGGAGTCCAACGTGTCGCAGATCAAGGTCACCTCAGAAGATCTCATTTCCACGGCCCAGTCGCTCAGTTCGGGGGCCTCACACGTCGCCGACGAACTCGCCAGCTTGCGATCCAAAGTCGAATCGCTCATTGGAGCGCAATGGAATGGCGCGGCATCTCAGTCGTTTCACGAGTTGTGGCAGAAATGGCACCAAGGCGCGGCGCAAGTCCACGATGCTCTCGATGGCATTTCACAAATGCTCAGTGGTGCGGCTCGCGTATATCAAGACACCGAAGACCAGCTCGCGACCAACCTCCGCGGGTAGGTGCATCCGCGATGAGCCTCACGATCGTCGACCTACAACGACTCCAAGAATTGCGACGACAGTGTTCGGTGCTGAACGATGCTTTCGCGTCGCGTGACCACACGATCGACTCCTACGCAGACGACATTGGCTCGCCGCGCCTCACGAACACGATCCGCAACTTCGAGTCGCACTGGAACGACGGGCACAGCAAAATCCGTAACCACCTCGACGCGATGTTAGCCAGGCTCGATACTGCCATCGCGGCCTATCGAGATTGTGAAACCGCGCTCATCGAACAAGTCCGAGCCTCGCGATGACACCGCAAGCATCATCGATTGACGGGGTTCCCATCCTCGTCAACCTCGTCCCCATCCAGAGCATTCAGTATTCGTATGAAGCCACGGAACACAACGCAACCGAAATTGCGCACGCGTTGAGATCGCTCCTTACCCATAGCGATCCGTCACTATGGTCTGGATCAGCGGCCGACGCGTTTGTTCGTCATTGCGAAGAGCTGCCGAAATTGGTCGACAAAGTTTCGCGGTCGTATCACGATGCCGCGTACGCACTCGCAACACTTGCAAGCGCCGTAGTCGAGCTCGATCCCCGCAGGAGGGCAGCGACATACGGATTGGAATTCGAACGCGTCACGGCGTCGAACGCACGAAGTGCCGCTCAGGCAGCACCCAACGACGCTGCCCTAGCCGAGGCTGATCAGCAAGCGCAGGTCGCGCTCCGTCGCAGACAATCAACCGCGAACGATATCCACAGCGAATATTTGTTCGCTGAGGCCCGATGCATCAATGCACTCGAACTCGCCCGAAACGAAGCAATCCCGCCTTTGACGTGGTGGCAGAACGCGATACGTGTCGCCGCGCGCATCGTCAGTGTTGCAATAAAGGTCGTGGCCGTGATCGCAACCGTCTTTGCTGCTATCTGCGTGGTCGCATTGGTGTGCGCAAGCCCGACTGTGCTGCTCTTGCTTGCTGCGGCACAAGGCGCAATTCTTTCGGCAACGACAGCGGCCGCGACAACGCTCGGCCTTGCGTACCTGGGTCTACGCGTTCTCGACAGAACCACCATCAACGACGAGCGCAGTCCTAAATACGGCCAACTTGCTACCGAGACGGCTTTCACCTTCGGTCCGTCAATCGCTGGAAAGCACTTGCTTCGCCACAGCGGTGGAATCATCGCTCGATTCAACGTCGCTCGAACCGGCGTCCGGTTCCAACGGACGGCGACCCCAATCATTGCGTTGCGATACAGCGCCACCGCCGTTTCCAATCCTGGCGAGCGATACATTGCTCTGGCTGCCCTCACGGGCATGCCGACGCGAGCGATGCGGGCACTCAGGATTCAAGACGACATTGAACAAATGGTGAGTCGAGATTTTCCTGATGCAATCGCCAAGCTCCTCGCACGACACAAAGACATCGTCGCTGTCGTGGCACTCGCTCAAGCCGCGCCTGGCGTGACGGGGTTTTGCATCTCGATTCCCAACAACTCGATACGCAACCAGTCGATTCCCGATCGCGAGAAGCAACAATGAGCGCCGGTAGTTTTTGGATTGGGCTGCCCGATGGTTGGAATCGCACCGCACTCGACCCGGAATATCAACAACGGGTCCGCACCACACTCGCTGACACTGAGCGCGCGCTGCCACAACTCGCATCGCAGTGCGCGACGTTGCAGGACCTCCTCAATGAGGCTGCTTCACACGACACCGAAGGAGTGCTGTTTGCGGCCGAATATTTTGCAAGCCCGGAGGCGGGCCAATGCATCCACTGTGTGCTGGCAATTTCGTACCTACCTGCCGACGAGCTTCCAAACATCGAACCCAATTGGTTCGATACGTCAGGCGATGAAGAGGACGCGAAGACCAAAATACGGGCTCATCGATTGATTGGTCGCCGAACATCGTTTGAGACTGGCGCCGAAAACCTCGGCATCGACACAACCGCAACGGTTCAATACTTCGTGGAATCCCCTGATACATGCGACGCCCTTGTGATCTCGTTTAGCAGCACCTCGGTTGGTTACTGGGCCGAACTACTCGAAGTCTTCGACGCCATCGTCAGCACCGTGGATTTCATCGGTGCACGCTGAGACCGATCCAAGGACTTCACGGATGCGCTTCGATGTGACGATGAGAAACGCTGCTGGCGATCTCAACGTGTTGGTGGACTGCGACCCATCGTCCCCAGTGCTCAATCTTGTCGAGCGGCTCGTTGGCGAGGCGCTCGCGCACGTACTCATCGACGGTAAGCAAAGGTCACTCGACCACGCGACAGTTGATGAGATCCTGCACCATGGGTCGATCATCTCGATCGCACCCGCGACGATGCGCCACGAAACCGGCTCCCGCCCCGACGAACTCGACGTGGTCGAAGTGGTCGTGACCCAAGGCGTTCAGTGTGGGGCCACAGCGATGCTCGGCGTCCAGGATTCCATGGTGATCGGGAGCGCGCCAGATTGCGATTTCGTTGTGTCCAACAGCCATATCGCGCCTCAGCATCTACGATTGGCAACCTTCAACGGTGCACTCGTCGCCGTCCATCTCGCACCTGGTTTCTCAAGTTCGATCAACAACACGCCGCTACAAAGTGGATCACCAGTAATGGTCGAAATGGGCGACCAGATCCAAGTAGGACCAAGCGCGATCACCGTGCAATCGGGCAAAAACGCTTGCGACCCCCACTGCACCCTTGCGCCGACCCGTAACGGGCGGTTGGTGTTCAATCGGCCGCCGCACCTGCGACCGATTGCGCGCAGCGTAACGGTAACGATGCCGCAAACACCCCCTAATGAAGAACGATCAGAGTTTCCGTGGATGCAATGCTTGTTGCCGCTGGTGCTGGCTCTCGTTGCAGCGTGGCTCTTCGGCCGACCGGAAATGCTGTTGTTTGCATTGATGAGCCCGGTGCTGACACTGACCAACGCCGTGGGTACCCGCCGGCTCGCACGACGGAGAGGGCGAATGGCTCGAACGACCTACGACGGGCAGGTGATCGCCGCGCACGCTCGCATTGATGAGATTGCGCGGCATGAGGTCGCGACCCAGGCCCTTTTCCACCCGCGCTTCGATGAACTTTTGGATTGGGCGGCGCAACGATCAGAGCGCCTTTGGGAACGACGCATCACTGACGACGACGCACTCGCGGTGCGGGTCGGAATCCATGACCGCCGTTCGCACATCGTGGTCGAGCCCGCAGCACAGAGAGACTCTGCGCAGATTCCCTGGCTACATGGTGTAGCAGCGACGCTCGATCTTCGGGCCTGTGGGGTTGTCGGCGTTTGTGGGCCAGCCAAGGTGGCCACGGCTCATGTGAGTGCGCTCCTTGGCTCGCTCGCGGCGTTGCTGCCTCCCAGCGAACTTCGGTACGTGCTGTTGTCTGACGCCGAACAATCCGAGTGTTGGAGTTGGTTGCAATGGCTCCCACACGTGTCGAACGACTCCGCGCAGACACCGTTCAATATCGGCAACACAGACGCAGCAATCAGCGCTCGACTTGACGAGCTAGATGAAATCATCGCGGCGCGCTCAGCGATCGCCAACGGAGCGGATCGTGTACCGGCGTTGATCGTGGTCCTTGATCATTGTGCCGCTCGGAGTAACGACAGACGCATGCGGGCCATCTTCGAGCGCGGACCAGCCGTGGGCGTGCATCTGATTTCCATTGAAGATGCGGCATGCGACTTACCGCAGGAAGCGTTGGCGATACTGCGACACCTCGATACGAAAGGGTCATTCAGCCTCGAGATCGATGCCCAGGCGCACGACGACACTGTTATTCCCGATCTTGCAAGCGCGCAATGGTGTGAACGTATCGCTCGGGCACTCGCTCGAATCACCCACCAACCAGAAGATCACGCAACGGTGCTACCGGACGCGACTGCGCTTGTCGAACTCCTGAAGATCGACTTCACCTCACCAACTGAGGTCGCGAACCATTGGAGTCAAACGTCTCCTTCAACCGTTGCGGCCGTCGGCGTAGGCTTCGACGGCGCGTTCACGATCGACTTGCAACGCGACGGTCCACACGCGTTGGTTGCGGGAACTACGGGCTCAGGAAAGAGCGAATTTCTCCAGACGCTCATCGCAAGTTTGGCTGCAACCAACCCACCCGACATGCTGAATTTCGTCCTTGTCGACTTCAAAGGAGGCTCGGCGTTCTCGCTATGTGCGCGGCTTCCCCACACTGTCGGCATGGTGACCAATCTGGATCAGCAACTCACTCAACGAGCGCTCGCAAGCCTCGACGCAGAACTTAAGCGTCGCGAGGCCGCACTCGCCACGCTGGCCGTACCGGATGTTGATCGTGCGTGGCTATCTCATCCCGAGCAAGCCGCGCGCGAAGGCTTAGCTCGCCTTGTGATCGTGATCGACGAATTCGCGGAGTTAGCGATGGAACTTCCGGCGTTTGTTTCCGGCCTGGTGCGCATCGCCCGCGTCGGGCGATCGCTCGGTATCCATCTCGTGCTCGCAACCCAGCGTCCAGCCGGCGTGATTACTCCAGAAATTCGTGCGAATACAAGTTTACGAATCGCGCTGCGCGTCGAAGATTCTCAAGACTCCCAGGAAGTGATCGGTTGCGACAACGCGGCGTCCATCGATCGCACCAAACCCGGACGAGCCTTCGCAAAGCTTGGCGGCGCGCGCACCATTGTCGAGTTTCAAAGCGGACGAGTGGCTGGGTCGACTGCGCCCAGAAGTCCCAGCGATGAGATCTTCCTCAAAGCCCGCGAATGGAACACGATTGCGGCACCGGTCGCTTTCGGCATCCAAGTTGGGACACCCGGGCCCGCGATTGCCGACATCGAGGTGTTAGTCGACACGTTGACTGCTGCCTCAGTGATGACGAATCGACTCGCAACCCATCGACCCTGGCTCGAACCCTTGAGGGCCCGCTACGTCAGCGACGACGCAACAATCGCGATCATCGACCTCCCACCGCAGCAGGCGCAATGGCCGGTTGTGTTTTCACTTGATGATCCTGAGCACTGGCTCATCGCGGGCGCAAGCCGCAGCGGACGCACAACAGCGTTGCGAGCAGTCTGCGCGGCGATCGCTCGAACTGTTGGGCCCGACGACTGCCACCTCTATGTATTCGACGCTGGCGGTGGAGCGTTGCACCCCGTTTGTGATCTCGCTCACTGCGGCACCTCAGTGCGCTGCGGCACCGATGATCCGCTGCGGATCGAACGCCTCGCACAGCGCCTCGCCGAGGAGGTGCGGAAGCGACTGACAACGTTGGCGAACGAGGGATACGGCACGATCGCGGAGCAAAGAACCGCAGCGGCGCCAACCGATCGAATGCCCTTCATCAGCGTATGCATAGACCGCTGGGACACACTGGCCGCACAATTCCCTGCACACGGCGGATCCGAGCTGATCGACAATCTGCACCGAGTCGCACGCGACGGCGCGTCGGTAGGAATCCGCATGTTCCTAACCGGTGACCGGTCGATTCTGGGCGACCGCATCACAAGTTGCATGTCACGACGTTTCGTACTGCGACTGAATGATGCAAACGACTACCGCATGGCAGACATCAATCCGCGCTTGGTTCCGGCGGAGATTCTGCCGGGCCGCGCCATCGAAGCTGGCTCACACGCAGAGGTGCAATTCGCGCTGCTCGACGAACAGGCCACGACTACGGCACAGCTCCAACAGCTTTGTCAGGTTGCCCGACGCAGCCACGACACAGCCAATGGGCTCAAACCATTTCGCGTCGACGCGCTTCCCGAGTTCATTGAGTTCAAGGGGTTGTCAATCGCACTCCAAGATCACAGTTACCGTGACGGGCTCACCATCGGAGTCACAGGCGACGAACTTGCAACCGTCCGGTTTGATCTCGATGACATGGCAGGAATCATCATCGCAGGCCCTCGAAGCTCGGGGCGATCAAACGCGATCCTGGTGTTCGCGCAAGCCGCCAGCTCCGCCGGCCTCGCGACAGTGATCATCGCTCCGAAGCTGGCACGCGGCACACGCTGCAATAACGAGCGGACCACGGTTGTAACTGGCGACACCGCTTCCGATCTTGACAACGTGCGCAGCGCGATCCTCGCTGATCGTTGTCTCGTGCTCATCGATGACGCCGCCGAGATCGCGCGCAGCCCACTCGACGATTGGCTACTAGAGCAGGTGTCGTCTCACAGTAGCCACATCGCCGGAATTGCCGTTGCTGGTGCTGTCGAATACATCCGCAACGAAACGCGCGGTGTCGTGGGTTGGTCAAAACGAGCGCAGTGCGGCCTGCTCCTGAGCCCCGCATCGACCCTGGACGGCGATCTCCTCGGTACGCGCCTCGACCGTTCGCATCTCGGCGGTATCGCGGGCCGAGGGATCTACAAGAACACAAGCGGTGTACACATCGTCCAGATGTTCCACAGTACGCTCCGCTACGCGGCTCCGCTGCGTGATTTCTCGCACAATGCCGCGTCGTGAGTTGGTCGTAGTCTCAAGTGGTGAGCGAACTTTCGAGACGCAGTTTGCATGAGCCGCACGTGGATCGGCTCCCAATCAGTCATCGCTACCGCGACGAGATCCTGGCAGCACATACCGTTGCAATGAACGACACCCGAGAGGGTTACCTTGATCCTGGCACTGGCGCGTTCGTATTCACGGCCAAGTACCTGGCCGAACGAGGCAACTGCTGCAACACCAGGTGCCGACACTGCCCATACGCGAGCTAGTGACCGCGTGGCACATACGTAGGGATACCGCGCACACATGGGACCCAATACCTGCGATCGAGCTTGACAGGTACCCCTTTGGAGGCGGCGATGGGATTCGAACCCATGTACAAGGTTTTGCAAACCTCTGCCTGAACCACTCGGCTACGCCGCCAGAAGAGCGCACGTTACTGGAACACCCACTCGCGATCTCCAACTGTTGCGCTGAGTAGCATCGACGCGATGGCTGTCTATATCCATTCAGTGGGAGTAGGAGTACCCTCCCGTCGACTAGCAGTCGCGGACATCAACTCCGCATGGAATCGCACGGGCGGTCGCGGCACCGTGGCCGTCTGCGCCGACGACGAAGACGCACTCACCTTGGCCTGGTCAGCAGCTAATTCGGCGATGCAAGCTGCGGAAATCGAACCGGGAAGTGTCGACGGACTCTGGTGGGGCGTGACCCGCGCTCCGTTTGCCGAAGGTCCATCACACTCAATCTTGGCGGCATCCCTGAGCCTGCGGCCCACTGCCGCAGGTGCGCTGACCAGCGGGTCGACACATTGCGGCATCGATGCGCTCTTCGCCGCAGCCGACGCCGTCGCAGCCGGCACAGCCAGAATCGCTGTGGTTGTCGTCTCCGATGCGCTCCGTGCTGGTTTGGGGACTGCGTCCGAAACTCGGTGCGGCGCGGCGGCTGCCGCGTTCATATTGCGCAGCGACGAAGGCCCCGCCGCGCTCGGTGCGCGAACAACGCATAGCCAACCGTTGCTCGACCGGTATCGCGGCGACACCGAAAACGACACGAGAGACCTCTACGACGGACGGCTCTTTCGCGAGGAGATCTTTGTACCCATCGTCAGCGAAGTCGCTGGCAGGTTGGCGACGTCGAAACCAACGGCATGGTCGCTCCCCGACCCCGACGGTCGTTTGGCTGCAGCGGTGGCCAAGAACGCGAGTGTTCCGCCCGACTCCATCACCTCGTCGAACGTCTTCGCCACGCTCGGGGACACCGGCGCCGCCGCGTGCCTCTTGGGGTCGGTGGGCGCATTCACGCGGGTAGGCAACGTCGCCGTCGTTGCCTACGGCGGAGGCCGAGCAAGCGGCATAACTATCGACGTCAACCGTGCAATACCTGGCGCGGAAACTGCAGCCCGCGACTTACAGAGCGACAACGCCTCGTCAAGCTATGCAGATGTTTTGCGCTTCCGTCGCCAGCTCACCCCGACCGGCGAGACAATCGCGATGGGAGTACCTCCAGAGGCTGCACTGTTCACGCGTGGCGCGAATGAAATGCTCCAGCTCCTAGGAGGCCGATGTGACGATTGCGGAACCATCAACACGCCGCCGTCAATCCACCCGCATTGCATCGCCTGTGGTGGACCGAAGATGGAACCGGTCGAGTTAGCTCGGACCGGAATCGTGCATACGTTCGTCATCAATTACACGATGCCAGCGCCGTTCGTAGCGCCGCTTCCGATCGCAGTGATTGATCTCGACGACGGCTCACGCGTCATGTTGCAAGTTGCCGATGACGGAAGCAACGTTGAAATCGGCGCTCGCATGCAGCTCCTACTACGACGCTACGCATACGAACGCGGCGCTCCCGTCTACGGCTTTAAGGCCGTGCCGGTCCGAAAGGAATCCTTGTGAGCTGGAACAAAGTTGCCGTCGTCGGCGCCGGTCTCATCAAGATGGGCGAGCTCTTCGATCAAAGTTACGAAACGATGGCAGCCGGCGCATTCGCGGCGTGTGTCGAATCGGTTGACAAGGGCTTCGACCCTTCGCAAGTAGAGGCAGCATTTGTAGCAACCCAACGCGGAACGCTGTGGGGCCAAGAAGGAATTGGGGGCAACACCATTCCTACCGCGATTGGGCTGGTCGGCATTGCGTGCACCCGCATTGAAAACGCGTGTCCGTCTGGCTCCGACGCATTTCGAGTCGGCGCGATGGCGGTCGCCAGCGGCGTCCACGACGTGGTGCTGGTGATCGGCGTCGAGAAGATGCGCGATAAATCCACCGAAGAAGGGCTTCTATCTCGAGCCGCGGCAGGCCACCCAATTTTCACGCGCGGAGAAACTGCCCCAGTTCTGTTCGCCCCGTTCGCAACCCGCCACATGGCCGAGTTCGGCACCACCCGCGAAATGTTGGCCAGCGTCGCGGTGAAGAACCATTTCAACGGCGCCCGCGATCCGTACGCGCACTTCCAGAACGAGATCACCATCGAGCAAGTGCTCGCATCGGCACCCGTGTGTCATCCGTTGCACCTCCTCGACTGCTGTCCGCAAACCGATGGAGCCGCGGCCGTACTGCTGGTCAACGCCGATCGGGCTCATGAATTCACCGACAAGCCAGTGTTTGTTGCCGGTTTCGGCCTTGCGACGGACCATCCCTACCTTCATGAAAAAGCAAGTTTCACCGAAATTAAGGCTACGGGTATGGCCGCTGAACGCGCCTACGCGATGGCGGGCATCTCACCGACCGATATCGATTGTGCCGAAGTCCATGACTGCTTCACTATCACCGAGATTCTCGATATTGAAGACCTTGGGTTCTTCGCCAAAGGTGACGGCGGTCGGGCATCACTCGAAGGCGACACTGCGCTGGCGGGGCGAATTCCTGTAAACACGAGTGGCGGGTTGCTCGCGAAAGGCCACCCGATTGGCGCGACCGGAGTCGCACAAATCACCGAATGCTGGTGGCAACTACGAGGTCAAGCCGATAAACGCCAAGTTGAGATCCGCAACGGGTATGCGCTGCAACACAACGCCGGTGGGCGCGGCAGCGGCGTTGCAGTCGTGAACATCCTGACGAATCGAAGGTAGCGATATGGACGACGAACTCCAAGTCACCATCTCAACCAATGGGGTCATGCACATTCAGCTCAGTCGGCCCGATGCCAAGAATGCGCTCACCATCGCCATGCGCGACGGCATTGTCGAAGCACTCACAACCGCGCGCAGCAACTCTGAGGTGCGTGCGATATTGATTTCCGGCGTGGGCGACGCATTCTGTGCCGGCATGGACCTCTCTGCTTCAACGGTCATGCAAGCCGGCCGTGACGATTTTCGGCCTCGAATGACCAGCGAAGCGCTTCGCGTCGGAGTCCAATCCTTCATCAAATCATTGTGGGAACTCGACAAACCAACAGTCGCAGCAGTTCACGGAGCGGCGGTTGGCCCCGGCGCACATTTGGCGTTGGCCTGCGATTTTGTAATCGTCCAGCCCCGCACAAAGTTTGTGTGGACGTTTCCTAAGTGGGGTCTGGTAGTCGATGCGGGCGGAGCGTATCTACTGCCGCGTCTCGTCGGTCTCGCCAAGGCCAAAGCACTTGTGATGTTGGGAGAGTCGATCAACGGCGAAGACGCAGTCAACCTTGGATTGGCGTACGAATGTGTATCCATCGATGCCGTCGCAGCCACGGCACAGCAGCTTGCATCCCGGCTCGCAGCAGGCCCAACAAGGTCACTCGGTCTTTCGAAGCGTCTACTCAATGCCAGCTTCGAGACGAACCTCAACGCATCGTTGGAACTCGAAGGTCACTTTCAGGCACTTGCGACTACGAGTCCGGATCTCCTTGAAGGTATGGCCGCGTTTCGCGAGAAGCGCGACGCAACGTTCAGCGGGGACTGACCAATGTTTCGCGATCAGGATGGTCGAGTCCAACGAGTCGCGGCCTATGCCGTGTGCGACAACCCACGTCGCGAGCTATTGCTCTGCCGACTCAACGACAGCACTTTGAACCCTGGAGCATGGACGTTGCCCGGCGGCGGAATCGAATTTGGCGAGCATCCCGATGTAGCGGTAGTGCGCGAATGTGAAGAGGAAACCGGGCTCGTCGTTGCAGTGCGAGAGTTGCTGACGATCGATTCGTTACAACGATCCATGCACAGCATCGGCGGAGATGCAGTGGTGCCGTATCACGCGGTACGGATCTTGTACCGGGTTGAAGTCGTGGGCGGCGAGCTCCGCCATGAGATGGACAACTCCACGGACATGGCGGCGTGGCACAGTGCCGAATCCATGGGAGCTATTCGTCGCACCGACGTCGCAGACCTTGGGCGGTCCTTCACCACCATCTGAGGTTTCACAAATTCACAACGCGACATCCTTCAGGGCTCCCGCTCCCACGAACCAGAGGCCTTAGCGTCGCGAACCCGAATTTGAGTAACCGTTACTCAGGACAAGCCCAACGGGCTACGTGATACTGCTAGCAAGCCGCCACGGTCGGCATCAAGGGAGCACATCATGGGTTTGTTCAAGCAAATGAAGGACATGAAAAACGTCGTCGCAGCTGCGCCAGAAATGATCAGCAACGCGCAGGCCCTTGCCGGCCAGGCACAACAGCTCCAACAAGCACAAATGGCAGCCATGCAAACCGGTTCGATGCCAGGCATGGCGGGAATGGGAACCCCAGTCGATCCAGCTCAGCTGACACCGATTTCCGGAGTGAGCATTGAACTCTACGCACAACTGTCCAAAACCATCGGCGAACAGCGACTCGACGCCGACGGTATTACAAGGCTGCTAACGACGCAGGGGCTTACTTACGGCCAGTGGGACGAGGCGTACACGGTTTGGAATGAGCGATTCAAAGCCAACATGGCGTTGTCGGCTCATTTCGCAATGTTGTTCCAGCAAACGACCGCGCTCTAATCAGCACCTGATCGGACCACCCACCTATGGGTTTTTTCAAAGACCTCAACAAATTGAATAAGCAAGCCAAACAGATCTCACAAGACTGGGACCCTGCAGCGCAGATGCGCCAAGGCATGGCGTCGATGCAACAGGCGTCGGACATGATGGCACAGCAAACAGTTGCGGCATCGCTGGCGGGGAGCGGCACTGCCGAACGCGCCAGTGCACAGATCACCGCCACGCGCGACACCGGAATGCTTATGAACCTCCAACCAGTGCTGGAGATCAACTTGCTGGTATTTCGGGAAGGATTACCTCCCTACCCAGTGACGTTGCGCCAGTCCGTTGCTATGGCGGCTCTCGCGCGTATCACACCGGGTGCCACAGTTTCGGTTGACCTCGATCCAGTAAACCCAGAGACTGTGGTCCTCAACACGTTGTTGTAACTCACAACAAGATCTGGTGCCGGGCGGCACTCGCGGATTTGACCATTGCCCCGGTCAGGTGCGACGACCGCGATCAACGCCCGGCACCTGAACCAAGTTGCCGCGAGCGGCCCATGTCTGTTCAACTTCGTGAACATCGAAGTTCCGAGGAGTGTCATGGGTCGATTCGAAGGCAAAGTTGCGATTGTTACTGGTGCCGGGCGCGGTATTGGTCGCGCCCATTCGCTGCTGCTCGCCTCTGAAGGCGCGTGCGTGGTTGTCAACGACTTCGGCGGCGGCATGGCTGGAGAGGGCAACGACGCCACGCCGGCACAGCAGGTGGTCAACGAGATCACCACGGCGGGCGGGACTGCAGTGGCCAATTTTGCGTCGGTATCGAATTGGGCCGAAGCAGAGGCGATGATCGCTCAGGCTGTCACCACATTTGGCAGGCTCGACATCCTTGTAAACAACGCGGGGATATTGCGCGACCGCATGAGTTTCTCGATGACCGAGCAGGAGTTCGACTCCGTCATCGACGTTCATCTCAAAGGCCACTTTGCACCTTCGCGCTTCGCAGCCGCGTATTGGCGTGAACAGTTCAAAGCCACCAACGCGCCGGTCAACGCCAAGATCGTCAATACCGCCTCAGAATCAGGCCTGTACGGCAACGGCGGCCAGGCGAATTACGCCGCAGCTAAGGCTGGCATTGCATCAATGACCATCGTGATGGCCCGCGAACTTGAACGCCTGGGTGTTCGGGTCAACGCGATCGCGCCGGTCGCGCGCACTCGCCTCACCGAGGCCACGCCCGGGGCTGGCGAATACATGGCGAAAAAGGACGGGCTACCAGATCAGTTTGCCCCAGAAAATGTCGCCGCGGTCATGGGTTGGCTCGCGTCGGATCTGTCAGCCGGCGTTACAGGCCAGGTGTTTAAGGTGATGGGTGGCATGGTGCAATTGCTAAAGGGCTGGCGACCAATCACGCAGTCCAGCGATGAAATGGAATGGTCGATTGACTCGATCGACTCGGCTTCGGCCACACTCTTCGATGGTCAACCGCGCGGCGTTCCACCGTTCATGCCCGACATTGAGTAGCCAACGAACTAGTTCATCGCAGTAGCGCTACTGCCACCTTGAAAGGTGTCGGGTGGAGTTTGACCCGAACTCGATGCAGTTGCGATCAGACACAGCCAGTCAAGAGCAAGCGTCGCGGCGGCCAACGCGGTGATTTCGGAATGGTCAAACGGAGGCGACACCTCCACAATGTCCATCCCAACGAAGTCGATTCCTTGTAAGCCGTACAAAATCGCTTGAGCCTGAGCAGTGGTCAAACCGCCGACAACGGGCGTGCCAGTGCCGGGCGCATACGCGGGATCAAGACAGTCGATATCAAAGGTGAGGTACGACTTCGTGGATCCGACGCGATCACGCACAAACGAAGCGACCGCTGCCGCACCGTGTTGATGGACCCATGGTGCCGTGAGAATCGCCATGCCCCAGTCATCTTCATTAAAGGTTCGTAGCCCGATGTGCACGGAGTGCTCAACGTCGATCAATCCTTCGCGGATCGCGGTCAGGAACATCGTGCCGTGGTGTTCATGATCGTCGTCCCACGTATCAGAATGCGCGTCGAAATGCACCAAAGCAATGGCGCCATGCTGCGCGGCGTACGCCCGCAACAACGGCAGCGTCACGTAGTGGTCACCGCCCATCGTGAGCATCTTCTTGCCCGCGGCGACGATCGCGCTCGCATGAGCTTCGAGCACGGCACTCATTGTCTGCCAGTTACCTTCCGGAAACGTGACATCGCCCCAATCGATCACCGCAAGTGTCTCAAACGGATCAATGTTCCAGGGCCAGACTCGACCGAAACACAGATTCGCTGACGCTTGGCGAATCGCTCGCGGCCCAAGCCGAGCGCCAGGCCGGTACGTCGTGGATCCGTCCCAAGGGATTCCGCTCACGACGATATCGGCATCGGTGAAGTCGCGGGTATAGCGCCGGCGGGCAAAACTGTTCGCGCCGGCAAATACCAATTCGGGGGCACTGCCTTTGAGTTCGCCAGTGAACGCGTTATCTCCGACAGTCGATTCCATACGGCGACGCTATCTTCGCCGTCGGCACTCGCACTACGTTTCTTGCAGCGAGACCTTTCGCTGGGCGCGTGTAGCGCCCACCGCACAACCCAAAACGCACATCGCAAGGCCGGACCACACAACCTTGGCGCCAAACTGCCCATACAGCGGAGCGGCGACACCAGCCGAGATCGCGGCCACAAGTAGTCCGATGCCTTCGAGTAACCCTTGGCTTGCGGCCAACAGCTCTTCAGGGACCGAGCGTGCGACTTGGCTTTGGCTCGATGGCACCACACCCGCATCAAATGTCGAGTGAAAAAAGGCCAACGCAGCGATGAACCAGACGTTGTGCATAAATGCGTACCCGAAAACAAATGGTGCGCTACCTAACAACGACAATGCGCCAATCTTTGCCGGGCCAACGCGGTCGGCGAGACGGCCGGCCGCGCCGGAAAAGATGATGATTGGGAGTCCGAAAATTGTCAGGCTGACACCCACAAACTTCGTCGAGGCTCCGAGGTCTTTCAGAAACCGGGCCCATAGCGAGTCGTAGACGCCGATGCTGACGGTCATACCCACACCAATCCACACGCCCACGCGCACTCCCGGATTGCGAATGAGAGCCCGCAACACCGCAGGATGAGGTTCGTGGATCGAACCCGGCACGGCGAAGCGAAACACTGTCGGCGTCATTGCGGTCATTGCCACCGCGAGCGCCGCGAAGGGCACCCACAAAGCGGTGGCCTCGGCAAGGTACGCGGCGAACGGTGGGCCTAACAGGAACCCTGCGGTTTGCGCCGCACCGAGCCGCCCTAAGGCAGCGCCGACCGCACCAGGATTGCGGAGAATCACCACGCGCCGAGCCGCAGGAAGAAAAATCCCTTCGCCGATTCCCAACACGACCCGCCCGGCGAGGAGCACCACGAGGCTGTTGGCGAGCGCCACTGCAACACACCCAGCGATTGCCAACATAATTCCGAAGCGCAACATGAATTGTCCGTAGCCCTGGTCTGCGTACTTGGCGAACCCCATCTGGACAACAAATCCTGCGGCGAACGCGGCGGCAGTGATCGCTCCGAGCCACCCGTCGGAGAAACCAAGTTTGTCTTGGAGATCTGCAAGCAACCCGAAGATCGCGCCGAAGCTGATCGTCACTACTGCACTCGATAACAGCAACGACACCGGCACGTGGGCCCGAGTCTCGGTTGTGGTTGCCATCGTTACGCCTTGGTTCAGTGCTTCGCTCCTAACGCTACCCGTCATAGTGTGCCCGGACCTCGCCAATATTTGGAGAATCAATGCACACGCCAACTACGGACCTAGCAATCGACGACATTCACCTCGGGTCGACCGATATTTTGCTGCGGCCCGATCGCGATGCCATCTTCGCCAAACTTCGCGACGAACGCCCGGTGAGCTTCCACGCGGAAATGTACCCAATTGGCTATGACGAGAGTAACTCCATGTTGCCATTGGGCCCCGGGTTTTGGGCACTTACCCGCCACGAAGACGTCATGAAGGTGTCGCGCGATGCCGATAATTTTCGCTCCGCACCCAGTACCAACATCTTGGACATACCTGCAGAAATCGCCGAGTGGCTCGGTTCGATGATCAACATGGATTCGCCGAAACACACGCGCATGCGCTTGATCGTTAATCGTGGTTTTACACCTCGGCGCGTCGCTCAGATTGAAGAAAATGTGCGGACTCAGGCTCGCGACATAGTGAGACGAGTTGCTCCACTTGGGCACTGCGATTTTGTGAGTGAGATCGCCGCGGCGCTTCCACTCGGAATCATCTGCGACATGATGGGCATACCTCGCGAGGATCATCATCGCATCTATGAACTCACCAACATCATCCTTGGCGTGGGCGACCCCGAATATGCAGCAACCATAGAAAAGCTCATGGCTGCAGGTATGGAACTCTTTCAATATGGGCTCGCGCTCGCAGAATCGCGGTTAAGCCACCCGACCGATGACATTGCATCGTCGCTGGTGAACGCCGAAATTCCCGATGAAAACGGCGAGCTGCACAGCCTCACACCAAGCGAACTCGGATCATTCTTCTTGCTCCTTGTGGCTGCGGGCAACGAAACCACTCGCAACGCGATCAGCCACGGTATGCGTGCGCTGACTGACCATCCCGAGCAACGAGCACTCTTGATGAACGACTTTGAAAACGTTGCGCCCACCGCCGTTGAGGAAATTGTGCGTTGGGCGACACCGGTGATTCATTTTCGACGCACTGCACTCGCCGACGCCGAAGTTGGGGGCCAGCTCATCAAAGCTGGTGACAAAGTCGTTATGTTCTACAACTCCGCGAACCGTGACGAGCGCAAGTTCGCGGACCCCTATACGTTTGATGTGACCCGCTCACCCAACGAACACGTTGGTTTCGGAGCAGGCGGCCCCCACTTCTGTCTTGGTGCAAACTTGGCGCGGCGCGAAATCACGGTCATGTTCGATGAGCTATTGCACGCGCTCCCCGATATTCACATCAGCGGCGACGCCGACATGCTCCAAAGCGGCTTCATCCACGGCATCAAACGAATGCCAGCAGAATGGACCCCCCGCACTCTGTAACAACAAAGCGAGCGTCACGGACGGGCACCGCGTCGGCGCGTTTGTGTACCGCCCGCGGTCGACTAACGCGCCATCGGTCGGGACCGCGTCGGAGCGGGTCGAGTTTCACCTGGTCTAGTCGGCTGGGGCGTCGGCGATGATCTTGCCGTCACGAAGTTCGATTCGGCGCGTGAGTGAGAGCGACTCCAACAGCCTTCGGTCGTGGCTCACCACGATGACGGTGCCGGCGAAGGATTCCATTGCTTGTTCGAGCTGTTCAATGGCGATCAGATCGAGGTGATTGGTTGGCTCATCGAGCACGATGCAATTCACGCCGCGTGCCATGAGCAACGCAAGTTCGGCGCGCGTACGTTCACCGGGCGACAACGTCGCGGCCGAACGCAACACGTGTTCCGACGTTAACGAAAACTTCGCAAGGAGCGCTCGCGCCTCGTTGATCACGAACCCGGTCTCGGCTATGAAACCGTCGAGCAACGTTGCAGCCCCGAATCGCGAACGCGATTGTGCAAGCGTGCCGAGTACGACGCCAGGGCCGAGGTACCGACCGCCACCATCAAGTGGCAGCGTGCCAAGTACGGCACCCAGCAGGGTTGTTTTGCCCGAACCATTTTCGCCCAGGATCGCGACGCGTTCTCCGGTTGAAATCTCTAATGAAATCGGACCGAGTGAGAACTCTCCTAGTCGCACGATGGCCGCGTCGAGTCGAGCGGTCACCGCGCCAGCCCGCGGCGCGGCAAGTATTTCGAAGCGAAGGTCCCAGCCTTCCCACGGTTTCTCGACCGCTTCCAGGCGATCAATCATCTGTTCCGTACGCTTGGCTTTGCCCGCAAGTTGTTCACTCGAGGCGGTTTTGAAGGCCTTGATGAATTTGTCCGTCTCGCCACTCTTTTTAACCTTGTTCACGCCCTGGGTAGCCCACTGCCGCTCCCGCTGAGCACGCCCTAACAACGACGAACGCTGGTCTGTATAGGTGGCATAGGCCTCCTCCTCGTGACGTCTGGACGTGGCGCGTTCTTCGAGATAGGCCAACCAGCCTCCGCCGTATTCTTTCGCGGTATGCGTGTGATCATCAATTTCCAACACCGCGTTAATAGTGCGTTCGAGAAACGCGCGGTCGTGGGAGACGATTGCCACCGCGACCGGGAGTTGCCGCACAAATGTCTCCAACATTTCGAGCCCTGCGAAATCGAGGTCATTGGTTGGTTCGTCGAGGAGGAACACATCGAATCGCGACAACAACACGCTCGCAAGCGACGCGCGTGCAGCTTGGCCGCCCGACAACGCATTCATCGGCACTCTCAGCAACTCGACATCGAGGCCAACTTCCGCGCAAACCTCACCCGCGCGAGCATCAAACTCCGCGGCTCCAAGTGCGAGAAATCTCTCCAGCGCGTCGGAGTACCGGTCTTCGGCACCGTCCACACCCTTGCCCAATTCAATCGTCGATGTTTCGAATTCGACGGTGGCGGCTGCGATCCCCGTTCGACGGCGCAAGAACTCTTCAACAGTTTCATCGTCTCGACGGTCCGGCTCCTGTTCCAGATAGCCAACTGTGGCCGTGAGCGGAGCCCGTTCGATCTTGCCGCTATCGGCAACATCAGATCCTGAGAGCAACCGCAGCAGTGTGCTCTTGCCGGTGCCGTTGGCAGCGACGATGCCAACTTTGCGACCCTCCGCAAGGAGCAACGACACATCGTGCAATACCTGGTGCGGACCAAAACTTTTGCTGACGTTGCGGGCCGACAGTGTGGCGCCATCACGCGGTCGCACAGGTCGAGCATCAGAATTGCGGGATTGGGGAGCCATATAGATACACCTCACGCCAATGTGCCGCGGTCATCACGACGGGCACCGGTCGATTTGAACTCTTTGCAAACATCGCTGTTTGGGTGTGAATCAACCTGCCACGACGGAGACTGTAATCCAGACAACCGTCGACCGGTGCACCTTTACCAATCGACCCAATCCGAGGCAAATATTGCGAGGGCGATCGTATGCGGGCGACCGGGTAGCGTGCGCGGCGTGCTGCACGCATCCGACTTTGCCGAACTCGTGAATACCCCGACCGCGCAGGTTTTGGAGCGAGCCGGTGCGATTCGAACGGCCACGTTTGGGCATCGCGTCACGTTTTCTCCGAAGGTGTTCATACCCCTCACGATGTTGTGCCGAGACCGGTGTGGTTACTGCACATTTGCGAAACCGCCCGCGCGCCTCGACAGCCCGTATCTGAGCCCCGACGAAGTTCTCGCGATTGCCCGGCGGGGTGCGGCGATGGGCTGCCACGAAGCACTATTTACCCTTGGAGAGGCACCCGAGGATCGCTATCCGCAAGCGGCTGAATGGCTCGCCGCGCACGGCTACGCCGACACAGTCGAATACCTGGTCGCGATGGCCAAGCTGGTTGTCGAAGAAACCGGGTTACTCCCCCACGCGAACCCTGGAGCATTGTCCGAAGATCAACTCCGAGCGCTACGGCGTTGGTCGCCGAGCCAAGGCATGATGATCGAAACCCTCGCCGACCGACTGCACGACGTCGGAGGCGCCCATCACGGCGCGCCCGACAAGACTGCGGCCCGGCGCCTCGCCACACTCGAAGCGGCCGGGCGCGCGCGCGTGCCGTACACAACCGGGATTCTCTGTGGCATCGGCGAGACTCGACAGGAGCGCATCGAGGCACTCGTCGCGATCGCTAACAGTCATCAAGTGCACGGCCATATCCAAGAGGTCATCGTGCAGAATTTCCTGCCCAAAGCCGGAACCTCGATGCACAAGGCCGAACCCTGCAGCCACGACGATTTCCTCTGGTCGATCGCGGTTGCGCGTATCATTTTGCCTACCGCGATTCATCTCCAGGCTCCGCCCAATTTGAGCGACCCCGATCAGCTCGCCGATTTGCTGCACGCAGGTATAGATGATTGGGGCGGCGTTTCACCGGTCACTATCGACCACGTGAATCCCGAACGACCCTGGCCCGCGCTCGAAGCCCTGCGCGATGCGACAGAAGATTGCGGACATGTGCTCGCGCCGAGGCTCACCATCTACCCCGAGTTCGTGCGCGACCCCCAACAATGGATCGAGCCCGATCTGCAATTTTCCGTCCTGTTGCGCAGCGACATGGAAGGGCTAGCTCGCGACGACCATTGGTCGTCAGGAGGCGAACAAGAGCCCTCCACCATTTTGCCGTTCGACCGAAAAGCCTCTCCCACCGAGACTGTCGCAAACGTGCTGGCAAGAGTTGCGCAGGGCGATGAAATCGACGCGGCCGGCATCGTCACGCTGCTCAGCGCCCACGGTAGCGATGTGGCGGCTGTCTGCGAATTCGCGGATCAACTCCGTCGCGATGTTGTCGGCGACGAAGTGACGTTCGTGCGCAACCGCAACATCAACTACACCAACGTCTGCACGTTCAAATGCAAGTTCTGCGCGTTTAGTAAAGGCCCGCTCTCGTTGAACTTGCGCGGAAAGCCGTACTTGCTCGAGCTTGAAGAGGTACAGCGCCGAGTCGTCGAAGCGGTCGAATGTGGCGCTACCGAAGTGTGTCTCCAAGGTGGAATTCATCCAAGTTTCGACGGCGACTTCTACGTGCACGTCGCGGAGTCGATCAAGGCTGTGACCCCCAACATTCATATTCATGGCTTCACTGCGCTTGAAGTCACTGAAGGCGCTCGGCGCCTCGACATGCCATTACCCCAATATCTCGAGCGCCTGAAAGCAGCGGGCCTTGCGACGCTGCCCGGTACCGCAGCTGAGATTCTCGACGATGATGTGCGGGCCGTACTTTGCCCCGACAAGATCAATACACAGCAATGGCTCGATGCCCACGAAGCCGCGCATTCGGTAGGTCTCCGTAGCAATGTGACAATCATGTTCGGGTCGATCGAACGCCCGGAACACGTTGCCAACCACCTCGTGCGCACTCGCGAGCTGCAGAAACGAACGGGTGGCTTTACCGAATTTGTTCCCTTGCCTTTCGTGCATATGGCTACTCCGATTTTCTTACAGCACATCGCTCGCCCTGGGCCGACGTTCCGCGAGGTACTGCTGATCCATGCCGTGGGCCGCATCGCGTACCACGGTTGGATTCACAACGTTCAGGCTTCCTGGGTCAAGGCGGGAGTCCACGGTGCCCAACAAATTCTGCAGGCGGGCGCCAACGACCTCGGCGGCACACTGATGGACGAAAACATCTCCCGCGCGGCGGGCGCAAACCACGGACAAGAGCTTGACGACACCGAGTTCAGTGCCATCGTGGAGCCGATTGGGCGCAGGCTCGTGCAACGCACCACCCTGTACGGCCGCACCCAGACGGTGGGCAAACGACTGCGCCCAATCGACGACGACGGGCTAATCGCCCGTGACGAGGTACACACCGTGTCCTTGATCGCGAAACCTCAAACCCTTCCCGTCTAGCAACCACTTCCACGAAAGATTGCCATCTATGACTGCTCGTTTTGATGTTGTTGCGATTGGCAACGCGCTTGTCGATGTGATCTCCCACGAATCCTTCGAAACGGTCGCTTCACTTGGCCTCGAACTCGGATCGATGAGCCTCGTAGACGCCGATCGCGTCGCAGAGTTGTACACCTACCTCGCGCCTTCCACCGAGGCGTCGGGTGGATCCGCGGCCAACACGATTGCGGGAGTCGCCAGCTTTGGCGGCACGGCCGCGTTCATTGGCCGAGTGGCTGATGACGACTTTGGTCACATTTACGCGCATGATTTGCGGGCGATCGGCGTGCACTTCGACGCCGTCGCCGCTCCGCAGGGAAGCACGCCAACTGGCCGTTGCCTTGTGATGGTCACTCCCGATGCAGAACGCACGATGAGCACATTCCTCGGCGCAGGCACCGACCTCGATCCCACTTACGTCGATGAGTCGGTTATCGGCGACGCGCAGGTGCTGTATCTCGAAGGGTACCTGTGGGATCAGCCCGCGGCGATGGAAGCATTTCGCCTCGCAGCTTCGGTGGCTCACGGGGCAGGTCGCAAGGTGTCGTTGAGCTTGTCGGATTCTTTTTGCGTAGATCGTCACCGCGCGGCGTTTCTCGAACTGATCGCCGACGACGTCGACATTTTGTTTGCCAACGAGAGCGAAGTTCTGGCGCTGTATCAAACCGATGATTTCGAAACCGCAATCAAACACGTTCGCGGACACTGCGAAATCGCCGCGATCACACGTGGCGCAGACGGGTCGGTTGTTATCACCGCGGATGCCGTTATCGCAGTGCCCGCGGCAGCGGTAGACCAAGTCGTCGATACCACTGGCGCTGGTGACTTATACGCAGCCGGTTTCTTGTATGGCTACACCCACGGCAAAAGCATGGAAACCTGCGCCGTGCTTGGCGGAATCGCCGCCGCCGAGGTGATTTCACATATCGGGGCGCGCCCCCACGTCGCCCTCGAAACACTGGCGATACCCCACCTCACATGAGCCCGATCAACCTGGTCTGTCTCGACGCTGACGACACATTGTGGCGCAACGAGATCTACTTTCGAGCGGTCGAAGCCGACGTGGCCGTGCTGCTCTCGCAATGGACTGACTCCTCGAACGTGGCATCGCATCTCCTCGATGTCGAACGCGCAAATATTGTCCGATACGGATTTGGCGTCAAAGCATTCGCGCTTTCGCTTATCCAGACCGGCCTCGAACTCAGCGGTGGCGATATCTCGGCGGCGACCATCGGCGAAATCTTGCGCCTCACCAACACCATCCTTGATCAACCAGTAGAACTTCTCGACGATGTAGTGGATGCCGTCGAAATCTTGAGCGCCCAATGGCCGTTGGTGCTTGTCACCAAGGGCGACATCGTGCATCAAGAGGCGAAGATCATGGAGAGTGGTCTTTCCCACCACTTCCGGAGCATCGAAATCGTCGCGCACAAGGACCGCGGCACGTACGAACGAATCTTCAGGCGGCACGGCGTTGATCCAGGCGCGGTCGTCATGGTTGGCAACTCCGTAAAGTCCGACATTCTGCCAATCGTGGAACTCGGCGGATTCGGGATCCATGTACCGCATGACCACGGTTGGGCACTCGAACATGCAGAACTTCCCGAACATCCTCGGGTGTACCACGTTGACAGATTTGCGGCAGTCGCCGGGGCGCTGCAGCAGATCTTGACCAGCACCTGACGCTTGCACCCCATAGCGTGACGCAATGGAACGAATGCCCCGGTACCGCACTGGCGACCCGCAACTCGATGAACGCATTGTGGATCTCATCAATTCGATGGGTGAGGTCGCAGACCCCGACCTCATCTTTGAGATGATGGTCTCGGCGGCCCGATTAGCTCGCGAACGCGCAAACCGCGGCGACCTCAAGATCGCCAACGCAGCGCTCAAAGAAATGCGGCATGCGTTCGACGTGTTCGCGCCCTACTACTCCACCCGCAAGGCCGCGATTTTCGGATCCGCGCGCACCAAACGAGACGACCCGTTGTACGAACAGACGGCCAAAGTCGCCCGCAAACTCGCCGAAAACGACTGGATGGTCATCACTGGCGCAGGCCCCGGCATCATGGAGGCAGGTATCGAAGGCGCGGGCGCCGACAACAGCTTCGGAGCCGGCATCAGGCTGCCATTCGAGGCCGCAACGACACAGTTCCTCGCCGATGATCCAAAGCTTGTGATGTTTCGCTACTTCTTCACGCGCAAAGTGACGTTCATCAAAGAAGCCGATGGGTTCGTGCTGCTGCCTGGCGGATTCGGCACACTCGATGAAACATTCGAATTGCTCACCTTGATCCAAACGGGCAAAGCCCAAGCCGGGCCAATCGTGCTTCTCGATGTACCGGGAGGCACCTATTGGAAGACGTGGATCGAATTCGTGCAATCAGAGCTCGGGGCCCGCAACTACATCAGTGATCATGATCTAGCCCTTGTGAAAATCACCGACGACTGTGACGAAGCGGTTGCAGAGGTCTGTGGATTCTTTCGCAACTACCACTCGCAACGGTATGTCGACGGCAATCTCGTGATGCGCATGGAACGACCACCAGACGCCGACGAGTTAGCCCGTGTGAATATCGAATTCGCTGACATCGTCGAACGCGGGGCTATCGAACGCGGTGCCCCATCGAAAGCCGAACTGAAAGAACGCGACGTGCATGAACACGCGCGGCTTCGATTTCGCTTCGACCGTCGGAGCCATGCACGATTGCGAATGCTGATCAACGAAGTTAATCGTTGGTGACGATACCTAACAGCGTCTGGCGTGCCTTGGCCACCGCTCGCCGTGCGGAAACCAACGCTCGTTCCTCTGCTTTGATATTCGCGGCTCCGTCCGCGTCGGGGTCACGCGCAAGTGATCGAAGCCGCTCGTAACCAACATCGGCGAGTTCTTCTTCGATTGCTTCGAGCTTGTCGGTGATGTGTTCGTAGGGCGCATTCATCGCGGACCTTCCTTCAAAGCGTCGCGCAGCAACTCGGCGGGATGTTGTACTGAAAAACCGGCTTGGGTGAGCTGCATCGCACATCCAGGGTTCGCGCTACATACCAACACACCGGGACGATCCGCACCCGCGGCCCGCAGTGCCGCCGATTTGCGCATCGCGATTTCACGGCTCAGATCGGGTTGCAACACCGAATACGCGCCACCCGCTCCGCAGCACAGGCCATCATCGTCGGTATCAACCAATTCGTAGCCATCGCTCAACAGCGACCGAACCGCCATGTGCGACTTTTGCACGTGCCGAAGGTGGCACGGATCTTGTACGACAACTGTTCGCCCAGTGGCTCGTGTTGCTGGCACGCCACGCTGCACCACAAACTCGCTGAAATCGAACACGCGTCGTGAAAAATCTGTGGCAGCTTCGGTGCCGAGAAGCCGACCGTACTGTTTCAATGCGGCCCCACACCCGGCAGAATCGACAACGATCGGCGCGTCACCTGGCATTGACTGCATCACTTTGCGCGCAAGGTGCTGGGCCTCTGCTCGACGGCCCGCGTGCTCATGCAATGCACCACAACAATCGCCCCCGCGTCCCGGCACTGCAACCCGCAATCCTGTCGCCTGTAGTACTTGCAACGCCGCAAGATGCGTCGGCCGTTGCCATGCGTCCATCACACAACCAGTAAAAAGCCACGCGTCGCCAAGCGCGCCGCTCGACACATCAAGTTTCGTCATAAGTGAGGAGCGAGTTAGCAATGGCGGCCCGAAACGCTGGGGTCCAAAGCGCTTTGGAACAAGGTGCAATCGCTGTGCGACAAGCAACAGCCACGATAACGCAATCAGCACCCGGTGGTTGGGAAGCACCACTCGGTACCCGATCCACTCGAGCCCGCGTCGAACTCGCGCTGCCAGAGCAGTCGGTCGTGAAGCGGCATTTAATTCGAGTGCCGCGCGAGTGTCTTCCATCAGATGGCCAAATGGCACTCCCGAGGGGCACGCAGCTTCACAGCCTCGGCATTGCACACACTCCTGCATGGCATCAACAAACGGGGCGTCTATCGGCGCGACTCCAGTTTCGACGGCACGCATCGCTGCGATCCGGCCACGCGGCGACGCGATCTCCAACCCGGTGACGCGATATGTGGGGCAATGCGGCAGACACAAGCCGCAGCCAACACACGAAATCAGTTCGTCGTCATCGAGCCCGAGAATATTCACACGTCCACCATTCGTCCCGGAGACAACTTTCCGAGCGGATCGAACGCGAGCCGTACCCGTTCGGATAAGGCAGGATTCGCGATGTTGCTCCCGAATCCACCGAATCCTGGTGGCCCACCGCATTCCCGCAACATCCATCCACCTTCGGCAACGGCTGCCGCGCGTGCGGCAACGAATGCAAGGTCCTCGTCGGCGGCAATGTGCACTGTACCGACGCCAAATTCGGCGACGAAGCGAACGCCATCAAGACCGCCCAGCCGCTGAGTTAACGCAGCCAGACGACGAGGATCCACCGATATCCGGCCCCGATTGGCGCCGTTTGGAAACAGCGGTGGCGATGACAGCATGCCATCGAGATCTGCGGATTTCGATTCGCTCGCGATGTCGTCGGAGTATCCCTCCAGCAACACAGACGTGGACGTGCCATCCCAGAGCACAGCCGACGGGCGAAACAACTTTCGCCGCAAGTACGAAGGTGTTTCGCTCGAACAAAACCACTGCTGTTGTGCAGGCGCCGGACGGCACCGCAGTGTGGCCTGCAGAATCACGCCGAGCGTCCCAAATGAACCCACAACGAGCCGGGGCAGGTCGTAGCCCGTGACGTTTTTGACAACCGGCCCTCCGCCTTTTACCAACGTGCCGCGCCCGTCGATGAGGCGTACCTCCAACACAGTGTCGCGGATCGGCCCTAAGCGCAGCCGCCGAATACCGGAGAGTCCGCACGCCAGCACTCCACCCAGCGTCGCCGCATCATTGCGAGGATCCAGCGATACTTCCTGACGGTGCCCGCACAACACGCGATTCAACTCCGCGATAGGGGTGCCCGCGAATGCAGTGATCGTCATGTCGTTCGGGTCGTAGGAAACGATCCCATTTGGAATACGAATCTCGTCGCAGCCGTCGGCCACCGGATTCGCAACCTCGCGATGCGTTCCAGCTCCGATCGGAACGACGCCAACTTTGGCATCTTCGACCGCGCCGCGCACGATTGCAGCGACATCATGCAAGTCCATCAGATCCATGTGTCGTCCGGAATCGTGCCACCACGCTGTTGCACTTCGCCACATCGCCATCCGTGCGGCAACACCTTGCGCGGGTTCGCAAGACCGTCGGGGTCGAAGGCGTCGACCAATCGACCCTGCGCCGCTAAGTCGTCGGACGAAAACTGCAACGGCATCAGATCGCGTTTCTCCATTCCGACACCATGTTCTCCCGAGAGCACTCCACCCGCGTCGATGCAGGTGTGCAGGATGCGCGAGCCGGCTTCGTGCACACGTTCCCAAATTCCAGGCTCACGACTATCAAACACGATGAGTGGGTGCAGATTGCCATCGCCGGCGTGAAACACATTCATCATCGTCAGTTGTTCTGCTCGCGCAATGGCATACACAGACTCGAGCACTTGCACGAGCTTCGTACGCGGCACGACTGCGTCATGCAAGTAGTAGTCGGGTGCGATGCGAGCGATAGCACCAAATGCGGACTTACGCCCTTTCCACAGCAACTGCCGTTCAGCTTCGGTCTGCGCTATGCGCACCGACCGTGCGCCATGGCTTTGTGCGATACGGCGTACCTCCGAGACTTGGTAATCGACTCCTTCTATGAGGCCATCAATCTCACAAAGCAGCACGGCGGCCGCGTCCCTCGGGTAACCAGCCCCAACGAAATCTTCGACTGCCCGGGTAATTTCGGCATCCATCATCTCCAACGCAGCCGGAACGACACCCGCAGCGATCATCGCACTGACCGTTGCACCCGCGGCTTCCACGCTCATGAAATCGAGCAGCATCGTTCGCACTAGCGGAGGGTTCGGCATCAGCCTCACCGCCACCTTGGTACAAATGCCCATGGTGCCTTCGCTGCCCACGAAGGCACCTCGCAAGTCGTAGCCCGGCGTATCGGGAGCGAGGCTTCCAAGCTCCGCAATGTCGCCGGTCGGCAATACCGCTTCGACCATGAGCACATGCGCAGACGTCACGCCCGACGATAAGCAGTGCGGCCCGCCGGCATTCGTGCCAACGTTGCCGCCAATGGAACAGGCCTGCTGCGACGAAGGATCGGGGGCATAGTGCAGCCCCTGGGGTCGAGTGTGGCGCGACAAGTCGAGATTGAGCACACCCGGTTCGACGATCGCAATACGTTCATCGATATCGACTTCCAGAACGCGGTTCATCTGGGTCGTGACAATCACAAGCGCGTCATCAAGCGGAGTCGCACCTCCTGCGAGCCCTGTACCGCTGCCGCGCGCAACGTACGGAACACCGTGCACGCGAGCCGCGCGTACCGCGGCCGCTGCATCGGATGCGCTTCTCGGGAAACACACCGCCGACGCGCTCCCAGATTGCACACCAGCATCACGGCCGTACAGCGCGAGTTCCAACGGTTCGCTACGAGCACGATCCGCACCGAGGTCGCGTTGGAGATCTTCGAGAAGTTTCGTAATTGTGCCGATGAACGCACACTATTCGCATCGGTTGCTGTATGTTCACATGCGAACCGCTAGCGCGAAACGAAAGGTCGATCCGTTGACAGAACTTGTGCGTGAATGGGTGACCATCGCGGTACCTGGCAAAGAGCGCAAACGCTGGCAGATCGACGTCACGTTCATGACTTCTAGTTATCAGTGCATTTATGGGTGCGGGTGCCAAGGCATTCTTACCGAACCCACACCAGACTTAGTCGAAGGCTGCTGCTCATATGGAGCCCATGCGGACGACGAAGTCGACAAAAAGCACGTAGAAAAGACGGCGAAAAAGCTCCTGCCAGAAGAATGGCAATTCAAAGCGATCGGTGACAAGAAGGGCGTCTGGGCAAAGCTGGGCAAGGAGTCGTGGCGTACCCGCCTCGTCGATGACGCCTGCATTTTCCTGAATCGGCCAGGCTTCGAAGCTGGCCCGGGGTGTGCATTGCATCTACTCGCGTTGCGCAACGACGTACATTTCTCACAAACCAAACCAACGGTGTGCTGGCAGGTGCCGTTGCGGGCTATACCCAAAGACGAAGACGACTCATCAGAGACGTGGGTGCTCACCGAATTCGCGCGCGACGGGTGGGGCGAAGGCGGCGAGGAATTCGCGTGGTGGTGCACCGAAGACCCGGCCGCTTTCACCGGCGGCGACCCGGTGTACAAATCTATGGAGCCCGAAATCCGCCTGATGGTCGGTGATGCCGTATACGAACAGATGGCCGATTACCTCGACCGCCGCATGAAGACCGACACGCGCGTCGCACACCCTGGTGAAATTCCGATCACGCTCGGTAAACGCAAGACACGACAACTCCCCCACAATTTCGGCTAGCTGCGGACGCGGCAAACCACGTGTGCGGTCGAACGCTTGATGCGGGCGAGGTGCACTGGTGCACTTCTCGTGGGCCCGGCCCGCGGCCGCGACAGTATCTACGCACTCGGTCGCTCGGTTGTCCCGACCCGATGCCAGCGCAACAATCGAGCAATTGCCTCCAGACATCCCAATAACTTGCATAACGAGCGCGGACCGGGCATGCTCGACGTATTACTCAGAACGTGTTGATACTTGGTTGTGGGCGTAGTGGTTCGTCGATTTTCGGTGAACTATTCGATGCATTACCTGGATTCCGCTATTTCTCTGAGCCTGCTCTCCACGAGATTGTGCAACCTGAGGATGGCGATGCAGTCGCGGTCACGTCTGAACTACAGCAACGTGCCGCCGTCGATCACGACGGTTTCGCCGGTCATCCAACTCGACGCGTCGCTGCACAAAAACAACGCCAAAGATGCAATGTCGTCGGGGAGGCCGAGACGTTTCAACGCATGCATATTCGCGGCTGCTGCTTCGTTAGGTTCCCAAAGCGCACGTGCCATATCAGTTTTTACCAATGCTGGCGCAAGTGCATTCACCCGCACGTTAGGAGCCAGTTCCAAAGCGAGCTGCTTCGTGAGATGAATCAATGCGGCTTTCGAAACGTTGTACGCACCGATGTGCGATGACACCTTGATCCCGCCCACTGAAACAACGTTGAGGATGTTGCCACCGCGTTCGCGCATTGTTTGTGCCCATGCCTGCTGCGCAAAACGCAACGGACCTGCGATGTTTACGTCCCAAACCTTCGCAACGGTTGCCATCTCGGCATCGATCAACGGACCGAATTGAGGATTGGTCGCCGCATTGTTGACCAAGATATCGAGACCACCGTGCGTCGCAACACAATGCCCAACGCCCGCCACAGCAACCTCTGACTCACCAGCAGATCCCCGAAACGCTGATGCACATCCAGCACCGCCGATCGCTTCAAGCGCTGCGACTGTCTCTTCGAGTTCATCGGATTTGCGTGCGTTCACACACACTTGCGCTCCCGCAGCAACGAATCCTTGCGCAATCGCCCGCCCGATCCCACGAGTCCCGCCAGTAACGAACGCGACTTTCCCATCGAGGCGAAGCATCGTTGCAGGATCAATCATGAAACCCTCGTTTTGTGTTCATTCGCGGATACTTCGTATCTACAGGTACAAACCGGTGCCGCCTTCGGCTTTTCCACTCGCGACCGCGTGCACGTCGCGTTCGCGTAGGATGAGATACTCCTCGGAACGTATCTCCACCTCGAATCCGGTGTCAGGCGAAAATAACACGTTGTCATTCGATTCGATGTTGCGTACCGTTGGCCCCACCGCGATCACTTCGGCCCACATCAGCCGCTTGCTCACTTCGGCGGTAGCCGGAATCAATATCCCTGACCGCGACTTGCGTTCACCCATTTCTTTCGACGGGCGTACCAAGAGACGATCGGCCGTCATACGAATGGACTGTTTGACATCATCATCTGCGGTCATGCGGCCGGGAGGCTACCGGCGATGGCAACGGCGAAGCGAATGACATCGCCCACTGTGATCTCTCACCAACCGTAACCATTCCGGGCAGGCCCGATGCCTTAGCCCATGTGGTCGATCAGTAGCCTCGGAGAACAAGATCACGACCCCACGCAATGCCCCACGCCCCGCTTTGTAAAGGACCATTCAATGCGCAACGTTGCTCTTCGTACAGCAGCTACCCGGCTTGGTTTCGCAGCCGCGTTGCTGATGGTCACCGCAGGCGCGAGCGCCTGTTCCAGCGACTCCGCCAAGGCCGAACCCTGCCCGGCCGACGACCAAATCAATGTCGAAATCAACGCCCTCGACAAGTTTCGTTTTGACCCTGCGGCGCTCGAAGCCAAGGAAGGCAAATTCGTGGTGAAACTCCTGGAAGATGGATCACTTCCCCATAACTTCCGCATCAAGGGGTTAGACGGCGTCGCGACCGTCGACGCAAGCACCAAGTCGGCCTGTGCCACGTTTTCACTCGCCAAGGGTAGCTACACCTACTACTGCAGCATTTCGGGCCACGAAACTGCCGGAATGAAGGGCACGCTCACCGTCTCGTGAGTGCAACCGCAGGCATAGTGCCCATCGCCGACACATCAGCGCGAGCGCGAATCGGCGCGTACATACGGCTCACGAAACCGCGCGTGGTTGAACTGCTACTAGTCACGACGGTTCCTTCCATGGTCCTCGCCGCACAAGGTTGGCCGAGCACCTGGCTGGTAATCGCAGTCGTGTTTGGCGGCGCACTTGCCGCCGGCGGCGCGAACACGATCAATTCCTACATTGAGCGCGACCGCGACAAACTCATGAAGCGCACCGCAGATCGACCAATTCCCACAGGGCTGATCGCTCCGACCCACGCCCTCATCTTTGGTATTGGGCTCAACGTTATTGCGTTCGTTATTATCACCGCTGTCGCGAACCTGTTGGCCGCGTTGCTCACGCTGAGCGCCACGTTGTTTTATGTGTTCGTCTACACAATTTGGCTCAAACCGCGAACGCAACAGAACATTGTGATCGGCGGTGCCGCCGGCGCGGTGCCGGTTCTTGTCGGGTGGGCTGCAGTAACGGGGCACGTAGCCGCGGCCGCATGGGTAATGTTCGCGATCATTTTCACGTGGACGCCTGCACATTTCTGGGCGCTAGCGATGAAGTACCGCGACGATTACGCAGCAGCAGACTTCCCAATGCTGTCGGTGTTGCGGAGCCCTCGCGAAACCGCTCAACAAATCACGATCTATGCAGTCTTCACCGCGGCCGTTACGTTGCTATTAGGCATGGCGATCGAGGTTGGCCCCGTATATCTCGTTAGCGCAGCCGTACTTGGTGCCGCGTTCATTTTGCGAGCGTTGCGCCTCGTCAAACGCCCCGACCCAACCCTTGCGATCAAGTTCTTTTCGTTCTCGAATGTCTATTTGATGTTGGTGTTCTTCGCCGCGATGGCCGACGTATTCGTGCGCAACTAACGAATTTTATGAAACGTGGTGCCATCGTTGTGCTGCTCGCCAGCGCCATTACCCTCGCCGGGGCAACCGCGTACGTCGTGACCCAAGATGACACCGATGCGGATCCAACAACATCGAGCCCCCGCGTCGGCACGGTTGCGCCGAATTGGACCCTCAACACCATCGACGATGCTCCCATCACGCTCAGCGACACATTGGGGCAACCCGTGGTGTTGGCCTTTGGCGCCTCGTGGTGCGAACCGTGTCGCAAGGAATACCCGATGTTGGAGCGGGCACGGCGAACGCACGCGGAATTGCGCATCGTAGGAGTGATCGAAAAAGATTTACCCGCAAAGATGCGCCGGTTCATGAACAGCCTTGGCGCATCATGGCCGGTCGCCAACGACCAAACCGGTGACGTTGCCGCGCAGTATTTGGTGAAGGGCCTACCTGAAACGTTTTTCATTCATCGTGACGGCACTATTCAGTCGCACATCATTGGCGAAATGTCGCAAGATGTACTCGATAAACACCTTGCTGCGATCCTCGCCCAGGTACCGTAACGCTCCGCATGATGATGCATATCGCGGTCTTGTCGGCGACCGCCGTCTCGGTTGCCACCACAGTCGTTTCGCTCACCCTCGCATTCGGTTCAGCAATCGCCAACGGCGTCGGCGCCGCATTCCAGGGTGCCGGAGCCAAGAAAACTGAAAACGACACCGCAGGCGCGCGCGGAATGCTTGCAATTCTCCGCCACCCGTTTTCGATACTCGGCTTGTTCCTCGATTTTGTTGCGTGGGTCCTATCTCGCCTCGCATTGCGCAGCCTGCCGTTGTTCACCGTCCAAACTATTCTCGCGGGCAGCCTCGCCTTCACTGTGGTGCTGTCGCATCGCCTGTTGGGCACACCGAAACGCCACAACGACATCTACGCAATTGCTGCCACAGCGGTGGGCCTCGTTTTGGTTGGGGCCGCAGCCGAGTCGCAACTTGCTGATCCCCCATCAGTGCACTTCAAGGTAGTTCTCTGGGCACTGCTGCCCATCCTGAGTCTCGCCGGGTTGCTGTGCATCGAACGCAAAGTTGCACCGGCGGTGTTGGGCGCGTTGGGCGGCACCGCGTTCGGCTGTAGCGCCCTCGCGGCACGGGCGATTGTCGACGTCGATGGAATCATGGACCTTGTGCAGCACCCCCTCGTCTACGTCATGTTGATGAATGCCGGGTTGGGGATAATCTTTTTCCTACGCGGCGTCGAACGTGGTCATGTGGGGTCGGTGACCGCAGCAATGTGGGCAGCGGAGATCATCCCGGCGAGCATCGTTGGATTCGTCGTGTTGGGCGATTCAGTCCGCCCTGGTTGGGCGGTACCAGCCGTAGTTGGCATGATCATCACGCTCGCAGCCACTATCACCTTGGCCAGACCCGTCGAGATTCCCTAGCGGATCCGCGACACGCGGTTCACTCTTCCCAGCGAAACAGCCGCGCCGCAAGTGTTGGCAGCACAATCGCCCAAACGGTCAACATCACGAGGCTTCCAGTAGGAAATCCACGCCCCGCGGGACCATTGAGAACGCCGTGCAGGCATTCTGACAGCGAAGCGGCTGGCAACGCCTTGGCAAGATCACGAAGAAAGGTTGGCAGCGCGTCGAGCGGATACGCCATGCCGCCGAGAAACATCAGCACTAAAAAGATTCCATTCGCAAGAGCCAGCGTCGCTTCAGCCCGCAACGTCCCCGCCAACAGCATTCCGAAACCGGCAAACGCAATCGTGCCGAGCAGCATCACACCGACCGCACCGATCAAACCGCTCCCGGATGGCTCCCAATCCAACGCGATACCGACGCCAACGATGACTGCAAACTGAATCGCTTCGATGCCCACCACCATCGCAGTCTTCGCGACGATAAGCCCTGTACGCGAGAGCGGAGTGGCTCCGAGTCGCTTCAATACGCCGTACCGACGCTCGAATCCGGTTGCAATGGCAAGCGACACCATTGCTGCAGACATCACAGCGAGCGCCAATACTCCCGGCGCCAAAAAATCGACCGACTTCGTGTACCCCGTTGGGATTGCAGTATTGATCTTCGTGAAAAACACGAGCACGCCGACAGGAATCCCCAATGTGACCAACAAGCTTTCGCCCCGTCGAAGGGTCAGCGCCAATTCTGTGCGAGTTTGTGCAACTACTGCTTTGAATTTCAACGCCGACCTCGCCGGGTTCTGCGTGCCGGTTGGGTTTCAGTGGCCGCGATCACTTCGCTCTCGGCTGTTATTTGCAAGAAGACGGATTCAAGCGACCGTTCGTTGGCATGCAACGTACCAATCTCTACCTGATTGCGTTCGAGAAACGCCGCCAGTTGGGCGATGAGCCGCGGAGACCCTTGGGCACGAATCTCGTAACGGCCATCGCCTGCGGGGATCACCAACTGACGGTCAAGTTGGAGTTCGCGGGCGAGAGCAAGTGTGTCGACGGGCATATTCGCAGTAAACAACACGTCGGTGGTGACACTTCGGCTCATGAGTTCGCGCGGCGACCCGATTGCGGCCAAAGCGCCACGTGTCATGATCACGACTCGATCACAAAGCGCCTCTACTTCGTCAAGCAAATGAGTCGTGAGGACGACGGTCGTACCTGTTGCTTTGAGGTCACGGATGAACTCCCAAGTAGTGCTGCGGGCTTGAGGATCCATACCCGCAGTTGGTTCGTCGAGGAACACCAATTCCGGTTTTCCGATAAGCGCTGCGGCCAAACTAAGACGCTGCTGCTGACCGCCAGAAAGCCGTCGAACTGTGGTCTTCATCGACGGATCGAGGCCAACGCGGCTCAGCAATTCGGTCGGATCGAGCGCGTCGTCATAGAAGGCTGCGAACAGTCGAAGTACTTCAATTGGTCGCAACCCCGGATACAACCCGCCCTCCTGCAACATCACGCCGATGCGGGTGCGCAGCGCTTCGCCCTGTCGGTGCGGATCGAGGCCGAGCACACGGATCTTGCCGGCATCGGCACGGCGATACCCCTCAAGCACCTCAAGCGTTGTTGTTTTGCCGGCGCCGTTCGGGCCAAGCAAAGCAAAGATCTCTCCGGGCGCAACTTCGAAACTCAACCCGTCGACTGCGCGCGCCGCTCCGTAGTGCTTCTCAAGGCCAACGACGGAAATCGCGGACGTATCGCCAAGCGTCATGCGTCGCGCCACGCAACATAATTCGATAACTCGAGCAAAATGTCGTTTGCGGGCGCGCCGAGACCAGCATCGGCGATGTTGTGCTTGGCAAGATCTACCTGAGCTTGGATCGATCGCTCAATTTCGCGACGCGCTCCCGTGGTCTCAAACAGCTCTTGGAGATGTTTGATTTCCACATCATCCAGTTCGGGGTCGCCGACCCGGCGCAGCAAGGCAAGCCCCGCGGCGTCGGCATTCTTCGCAGCAATCGCGAGCAATGGTGTCGGCTTTCCCTCGCGGAGATCGTCGCCCACTGGTTTACCGGTCACCGTTGACTCACCGAAGACTCCCAAAATGTCATCGCGCATTTGGAACGCTGAGCCAAGCGGAATGCCGATAGCCGACAGCGGTTCACGCAACGCGTCGAGCTGGCCGCCAATCGCGGCGCCAAGATGCAGCGGCCGTTCGATCGTGTATTTTGCCGATTTGTATCTCGCAATCCGATGCGCGAACTCTAAGTCGGTACTACGGCGAGCCGCACCGATGAGATCCAGTGACTGCCCGACACAAAGTTCGATGCGCATCTCATCCCAAAGTGCGATTGCTTCTGCAGACGCCGCACGCATCAGTACGTCGGCGTAGACAAAGGCGAAATCGCCGACCAAAATCGCAATGCCTTCACCGAATCGCCGCGTTTCACCGCGTAGTCCCTGCTGACGGTGTTCGGATTCGAAGCGGGCGTGGACAGCTGGCATCCCTCGCCGAGTACTCGACCCGTCCATGACATCGTCGTGCACCAACGCGAAGGTGTGCAGCAACTCAAGTGCCGCGGCCGCGTCGACCAACCCATGGGCATCCAACGACCCTCCCGCCGCAAGTACCCCAGCCGCACAGAACGCTGGGCGGAGTCGTTTGCCGCCTGCAAGCACCAGGGCAGTGAGCGAATCGAGCGGACCCGTTAGCACCGTGTCGACCGCGGACCAACGGGTTTGCTCGGCCGACAACAGCGCCTCGATTCGCAATTCGGCTTGCTGTGCGACGTCGTTCAGAATCGCCGGAAAAGTGGCAGGAACGCGCGGCATCGCCCAAGGGTAGGGCGAGCCACCGGACTGCCTCCCACCCGCCCCGTGTAGCGTCCCCAAACGTGGCCGATTTCTTATCTGATGCTTGGTTCGTAGCAGTCAACGAACGACTCACTCAGGCGGCGCCAACCTTGGGGTCATCCGCTGCGAGATCATCGCGGAAAGCCCCGAAGGGTCTCACGCTGCCGATTGTCGTGGCAATTGAACTCAGCGACCATCTCGGTGTCGCCACCGACCCAGACGAAACCGAACCCAACGAAGCGCAGCCCGGGATTGCGGGTGTGAGATCGTGGCATCTTCGCATCGACGAGGATGGTGCTCGAATGGCGCCTGGAGTGCCGGAAGATCTCCGGCCGACAATCACGATATTCACCGATACCGCGACTAGTCGTGCACTTGCATCCAGCAAGACCAACGCTCAACGCTCAATTGATACGGGCCGGTTACGAGTGCGCGGCGACCTCAATGCGCTGGCGGCCATGACATCGGTCATCGAACAACTCGGTACGATCCCGATCGATGTAACCCATACTTCCACCTCGGAGACAGGTAGCCGAAAATGACGATTTCTCTCGAAGTATTTCGCAACGAGGCACTGGCGTTTTTCGAAGCGAACTGCGAGCGCAGGGTCGAAGAAGCCGCATTCGTATGGGGACGCGGCGCCGACTCAGTCGCGATGTTCGAAGAAATGAGCAAGGAAGCCGAAGCCGCGATGGTCGCGTCGGCGAAAAGATGGCGTTCAACAATGTTTGACGCGGGCTTTGGTTGGATTACCGGCCCCACTGAGTACGGCGGCCGCGGCCTCAGTTCTGAGTACCAGCGGGCCTTCGGCGAAACCGCCACTGACTTTCGAATTCCCAACGAATCGCCATTCACCATCGGTTTGGGAATGGTTGCACCAACGATCTTGGCCCATGGCATAGATGAAGTGCGCGACGCTTACCTCACAGCGCTCTGGCGAGGCGACATCGTTGGCTGTCAACTCTTCTCTGAGCCAGTCGCCGGGTCCGACCTTGCGGGTATCCAAACCAAGGCCGAACGCGACGGCGACGAATGGGTCATCAACGGTCAGAAAGTGTGGACGTCAGGTGCGCAGTATTCCGACATCGGTGAAATCATCACGCGCACATCTCTTGACAAACCCAAACACAAGGGCATGACGATGTTCCTGATCGACATGCACGCGCCTGGTGTAGAGATCCGCCCATTGCGCCAAATGACAGGCGGCGCCTCATTTAACGAGGTGTTCCTCACCGATGTCCGTGTGCATGACTCACATCGTCTCGGCGGGGTCGATGAGGGGTGGGGCGTTGCACTCACCACACTCATGAATGAACGTATGGCAATCGGTGCCGGTGGCGGAGGAAGCGCCTCGGGAAATCGCGGCGTCGAGCGGATTCTACAAATGGCCCAACATTTCGACGTGCACGCCGATCCAGTAGTGCGCCAAAAGATCGCCAACTATTACGTACATTCACGCGCCGCAGCGCTCACCAACCTGCGCGCAGTGAGCAAGATCAAAGCCGGACAAACACCAGGGCCTGAGCTTTCCATTGCAAAACTCGCTGGCACCAACAACATGCTTCGCCTTGGTCAGCTTGTCAGCGATGTGCTCGGCCCGAGATTGGTTGCCAATACTGGCGAATGGGGAACGTTCTCTTGGAGTGAAATGATCACCGGCACCCCGGGAGCCAGAGTTGCGGGCGGTACCGATGAGGTCATGCGCAACATTCTCGGAGAACGAGTTCTGGGCCTCCCCAAAGACCCAAGTCACCAAAAGTAACGACAGGACCGGCGACCAATGGGAAGTCCATTCGAGTGGCTGCGCTCAGTAGCGCGCGGTCGCAGCGACGAGGATCACCTACCGAGCGAAGCTGCATCAGCACTGGCTTCCCTGGCTCACGACCCTGCGCAGCTCGTTGTCGCATGCCGGCGTCTCCTCGACCACCACCGGTCGAACGGCGCACTGTGGTGGGTCGCTTCGCACATGCTCTCATCACCCGAGCCAGCCATCGCGGCTCGACGATGTCACGACCTGCTCACTAGCGACCGCACTGCATCTCGGCTTCGGGATGCGCTGCCGTTGTGCAACGAAGGCGAAACCGTTGGCGCAGTCGGATGGGCAGCAACGATTGGCACGGCGCTGGAGGAACGATTCGACATCGACGTGGTTGCAATCGTCGACCAAGACCACCATGTTGCCCGGCGGCAAGCCCGCGAGCGAGCCGCGCTGATCGAACCCTGGCAACTCGTCACTTCGCAGACAACGCTTTTGTTGGTCTCGGCTCTCGCCGCGACCCCAACGCAGCTGTTGGTTTCACGCGATGCGCAAGAGGCGATCATCGAAGCACCGTCGGCGGACGTGTGGGTGATCATGAGTGTCGGTCGCCTCGTGGCACCTCGAATATTCGAAGCTATTGGTTGCGCAA
>SXHN01000007.1 GCA_005773635.1 Actinomycetota bacterium
GGTCGGCGCGTGAGTCGACCACCCGGCGCGCAATATCGCGCCGTCGCTTCGGGATTGCTAGGTTCGGCGACACTTCTGCGGGTGTAGTTCAGCGGCAGAACATCAGCTTCCCAAGCTGAGAACGCGAGTTCGATTCTCGTCACCCGCTCTCATTGTTACCCCAGTTCAGCCCGTGCACAATGGCCTCGCCTGATCTTCCCGACGAAGTGCCGCTGAGGCCCAACCGCGGAAGCCCGCGGACGTTGTCTTCAGAAATTGATCGCGCTGACTTGGCGCGGGAGATTCTCGTGCCCTAGGTTAGGTATCCCTCACTAAGGGTAACCTCACGAGATGGAGAAACTGATGAGACGACTCGTCAAGATGCTGTCACTAGGACTCGGCGTCAGCTTGCTCGCTACCGCATGCGGCAGCGACAACACAGCGACCGACCCGCAGGGCTCGACCACGACGACGTCGGGCACTGTCCGCGGTGGGTCGCTTGTGGTCTATTCGGGCCGTAGCGAGGAGCTTGTTGGCCCACTGATCGAAAAATTCGAGAAGGCATCGGGCGTCGACGTGCAGGTTCGCTACGGCGACACCGCAGAGATGGCTGCCCAGATCCTCGAAGAAGGCGACAATTCGCCCGCGGACGTGTTCTTTGGTCAGGACGCCGGCGCCCTCGGCGCACTTGGTGCTCAAGGTCGCCTTATCAAGCTCAGTGCACAACAGCTCGACCATGTGGCCGACGGATTCAAGGATGACGAGGGCCGCTGGGTTGGTACATCGGGCAGGGCTCGGGTCGTCGTGTACAACACCGACAAGCTCACCGAAGGCGATCTACCCGATTCCATCCTCGACTTCACCGATCCGGCTTGGAAGGGCCGCATTGGCTGGGCACCCACAAACGGCTCGTTCCAGGCGTTCGTCACCGGCCTACGCGTGCTCAAAGGCGAAAGCGCCGCTCGGGCCTGGCTCGAAGGAATCAAGGCCAATCAGCCAGCAACCTTCGACGGCAACTCGGCCATCGTCGAGGCGGTTGGAGCCGGTGAGATTGAAGCTGGCTTCGTGAACCACTACTACGCCATCAAGCTCAAAGCGGCCGATCCCGACCTCGCCGTTGCCAACAAGCTCTTCGGAGGCGGCGACCCAGGTGGGCTCGTGAATGTGGCCGGGGGCGGAATATTGAACACGGCCAAAAACACTGGTCAGGCCAACGCCTTCATCGACTTCCTGCTCTCCAATGATGCTCAGAAGTACTTCGCCGAAACGACCTACGAGATCCCGTTGGTCGAGAGCGTGCAACCCGCCAAGGGCGTGCCGACGATCGCCGACCTCACGGTGCCAGACATTGACCTGAACCGCCTTGACGACCTGGAGGGGACGCTCGCCCTGCTCACTGAGCTCGGTATCGTTTGAACTTGTGATGGGCCGACCGGACGCCTCCCCGCGAGGCATCCTCACCAACGTGAAACTCACCAACCCGGGCGGGCGTAGAGCTAGCCACACCGGTCTGGCGCGACTCAGGCGCGCCAGACCGGTGATGAGCGTGGCAGGGTTGGTGGTCGCAGCGGTGGCCCTGCTGCCATTGATCTATTTGGTTATCAGGGCCTCTGATCTCGGCTGGGACCGCGTCGCCGACATCGTCTTCACCTCGCGGGTGCAAGGCTTGCTCTGGCGAACGGGCACACTCGCAGCCGCCGTAACGGCCAGTTCCGTGGCAATCGCGGTGCCATTGGCATGGCTCACCGTGCGTACCGACTTGCCACTGCGCAGACTTTGGGTCGTGGTCACAGTTCTGCCGCTCGCAATCCCGACGTATGTCGGAGGGTTCGCGTTCATTGGGGCCTTGGGGCCCAGAGGCGTCCTCCAAGATTGGCTGGAGCCATTCGGCGTCAACTCGCTGCCGAGCTTGTACGGCTTCCCCGGGGCCTGGCTCGTGTTGACGTTGTTCACCTACCCCTACGTGCTCCTCACTGTCCGCGCCGCGATTCGTCGTCTCGATTCGAGCCAAGAGGACGCCAGTCGCACCCTCGGCCAGGGACGATGGCTGACCTTTCGCCGCGTCGTCCTTCCGCAGCTGCGCCCCTCGATTACTGCAGGGGCCCTTCTCGTGGCGCTCTACACCCTGTCGGACTTCGGAGCGGTGTCGATGCTTCGATTCGACAGCTTCACCCGCGCCATTTTCGTGCAGTACCGGGCATCGCTCGACCGCTCGACCGCGGCTGTCCTCGGCCTCGTACTCGTCGCCGTGACGCTCGTGGTGCTCTCGGGTGAGTCGGCGGCACGCCGTTCGACCGCACAGCACCGTGTGCACAGCGGCAGTATTCGTTCCACGCCGGTCACCCCGCTCGGACGCTGGCGCTGGCCCGCCTTCGCGGTGGTATCGGTCCTCATGCTGATCGCCCTCGTGATCCCCCTGGCCGTGATCACCACCTGGCTTGTTCGAGGACTCGATGCGCGAGAGCCGCTTCGCCTCACCACGACCCTTATTGGAAACAGCCTGCGGGCCTCGGCTTTCGGCGCGCTGGCCACGGTCGTAGCTGCATGGCCGGTGGCCGTGTTATCGGTTCGACGCGGGGGCTGGCTTGGTCGCCTCGTGGAGGGGGCATGCTGGGCGGGACACTCTTTGCCCGGGCTCGTGGTTGCGCTATCGCTGGTGTTCTTTGGAGCCCGCGTCGCGCCGGGGCTCTATCAGACGCAGTGGCTCTTGACCCTTGCCTACGTCGTGCTCTTTCTCCCGCAGGCACTGGGAGCGATTCGGGCTTCGCTGCTCCAGATCGGCCCGCGCCTCGAGGAGGCGTCACACCTGTTGGGTCGGGGTTGGATTGTCACCTTGTGGCGTATCGTCGCGCCCCTCGCTCGACCTGGCATCGCGGCTGGCGCAGCGTTGGTCTTCCTCACCTGCATGAAGGAACTGCCCGCCACCTTGCTGTTGGCACCCACTGGCTATCCCACGCTCGCCACCCAAGTGTGGGGCGCCACCTCGGAGGCGTTTTTCGCCAGAGCCGCGGCACCAGCGCTCGCGCTCGTGCTGCTGTCATCGCTGCCTATGACGCTGCTTGTTCTGCAGGAACGAGATCGCTGAATGACAACGCTGCGATGCTCTGTGAGGAACGCCGCGGTATGGTGCGATCGATGCTGAGCGTCGAACCCGGCACCATCACGGTCACGGGCCTCGACAAGAGTTTCGGTCAGCATCCAGTGCTGCGGGGCATTGATCTGCACGTGGCTCCTCGCACAGTCGTTGCCCTACTCGGGCCGAGCGGGTGCGGCAAGACGACACTGCTGCGCACGATTGCTGGTCTCGAACGGCCCGATCATGGTTCGATCGAGGTGAGCGGCGGCGTGGTTGTCGGGCCAAGCGCATGGGTGGCTCCTGAACGCCGACGTATCGGCATGGTCTTTCAGGATTGGGCGCTGTTTCCCCACCTCGATGTGGCCGGCAACGTCGGCTACGGACTCCCGCGAAAGCAACGAACTGCCGAGCGCATCGAAGCCGCCCTAGAAATCGTCGACCTCGGCGGCCTTGCCAAGCGGATGCCCGGAACCCTCTCGGGCGGTCAGCAACAACGGGTTGCTTTAGCTCGGGCCATTGCGCCGGGGCCGTCGGTCCTGCTGCTCGACGAGCCGTTCTCGAACCTCGACTCGTCGCTGCGCGTGCAGGTGCGTTCGGAGATTCACCAACTCCTCGTTGAAGTCGGAGTCACCACAGTGTTTGTCACCCACGACCAAGACGAGGCGTTCGTGCTCGGCGACGAGGTTGCCGTTATGTTCGAGGGACAGATCGTGCAAATCGCGAAGCCTGCCGACCTCTATGCGCACCCAGCCACGCCGTGGGTCGCCGGGTTTGTCGGTGATGCCAACCTCCTCGATGGCTCCGCGGACGGTGACGTGGCCCGCACCGCGATCGGTGCTGTTCCACTGTTGACGGCAACGCACGGTGCGGTCACTGTTTTGCTGCGCCCCGAAGAACTACGCCTGACCCCCGGCGGCGACACCATCGTGGAGCTCATTGAGTACTACGGGCACGACACCATCTACCTCGTGCAGCTGGCCATGGGCCCGCTAGTGCGCGTGCGGGTTGGCGGCGCGCCCCAACATCGCCGCGGCGACCTCGTAACAGTGGCCTACGCCGGGCCGCCCACCGTCTGGTACCCCGAACGCGGCGTTGAAACGCGAGGTCCGCGGCTCAGTCCTTGAGCAACCGCGTCGCAAGAAACTCGCCGATGCCGCTCATCGCTTCGCGAGCGGCTTCGAGCATGGCGATACTGGCCGTAAAGACATGAATCATGCCTTCCCACACATGGAGTTCCACGTTGCCATTGACGCTTGCCATGGTGTCGGCATACCGCACTGAGTCGTCCAGCAACACTTCGTCGTCGCCAACGTGAATTAACACCGGCGCAAGCCCATCGAGCGAAGCGAACAACGGCGATGCTTTCGGGTCGAATGGGTCTGCACCGTCGAGATACAACGCAGCAGTACTCGTCATCTTTTCGCGGTCGAGCATTGGATCGACTTCAGACCTGGTGTGCATGGAATCGCCCGAAGCAGTCATGTCTGTCCACGGAGATACTGCGACTGCTGCAACCGGCCTCACCGCGCGGTCATTGACAGCGGCGAGCAACGCCAATGTCAAACCACCCCCAGCCGAATCGCCCGCTATTGCGATTCGCGTGAACCCCTGCGCTACCAACGCGTCGTACGCGGCAATCACGTCATCGACTGCGCAAGGAAAGTGATGCTCGGGCGCCAAGCGGTATTCGAGCGCGAACGCATGGACACCGGCATTCGCCGCGAACTGCCCGGCTGTATTGCGATACGCCTCAGCACTTCCAAGCACATAGCCACCGCCGTGCAGATAGAGCAGCACCGAGTGATCTGGAGCTCCATCGAGACGGCACCACCACCCCGGCACGCCGCCGAGTTCTCCCGCTGTGTATTGGATGCCTTCGGCTTGCGGCATCTGACGGATCATCTCGTCGTAGAACGGCCGAGCGTCAGGCGTCATCGTCATCGAAGGCATCGACTGCATGAATTCGCGTGCCGCTACCATCGCTCCTCGGTCGGCATCACTCAGGGGATGAAAGGTTGTCGACATCGCGGGCAGTTCCCTGGATTTGCGACTCGAGTCACGGGTTGACCGAGGCTGTTATCCCGCACTCTAAGACCTCAATCATGCTTGAGGTCAAGCGATTCTTTCCGACTCGCGCCGACCGATCTACCGGTGGGCGTCGCCGACTGACTCGTGACGAAACTGATCGCCTTCACTGGCCGCTCGCCGTTAGGCGCAACGGTGCTCAAAAAAACCCTTGACCTTGAACCTAGGTTCGTGGTTTACGGTGAGCCTCGCTGAGTGAAGGAGAAAGACGATGAAGAAACCGATTGCGCTGTACGACGCCACTGCGCCAATCGCGTGCACACTTGGCGCCGATGAAATTCCGCAACGCATTGCCTTGCTCGAACGGCTGCGTTCGAACGCGCTTGGCGTCGAACGTACGGAACACGGGTTACGCATTTCGTTTGCGAATCGCGACGACGTCGCGACCGATCTTCAACGGTTCGCCGTAGACGAGCAACGGTGTTGCCAGTTCTGGGGGTTTGAGGTACTTCGCGATCAGGAGCTGACCCTGCGATGGGACGGTCCGCCAGCTGCGTCCGAAATCATTGACCATTTTGCTGAGTGGTTCGAAGGCGGCGAGTCGCTGTCGCTTGACCTCGCTGGCTTGCTGTAACGATTGCTGAGTCTCCAGAAAGCCCTTGACATCAAGAATGGTTGAGGTCTTAGAGTGCGCTCAAAGCGACGCGCGCATCGGCGAGTTCCTTCCAGCACACCTACTAAAAGATTGAGACGTGAGTACGATGGACACTGCAAACGAAACGAGCCCTAGTGATTCGGGTGTCTTTACAAATGTCGAGCTTGCGTACTTTGCAACGCAGCGACTCGGTCGTCTGGCAACCGCTCGACCGGATGGAGCTCTGCAGAACAGCCCCGTCGGTTTCCGAGTCAATGCCGACACTGGGACGATCGATATCCATGGGTTTCGGCTCGCGAAAAGCTTGAAGTATCGCAACGTTGCTGATAACGGTCGCGCGGCGTTTGTCGTCGACGACATCGCGTCGGTTGATCCATGGCGCGTTCGGTGTATTGAAATCCGCGCTCACGCTGAAGCGCTAGAGGTTGACGGAACGCCGCTGATTCGATTGCACCCAAAGCAAATCATTTCCTTCGGGCTCGACGAAGACCGCGAAGCCCACGAGATGACGTTTCATAGCCGCGTCATCAGCTGAGCCGAACTTCGCTTGGGCTGTCAGGCCAACGCCGTGAGGAATGTGGTGACCGATGTGAGGTACTCGTTGAAGCTGTCGTACTTGATGTGATGCCCTGCACCTTCGAACTCAGCCCATTGAAGTTGCGAATTCAAAGTCGTGGCCTCGAGTGCATCTGCTCGACTCACCACCGCGCCGCGTCCCCTATCACTGCCGGTCAAGAGTTGCACCGGTACACCAAAACGCGTGACCGGGTCGCGCCATGGTGAGGTTTGAGTGGGGAAGTGGTCGAAGAGATCAAGCTGGAACGTGAGACGACCATCGAGACACGTTTCGACGTCGAGCCGCGACCACCTGGGTTCATCTGCGGAGCGCGACGCGAGTGCCTCCGTATAGGGCATCCGCTGGAGGCCAGCAACCCAGGCCCTCCAGCCAGCGACGTGTTGGGCTCGGGCCTCGAGATATTGCGCGGCCAACTCGTCTCGCAGCTCAAGCCAAAATGGGTCCTCTAGGACTGCACCCCGGCTCGGTGCTGATCCTGTCGCAAGCGCCTGGGTGATGACGGCACCGCCCAGCGAGTGGCCAACCAGAGCCGGGCGGTCGAGGGCAAGCGCTTCGACCACTGCGGCTAGATCGTCGGCGAGCAGCGCCGTGTCAAAGCGTCCCTGTGCTCGTGATGATCGTCCGTGCCCCCGCTGGTCGTATGCGATGACGTCCCACTGTTGCGTGAGTGTCTCGGCGACTCGTGTGAAATACATCGCGTGGTCGGTGAAGCCGTGCACGAACACCAACGGTGGAAGATCACCGCCGGATCGGTAGTAATGCAGCGATGCGTCAGCACACGCAACCTCGCCCTGTTGCCAATTCTGCATACGCATATCGTAGGAACTGCCTTGCGGCTTGGCGCACACGAGGAGGCATTCGGAGCCGGGGGTTCGGATCAACCAGTAATCGGCCTGCCATTCAGGCCGTCACCACAAGCTTTCCTCGCACTCGTCCCGATTCGAGATGCCGCATCGCATCGGCCGCGTCTTGTAATGGGTAGGCGCGATCGACAGCGGGAACGAGTTCGCCGCGAACGATCAGTTCGTTCAGCCGATCCAGTCCGCGTTCCTTCGCTACCAACATCGCCAACCGCTGTCGAGTAAACGGCGACAACGCAACGGCCCGCAGCTGGCGCCCGATACCCGTCACGCGGCCGCCATCTTCTCCGCCCGCGATCACCGCAGTGCCTCGTGGCGTGAGCGCGCGCCGTAGTCGAGACAGCGACGGGCTGCCGCCTATATCCAGAATCAAGTCGAACTGGTGAGCGCGATCTGCAAAGTCCTCACGGTCGTAGTCGATGACATCATCTGCGCCCAATCCCTTCACGAAATCGAGCTTGCCAGCACTGGCCACCCCCGTAACGGTTGCACCGAACGCCTTGGCAATCTGAACTGCATACGTGCCAACTCCGCCGGATGCGCCAGTGATCAAAACATTCTGACCCGCGCCGATGCGCCCAACGTCCACGAGCCCGTTCAGAGCAGTCAGCCCTGAGATCGGTGTCGCAGCTGCCTGTTCGAAGCTCAGCTGCGCAGGTTTCATCGAAAGTTTGTCGGGCAGTGCCGATGCATACTCTGCAAACGAACCCTCAGCGATCCCGTAGACCGCGTCGCCGGGCTGAAAATGCGTTACCTTGTCGCCGACCTCAACGACGACGCCCGCGACATCGCGGCCCGGGACAGGATTTCGCGGAGTCCGCAGCCCGAATGCGAGACGAGCCGCGTACGGAACGCCAGTCATGAGATGCCACGTGCCGCGGTCGAGTCCGGCAGCGTGCACTTTCACTACGACACGATCGGTTTGGAGCGAGGGACGGGCGATCTCTGCGAACTGCCATACGTCGGCGGTGCCGTAGCCCCGTTGCACGATCGCAGACATTCGTGGCTCGCTCGACTTACGTTGTAAGGCCATGGTCGGCCACCGTACCATACAGTGTAAGGTTGTCGAACACGGCGCCCGCGATTCCCACGAAAGTGCTTCCTATGCCAAATTCGCCCAAGAATCCGGGGTCGCTCGTCAGGCGCTGCGGCGTTCGACCGCCGCTCACTCGCGAACGAGCCCTTTCCGCGGCGATCGCCGTTGCTGACAACGAAACAATTGGTGCGCTCACGATGCGCCGACTCGCCGCGATTCTCGACGTTGAAGCCATGTCGCTCTACCACCACTTTGCAAACAAGGACGAGATCCTTGACGGAATGATCGATCAAGTTTTTGGGGAAATCGAACTGCCATCGGCACGCGCAATGTGGAAGTCCGCGATGCGCCGTCGTAGCAAATCCGTGAGGGCTGTGCTCACCCGCCATCCATGGGCGATAGGACTTATGGAGTCACGCAGCTCGCCCGGGCCTTGCACGTTGCGACACCATGATGCAGTCCTCGGGTGCCTACGCGGCGCCGGTTTCTCCGTCGAAATGGCCGGCCACGCATTCTCACTACTCGACAGCTATATCTACGGCTTCATGCTGCAAGAGTTGAATCTCCCCTTCGGCGAAGGCGACGATGTAGCCAAAATGGTGGATGCAATGATGCCCGACCACGCAGCAACGAGTTACCCGCATCTCCTTGAGTTTGCAGTCACGCGCGTGATGAAACCGCGATACCGATACGGCGATGAGTTCGACTTCGGGTTGAAGGTGATTCTCGACGCGCTGGCAGTATCAGCGGGTCTGCAATGAGCTACATCAGCGGCCGAATCTCCGAACTTTGTGCATCTGACTACCTATGACGTACTCAGGTGCACAAAGTTCATGTGACTGCGAGCCCGTCGCCACGTCGCTTCAGGCTGTGGTACGCGACAACAGCCATGAGGTATACCGCGAGCGCACCCCACTGCACTGTGCTGAACCCAAACTCCATCGCCAGGATCGTCGTAGCCACGGATCCAACTACAGACAAGAACCCATTGATCGCCCAAGCCCACGCTGAATAGGTGCCGCCTGGGGCAATCCGCTGCAGCTGCGTGAGGCCGAGGGGCATAAACGCTCCAAGGCAAACACCAAGTGGCAGCAACAACCCCACCGCTACGAGCACCCGGATATACAACGATTGCGCCTGCACTCCATTGGTGATGTCGTCGAGTGCGAACTCGTACATCGTCGTCAAACCAATGAGCACCGCGAAGACAACACTCATGAAACGCCGCTGCTGCCCGTATCGCTGGCTACCAAGCGCGCCGATGCCCGTCGCGATCAACATCGTCGCAAGTGTGATCGTGAGTGAATAGCTCGGATATCCGAGCAAACGCGTCAACCGCTGGATCATCGTGATCTCGAACAACATAAAACCGAACCCGAGTGAACCGAAATACACAGCCGTGATCCGCTTGGCTGGCAACGCACGCCAAGTCGACCTGAGCAACAAGAACGGAAGCAGCAAAAATATCGTCGCATACACGATCGATATCAACAGCAAGAGCAGCAGGACGCGTTCTCCGATTGCATTCTCAGGGTCTGGCAACTTGTCCAACGGCGTTGCGATATTGGCGAGCACCGTCTTAAAACTCGCAAAGTGCCAAAAGAACGGCTTGTCGTCGTAGACGGCATCGATCTGAAACGGGTATGAATCCACTACTGCTTGCAACTCAGCGGGACTCACGCTTGCCAATTTCGCAGTAATCGTGTCGACCGGCGGCTGGAAGGGCGCGTGAAGTATGGCCCATTCCTCCACGCTGTCAGGTGCACCAGCATTCTTGTGTACCACTGGCGCCGACGGCATCGCAGCCGTCAGTCGATCAACTTCTGCCTGAGTGAAAGGCGTCCGCTTCATCATGATCGTTGGAAGCGACCCAGAGTTGGTGTCGTTCGCGATGACGATGAGGTGACTCGCCGGGTCGGTTATACCAAGTTCGGCGAGCGCAGCGCGTGCCGTAACGATGTATCGCGCGGTGCGGTTAGGACGATCTTTAAACCTGAATTCGCCAAACTGCGCAACGGAAATCCCGTCGTCGCTGAGGTGCTCCAGTGTGCGTTTTAGCATCTCAGTGGTATAGAGATAACTCTCAGAAAGCACAAACGCTCCTGAGGATGCTGCGTTATTTGCCGCGTAACTATCGGGAGCCACCGCCCACACGAGATCGTATTTGTCTTTCGATCTAGCGATGTAGGTGCGGGCATCGCCGAGGTGAATGTTTACTCCCGGCTGCGTATCGAGGTTCCCAGTGAAATCCTTGTAGCGGTCGCGGAGTATCCCCACGGTTACGGGATTGAGTTCGACCCCGTCGATGTTGGACGAACCGAATCGCAGCGACGCCAGGATCTCATTACCGCCAGCGGACCCGACGATCAACGTTCTGTTCGGCGGCGTACCCAAAAGATTGAATGGCAAACGCCGCACGTCAGTGTCAAACCGCGTCTGCGACTTTGGATCACCGTTGTATCTCCAGATACCGGATCCAAAGGTTGCATCGTGCGCCAGCAAGTGGTGGTCGCCCGCGAACTCGTGAACGTCGACACGAAATACAGGTCCCCACGAGGAATAGGCAGCAGCTTTCGCACTCAACTTTCCCACTTCGGGCGTTATGTCAGGCAGTACACCGCGCACCGCAAATACCGAAATGAGCACGACGGTCAACGCGCCGAACGTTGGTAGGTGCCAACTGCCCCGGTTGGTGCAACACACAGCCGCAAGCGCCATAAAAGCAGCGGCGATGAGCACGACGGCGGGTGGACCGAAGTTCACGATGAACGGAATCGCAAGAAAACAGCCAAGGCCGGCGCCAACAAGGTCGGCAAAATACAAGCGTCCGATTCCATCCTCCGCGCGACCCAATATCGTCGAGATCACAAGCCCGATGGAGATGAACGATGCAAACAGCACGAAACAAATTGTGGCCAGTTTGAAGACAGCTCCCGCTGTGGGGCCAGCTTCATAACTCCAAATCGCGTTCGTGTGAATTGGGAGCTTGGCGATGATCAAATAGCCAACAGGCATCGTCGCCGCGGCACTCGCGCACGACCACCGCAAAATCGTATCGGTGCTCGCTTGACTAATTCGGCGAATCGTCGCGAGCAGAATCCCGCCTGATCCGATTCCAAGCAACGCCAAGCCGATGACGAAGTACGTGTAGAAGTACCACAGCTTGTACGAAATGATTCGGGTGTAGGCCACCTCGAGCAGCAGGCCCGCCATGCTCACTAAAAAAATGACCAGCAGGTTTCGGCGACGGTCGGATTGCATCACTGGTTGGTTACCTAACAGGTCAAGTTCTCGGAACTTACGATCCTAGATGACGACTCAGTCGTCCACTGATGTCGCCTGCGGCTCCCCAAACCACTGAGCCCGACAGCCGATGAGTGTCGTCGCGATGCAGGTCAGATGGGCGGATGGCCGTGAGTTGGCCCCCATTGCGATGCAAGCAGCTCGTCGATATTCGCGATATTCGGTGGAGTTTCGTGGTTAAAGAGGTCGCCGTCGGTCCAGTGTTCGAGCATCTGCCCGTGCGGGTCGAGCCAGTAATCGTAGATTTGACTCCCGAGCAGGTGACGGCCGATCCCCCACTGCGCGACGCGTTGGCGCTCGGTCAAATAGCTGTGCCCGCGCATGAGGTCATCAAAGTCGGCCACTTCAAACGCGGCATGATTGAACTGCGCGCGGCCAACGCCGATCAGAAACAGTGTGTGGTGATCAACATACTTTTCACCTTGGTTACATCGCAAAAACGCACCCAAGGCATTGTGTTCATCCAGTGCAACTTCATCCGATGTCACAAACCCGAGATGGTCTTTGTACCAAGCCTCGCTGGTGCGGAAATCAATGACGTTGAGCACGCAATGTCCGAGGCGTTGCACATGGGACGGTCCGCGGTCGAGCCGCACCGGAGTGCCGCGCCGAGGCCGACTCGCGGCGCCGTTCACCGTTGCGCTAGCAGGCGTTGCAAGTTTGCCAAGCGAATTCCGATCCGCAACAACTTCGACCGAGAAACCATTCGGATCAATGGCACGAACCACGCGGCCCTCGCATGGCCCGTCGAGGTCGCCGACGGCACCGAAGGCAGGCATCTGTGAGAGTGCAGTGAGTTCAGATTCGTCGGCTACTTCGAAAGCAAGCCCGATAAAGCCGGGCTCTCCAGCCTGGTGCGTTACGTGCACGAAGCCGTCATCGCTAGCACCGCGCATGTACAACGTGGTGGCGTCGCGCGCGGCCCGATGCAGTCCAAAATCTGTGAGAAACGCCTCCATCTCATCGATGTCGGGAGCGCCGAACCGTACGAACGCGATGTCGCTGACCTTGACCGTCACGATGATTCCCCACGGACCGCGCCACGAAGATGTTTCGGGCCAAGCACCATCGCGATGAGTACGTCGGCATGCGCATCAACACGCGCGTCCATCGCCGCTGCCGACGTTGGCCGACCGCCCATGAGCAACCGAGCCTCCGGCGCGTTGACATACATCAAGGAGGCCGCGCCCAAGAGGCAGTAATACATCAACACAGGCTCCGCTTCGATGTGCGTTGCCCCACACGCACCCAATTGCTGCCACAACTCGCTCATCTGATCAAAGCGCTGTCGTACATGGGTGTCCACAATCCAGCGCAGCCGTTGCGAATCTTCGGTTGCTTCGTGCACCATCACACGATTCAGCTCCGGCAACTTTGCAACCGCACGGACCAATGCGCGAATACCCACTTCGAACGTTGCAACGGGGTCGTCGCCGATTGGCGTGTTCCTCAATTCGAGCGCCGCGGCAACCTCCGCGTCGAAACGTTCAAACAGGTGATCGACGGTGGCGCGCCACAACAAGTCTTTGGTCGGGAACTGGTAGGTCAGCTGCCCCTGACGCACTCCGGCGCGTGTAGCGATCGCCCGAGTCGACGCAGCTTCGAAGCCAACCGACGCGAATTCGCACAGCGCAGCCTCGAGGAGATCGCGCCGCGTCTCAAGCCCGCGCGGCTGCGGACGGCGAATGAGCTGCGGACCATCAGCGACCATACGCTTGACAATTTAGGTCACTTGACCTAAATTGTCAAGCGCCAGGTGCCACTCCCCACAGCTGGCAACCTCGGCTGAAAGCTCGGCTATGACTGATCTATTTACGAACGCCAACCGATTCGGCGACCTGGACGAATGGCGCCGTGACGCCGTCGCGCTCCACGCGGACGGACCGATTCATCGCATTAACGATCCGGAGTATCAACCGTTTTGGGCCGTGATCGGGCACGATGCAGTGCTTGAAATCGAACGTCGATCAGCGGAGTTCACAAACGCCCCAATACCTGTCTTGGCGAGCGATGCACAGCTGGCAATTCGGGCCCAAGAAGGCGGAGAGATCCGAACCCTTGTCCACATGGACGCGCCCGACCACGGCAAATATCGCAAGCTCACCAACGATTGGTTCAAGCCCTCCAGTATCAACCGATTGACAAGCCGACTCGACGATCTCAGTCGACAAGCCGTAGCCAAACTCGAAGCGCACGGTGGCGCAGCCGATTTCTATACCGACATCGCGCTCGCGTATCCGCTCCAAGTCATTTTGTCGATTCTCGGGTTGCCCGAGACCGACTACCCGCGAATGATCACGCTGACACAAGAACTCTTCGGTATCGAAGATCCCGACTTGCGGCGTGACGTGACGCCAGAAGAATCCGTCAACATCGTGTTGGATTTCTACCGATACTTCTCCGAACTCACCGCCGACCGCCAAGCACACCCAACCAACGACCTCGCCACCCTCATCGCAAACGGCTCCATCGATGACCAACCCATACCGGACCTCGAGAAGATGGGCTACTACGTCATCATCGCAACCGCAGGTCACGACACAACCGCAGCAGCGATGGCAGGCGGACTTCGGGCATTGGCCGAAAATCCAGATCAACTGCGACTCCTCCAACAGCAACCTGAATTGCTGTCCAACGCGGTCGAGGAGATGATCCGCTGGACTGCACCGGTGCGACATTTCATGCGTACCGCCCAGGTCGATACTGAAGTCGCAGGCGTTAGGATCGCCAAAGGAGACTGGCTGTACCTCTCATACCTAGCCGGCAATCTCGACCCATCTATCTTCGACGAACCTCTGCGGTTCGACGTTGCTCGGCCCAACGCCGATCGTCATATCGCTTTCGGCTACGGCGTGCACTTTTGTCTCGGCGCGCAGCTCGCACGCCTCGAACTGCGCTCGCTTTTCGCTCACCTGGTGCCACGGCTGAAGTCCCTTGAACTCGCAGGCATTCCACAAACTGCGAAAACCACCTTCGTCGGCGGACACAAGACACTCCCGATTCGCTACACACTCACCTCGTAGCCAAAGATCCTTGAACAGCCGTGCGCAGTCGCCTCCACATCACGGCTCAGCTAACGTGTCGGGTTCACGGACAAAGGAGCAAACATGCCTGCATTCGATTCACTCACGATGAAATCAATTTCCGGCGAGTCGGTTGACCTCACGCAATACGACGGCTCCGTCTGCCTGATTGTTAACGTCGCGAGTCAGTGAGGCCTCACGCCTCAGTACGCAGGTCTGCGTACGCTTCAAGAATCGCTCGGCGCACAAGGCTTTCACGTCCTCGGGTTTCCGTGTAATCAGTTCGGTGCGCAAGAACCTGGCACAGATGCTGAGATCGCCGAATTCGCCGCCACCAACTACAACGTCAACTTTCCGTTGTTCTCCAAGGTCGAAGTGAACGGTGATGGTGCATGTGAGCTCTACCGTCGGCTGACTGCCGCCATTCCTAAAGAAGATGGCGACCCGGCAATTAGTTGGAACTTTACGAAGTTTCTCGTTGGGCGCGATGGCAACGTGCTGCGGCGATTCGAACCAATGACCACACCAGAAGAAATCGGTGTCGTCGTCGCTGATCTCCTCTAGCCAAGCGCGCCAGATTCACCTCACCAAAACCGCTGTAGCCTCGTAAAATGCCAACCGAGATCCACCCGCGCTTCGCGTTCGACAATTCGTTCGAGCGCGAACTCGAAGGCTTGTACGAACCGTGGCAGGCCACCGCGGCACCCGCACCGCGACTCTTGGCTCTCAACGAGCAACTCGGTGCTGAACTTGGTTTGAATCCGGCCGAACTTCGGTCGCCCGAAGGCGTCGCGATACTTGTCGGCAACGTCGTCGCGGGAAGCGCTACGCCAATTGCGCAAGCCTACGCGGGCCACCAGTTCGGGGGATTTTCTCCGCGATTGGGTGACGGTCGAGCGCTGCTGATCGGTGAGTTGATCGACACCAACGGACGGCGTCGCGACCTTCATCTCAAAGGGTCCGGTCGCACACCCTTTGCTCGCGGCGGCGACGGCAAAGCCGCGGTTGGCCCCATGCTGCGCGAGTACATCATCAGTGAGGCACTCCACGCGCTCGGTATTCCTACAACTCGATCACTCGCCGTCGTCGCGACTGGTGAATCGATTCATCGTGAAGGCATGGTGCCCGGGGCCATACTGACTCGTGTAGCTGCAAGCCACCTACGGGTTGGCAGCTTCCAGTACGCGGCCAACAGCGCCGACCAGACCTTGTTGCCGCGCCTCGCCGATTACGCAATCGCACGGCACTACCCGCAGGCACGAGAAACCAACAACCCCTACCTGACACTTGTGGAGTTGGTAATGGATGCGCAGGCATCACTCGTGGCGAAGTGGATGCAGGTTGGGTTCATTCACGGCGTCATGAACACCGACAACGTCACCATCTCGGGTGAATCAATCGACTTCGGCCCGTGTGCATTTATGGATGCGTACGATCCCGAGACGGTATTCAGCTCGATCGACCACACAGGGCGCTACGCATTCGGTAACCAACCCACCATTACACAATGGAATTTGGCCCGTTTCGCAGAGACGCTGTTGCCACTGATCGACAACGACACCGATCACTCAATCGAAGTCGCGACCGATCTCCTCAAGTCGTTTCCTCAGCGCTTTCGTGCCAACTGGCTGGACGGAATGCGGGCAAAGCTTGGGATCGGCGATGTTCACGACCACGACGCCGAACTGATCGACGATTTTCTCGCGATACTCAAAGAGCAACACCTCGACTACACATTGAGCTTCCGAGCGTTGTCGGACCGGCTCCGAGGCAGCGAACCGACAACCGAAACGTTCACAGACTCGCCCGCCTTCGCGCAGTGGACTCAACGCTGGCACGCGCGATTGCCAAGCCAACCTCGAGCTGTCACTGCCGACGCCATGGACAAGGTCAACCCGCTATACATAGCCCGCAATCACATTGTTGAACAGGCACTCGAAACAGCGACCAACGGCGACCTCGGCGCATTCGAAGCGTTAGTAGAGGCCATCCGAAGCCCGTTCACAGAACGCGCCGGAATGAATACCTTTACGCAACAGGCTCCCGCAGAGTTCGCTGGGTACCGCACATTCTGCGGCACCTGATTTGACCATTGCATGCTCCCCGAACTGAATGCCACAATGCCACTATCTGTTTTCTGCCGAGGAGCAAACGCGATACATGTCAGATTCACTGGACGAAATCACCTGCGAGAACTGCATAGCGGCGTGTTGTCGGGCTCCTGTAAATATGGCGCTAACGACCAACGAATACGAACGCAACCGAGCCACGATGGACCTACGAGTCCTTGTGACGGCCAAGCCTTACAAGCAAAGGGTTGAGATTGAAATCGGTGGTGTTGATCGCGATGGGAATCCCAACGCCAACATTACTCTCGAGGCTGCCATAGGATACGGGCTGTTCGAACTACAAACTGGATGTGGGAACCTCACCGAAGACAACAGTTGTTCGATCTATGACAAACGACCCTCATGTTGTCGATCTTTCGAATTGCGATCACCGGCGTGTTTCGCGCTACGACGCCAGGCCGGTCTCGATGCCGACCGACCTGAAATGGAGTTCGACCCACGCGTTACGCAACAACCGCGAACCGCAACCGAAAAGCTCCTCGCCAAGCATTTTCCTACCTACACCGCCACACCTGATGCGACGACGACAGTCGCCGAGACGCCGCCGGTTGTCGGGACCCTGCGCGCCGCGCCACTCGAGATTTCCGCGGCACGCGCATTGTTCAAACGGGAAAGTCGGTGGATCAGCACCACGTTGGCAAGACTTTCCCCTGAGCAATGGCAAAATTCCACCCGATGCGCCGAGTGGAACGTGCAGGACATCGTCGCCCACGTCATCACCAGCCAGAGATTCGTGCACGAGGTCCTCTCAGCAGCAATCGACGGTCGCCAAGTCACCGATGCCGACCCGTTCGAAGGCGACGTTGCTTCAACGATCACCGCATTCGATGTGGCTACGCAGCAACTCGCTCAACTCGTGACGCCGCTGACACCAGAAGACTTCATTACAACGATCGATGCTGGCGGCTCACCCGCAACTGTGCGGCACCTTGTGCACGTACTCGCGCTCGAACTTGTGGTTCACGGTTCGGACATTGCCGCCGCAATTGGCGAAACGCGGCGCATCCACTCCGATTCGCTACGGGCAATCGCTACAGTGCTGCCTCGATTGCTCGACGAGGGTGAGTTGCCGATCCATGACACCGCGTATGTGTTGCGATCGGAAATCTTCGAACTTCCGTTCACCTGGCGTGACGACTCGTGGAACCTCGAACCCGGCCCAAATCCATGTTGGATTGAAGGCTCGGGCGAAAGCGTTCTGCTCTTTGCACTAGGACGTCAAACGTTTGACGCAGCGCAACTCGTGACGAATGATGCGGCCCGGGCCAGCTCTTTCAAGCGATACCTGCCCGGGCCGTAGTCAAAATTTCGTCGTCAGGAATTCAACAGTTCACTCGGCGTGAGCGATGCGGTCTTCCCGTCGAAGTTGATCGGACCTTCGAGCACTTCGAAGTAACCCTTCGCTAGTGAGTACTGCATCAAGTTGAATGTCTCCCCAAGGAAGCGGTCCTCACCATTGACGTTGAACACCGCTCCAGGATTCATCAAACCAACATCTTTGAGATCCGAGAGATTTCGCGCTGCTTCCATCACCGCGACCCGTGTGAGTTGCGGTGACCGTTGCAGCGTCTCAACCAACATCGCTCCCGCAGTCCAACCAAACGCGATCACACCACTGTTCACGTCTGCCTTCGGGGCGTACTCCGGCACCTTCTCCTTGAACAACGCCATCTGTTCGTTCGTCTTCCACTGCGGATCCGCAGGATCCATAAATGGGGCGACACTGATGACCTTGTCTGCCGCGGCTCCGGCGAGCCCGATGATGGTCTTCGACGTACAAGTGCCGGACATGTACACAATAGGAGACCAACCCGAATCCTTCACGTTGGTGAGTGCATCGGGGCAGGCGAGCAGCGTGGCGCCAAGAATGAGCACGTCCGCTTTCGAGCTCGCCAAGCTCGTCACTTGCGATTTGGTATTGAATTGCTCGGGGTTATAGGTCTCTTCGGCCACGACCTTCAGCTTCGTGTCTTTGATCAGCGAATTGAATACTGACGAATAGGTCTTGCCAAAATCATCGCTGGCGCGAAGAATCGCCACGGTCGCGTCTGGCTTTTCTTGTTGGAGGTAGTCGACGAGTGCCTTCATCTCAAGCGGGTAAGGGACTAATGGCGTGCCAAGCAACCAGGGAAATTCGGGGTTTCCCCACGCCGCGGCGCCCGTAGCCGCAAACAAATCGGGAATGCACTGCTCACCCAGCGTTTCGCGGATTGCGAGATTGTTCTTCGTGCCAACGACACTAAACAGGCCGAACACATCTTCATCGGCGACAAGTTCGTTGACGTTCGTCACCGTCTTTTGGGCTTCGTACGCATCGTCTTTGGCGACGAGTTCAATCTTGTACTTCTTGCCCGCGATTTCGACTCCGCCAAGTTCCTCGTTGACGTATTCAACGTGCGCGGTGGCGCCTTCCAAAATGCCGTTAAAGGCTGAATAGATACCCGACTGCGGAATGCTCACGCCAAACTTGATGGTGTCGCCTTCGATACCCGCGGTGGCATCGGCCGAGCAGTTGCTGGCGTCAACGAGGGTCGGCGGTGCACCGGGAACGGTCGTACCCGGCGCGATCGTCACCTTGCTGTCGCTTTTTTCCCGACCATTCTCACACGCGGCCGCACCCATCGCGATCGTTGTCATGAAAACGACTGCGCGAATTCGGCGACTATACGTTCTGCTGAGTTTCATGTTTCATCCTTTGTACATCGCACATGTCAGTGCGTAGAGACGTCTGGGATAGCGGGTTGTCCGACTTCTGGTTTGGCTAGAACGCGAGAAATTAGTCGCCGCGCTCCTCCTACCAAACCGTCAGGTAGTAAGTACATCATCACAATCAACACCAAGCCGAAAATCGCGGGCGACAAAACTGGCTGATCGTCGATCAGATCTTTCGCGAAATCCTGCACAAACACCACAATCACGGCGCCCACCATGGGCCCTGCGACGGTAGCTGTGCCGCCAATAACCACCGCAACCAAAAACAGAATTGATTGTTGAAACACTTCGATCTTGCCCGCGTTTGCAGAACCCTCAATCAAAACTGACAACGATCCAGCAACTGCCGCGTAGGCCGCACTCAACGCGAACGCGCTCACTTTCACGCGCGCAACATTGATACCAAGCACCGAGGCCGCGGATTCGTGGTCACGAACCGCCACCAGCGCTCGCCCGTAGCGACCACGGACCAAATTCGCAGCGAGGACCGCCATCACGATCGCAATTGTCAACGCCATGTAGTAGCGGTACTGGTCGTCGAAATCCGCAAAGGAATCGGCCCAGCCTGGTGCAAGTACTCGCGGGGGCTGGATCAGGCTTGTGCCACCCGTGCCATACTTCGACGCGAAACGATTAATGAGGTCGGGGAACACCGCCGCCAGGCCCAACGTGATCAAGGCCAGATACAGGCCCTTCAGGCGTAGTGCTGGGAATCCGAAGGCAGCGCCAGCAACCAGGGCTACCCCTACAACCACCGGAATCGTTGGTAGGAACTGCCAACCGCTGTTCTCCATCAGAATCGCGCTCGTGTATGCGCCAATGCCATAGAAGGCGCCGTGCCCGATGGAAATTTGGCCGTTGTATCCGGTCAGGATGTTGAGACCCATTGCCGCAACTGCGATGTAGACGGCTTGCGCCCACAACGCGTTGATGCTCTCACCGACCACCTGAGGTATCAGCAGCAGCAACGCGACGACGACGAGCGACGCAACTATTCGAATAACTCGCCGCATGGTGACGTCCGACATCGTCAGACCCGCTCCACAATATTGCGGCCGAAAAGTCCAGTCGGTCGGTACAACAGAACAACACCAATTAATAGGAACGGAACCAACAACGTGATGTCGTGCAATGGTTCGATGTACTCAATTGCGAGCGCCTCCGCTACGCCAACAATGAGCCCTCCAACAACGGCACCGACCGGGGAGTCGAAGCCACCAAGGGCCGCAGCCGCGAACGCGTATACCAACACTGCTTGCAACGACCCGGCAGTCAACGCTGGCGTAGTCGGTACATACATGGCACCTCCGAGTGCGCCCAACGATGCCGAAATCGCCCAGCCGATCATGAGCATCGTCCCGCTCGAAATACCAACGAGACGGGCCGATTCGGGGTTCGACGCAACTGCTCGCAGGCCCAAACCCAACTTGGTTTTTTGCAACAAGATCCACAGCAGCGTGCAGGTCAGAGCGAGCACGCAGATGAGGCCAACGAACTCTCCCGTGATGCGCACGTCGCCCACGCTCCAAGAATGGTCCCCAAAGGCAGAGGGCAACTGCTTTTCGTCAGTACCAAACACCAATTGGGTAATCGAATTGAGCGCTAAAAACATGCCGATGGTCACGATCAAGACCACAAATGGCGGCTTCTTTTCTACAGGCCGAATGAGTACCAATTCCACTAGCGCGCCCATCGCGAACGCAATGAGCATTGAGATGAAAATCGCAGCAACGATGCCGACGCCCCAGTCGGTGAGCTTCCAAGTGATGTAGGTCGAGAACAGCGCCATCTCACCTTGGGCGAAGTTCAGCACCCCAGTCGTTCGGTAAATCAGCACAAGGGCGAGCGCGACCGACGCGTAAATCACGCCGTTGCCGATGCCATTCATCAGCTGCTGAAGAAAGAGTGTCATGCCATCCCCAAATACGCCTTGCGCACTTCGTCATTGGAAGCCAACTCTTCGGATGTCCCAGTCGCGACGATCTCACCGGCTTCAAGGACATACCCCCGGGTTGCCGTTTTCAAGGCCAGATTGGCGTTCTGTTCCACGATGAGCATCGCGATGTAGGTCTCCCGATTGAGCTGGGCAAGTTTTTGAAACAGCTCCTGCGTCACCAGTGGAGCGAGCCCCAACGACGGTTCATCGAGCAATAACAACACCGGATTCATCATCAAAGCCCGCGAAATCGCCAACATCTGTTGCTCGCCGCCACTCATACTTCCGGCCAGCTGGGTGCGGCGTTCGCGCAATCTCGGAAACGTCGTCAGCCATCGATCGATGTCTTCGTCTACTGCGGAGTCTTTACGACTGAACGCACCGACTCGCAGGTTCTCTTCGACGGTCAGCTCGGGGAACGTGCCACGCCCTTGGGGCACGTGCGCCACTCTCCGCCGTGCTATCGCCTCTGGATTCTTGCCCAAGATTTCCTCGTCATGGAGGCGGACAGACCCGGTGGCTTGCAACATGCCAGAAATTGCACGAATTGTTGATGTCTTTCCAGAACCGTTCGCGCCGAGAATGACAACAATCTCTCCGGCGTTAACCTCAAAACCAAGCCCATGCAGAACCCGAACTGGTCCGTAGCCGCCTCGTAAATCTGAGACCGAGAGCAGACTCATCCCTCGACCTCGGTGCCCAAGTACGCAGCAACAACCCGTGGATCCTTGCTCACATCCGCGGGCAACCCCTCAGCGATTTTGCGACCAAGATCTAACACCACGACCTGATCGGAGATCTTCATCACCATGCCCATGTGATGATCCACCAAAACCACCGTGAGGTCGAATTCATCGCGCAGATCGCGGATCGTTTCGGCTAACTCGTCGACCTCACCGTGGGTCAAGCCCGCTGCCGGTTCGTCGAGCAGCAACATCCGAGGCCCGGCTGCCAGCGCCCGTGCAATTTCGATGCGCTTCAACGTGCCGTAGGGAAGTCCGTCGGCGAGACGATCCGCGTACTGAGCAAGCGAAAGTCGTTCCAAGAGATGTTCGGCATCTGATCGGAGTCTCCGTTCTTCTCGAGCACCCCCAAGACCGAACATCGCGCGCACAGGCCCCACAGAGCTTTGCGAATGCGCTCCGCACATAACGTTTTCGATCACCGTGAGCTTGGGGAACAGGGCAATGTTTTGGAATGTACGTGCGATCCCTGCGGCAGCGACCTCGTGGGGTTCCATTGCGACCAAATCGCGATCGAGAAACCGTATCGACCCCGAAGTCGGCGTATAGACCCTGCTGACACAATTAAATAGGGTCGTCTTGCCTGCACCATTCGGACCGATAAGTGCGCAAATGTGCGATGCCTGGACATCGAACGAGAAGTCGTCGAGCGCGACGATGCCGCCGAATACAAGTCGGACGTTTCGCACCTCGAGCAAGCTCACGCCCGCTTCCCCTTTCACAAAGGTGAAGCTAGTGCAAACACCGACCAAAACAATGGGATCGACGTCTAAGCGGAGAGAGTCCTCGACGCGGCCGGAAGTCGCGTGATTGCCCCACCGCTGTGATCCATCATCTCGGTGATGGCCTCGGCGGTTACGGGCTTCGAGAACAAATAGCCCTGGACCAACGATGCGCCCAACGAGGTGAGTTGGTCGGCTTGCGACCGATACTCAACTCCTTCGGCGACAGTGTCGAGCTTCAGCGTCGCAGCCATACGGAGGATGGCCTGTACGAGTCCAATGGACTCCTCATCTTCGGCCACACCATCGATGAACGCCTTGTCGATCTTCAACACGTCGATCGGAAGTGTCCTGAGGTAGTTCAACGATGAGTATCCAGTCCCAAAATCATCAATCGCAAGCCGCACGCCAAGGGCTTTCAGTTCGTGCAGGGTTGCCACCGCCGATGAACCATCATCGAGCAGGACGCTCTCGGTTATCTCCAGCGTCAGTTGCGAAGCGGCAAGGCCCGAGTCGCTCAACGCCGATGCCACATCAATTACCAAGTCGCGATCACGCAACTGTCGCGCGGAAAGATTGACGCTCATGTGTAACATTGCGCCTGAGTTGGAGGCATGCCATTTCGCAGCCTGGAAACACGCCTTGCGTAAAACCAACCGGCCAAGTTCCACAATGAGTCCGGTTTCTTCGGCAATAGGAATAAACAACGGTGGTGCCAGCACGCCTCGCCGAGGATGCATCCAACGCACCAAAGCCTCGAAACCGACAATAGCGCCGTCGCCAATCGAAACCGTCGGCTGATAGTGCACGTCGAGTTCGTCGTTTCGCAACGCGCCTCGAAGATCGGCTTCGAGTTCGAGTCGTTCGAGTGCCGCTTGATGCATAGCGGGCTCGAATTCTCGCACGCAGTCTTTACCATTGCGTTTGGCGAGGTACATAGCGATGTCAGCGTTGCGCAATAGATCCGCAGCCGACTCCCCTCCCTGGTGGACAGCCAACCCCGCACTCGCGGCAACGGACACAGTGTTGCCATCGAGCTCGTACGGTTCGCGAATTACGTTCAATAGTCGTTCAACTCGCAGGGCAGCCTCATCAGCATCGGCGATATCCTCAAATAACACAGCAAATTCATCGCCACCGAGACGAGCCGCAGTATCGCCGGGGCGAACACATTCCGAGAGTCGCCGCGCCACAGCGTTGAGTAGCCGATCTCCTGCCGCATGCCCGAGGCTGTCATTCACAGTCTTGAACCCATCAAGATCCAACATCACAGTGCAGACTCGACGTTCTCCGCGCGCACCACGTGCGATCGCGTGTTCAGAGCGGTCGAGAAACAACGACCGATTCGCAAGTTCGGTAAGTGGATCATGAAACGCTCGGTGGCGCAACTGGTCCTCCAGCCGCGCCTGCTCAGTCACATCCTGCAATGCCACAACCACAGCTGCGGTTCCACTCAGTTCAACCCGATGTGCAGTTGCCTTCACCAGAATTGAGCTGCCATCAGCAATGCGGTGCCTCGTGGCATGCGCGTGGGCAAGAACTGGGTCGTTGCGATAGGTCAACTCCGCTGGTGTACCCCGTTCGAGTGACTCGACAACATCGGCTAGCCCCATAGCAAGCAACTGTTGACGCCCAAATCCGTAATGCTCAACCGCCGCGTCGTTGACCTCAAGAAACTCCAGCGTGGTTGCGTCGTAGACCCACATCGGCTGCGGATTCTCGACAAACAATTTTCGCATGTTGATTTCACTCAAACGCAAGCGTGCATCACTCGCTGCGAGGCGCCCACTCACCCAGGCAACCACCTCACCGAGCAGCACACACACCGGCAGTACGTACAAGATCGACACAGCAGTCACCGTCGTCAGACGACCCGACACAGCCAGGGGAGTGACATACGCAATAACTGCGAGCGGCGAAACCTTGAGCGACGTGCCTTGGCGATGCACCAATCCGAGCCAGGCGAAGGTGATGAAAAAGAAGGGGGCATAGCGGTAGCCGTCGCTGCCTGAATAAACATTGTGCAAAGCAATCAGCGCGAAGGTCGGAGGGTTCAGCAACAACGTCGACCACGATGGCCACCGTCCCCACGGCAACACACCAATCACACACCCGGAAACCAGTGCGACGCCAGACAAGGCCGTGAGCACCGCGCGATTCGCTCCCGACGGCAACGGCAACAACGCGCTTGCCGGCACGAGAAACAGGCCACACGCGATGAACAGCATGCTTGACAGTCTTCCCGCTTGTGCAGGCCCTATACCTGGTTCCATCAAAGATTCATCGGGAGTCGTGGTCTCGGCCTTGACCGGCACTCTGGCGCTACAGAACCAGGACGACCCCTCATTCATACAGTTCCTCCCCAAGGGTTCGCGCCAGATCTGGCGACTGCAGCACCGCCGCTCGCTTCAGCGCGTCATTGCCAAATCGCATTCTGATGAGATCGATCGCAGTATCAAGTGGTGCACCCGCGGCTCGTTCATCGAAGGGCAATGAGAGTTGCACGACATCGTTCGGAGTCAAATTACTCAAGGCCAGCCCGATCAATGTCAACCCATGGCGGCGAATGAGCTCGCTATTCGCATGCAGAATTTCGTGAGCAACGCGAGCAATTGCCGCCGTCGAATCTGTAGCAGTATCAAAGGAGGCCGCCCGCGTCGCTCGCTGTTGATCTGCGAATCGCATCCGAAGTGTCACCGTACGCGCCAGGCGATTATCCGCTCGCAGTCGCCGACTCACACGATCCGAGATGGCAAGCAACACGACATCGAGTTCTCCAAGGTCAAAGCGCGGTCGTCCTAACGCATTTTGCGAGCCAATTGATCTGCGTCGAACCGTCGACCGCACTACACGAGGATCACGGTTCAAGGCCAACGATTGCAGATGTGAGGCAGCCGCATGGCCGATTGCAGCGCTGAGAGCTGGCTGCGGCAGCAGGGCGATATCGCCAACAGTTTGGAGGCCAATTGCCCGCAACTTCATTGAGGTTTTCGGGCCGACACCCCAGAGCCGTTCAATCGGGAGCGGATGAAGAAACTCGAACTCGTCACCCGCCGGAATCAGCAAAATGCCGTCAGGTTTCGCGCTTGCGCTCGCGACTTTGGCCAACGCCTTCGTCGAAGCGATCCCAACCGATAGCGCGAGACCAACTTCGTCGCGGATCAGCCGACGCAACTTCTGAGCTATCGCAAGCGCCGATCCCTGCAATCGCAGGGCGCCTCTCACGTCGAGGAACGCTTCATCGATCGATACCGCTTCAACGGTGGGAGACACCTCATGAAAGCGCTCGAACACATCTCGGCTCGCTCCAATATAGGCATCGAATCGCGGAGCGACAACGACAGCATCTGGGCACAACCGTTTCGCGGCGCGTTCGTTAGTGGGCGTTCGAACGCCGAATCGCTTTGCCTCGTAGCTCGCTGCCACAATCACACCGCCTCCCACCAGCACCGGCCTGTCGCGCAGCGCAGGGTTGTCGCGTTGTTCTACCGAAGCAAAAAACGCGTCAAGATCCGCGTGCAAAATACCTGGGCTATTCCAATCGTCACGAGACACGAACACATGTTCGCATACGGCGCCCTCGGATCGACAGCCCAACAACTTGTATTGGGTCTAGGGACCCGCCAGATATCGCTTGAATGCTTGTGCGAAATTACGTTTGTTGGTCGTCAGGCCCGACCCGTCAAGATTCACCCGACCGTACGCGAAACTGATGAGCTCCTGGGCAGATCCTTCGATGACACATGGGTCGCGGCCCTCCTCACCAAACCAGGCACCATTTTGCCAACTAAACGACAGCGTAAATTCGGGGCACCGCAACGAATACGCGGCATTCGGACGGGTGCTTTCGTGATGATCGAGAAGCCCAGGTAACGCCACGGCACTCGCCAAAATCCCGGCAGCGGGCATCGGGTGATCCATCCCCAGCGCGTGCGCGATATCAGCGGCGTGCATCGTGAGCTCGGCCACCGTGAGCTGGGTGAACGCCCCGAACGTAATTGTGGTGCCGTCGATCGTGACAAAGTCTTCCGGGCTCGCATTCACGTTGGCGACGGCAACGGCAACATCTCGAAGCACCTCGACCAACGAGCCCAAACACTCAGGCCCGTCACCGACAAACTCCGGGCGCGACACCACGTCTGCGCCTCCACCCATAGACCGCATCACATCAACCACCAGCTGCTGACCAGTGATCAGGTGGGACACCACATCGCCAACGTTCCAGCCTGCACAGGAGGTGGGCAACCGCCAGGACGATTCTTCCATCGTCTGCAGAGTCGAAAGGATCCACTCCGACTCGAACGCCAGCACTTCACTCGCGACGTGAATCGCTATCGGTACCGCTATGGGCAACGCACTCAAAGCGCCGGTTTCAGCCGATTCATTCGCCAGGGGGATGTCTTCTAGGTCGGGCTGATCCGCATCCAGTCCCGCTGCTCGACGCATTCTCAAACACGCAGGCGAGCCCAGTTCGAATACTTGGCAGGCCCAAGGCCGCTGTTCATATATCCCGCAACTGTGATCTGGTTGGAGGTTGCCGCAATCCTGTTCGAGCTTGTATACACCATGTTCGGATGGCAACAAACCGCGCAGCTGAAAGAACCTTGTCTCGCCGTTTTCCATGACCCACGA
>SXHN01000059.1 GCA_005773635.1 Actinomycetota bacterium
ACTCGCGGCCGAGAATCTCAACGACGGCAGTGAGATTGTGGAGCTTGGCAATCTAACCATTGCGCCGAGTGAGTACATCTACGACTTTTCATTCCCCAAAGATGGCGGCAAGCCAAATCCGCACTTGTGGACGAACCCCCCGATGGTGAAGCAGTACGCACGAGTAGTTGCCGAGGTCGTGAAACGCCGCGACCCTCGCAACGCGGATGCGTATCAAATCAACCTCGTGAGGTTTATGAACAAGGTTGACGAACTCGATGCGGCGATGAAGACAGCCAGCGCGACGATGACCGAGTCGCAGCGGCAATTGCTGACCTATCACGACGCCTATGCGTACTTCGCGCAGCACTTCGGCTGGACCATTCTTGGTGCTATTCAGGTATCAAACTTCGAAGATCCAACTCCTCAAGAGGTCGCGGGCCTGATTGACCAAGTTCGGGTTGCGAAGGTTGCGGCGATCTTTGGGTCGGAAGTTTTTCCGAGCCCAGTGTTGCAACAGATTGGCAAAGAATCCGGCGTGGAGTATGTCGATGTGTTGCGTGACGATGACTTGCCGGGTGCCGTTGGCGAACCTGAACACTCCTGGCTCGGATTGATGCGATTCAACTACATCACGATGGTGGAAAGCCTTGGTGGGAATGCTTCTGCACTCAAAGCAGTGGTGGTAGAGAACGCCGCGCCCGACACTGCGAAGTATTCGCAATGAGTGTTGCTCTGGTGGCGATGCACCGGGTGAGTTGCGCCTACGGGCGCGACCGAGCACTCGAAGATGTTTCGATGGTCGTTGAACCCGGTGACTTCATTGGGATTGTGGGGCCGTCGGGATGCGGGAAGACGACGTTGCTGCGATCGATCTTGGGAACCATGCAACCGTGTGATGGGCAAGTTGTCCGACGGGAGCGTCTCAAGATCGGCTACGTGCCGCAAGTGGAAACCGTTGACTGGCAATTCCCCGTCACTGTGCGTGAAGTGGTGTCGATGGCGAAACCAACTTCACGATGGAGTCCGTGGTCGACTCGTGAAGAACGTTCGACTGTGGACGCGTTGTTGGAGCGACTGGGCGTTGGCGGCTTAGCGCACCGTCACATTCGTGAGCTGTCGGGCGGGCAACAGCAGCGCGTGTTTATTGCTCGTGCACTTCTCCGCGCGCCTGAATTGCTCGTGCTTGACGAACCGACTTCGGGCGTTGATGTTCGTACTCGTCATGAGATGTTGCATCTGTTGGCCGAACTCAATGAACCTGGGTTGGCGGTCTTGGTAACTACTCACGACCTCAATGGTCTTGCCGCTCATCTTCCACATTTGATGTGCCTGAATCGCCGAGTTATAGCGGCAGGCGCACCACGCATGGTGCTCAATCCCCGCGTGCTCGAAGCAACGTTTGGCGCACCGATGGCCGTACTGGAGCATGCTGGGATGCCGTTGGTGGTCGATGATTACACGCATTTCAATGATCAACTGTTTCGGACCAAGGAGGCTTAATCATGGAGTCGCTGCTTGATCCGTTTCAGTATCTTTTCTTTCAAAAGGGGATGCTGGTTGCCACGATTGCTGGGGCGCTCTGCGGAGTCGTAGGGGTGTACGTGGTGTTGCGCGGAATGAGCTACATCGGGCATGGCTTGAGTCATGCGATCTTTGGGGGAGCTGCCGCTAGCTCGATTATTTCGTTTAACTATTTCATCGGTGCCGGGTTGTGGGGATTGGTCTCGGCGTTGATGATCGGCAAGGTCACGCGGCGAAAAGTCATTGGCTCGGATGCGGCGATCGGCGTGATCACGACAGCTTCGTTCGCGTTGGGTCTCGCATTGTTCGCCACCTTTGGGTCGGCTCGCAAGAGCGTTGATGCCGTGCTTTTCGGGAGCATTCTCGGAGTTTCCAGCACCGATATATGGGCGCTTGTCGGTATGTCGTCCTTCACCGCGGCAGTGTTGGTGTTGAACTATCGCCCTTTGCTATTTGCAACTTTCGACCCTGACGTTGCTGCAGTTTCAGGCGTGAACACCGCAAGGGTTGACGCCTTGTTGATGCTGGTACTTGCAGGGTCGATTTTGGTCACGATGAAAATCATCGGCGTGTTGCTGATTGCGGCATTGCTCGTGATTCCGGCATCGATTGCTCGCCTACTCACGAACAGTTTCGCCCGGATGCTCAGCTATTCGGGCGTCATCGGAGCGCTGACGGGTGCGACCGGGATGTACCTCAGCTACCACCTCAACGTCAGTGCGGGAGCGAGCATTGTGCTCGTCGGTGCTGTGGTATTTGTCGTCGCTTTTGGCGCGACCACAATGAAACGTCAGGTTGTCGTGGTGGGCTGAGGCACTGTGGTTGGTGCCACTGTCGTGGTTGGAGCCTTGGTGGTGGTCGTGGCTGGTGGCTTTGTGGACGCGGTCGTCGCAGGCGGTGCGGTGGTCGTAGTTGGTGCCGTCGTGGTCGTGGTGGCCCGCGGGTTTGTGCGAGGCGTCGTGCGGCTTCCACGCGGCGCTTGCGTGCCCATGACGTATACCGGCTCGCCCTTATGCACCAAGGTTGCGAAATACGTGGCGATGTCCATCGGGATTCGGGCGCAACCGTGCGAGGCCGGGTACACCGGAACTGATTCAAGCCCGTGCACGGCAATTCCGCCGTTGAAATAGTACGGATTCCAGAGCTTTCCGAGTTTGCTTGTGCGCCAACCCTTGATGTTTCTCGTCATGGTGTAGCGGCCGGTTGGCGTGACCGCATACTGACATCCCTGGTCGCCGCCACAGAAGTGTTCGCCGTTGCCTGTCGAGGTGGTGGTCATCAGCACAATTTCCCATTTCGTCCAGACGATGAGGATCTGTCGATCAAGGTCGATCTCAACTCGATCGGCTTCGCCGTTCGGGACTAGCGGAGTCGGGTATTTGAATTCGCTGATCGCGACGCGGGTGGCTGCGTCGATGCGTCCGGTTCGGGGCAGGCCGTAAATCTTCTGAACGGTTTCGACCGCATATCGCATGTTCCGATCGAACCGCCCGTCGAGTGCCCCCGGATCGAAGCGCATGCTCTTGAGCCGGGCTTCGTAGGCGGCAACGACGGGTCCTGATGCGTACTGCCCGAGCCCGTTTCGCGGAATCTCCGGCATTGTTGCGTTCGCCGGGTTCTGCATCTCGGGGTGGGTGGTCGTTGTAGTTGGAAGGGTTGTTGGTGTCGTTTTGGTCGTTGACGTCACCACCGGACGTGAGGTAGTCGTGGACGGCCGCGTGCTGGTCGCTTGGGCCGCGGGCAACTTCGGGTCGTCGAATCCGAGGATGTATCCGTACGTGCCGATGCTGGCGGCGGCGACTGCTGCGGCAGTCCCGGCCACGATCACACTGCTACGGACCCACTTGGAAACTTGCACGGCCAAACCCTGTCTCGTCGCGCGTTAGTGCGGCAAGACTAGTGCGCGATGTGGCCTCGACGGGATCAGGCGAGCGCGTTACGCAGTCGGCTGAGCTGCGTCTTCGAGCAGCTCGCGTAGTTCGCTGTCGTCGAGCACGGCTGTGCGCAGATCTAGCAAGTAGTCAACAACCTCGTGGCCTGCGATGAGATCGCGGGATGCGAACCGCGCCAATGCTCCGTCGATCATGGTGACGATGCCGGTTTGGTTCATCTTGGCCTCCTGGATATTGCGACTGGATGGCAACTTAACACCATCATCGACAAAAACTTGGTCGGGTTTTGCACAACTTGAAATAGGCCACGTTTGCCGCGTGATCCGGCCGTTGCGGGCCTAGTTCGGTAATTCGGCACCAATCTCGTCGAGACCCTGTTGGAGCGTGTTCCATGCGAGCGTTGCGCACTTGATCCTGACCGGAAATTTGACGACGCCTTGCAAGGCTTCAAGGTCGCCAAGCCGAACGCCTTCGAGGTCGGCGGCAAGATCGGTGCCGTCGGATTCGCCTTCGAGCTTGCTCTCGTGGATTGACATCAGTGCTTTGAATGCTCGTATGAGTAGGCGAGCCTCCTCCACGCTCTTTCCTTTGACCGCGTCACTCATCATTGAGGTTGATGCTTGGCTGATGGAGCAACCCTGTCCGCTGATTTTGATGTCAACGACGAGTCCGGATACGGAGTCGACATCGAGGTATACCGCGACTTCGTCGCCGCACAGAGGGTTAAATCCTTCGGTCTTGTGTGCCGGTGGCACTGCAAGTTCTCCGCGGTTGCGAGGTGAACGGTAATGATCGAGGATGATCTCTCTGTAGAGGTCTTCGAGGCCAGCCATGGGGGAATCCTATCGAGTTATGTCGGCATGCTCGCAGAACGAGCGGTCGATCAGATTGCGAAGAACTTTTCAGCTTTGATGAGCGCCGCGACCAGACAGTCGACGTCGATTTCATCGTTGTACATGTAGAAGCTGGCGCGGCTAGTGGCGGGTACACCAAGTTGGCGCATCAGCGGTTTTGCGCAGTGATGCCCGGCGCGCACGCAAACGCCGTCTTCATCAAGTACTTGACTGATGTCGTGGGCATGTATGCCGTCGAACAGAAACGAGATCGCGCCGCCTCGGATCGAAACGTCGCGCGGCCCGTAGACGGTAAGCCGATCAGCGAACTCGTCGTGGAGCGCGTCGAGTGCGTATCTGGTGAGGCGCATTTCGTGGTCACGGATTGCATCCATACCCAATGAATCCAGGTAGTCGACCGCCGCGCCAAACCCAATCGCTTCAACGATCGCTGGAGTTCCGGCTTCGAACTTCCACGGAATGTCGTTGGTCGTGAAACCCTCAAGGCGGACATCGCGAATCATTTCGCCTCCCCCGAGAAACGGGGGCATCGCTTCGAGGATCTCCGCTTTCGCCCACAACGCACCTATGCCACTCGGGCCGCACATTTTATGGGCAGAAAACGCAACGAAGTCGGCGCCCCAATCGCGGACATTGGTTGCGACATGAGGGATGTACTGACACGCGTCGATCAATACGAAAGCGTCGTGTGCGCGTGCCGCGGCGATCAACGGCGCTAGTGGGTTGATGGTGCCCAGCACGTTTGACATCGCCGTGACGCTCAAGAGTTTGGCGCCGTCGAGAAGTATGTCGAGACGTGTGAGATCGAGGGTGAAATCAGCGTTCATCGGGATCCAGCGCAATTCGATCCCGCGTTCCGCGGCGAGCATCTGCCACGGAACCACGTTGGCGTGGTGTTCCATATGAGAAATGACGACGGCGTCACCAGCGTGGAGATTGGCGCGAGCCCATGAGTAAGCCACCAGGTTGATGGCTTCCGTCGCGTTGCGCACGAAAATGAGCTCGCGCGCCTCGCTCGCTCCTATGAACTTAGCGACTTTCGCACGAGCCTTCTCGAATTCTGCTGTGGCGCGTTCTGCGATTTCGTAGACGCCACGGTGCACGTTTGCGTAATGATGGCGATACGCGTGGTCCATTGCATCGAGCACAGCCAGTGGCTTTTGGGATGATGCCGCCGAGTCCAAAAATACCAGGCGGTTGCCGCGTGACTTCGTGTTGAGAATTGGAAAGTCGGCTTTGATGCGCTCGACGTCGAGCGGGCTCATGTTGTTGACGCCGCAGAGTTTCGGAACGCGTCGAAACCGTCGATTTCGACCTGCTGTGCGAGCTCGGGACCGCCGCTGCGAACTACTTGGCCGTCCACTAGCACGTGCACAACGTCGGGAGCGAGGTAGTCGAGCATGCGTTGATAGTGGGTGATCACCAAAATCCCGAGATCAGGGCGCTCCTTGCGTACCTCAGCGATGCCGTCGCCGACTGCCTTCAACGCATCAATGTCGAGGCCGCTGTCAGTTTCGTCGAGTATCGCGAAGTCGGGTTCGAGCAGCGCCATTTGCAGGATCTCGTTGCGCTTGCGCTCGCCGCCGGAGAAGCCTTCATTCAAGTATCGCTCCGTGAAGCGGTTGTCCATACCAAGGCGCTTCGTCCATTCCATGATCTTGAGCCGGACTTCAAGCACCGAGAAGTTGTCGATACCTTTGCGAATTGCCATCGCTTGACGTAAGAAGCTGAAAACGCTTACGCCGGGAATCTCCTCTGGGTGTTGGAAACCAAGAAACAGGCCCCGAGCCGCCCGATCGCCGGGTGAGAGGTGCGTGATGTCTTCACCCTGGAACCGGACTTTGCCAGCGCTCACGACATACGCAGGATTACCGAGCAGCACGTTCGCGAGGGTGCTTTTCCCCGACCCGTTTGGACCCATCAACGCGTGCACTTCGCCAGCGGGGACCTTGAAATTCACACCGTTGAGTATGGGATTGCCGTCGACCTCAGCGTGGAGGTCTTCAATTTCCAGAGCCATTTCGGCAGTGACCATGGGCTGCAGTGTAATTCCACTACGGCGGTAGTGAAAATTGTGAGGCCGGCCCAGCGCTTCGCTATGCGTCGATCGCCGAGCTACGTCGAAGGGGTCGACAAGCTCACCGCAAAATCTCCGTCGGGATCAGTCCACCAGTGCGTCATGGTGAGCCCGGCGTCCGCGAGTTCGGATTCCACCCGGTCTCTGCGAAATTTGGCGCTGATCTCGGTGCGCATTTGTTCGCCTTGGGCGAACCGCACCACCTGGTTGAGGGCGACCACTTTGACTTCGAGATCGCGGCGGGCCTCAAGGCGCATCTCGATCCACTGGCGTTCAGGAACCCATGCAGCAACATGGGTGAAGTCGCTGTGATCGAAATCAGCATCGAGTTCTCTGTTGAGTACTGACAGAAGATTCTTGTTGAACAACGCCGTGATACCAGCTTGGTCGTCGTAGGCGGCGATGAGGCGCTCGGGTGCCTTCACCAAGTCGGTGCCCAACAGAAAGTGGTCTCCGAGTTGCAGTTGGTTTGCGACGTCTTGAAGAAACGTTGCTCGTTTTGCAGGTTCGAGGTTGCCGATTGTGCCGCCGAGGAACGCTATGAGTCGCTTCCCGCCGACGGGCAGCGTGTGGAGGTGCTGTTCGAAGTCGCCGACTACGGCGTGGACTTCGGTGCCGGGATAGTTGGTGCTGATCAGAGCGGCGGCAGCGCGCAGCGTTTGTTCGCTGACATCGAACGGCATGAATCGTCGCAGCGTGCCCTCACTGCGTAGCGCGTCGAGCAGCACCGTCGTTTTGTCAGAAGTGCCCGAGCCGAGCTCGATCAGGGTGTCCGCTTTGGTGACTTCGGCGATGGTTGCTGCTTGCGTCATAAGGATCGAACGTTCGCAACGGGTCGGGTAGTACTCCGCAACTTTGGTGATTTCGTCGAACAACTGCGAGCCGTAGTGGTCGTAGAACCATTTCGGTGGAATGTCTTTTGGCATCGCGTTGAGGCCAGCTTGCGCGTCGTTGCGCAACGCGTGATGCATCGTCTCAGGCGCGAGATGTACGTCGACGGTGATCAACGTTGCATCAAATTTCCTGCGCGGACTCATGGCTTGACATCGCGAGCGAGGCGAATACCTGAGAACATCCAACGCTGATGTGGGTAGAAGAAGTTTCGGTAGCTGGCCCGAATGTGACTTGCGGGTGTGGCGAACGATCCACCTCGTAGCACCATCTGGTTGCTCATGAATTTGCCGTTGTACTCGCCGACCGCGCCGGCAGCAACCGCGAATCGCGGATAGGCAAGATATGCCGAACCGGTCCACTCCCACACGTCGCCGAACATTTGCGAATCGCGATTGAGGCAGGGAGTCGGATGTAACCGGAAATCAAAGGGGGTTTCTTCATTGAGCAAATGACCGGCGGCTTGTGTTTGGGCGTTCTCTGTTTGCGCGGCCGATTCCCATTCGAATTCCGTTGGGAGCCGAGCGTTACTCCAACGAGCGAACGCATCGGCCTCGTAGTGACTGATATGAACGACGGGGTCGTGATCGCGGATTACTTCTCGACCGTGCAAGGTGAACGATGTCCAAGTGTTGAGTTCATCGAGTTGCCAGTACAACGGAGCGTTCCAACCTTCGCGTCGCGCCGTGTGCCACCCATCAGAGAGCCAAAGCTCGGGCCGTTCGTAGCCATCGTCTTCGATGAACGCGATCCATTCGGCGTTGGTAGTCAGGCGATGCGCAAGCTGGAACGGTTGGACGAGTTCGGTGTGAATCGGTGTTTCGTTGTCGAACGCGAATTCAAAATCGGTAGCTCCGATATCGACGATCCCGCCCTCATGCGTGGTGAACGACAAACTGTTTGCAGGTGAGTGCGATTCGTCGGTGGAGTTGTTGGCGCACTTCACGTAGTGGTCTGCGAATGAGTTTCGAGACATCGCGTGCTTGATATCCATGAGTAGCAGCTCTTGATGCTGCTGTTCATGGTGTAGGCCGAGTTCGATTCGCTGGCACACGGCTGCAAAGAGGCGAGCGGATGCAGTGGTGAGTAGTTCCGCGATGGCGTGATCGACGTGCGCGCGGTAACGAGCAATTTCTTCACACGATGGTCGGCTGAGGAGCCCCCGTTCGGCTCTTGCGTGGCGCTCGCCTACCGCGTTGTAGTACGAGTTGAAGAGATACGTGAAATGCGGGTCGAACTGTCGATAACCCGCGGCCTCGGGTACAAGAATGAATGTCTCGAAAAACCAGGTTGTGTGCGCTCGGTGCCACTTTGACGGGCTTGCATCAGCCATGGACTGCATACATTGATCTTCGTCAGTGAGCGGGACTGCGAGTTGCTCAGTGAGCGCCCGGACGCGACGAAATGTTGCGAGGAGGGTGTCGCGATCGTGACGTACGGCCGTGGTTACCAACGTAGGTCCGAGAAGTGGTCACCAGCCACGGTCGACCCATTGCTGAATATGAGGTCGTTCGGTTCCGATCGTTGTGTCGAGGCCATGGCCTGGCAGCACAAGTGTCGCGGCGGGCAGCGTGAAGAGACGGCGATCGATTGAATCGATTATTTGGGTGAAGCTGGCTTGCTTGTGCGAGGAGGTGTTGCCTGCCCCCCCTGGAAACAACGTGTCCCCCGTAAAGAGCAGAGGGTGGTTGACAAGCTCAAACGATATCGACCCCGGTGTGTGGCCGGGGTTGTGAATGGTTCTGAGGCGGAGGTTTCCCACCTGGTGGACATCTTCATCTTCGATGACGAAATCGTAGTTGGGAAGCATGTCCGCATCGCCGTTTGCGATCCCAACATCGATACCTGCGTCGCGTGCGGCTGTGACCGCCTGAATGTGATCCCAGTGCCCATGGGTAGTGAGCACTCTTCGCACCCCGAGCCTCAGCGCGAGGGGAATGAGGAAGTCGTGTTCATTGGCGGCATCGATCAACACGGCATTGCCGGTTGTCTTACAACGGACTACGTACGAGTTGTTTTCAAATGGTCCGACGATGATCTTGTCGATCCGCACATCAGCGGTTTCAAAGTGAGCAGGGCGCGGCGCAGTCATGCTGCGAGGGTAGGCCCAACCGCACGTCGATTGCTACAAAAGCCAGGTTTTGGAGCTCATCGCCGGTAGCGTATGGGCGCGGAGGTGGCTCAAATGCCCGAATCATGTGACGTTTCTGTCGTCTTGCCGGTTTACAACGAGCGCGACCATGTCGTGGCCGAAATCGATCGAATTAAAACGGCGCTTGATGCCTCGGAGTTTTCGTACGAGATCATTTGCGTCGATGACTGTTCGACTGATGGGAGCGGCGAGGTGCTGCGCGGGGTTGAAGGTATTCGCCTCATCACCATGCCGCGCAATGGCGGGTCGGGCACGGTGAGACGCATCGGAACGCGGGCCGCTCGTGGCGATGTCGTGGTATGGACCGATGCCGACATGACCTACCCCAACGAGATGATTCCGCAGTTGGTGCGCGAACTCGCCGGTTACGACCAGATCGTCGGCGCTCGGACCACCGAAGAAGGCACTATCAAGATGCTTCGAGTGCCGGCGAAATGGACGATTCGCAAACTCGCCTGTTATCTGGCGCAGACCGATATCCCCGACCTCAATTCAGGCCTCCGGGCCTTTCGCCGAGATGTCGCCGACCAGTATTTGCACCTGTTGCCGGCGGGCTTCTCATGCGTCACGACCTTGACAATGACGTTTTTGTCGAATGGCTATTCGGTGAAATACAAAGATATTCCGTACTCGAAACGGGCCGGGAAATCGAAGTTTCACCCCGTCAAAGACACGCGTCGATATGCCTTGCAGGTTGTCCGCATGATCTTGTCCTATGAGCCCTTGCGGGTGTTTATGCCGGTGGGTTTGCTGCTCGGGCTGTTCGGTGTCGTAAAAACTGTGTTCGATATCGTGCGTTTCGCCGACAATCATGTTTCGAACAATTCGCTGCTGATTTTGTTTGCGGCCTTTCAAGTCATCGCGATTGGCCTCCTCGCCGACCTCCAGGTTCGATTGGCGAAACCATCTCGCGAAGTCCCGTCTGCCGCTTCGATGGCGATGGAGCGAGACGTACATATTCCCGTCCACAATGTGTCGGTGGCTGAGCACCAATCCGCGAGCGAAGTGGTGCTTCCGCGTGGTTGACGCAAGTGCGGGCGCGACTCCAATAGAAGTCCCGATTGGGAATCATTACGATAAATATGCGGCCAAGAATCCCATCGCTCGCAAGTTGATGGCGGGGTTCATGACGGCGTTGGATGCGGCGTTGCCAGATGAGAAACCGGCGACCGTGTTCGAACTGGGCATGGGCGAAGGTGAAGTCACTGATCGGGTGCGCGCTCGTTATGGTGATGTCGTGATCACTGGCCTCGACTTGCCGGACGCGGGTCTAGCCACACATTGGAATTCTCGAAATCTGGATGGCTTGTTTGGTGATGCTGGCGCACTACCGGTGCGTAGCGATTCGTGCGATCTCGTGCTTGCCATTGAAGTACTTGAGCATCTGGCGGACCCGCGTGCAGCGTTGCGCGAACTTTCGCGGATTTCTCGGCGCGACGTTGTCGTGAGCGTGCCCAATGAGCCGACGTGGCGCGTACTCAACTTGGTTCGCGGTTCTTACATCAAAGATCTTGGAAATACGCCTGGGCATATTCAACACTGGAGCGCCAAGTCATTTTCGGCGATGATTGCCGAATACTTCGATGTTGTGTCGGTTGCGAAGCCATTGCCGTGGACCATCGTCCGAGCGCGCGCACGTCGTTCATAGTTCGTCGACCGTTGGTTCCGCTGACGCGCTTGCTGATTGTGATGTAGGCGGTGTCGAGCGCTCTTGGACGCTGAGACCAACTCTCGTTCGCAGTATCAGGGGCGCCAGCGCGGCGCCCGCGCCGTCGACAAGCATGAACATGAGTCGAGCGACCAATGAGGTGGTGACGGCGATACCGGGGCCGAGTGCCACTATGGCGGTGAACGCGCTTTCTCGAACTCCAATACCGCCGGGCGTGGGGATGAAGATGAAACCAACAATCCAACTTACGACGGTACCGGCGAAGACGCGACCGACCGGCGCATGCGGATCGAGGGCGCGAGCGACCGTCGCAGTGGAGAGACCAATGGCAATCCACGCGGGCACGTAGCCCGCTACAAGGCGCAAGGTGGTCGCGAATGGAGGTACTTCAAAGGTGAATTCTCGCTTCGTGAGTTTGCGAACGAGATGCAGGAACGACGCTGCGACCTTCGGGTGCAGCACTCCGAGGCCGAACGGGACGACGAGCAGAATCAGCCACACCTTTGCATTGCCGTCCGCGAGCCCCGAGAATGGGATCGCGGCTGCCGCGACACACGCGGCGCCGACTTGAAGGCATAGCAGCGAAAGCGCGACGCTTCCGTAGGCGCTGCTGCGAGCAAGCCCGCCTCGCCGCGCAAGTTCTGCGCGCCCGACGACGGTCCACACGCCACCAGGAACGTATTTGCCGATTTCTCCGACGAAGTACCAGCGCACAACCGTGCGGCGATTCACTTCGGGAGCACCCAACGCAATCAGGACAGGACGCCAGGCAAGTCCGATTGCGATCATCCCCAGCAATGCCAGCGCCAGCGCGACCACGAGCTGTCCGGCATTCACGTTGCTGACCCGGTCTTGCACTTGCGTCCATTGTTCGTTGATTTTGATGCCAACGAACATCAGACCGGCGATGCCGATCACCCCACCAAATACTAACGATGGCGGGATCTTGCGACGGCTCGACATGGTGCGTCAACCCTAGGGGTCATGTCACAACGAAACGCTTTCGAGCGTCACGAAATTCGCGACCCGGATATCGCGCGGGTGCGCGAAGACCTTGCTTCGCGCACCCGCGGAATGTTGGCTACCCGGCGAAGTGGGCGCGCCAGGCGTCGGCCTCGTCCTGGGCGAACGCTTGCGTGTGATTGCAGATTCCGGCAGTGCCGTCGCTGCCTGACACCAGGAGCCGTTGGCCAACCCCAGTGATGAGTAACTCGGCTTCGGAGTTCACGATCTCGCCGTCGGGACCTGCCATGAGCGACTCGGCGTTGAGTACCACCAGACTGCCAGCCGACCCTTTGAACCACTCGGTTACTTCGAAGCTCACCCAGCCGTTGTCGATAGATGCCACCGTGGCGTCGAAGGCGAATTCAGTTCCGTCGAGGCTACTGACGTTCCAAACCATGCACGACGCCATCGTCGAGCCACCAAAAGCACCCGTGCGCGACGCGGGTTCTATGCCTTTGACTTTGCCTTGCGCCTGAGTGGTGGCCGTTGGTTTGGGCTTCGCAGCTTTGCTCCCGCTGTCGTTGATTGCGTACGCGCCAGCGCCAGCGCCGGCTACGACAACGAGCGAGGCGGCTAACCATTTGCGTGAGCGTGACGGTTGCGATGATGTTGTAGAGCCAGTTTCCATAGTGACGATCTCCTCAAAGAGTTGACGGTTGGGAAACGGCACCGTGGCGGGGTCGATTGGATCTGCGTTGGCGAGAGCCGCAAGCACATCGTCGTGGTCCTCGTTCATTGCGATCCTTTCGGTTCCGCGATTGGTGTCGTTGCCCCTATATGTCCGGCACTTTCGAGATCTTGCATCGCGCTCGCAAGGCGCCGTTTGGCTCGATGCAGCCGAACCGCAACGTTGGCCGTCGTAGTTTCGATGACGAGTGCGATTTCGGCGTGCGCGAGGCGTTCCCAAGCGGCAAGCCGCAGGATTTCTTGGTCGTCCACGCTAAGGCGGCCGAGTGCATTTCGTAGCCGCTGTGCCGCGGCGTCGTGGCGATCTGGCGCGCAGGTCACATCGATCGCCGCGCCGTCGTGAGCGGGTGCCTTCGCCACGGCGGCCGCCAGGCGTAATTGCCGGACTGCCGAACGACGGTGATTGGCGACACACCGTCGTGCGACGCCGTAGCACCATGGGAGGGCATCGGTTGCGGGCAAAGATTCGATGCGCCGCCAAACCGTGAGCCAGCACTGCGCCGAGACATCGTCGGCGTCGGCAGCCGAATCCAGGCGTCGTCGTGCATAGGCCCATACGGCGCTGTAGTGCTGCTCGTACACCGCCTCGAAACGGTCGCGGTGGGTGGAACGACTGCTGGGCACGGGCCATCCGACGATCGCCGAGGAGGTCTAGTTCCCGCGTGAGCGAGCGGGCGCGGACGTGGCCTGGTCGGGGCGAATGGCGATGGGCTGGATTCCTGACCGAATAGTCAAGTACCTTGCTAGGCATCGCAACATTCGTCGCTACCCTCTAGCTGGCATTTGTTGTCGACGATCCGATATCACGCAGAACGACCATCAAGGAGCACCACTGTGAACTTCGCATTCTCCGAAGAACAGGACGAACTTCGGCGCACAATCCGCCAGTTCCTCGAGGCCAAGTCACCCTCGGCCGAGGTGCGCCGTTTGATGGAAGGTACTGAAGGGTACGACCCGGCGGTATGGACGCAAATGGCAGAGCAACTCGGCCTGCAGAGCCTCCACATCCCCGAAGAATTCGGCGGGCAAGGTTTTACGTTTGTCGAGCTCGCAATCGTGTTCGAAGAGATGGGTCGCGTGCTGTTGTGCTCGCCATACTTCGCGACCGTCGCACTGGCCACGAACGCGATATTGAATGCCGGTTCCGCTGACGATCACAAGGCGCTGCTGGGCGGTATTGCGAGCGGCGAAACTATCGCGACGATGGCGTTTACTGAACCCAACGGCAAGTGGGATACCGCGGGCATCACCATGGAAGCCACCAAATCGGGCGATGGCTATGTGCTCAACGGCACCAAGAGTTTCGTGATCGATGGTCACAACGCGGATTTGATCGTCGTCGTTGCTCGGCTCGCGGGCACCAGCGGCACCGACGGCATTGGTTTCTTCACCGTTGCTGGTGACGCCAGTGGCCTTACCCGCACGGCGTTGTCGACAATGGACCAAACTCGCAAGCAAGCCAAGCTGGAATTCTCGAATGTCGCGGCCGCGCCGTTGGGCACTCCCGGAGATGGCTTCGCAGCATTTTCCAAAACGCTTGATCAAGCAGCCGTGTTGCTGTCCAACGAAATGATCGGTGGTGCCCAGTTCGTGCTCGACCAAAGCGTTGAGTACGCAAAAGTTCGGGTGCAGTTCGGTCGCCCCATTGGTTCGTTCCAAGCGATCAAACACAAATGTGCGGACATGCTCCTCGAGGTCGAGAGTGGCAAGAGCGCGGCGTATTACTCCGCGTGGGCCGCCGCCGAAGACAACGAAGAATTGCCGGTGGTTGCCGCGTTGGCAAAGGCCTACATCTCGGACGCGTATTTCCACTGTGCTGCTGAAAATATTCAGATTCACGGCGGCATCGGGTTCACCTGGGAGCACGACGCGCACCTGTATTTCAAACGAGCGAAGAGCTCCGAGATTTACCTCGGTGATGCCACGTACCATCGGGAACTGCTCGCGCAGCGCATCGGCATCTAGGTCGCGCGCTCGTTGCCAGGTCAGCCAAACAGGGTTCCGAAGGGAATCCTTCGCGTACACCGTTAGGTCCACATGACTGCGTTGACAGTTGTGGAATGGAACGTGCATTGGGGAGTGTCACGAGTTCCGGGTGTCGCTCGCGACCAACGTTTTGATCCGCTCGCGACTCTTGGCGACGAGCTGTTGCGGACCGCGGATGTGGTCGTGTTTCCCGAAGCTTGGCGGGGTCACGACGGTTCATCTTTCCTCGATCGATGTGGAGAATACGGGCTTCAGTATCTCGCCGAAACGCGATATCGCCCATTGAGCATCAGCACCGGTAATCGTTTCTTGACTGACCCTGGCGAGGGTTACTGGGAACTTGCGATCGCGTCGCGCCACCCTGTGATTACCGACATCGAGCTTCCTTTGGCTACCTCGTTGCGCGACGTTGTCCCGCAGCGCTGTGCTCGTTCGCTTCGCCTTGCCGTTGGCATGCATGAGGTGGATGTGACTGCATTTCACGTTTCGTCGAAGGTGTGGCTCGCGGCGCCGCTGGTGCAGTTGCGTAGCCTCGCCGCGCAACTTCGTGCCTTCGATCTTGATGGAACCAATCGACCCGCAGTGCTTGCTGGCGACGGCAATATCTGGCGGAGCTGGATTCCGGCGTTATTGCCGGGTTGGAGGATGACTGCTCGTGGCCGCACCTTTCCGGCTTGGCGGCCACATTCTCAAATCGACCACATTTGTGTGCGAGGGGAGGTCGACGTGATGGACGCCGAGGTGTTGCCATATACGCCAACCAGCGATCACCGCGCATTGCGCGCGCGTTTGCAGTTACGCTGACGCTTCGATGCTTGTAGTTGCCGCGTTTCTCGCTTTTGGATTGGTCTGCGCGATCGCCGCGTATTTCGTGTTGCGCGAGGCCAACCGCCAGGCCGTTGCACCGCGGCCGCCGACGTACAGCATGGATGAGGCCTACGCCTGGGTGGTACGCCACCTCGATGAACTCGTGGCGTCGACGCTCACGCCCGACGATGTCCGCAGTATCTTGCGGTACCAAGTGGAGTTTTTCGGACGGCAAGGGGTGACCCAAAACGGTTCTGCCCCCAACCTTGCGTCCGATGTAGTGATCGGCACTTCGGAAACTGTCGCTTACATTCTGGAACGGGGCGCGACCGACGGTAACGAGTACCTTCCTGAACAGATCTATCCAGTCGTCGAAACTCAACTCGCCTACATGCGGGCGATCGGCGCAGTCGGGCCGAGATTAACGCGACCGTGAGAGCGCTACAGCGTTACGCTCTCTGCGCGTCTTGGCTTTGGCGATTGTTCGCGATCGTCGTGATGGCAGCGTGTTGGTCAGCGCTGATCGGTGGTTCCACGACTGCTTCTGCGTATTCCAGTGGTGCGCTCGGGTCGGATCCCACAACCGTTGCGCCGCTGACCACCGTTGCGACAACGCCAGAACCGAAGCGCCCGAGTATAAACGGGACGTTGGTTGCCGGCGACCGTCCGGTTGTAGGGGTCAAGGTAACCGTTATGCAAGGCGGTGTGCTGATTGGCGCGGCTATGAGCGATAGTGCTGGCAAGTTTGCGATTGTTGTACCGAAACCAGGTGCTTTCGTGGTGGCCATCGACGTTGCAACCATTCCGCAAGGGTTCGCCCTGGCCGATCCGACGCGGTCTTCATTGCCCGACTATCGAGTGTTCGGTTCTTTCGCTCAAGTGGTTTCGTTCCCGTTCGCGGGAGAATCGAGTAGTGCCCCAAACCTCGAGCAACAAGGCGACGCGATCAGATTCTTACAGCTTGTCGTCGGCGGAATTCGGTTTGGCTTAATCGTTGGCGTTTGTGCGGTCGGGTTGTCACTGATTTTCGGAACAACAGGGTTGGTGAACTTTGCCCACGGAGAACTGGTCACCTTCGGTGCCCTCGTGGCGTTCTTTTTCAACACGAATCGTGGCGGACCACGAGTTTCGTTGGTCTTCGCTGGAATATTCGCAGTCGTTGTTGGCGGCGCGTTTGGTGGTGCACTGCAACGTGGACTATGGCAACCTATTGAGAAACGCACTTCGAATGCTGCTCGAATGCTCGTGTCGATCGGTCTCGCGCTGTTCTTGCGGTACCTATTTCAAGTCGTATTTACTGGTAATTCACGCACTTATCGACAGTATTCTGCGCAGGGTCCCTTCAAGATCGGACCAATCGAGCTTCCCGTGCGCGACTACATCGTGATGGTGCTGTGTACAGTGGCGCTACTTTCGGTAGCGTTCGTGCTGCAGCGCACTCGGCTGGGGACTGCAATACGCGCGGTCGCCGACGAAAAGGAACTTGCAGCCGCGTCGGGTATCAACGTGCAACGAATCGTTACGTATGTTTGGGTTGCAGGGGCCGCGCTCAGCGCGCTGGGCGGTGTTGTGCTGGGGGTGACGGAGAGCGTGCAATGGAACATGGGGTTTCGTTTGTTGCTGACGCTGTTCGCAGCGGTCGTTCTCGGCGGTTTGGGTAGTGCCTACGGCGCGATGGCAGGTGGCATCGCGGTAGGGCTTGCGACAGAGGTCTCCACGTTCTGGTTGCCTGCTGATTACAAAATCGCGGTTGGTCTCGGCGTGCTTGTAGCCGTGCTGCTCGCGAGGCCGCAGGGGCTGCTGGGCATCCGCGAGAGGGTTGGCTGAAATGGATTGGACCCGCATACTTTCTGATGGCCTTCGTAGCGGGCTCGGAATTAACGCTGCTGTATACGCGCTGGCGGCGGTCGGACTTAATCTTCAGTATGGCTATACGGGCTTGATGAACTACGGCCAAGCCGGATTCCTATTAGTGGGTGCTTACGGCACCGCAGTCACCGTCGATCAATGGGGCCTCCCGCTGCCGCTTGCTTTCTTATTTGGCATTGCGGCGGCAGTGGGATTTGGGTTACTCCTGGGGTTGCCGACGTTGCGGCTTCGGGCTGACTATCTCGCAATTGTGACGATCTCGGCGGCGGAAATTTTGAAGCTCTTGGTGAACACCCGTCAAGCCCAGGGATTGACCGGCGGGCCTCAAGGAATCAATGGATTCGCGAACGATTTTTTCGAATGGAATCCCATAGCGCAGGGTCGATACGGCTTCGGCGCGGTGAAGTTCTCTCATCGTGACCTTTGGGTGATTCTGGTGACGTGGGCACTTGTTGTTGTTGTGACGTTTGTGATGCGACGTTTGGTGCATAGTCCGTGGGGCCGCGTGTTGAGGGCGATTCGTGAAGATGAAGATGCGGTGAGATCGCTCGGCAAAAACGTCGTGGCCTACAAGATGCAGAGCCTTGTGCTCGGCGGTGCGATCGGTGGTCTCGCGGGCATCATGTTGGTGATGGACAAGCAATTTGTCGAGCCAAAGCTCTTTGAATCGGCGTTGACATTCTTCGTGTACGCGCTGCTGATCTTGGGAGGTCTTGCACGGCTCATGGGCCCGATCGCGGGCGGGATGTTGTTTTGGTTCTTCGTGTCAGGGTCGCAAGGATTTCTCATTGAAGCCGTTGACAACAAGTTCCTTGGTATCCACCATGTGTTACAAACCGATGACATTGGCCCAGTTCGATTCATGATCGTTGGGTTGCTCATCATGGTGCTCGTTGTTTTTCGTCCTCAAGGTGCATTCGGATCTCGCGATGACGTGAGGCTCCGGTGAGTGGCGCCAATGAAAGCACGTTGAGTTCGGAGGTCGCTGCTGCGCGGGCCGCACTGCGGATGGTTACTGGTGAACCGGGCGTCGCGAAGCCCGACTCGATCTTGATTGCCGACGGGATGCAACGAAACTTCGGCGGATTGGCCGCCGTCGATGTAGCGCACCTCGAAATTCCTCGACACGCCATCACTGCATTGATTGGACCGAACGGCGCCGGCAAAACGACGTTATTTAACCTGCTTTCGGGCTTCGATACACCAACTGCCGGACACTGGTCGTTTGACGGTCATCAGATCGAAGGGCTACGTGCCTACCGCATCGCACAGTTGGGGATGGTACGAACATTCCAACTCACAAAAGCGCTCAACGGTTTGACAGTCCTCGAGAACATGTTGCTTGCCGCCCGCGATCAAACTGGTGAATCACTGGTCGGCGCCTTCCGTCCCAGGAAATGGCGCAGACAAGACGCGGAACATCGCACTCGGGCGATGGATCTCCTGCATCGCTTCAAATTGGACAGCAAGGCGGATGATTTCGCGGCGACACTTTCCGGTGGCCAAAAGAAGCTCTTGGAAATGGCACGTTCGTTGATGGTGGAGCCATCGCTGGTCATGCTTGACGAACCGATGGCTGGTGTAAATCCGGCGTTGGTCGAGAGCCTGTTGGAGCACGTGCAAGGCCTTCGCGATGAAGGTAGGACGGTTCTATTCGTCGAACATGACATGGATGTCGTGATGACGATCAGCGATTGGGTTGTCTGCATGGCTGAGGGTTCGGTGATCGCCGAGGGAACTCCCGAATCAGTGGCAGCGAATGCCGAAGTGATTGACGCGTATCTGGGCCGCGTAGCGGGTGAATCATGACCTCGGCGTCGACTGTCGCTGTAACGACGGACGCCGTGTTGGTCGCGCATGAGCTTGTCGGCGGCTACATCCCCGGTATCGATATCTTGCAAGGCAGCTCGTTGTACGTCGACGCCGGCGAACTCGTCGCGATCATTGGGCCGAATGGCGCCGGGAAATCGACGCTTGTCAAAGCTGTGTTTGGGTTAGTGACGATACGCAGCGGGACTGTAAAGCTCTTCGGACGCGATGTCACCAACGCCGGCGCGCATGAGTTGGTTTCGGCGGGAGTCGGCTACGTACCTCAAGTCCACAACGTTTTCGCGACCCTCAGTGTGGAAGACAATTTGCGCATGGGTTCGTTTCTGCGACCGAAGACGTTCGTCGCACGGCGCGACGCCATGGTTGCGCTCTTGCCTCGCCTCGGTGAACGCATCAATTCACGAGCAGGATCGTTGTCAGGCGGTGAGCGGCAAATGTTGGCGATGGGACGCGCTCTCATGATGGAACCGTCAGTGTTGTTGCTCGACGAACCATCCGCTGGGTTGTCGCCAATGATGCAAGACGACGTGTTTGAGCGCATCGCCGCGATCAGTGCTTCGGGGGTTTCGGTGTTGATTGTTGAGCAGAACGCTAGGCGTTGTTTGCGGATTGCCGACCGCGGTTACGTGCTCGACCAAGGGCGCAATGCCTACTCAGGGAGTGGGCAGGAGTTGCTGAACGATCCCAAGGTGGTCGAGCTGTATCTCGGCAGTCTGAATGCCAGGGCGAATGATCAGGGGCCACCGCGCGGCTAGAGCGAATGCGACTGGCGCGAAAGGGCCCCGACCGAAGTCGGGGCCCTGTGCAGTAGTTGTTAGTTGTGTGAATTGCTTCGAGATCAGCCTTCGATCTTGATCTGTTCCACACCCTTGATGTTGCCAGGCGCACCCTTGTCGTCATATTCCCAGACGTCGTACACGCCATTGGACGGTTCACCGACATCGGTAAGATCGACGGGGCCTGACGCGCCGTCGTAATCGATGTCTTCGCCCGCCTCAAGTGCATTGAGGCATTTGGCGTAGGTGTTGCACTTCGTGCCGCCTTGTGAAACCTCAAGCATCTTGTCCTTGATCTTTGCGGGATCATCAGAGCCTGCTGCCTGGGCGGCAAGAGCAGTAAGAATCGTGCAGTCGTAGTAGTACGACGAGAAAATCGGGTCGATCTTCTTTGCGGTAAACGCTTCGGTGAACGGGCTGGTAACGCCTGCAGGTGCTGCTGCTGGTGCAGTGCCTTTGATCCCCTTTACGACTGCCGGGTTGGCCTCGTCAACGCCTTTGAAGAACGAAGACCCCTGCATTCCGTCAGCGGTGTAGATCTGGATCTTGTCGGGTCCGACGCCCTGAGCGATCATTTCTTTGACCACTTTGCCGCCATCGTCATTGAATCCAATCAGGATGACCGCGTCGGGGTTTGCGGCTTTGACCTTGCTCACATCGGCTTTGAAATCTGTTGCAGCAGGGTCATACGCAGCATTGATGGCAACTTTCGCGCCGCCGTTCACGATCGCGTCTTCAAGTGCATCACCGAAGCCTGTGCCGTATGAGTCGTTGCGGGTCACGATCGCTGGGTTCTTCTTGCCGTCAGCTAGCACGACCTGGGCAAGTGCCGGACCCTGCAGTTTGTCGGCTGGGGCGGTGCGGAAGTAGTAGCCACCATCGTCTGCAGTCGAGAGCTCGGCCGAGGTGTTACTCCCAGAACATTGCACCACTCCAGCAGTCTTGACCTTGTCGAGAATGCCGAGCGCGGTTCCCGAACTTGCAGGGCCGATGATCGTGTCAACTTTGTCGCTGTTGAGGAGCGTGTCGAGCGAGGTCCCGGCAACGTCGGCGCTGGTGCCATCGTCGGCGCGCTTGACAATGACATCTTTGCCGTTGACTCCGCCCGCAGCATTGATCTCATCGATTGCCATTTGTACTGGCGTATCGAGTGATTTCAAGATTGCTGACAGATCGCCTGATTGAGGGAGCAGCGCACCTATGGTCAGAACGCCATCGATGTTGCCTCGATCGTTTCCGCCGCCTGCCGTCGTTGTGGTCTCGGCCGCGCTCGCGGTGGTTTCGCCACCGCCTTTGACTTCCTCTTTCTTGTCGCTGCCGCAGGCTGCAGCCAGGATCACGAAGACACCTGCTGCTGCCGTAAGGCGCAGTGATTTTCGCATGTATTTCTCCCTAGAGTGGGTGGATGGTTACTGGCAGACGATAACGCGGGGCGGCTCCCCCGGGGTGGAACTTTGCACGGATTATCGCGATACGATCGTTTGCATGAGTAAGCCAACTGCGCTCGAACATTTCCGCTTCGTCGGTGACAAACGCACCCAAATCGTCTACGACATGGACGAAATGGCAGCCAACCAAGCGGTTGCTGAAGCGGTCGCTGGCATCTGTTCAGCCGAGACCTACGCCTGTTTTGGGCCCGACACGATCGACGAGGCTCGAAACCGGGGCTATAAGCCGTTTCGGAACTAACTCGCGTCGGCGAGGCCGAGTGCGGCGCGGACACCCTGACGTCGGGCGGCGAACGCCTCGTCGCTGAGTGCAGGTTCACTCGTTAGCAGACGCGGATCCTGGGGAAGGTTTTCGAGATCGACCCAAGATGTACATCCGCCGTAGTTGCTTGCCCACGGGACCGTGAGCGGTGTTTCCAGCCGATGCGCCCGCAGGATCAGGACCCAAAGCGGATCACGAGATTTCCAGGAAAACCGAGTGGTCGCGTAGTTGTCACTCCAAATCACTTTGGACGTGAGCGCGGCGATGACTGAGGCTTCGGTGATGCTGTGTGCTTCGATAATTTCGACCCAGCCATGGAGCGTGATGTCGCTTTCAGCGGGTGACCCGTCGGCGAGGTCTATCCAATGAGCGTAAGGGGTTTTAAGCAATTCGGCACGTTGATGCTCAACAGTGGGGTAGAGCCATGCGTCGCGCGTGCGCACTGCGAAGTGACGGCCGTCTTCGCGGAGTCCGCCCTTTCTCAAGTCGATGATCTGTTCGCCTTCCATTAATGCGTGACAGATGACCGCCCATTCTTTCAGCGCTGGAGTTGAGGTCATGGCGTGCGAGGATACCGGCAACGTATGGAAGAGATCATTTCAGAAGGCCTGCGACTGAGTGCTCACTACGCTCGGCCCGCGAGTAACGCAAAACTACCGACGCTGCTGTTATTGCCGGGATTTCCCCGTGGCACTGGGGGGGCCGCCATGTCGGGCAATACCTACCCGTTGTTCGCAGACCGCATTGCTCGTGATTCAGGTTGGGCTGCAATGACGTTTCAGTATCGGGGTACTGGTTCGGCTGCTGGCGACTTTTCCATCGAGGGTTGGATGACAGATGTTGCGAATGCGGTCGCGGCGCTGCGAAGTCGCACCGACACACACGGCGTCTGGCTTGCCGGATTCCGACTTGGTGGAACTCTCGCGATTGCTGCCGCAGCAAGTGATCCTCTGATCCGGGGAATTGCAACGTTTGGCGCGCCTGCCAATCTCAGTACGTGGGTGCCGGATAGCCAGCGTTTTGCCGAGTATTGCCGTCGGGTGGGCGTGATTCAGACGGATGGATTCCCTGCGAACGCCGAAACCTGGGGTCGATCGATCGTCGACTTTGATGTTGTAGGTGCAGCAGGCTCTATTGCGCCACGGCCATGGATGTTGGTTCATGGTTCGCACGACGAAGTAGTGAATCTCGACCACGCGCGCGATTTGCATCGAGCGTCACTTGCTAATGCTGAACTCCGAGTGATCGAACACGGCGCACATCGCTTGCGGCACGATCCGCGAGCAATTGCGATGTTGCTGGGTTGGCTTGACCGTCAACTTGTTTGAGTTAGCTCGTGGTCGTACACCGCTCGCAATGTTTCGGAGAGACTGAATTCCGGCTTCCAGCCGGTTCGGCGCTCGATATTTGTGGGGTCTCCTACGAGTCGTTCAACTTCAACTGGTCGGATGAACTCAGGGTCCGGTCGTAATTCCATCGGCCGGTCGGCGAACGACATCATGGTGTTGGCGAGGTCACCGATGCGGTGCCCTTCGCCAGTAGCAATGTTGTACACCTCGCCCGGTTCTCCATGTTCCATCAGCAATCGATACGCGCGCACGACATCGCGCACATCGAGCAGCTCTCGAATGGGTGTGAGATTTCCTACGGGTATGAAGTCGCGGCCTGCGCGCTGCGCCGCAACGATGCGATGCGCCAATGCAGGTGCAATAAACGAAGGAGGCTGCCCTGCCCCGGTGTGGTTGAACGGTCGGGCCCGCACAGCTTCGAACCGGTGTCCGTACCAGGCTTGTTGAGCGAGGAGGCCTGCGGCCGCTTTGCTGGCGCCGTACGGCGTGGTCGGGCGCAATGGCGTCGTTTCCTTCAGCGGCACATCTTGAGCGTTGATCTTTCCGTACTCTTCGGAGCTGCCGACGATGAGGGCCCGTCGCACGCCCAACGCACGGCACGCGTCAAGCACGTTGAGCGTTCCTTCGACATTGACGCGCAGGACTTCGGTGGCGGCATTCCACGAATCGCCTACGTGGGTGAACGCGGCGAGGTGATACACGACCTCAGGGCGCGATTGCTCGAAGTGCCGTAACACGTCGTCGGCATCGCGAATATCGAGACCCTGGATTCGGTCGAGAATGATTGGAACGTCGCCGCTCGCCTCGAGATGTGCCGCAAGGTATCCCCCCACAAACCCTGCGCCACCGGTGATGACTGCCCGCATCGTGCCTCGTTGCCTATCGCGTAGTTGTCGGTGCTGTGGACGCTGATTCGATTGCTGAACCGTAGGCGCCAATGTGGGTGTCGATGCAAGCCGACCACGTGAATTTTGCTGCGACTTGTGGGCCTCTCGAGCGTAGGAATGACTGTTGTTCAGGTTCGAGTGCTCGTCGTAGCGCCGCCGTGAGCGCGTCGGCGTCGCCAGGGGCAGATGTAACTGCCGCATCGGCCAGGAACTCATCCATGGCGGTTCCGCGTGTCGTCACAAGCGGCGCACCACAGGCCATGGCTTCGAGCGCAGGGAGACCGAACCCTTCTGCCAACGACGGATACGCGACGATGACGGCCCTGCGATAGAGGGCTGCAACGGTGGAGTCGTCGACGTAACCCGTGCGGATGACCGAGGCCGCTACTCCGTTGGCAAGAATTGCTTCGTTGAGCTCCGTTGTGCCCCAGCCATCACCTCCTGCAATGACGAGTCGTAGTTCGGGATGGTCGATACGTATTGACGAAAAGGCTTTGGTCAGGGTGGGAAGTGCCTTGCGGGGCTGAATCGTGCCAACGAAGGCGATGAAGTCTCCGGTAATGCCATGGGCGGCGAGAAGTTCGTTGTCGAACTTGGCCTGGACGACTGACCCGTCGGCCCGGAAACGATCGTGGTCAACGCCATGGTGGGCAACTGTGACGGGCGCGTGGTCAAGCACAAGCTCATGGAGCCGAGCTGCGGTGGTCTGTGAGACGCATACAAGGCGTGTCGCCCGCCGCGCGTTTGCCAGAATCGCGCGCCGAAAGAAATGCACTTTGACCCGCTGATGGGTTTCAGGATGATCGAAAAATGTGAGATCGTGAATGGTCACGACGGTCGCGCATTGCAGCCTCTGCGGCAGCGTGTAATGCGGGCCGTGCCAGAGATCACAGCCGATCTTGCGAGCGAAGCGACTACCTCGGTAGCGTTCCCAGGCAATGCGCAGCCCGCGAGAATCGGGGACTTGGTTGTGAATTGTCGCCCGAGGGCAGATCATGTTCCAGCGCAAGTCGGATCGTCGAGCCAAGAGATGCAATTCGACTGCGTCGTGTTCGGCGAGACCACGAGCTAATTCAACGGTGTAGACGCCGGCGCCGACCGGCTGTGTTGGGACCGCCGAGACATCGAGCAATACACGAATCACGCGGCTGACCATAATTTCAAAACTCGGCGATACAGAGTTGCATGGCGTTCGACGCTTGAGCGCCAAGTGAATGCCTTGGATCGTTCCATGCCTGCCTGTGACACTTGAACCCGTTGCCCCTCATCGAAGATCAAGGACTCCAATGCCGAAGCGAGTGCATCGGCGTCGTCCGCAGCGACACGGAGGCCGCCGTCGCCAACGACCTCCTCGGTTGCGCTGCCGCGCGCGACAACGGTGGGGCATCCACGGCTCATTGCTTCGACGGCCGGCAAACCGAAGCCTTCATATATTGATGGAATCGCGCACGCCAAGGCCTTTCGGTAGAGCGCATCGATCACCGTCCATGGCAATTGCCCCATGCGGCGGACACCAGGCGCTTCGATCGGCCCGATTTCACCCCACCCATTCGGACCAACGATGAGTAGCTCGAGGTCAGGGATGAGCGACCTCAGCTGTTGGTGCGCGGCAACCAGAATGGGGAGTCGCTTACGCGGTTCGACCGTCCCGACAGTCAAGAGAAACGGCCGATACTGATTCACGGCGGAGAGCCGTTCGTCTACATCTGCTGCACTCATTGGTTCTGGCGGATCGGTTCCGAGGTACGCTGTATCTACTTGTTCCGCTCGAAACCCCAATGAATACAGCTCATATTGAGTAAACTGCGACGGGGCAATCACCAGTGTTGCGTGTTTGCGCGCCAATTCGAGGCCGCGTTCGTGAAACGCTCGTCCACGCCGCGTCGTGGTGGCGGGGAATCGGTGGAACGCAATATCGTGCGCAGTGACGATGAGCGGGCGGTCGCGAACCGGCGGCACGGCGAGGCTCGGCGCGTGCACTATGTCACCAGCGACAGACACGGTCGGGCGACGAAACCAATTCCATGCTTCATAGCGAATCGAACCGTTCGGCCAGCCCAGATCTGCGTACGTGCACGCGATGCCTTTGGGCTTCGGTCCGGCCGCAAAGGCTGCAACTTCGATGTCGTGGCGGGGCAATTCTCTCACAAGGGCGCGCGCGTACCTTGCGATTCCTCCCGGAACAGGTTGGAGCAGTTGTCCGATATGCAGAGCGACCTTCATCGCGCTAGGAGTTGGTAAATCGATCGGATTTCGGTAGCGCATGCACTCCAGGAGAACTTTGAACTCTGTTGATAGCCGCGATCGATGAGCTTGGAGCGTTGCTGATCGTTGCTATGCAGGTCGATGAGCCCCGTTGCCATCGCTGCTTCGTCGGTTGGTTCCACCAAGACTGCGGCACCCCCTGCGATTTCGGGGATCGATCCTGCGTTCGCGGTGAGCACAGGAACTCCCACGCTCATCGCTTCGAGAATCGGGAACCCGAATCCTTCGTACACGCTGGGATACGCGAGTGCTCGTGCGTTTCGAATCAGCCAACCCTTCGCCGGCTCTCCGATCGCGCCGGTAATGACGATTCTTGCAGCAGTTGCTGGTGCCACGCGCGCGATCGCGGCGTCGATCTCTGGGCGGGCGGGTCCGTCGTTGCCCACGATGACGAGATGAAGATCATGGTGATCGGCTGCGATGCTCCCAAACGCGGCAACGAGGTGCGCGAAATTCTTTCGTGGCTCCAACGTGCCCACGGCGACGATGTACGGCACACCGTTAGCGATCGGCACAAAGCGCGCGATTTCCGCGGGAACACCCAACGCGGGAGCGAGCGATGGCACTCCCCAGTGCACGACATGGATGCGCCGCGCCGCTCGCAAACCAGGTCCGAAGATGTCTTCGACTTCGTCGGCCACGAACTGCGACGGGACATGGATGTGAACTCCACGATCGAAGGCTCGTCGCAGACTCGGCTCAAGTGCCTGGACAGCCGCGCTACACAGCGTCCGATGTCGGACAATCGAACAGTCGTGCACCGTTGCCAAGGTCGGGATCTTTGAGGGAGGAACGAGAAAATTTGTGGCGTGAACGACGGAAGAGTTGCCAAATGCGCGGTCGATTCGGGGGCGATCCGCTTTGGCCCACAGGGAGACAAAGGCGCCCGCGCCCGCGAGAATCGTTGTGCCTTCCGGGAGCTGATCGCGCTCGCGTCGGGCCCGCGTGCTGATTGCATACGGGTGTACTCGCGTGGGCTCGTCGAGCAGTGCCAAGCCCGTGAGGAGTTCGGTAATGGATCGCGCAATCCCAGTGCGTTGTGCCGCCAGCGCAGTGACGTCGATCGCAACTTGCAGCGGATTCAACACGTTTGCGAAGTTACTAGCCGTGCGTGCCGTGCGCGATCACCGTCACAGCGACGCCAAGTCAGACGGCAATTCAGACGACCATTCAGACTGGGGCTGGGTCTCGGTCAGGAGCGCAGACTGGTCGTGAAGCCAATCTTGTGATGCTCTAATCATGCTGAAATGAAATAAATGATCGGTGATCACTGATTCGGCTCGGTCCGCGCGGATTGAAACGTCGGCGCGTCGCGACACCAACGAGATGCCTTGCGGTGTGACGTTGCACAGCGTGTGATGTCCGGAGGAAAACGGAACCGACGTGCTGATCTTGTTGTACAGCGCATTCAGAGCCGAAGCGGTAGGCAACACATGCAGTGTGCGGGTAGCGCAATCAACATCGCGGGCGGCCGCAAACCGGTGGGGTTCCTGGTCGAGATCGTAAATGTTCGAGTGATGAGCGAGATTTGTGGCGTGCTTTTGGGCAAAGCGACGTTGTTGGGCATCGCGGAGCCGAACTGCGTCGTCTGGATTGCTCGACGCACCTTGGGCGTGAACAACTTTCGATCCCGGGACGTATTGGATCCTGAGTCCACGCGCTCGGAGCTTGGACGCAAAGTCCACGTCTTCGTAGTACGCGAGCCCGTATCCGCAATCAAGGCCACCAAACTCGCGATAGGTGGATGTGCGAAGCACCCAACACGCGGCTGAGCCGTAGACAACGGATCGGGGCGTCTGGATATGTTCATCGTTGCTTTCGACGCCGTAGTACATCGGTTCAGCCCGCCCATCGGCGTCGGTGTGGCAACCCGCCTCTTGCACCGAGCCGTTTTCGTTGAGCAGCATCGGGACCGCGATACCGAGATTCGGATCATGGTCGAACGCTGCGATGAGCGGTTCGATCCAGAGCGGTGGAACGACGGTGTCGCTATTGAGCAAGCATACGAACGGTGCGGTTGCGTGATTTACTGCGAGATTGTTGCCGCCCGAGAAGCCACTGTTGGTTGGGCTCTCGATGTATTGCGCGACAGTCAGATTTTCGCGTAGCCATTCGCGAGTGCCGTCGGTTGAGCCATTGTCGACCACCACCAGCTGGTACGGCATGGACGTATGTGAGCGGACCGCTTCAATTGCGGCTTGGACGCGTGCAAGCGCGCCGAACGTGACGATACAGATGCTGACGACGGGCGATTCGGAGTTCATTGGCGTTTCAGCAAGCGCGACGAGATCTTGTCGATCAGCGTTCGGCTTTCTCGAGCTCGTTCTACTTCGCGCGCCGCGTTGTTCCGCAGCGCGCGAACGTAATTTGCGAAGATGGCTCGTTCGTGGGCAAGCCGACGTTGGTGTACCACTAGCGCCGCGCGCAGCGCTCGGACTTCTTCTGAGACCAACACATTTTGGGACTCGCGCCCGATGAGTTGGACTGTTTCATCGAACTCGCGATCGATGTCAGCAATCTCCGCGGCGATCGAGTGTGACTGAATCGGACGGTTGTGCGCAGGTACGCCGTAAGAGGCTGCGATTGCTAGTACGGTGGGATCGAATGTTATGACGAGCGCAGCGTTGGCAATCGCACTCACGACGTCTTCAACACTGGATTGAGACGCTGGGATTGTGTGATGCGGAACTGTTTGCGCAACAGGCGAGGGAGCATCGCTCTGCGAATGTATTGAGACGAGCGCGCAGTTGGGTCGTTCTCGTTGAGCAGCTACGCCGTCTTCGAGACTTGCACTTGAAGCGTCGAGCACTATTGCCGGTTCGGTTGCGGGCCACCAGTGCATCGCTCGCAGAAATTCAAGTCGCTGTGAACAAAACTCCTTGTCCCAAATCCGTGAAGTGAGCAGCGCTGGGTGTGCAGCACGCGGATCCCGAGCAACTGGGATCGTGTTCGCAGGATTGTCGAAGAGCTCTCCCATGGTATTGATATCCGATTCGGATCTGGTAGCGAGGTAACGGCTTGCATCAATTTCGCCAACGCGCACAATGAGCGCGATGGATTGGGCCAGCGCTTCGCGAAGTTGATCAGTGACGGGGCTGAGCGGCTCGATTGCGAAGCCGGCAGTTACCGGGAGGGTGCTTGGGCCGAATGGAGCGAATATGCGAATCGTGGCGTTCGGTACTCGGCGAACGAGTTCGCGTGCCGCGATTCGCATTCGTATGTGGGCTTCGAGGTCGCCCGTGTCGAACTGGCCCCACAGTCCAATGCTGATGTCGTTGGAGTGAGCCATATCGGTGACGCTATCGGCCAGCGGAGAGGGACGGATCGACAACAGGGTGGTGGGTTCGGTGGAGTTCCACGATCTCAAGCACTCGCTGTGCGGCTGCATCGAATGTCCATGACTCGCTGTGGCGGTGCGCTGACAACGAGAGTTGTTTGCGCACACCCTCGTTGTTGATCAGGTCGATGATTTGGCCGGCGATATCCGAGGCGGTACTTGAACTATTGATCACTCGAACAACGCCTTGTGGGAGTTCGTTCGCCGTCGATATCGAAGTGATTGTGGGTATTCCGTACGCGATTGTGTCGCAGAGCGCTGCGGATGCTTCGCCTCGGGTCGAAGCGCGAAGCTGGACTGCAATGTCGGTGCGTTCGAGCCAACTGGCGTAGCTCGTGTCGTCGGTGAATCCAGTAAAGATGACCTGCGGTGTGATACCGAGTTTGGCGACGTGTGCTGCCAGGGTTGCATGGAGTGAGTCGGCAAGTTCTCCCACGAACACCAAACGCGCGGGCCGGTCGGTCGTCTGCGTGACTTCGCTGAACGCGCTGATGAGATCATGTGGCTGTTTCAGAGGGTCTATCCAACCCAACGTCGAGATTGTGATGGTTTCGCCAATGCTGGTCGTCGTGTTGGTGGTGGCTCGGAGTGCAGCGTTGCGCGTGTGGGCGGATTTCGGGACCGGGTAGGGAAGCGGAACGACATAGATGTCGAGATCACTCGGTGCCTCGCGGCGGGCGATCGCCGCCGCGGCTTCAGTGTTAACGATGAGGGCACGTGCGTTACGTAACAGTTCGCGCAACATCGCCAGCCCTTGGCGGTCGTAGGTTTCGGTGAGCCACCAGTCGTGATCCGACAGAATCGGCCCTGAACCGTAGAGGTCGTGAACTTTCGCCCGCATATGTGCGCGTGCTCGTTCCAAAGTGGCAGGTGTTGCCTCACCCGAAGGCAGAAAAAGTCCTTGGCTTGTGAGGTACAGCCCCGCGAGGTGCGCATCGTGGAGCCAAACGATGCCAGGGGTTCGCAGGGCGCTGGCGAGTGTTGCTCGGTGGTAGTGCCCGTTGCCGATCGTGTGAATCAAGGCGTCGTACGCGCCCACATGCAAGGTTCGGCCTAACGATTGCACCGGATACGAGCCGTACGCTCGAGGCAGATGCGCAGGAAAGGGGTCGTCGCCCTCGGTGAAGAAGTCAATCTGGCATCTCGACGCGAGCGCCTCGCCAATTCGAGCATTGAATGTCCCGATACCTGATTTCGAAGGTGGAAACGGTCCGACGAGTGCGATGTTGAGCTGGTCGCTTGCCTGCCGGGGGCTGCGATGCGTTCTACGAGGAGTTTGTTGAGCGCAGTCGTGCCACGCGTGTTCGGTACGTTGCGCGACCTTCGACCAAACATGGGTGTCGGCGGCGCGTTGCGATGCGGTGAGGAGATCGCGGCGAAACGTTGTATCGGTGAGTGTCCGCAGCAGCAATGCCGCGAGTGCGGAATCGTCGTTCGGTGCGAAGGTGCCCGGAACGAAATTGAGAACTTCCGGCAGGGAAGATGAATTCGTGGTGAGAACTGGGGCGCCGCAGCGGGCTGCCTCAAGAGCGGGCAACCCGAAGCCTTCGTAGTGTGATGACAGTATGAAAGCATCGGTGTGGGTGTACAGCGACCGTAGTTCCTCGTCGTTGATATGGCCTGTGAACACAACGTCGCGTTCGTCGATCCCAAGGCTGATGATGTCGTGAGTCCAGGCTGCGCGACCTTCGGGTGGAAGGCTGCACGCGACGACAAGCTTGTGTTGAATTGCGCCGGTTCTTCGTAGTCTCGCGAAGGCCCGGAATGCGGTGTGCGGATCTTTGCGTGGGTCTCCCCATCCGGAGACCGCCAACAGATACGGCCCAGCAACAGTGGTGGGCCGACGGTCGGGAGTCGCTACGAAAAATTCCGATCCACCGGTTCCGTGCGAGACAACTCTTGTTGGATCAAGCGCGAATTGTTGGAGCGCGTCGCGGCGAGTGTGTTCAGAGATTGTAAGAACGATGTTGGAACGCCGAATGAGTTGCGCTCGGAGGCGAAAGAGTTGTTGTTGTTGAAGAGTTCTTTGATGTACTTCGGGAAACAGATACGGGATGGTGTCGAAGACCATGGTGGACAAAACGTCGGCTTGCAGCAGCGCATGCCGTACCGATACGCCCGCCTCGGGGATCGTGGGTTCGAAGGGAGACGGGATGTGATACACGACTCGCTCAAATTTGCGACGAGCGTCGCGCATGATTTGAGGAGTGTTCCATCGAACAAGCTGCTCGCTCAGCCAATGCTGCGGCAGCGCGTTGGGAATGTCATACTGCGGATTGAGCGCGAGCGCCGAGAGTGGCGATTGGGATGCGATCAATGCATTGACGTGATCGACGAGATATCGACCGATGCCTCGGTCACGGTGTAACGGATTCTGAAGCGCCTGGATGTCGTAGATGACACCGACCGGTTGCCGCGAAGAACTCAAGGCTGATCGGATTGATCGGATTGATCGCGATGGGTGGCTTCTTGCGTCAGATCTTCGATTTGGCGCTGGAGTTCGTAGGTCAGCTCAACGAGGGTCGCCACGTCAGCACGGAGGGCGTCTTGGATCGCTACGGCTTCTGTCCGCATCGCCTGTTCGACCGCGCGGCTCACTGCGAATTCGAGTCGTCGTTCGAAGGGCGCCATCATGCGTTTCGCCAACTGTCGTGTCGGGCCGCTGCCCAAAGGAGGAGAAGAGTCTGTCATGAACCGGCATCGTATGGTGTCGACCCGTGTGTGGAGTGCGGCTCGCAAGCTTGCGAGGCGCTGCCGACCCACTGGTTCGCACTAGGTTCGGCTCAATGTCAGAGGACCGATCCGACCCTGCGGCACACGTTGTGGCCAATGATGGGGCGGCCGCCGCGTTCGACGCCGACGTCGTTGCGATCCAGTATCGCGAATCGCTGCTGGGCGAAATCGAGCGCGACGTTCGCGACCGTCGCCGTGGTGGATTTATTACCGAGGAATTCGAAGCCGACCTCGATGGTGCGTGGGCTGAAGTGTCACCGTATGGGGCATCTGGCGGCGGATTTGAAAGCGTTGCGGATCAGGCGGCTCGGCACGCGATTGTCGACTATGACGCACCAATCTTGGGGAGTAAACCGCTTCGTTTGGTGAAACGCGCCGTCAAACTGCTCACGGCCTGGTACTTGATCTTCGTCGGACGGCAGTTGGTGGCGTTCGCGGGTACAGCGTTGCGCGCGATGCGAATTCTGGCTCGCCGCGTTGATGTGCTCGAACGCAATACGCCAACCACTGATCCACGAGTGCAGGTGGCGCTGCTACCAGTAGAACACGACCTCGACGTGAGTGTTTGGGTGGGCGAGGTGGTCGCGGCGATAGAGACCGCGGTTGTCTCGGGGCGGGTCGTGCATCTCGACTGTGCGAGCGGAGTATTGGTTGCTGCACTCGCTGCCCGATCGATCGACGTGTACGGCATCGACCCCCGGCCCGATGCTGGTGGAGCCGCCGATGTGCACAACGTCGAGGTTCGACGAGATTCTGCGCTGGCGCATCTGCGCAAACAACCGACAGGCGTTCTGCGCGCGGTCGTGTTGTCCGGCTGCGTCGATCGGTTGCCGCTCGGTGACCAACTTGAGCTGATCGAGGCATCGGTCGCGGCAACGCATCCACAGGGTGTAGTGGTCTTACTCGGTAGCAATCCGCAGGCTTCGTCGGTACAGAACTCTCCTTTGGTACGCGATCTTGCAGTCGGTCGTCCGCTGCACGCTGAAACGTGGGTGCACCTACTACAGAGGTCGGGCATGTTTGATGTTGGGGTGAGCTTCGCCGCGACGAGTATTCCTGACGAGATCGCATTGAATTCCGACCCGGCAATGCTCATGCTGGCAGAGAAGGTCTATGCACCCACCGCGTTTTGCATCGTGGCCCGCAAGTAGTAGCGACGCGGTGCACACGAGTCGACCAATCCACCAGTTTCTTCCTTCCCTCGCGCCGCGTGACGCCATCGGTTCCCACACTCTTGCGATTCAAGGCGCGCTGCGAAACGCTGGAATCACTTCGGAGATTTTCGCGGGAGAAATCCATCGCGATTTACGAACGGCTGCTCGTTCGTACAAGGAATGGAAATCCGGATCCGACGCGATCTTGATGTATCACGCAGCGATCGGCTGCTCACTCGGCGATTGGATCGCTCAGCGTGAGGAAACGCTCGTTCTCGACTATCACAACATTACGCCTGGAAAATATTTCGAGACGTGGGCGCCTGAGACCGGGCTTTTGCTCGCGCAAGGTCGCTCTCAGCTTGCTCGGTTGGCCCCCGCCGCCGCACTAGGAATCGCAGATTCTCAATTCAACGCGACCGAACTCGTAGATCTCGGCTGTTCCCGTACCGCTATTGTGCCCATATTCATTGATCCTTCGCAATGGGGATCGGTCGACGGCGCTGCTCGTGATCATTTGCGCTCAACCAAGCGCGGCACTGATTGGCTCTTTGTCGGGCGCGTCGCTGCTAACAAGGCACATCATGATCTGTTGTGTTGTTTCGCGATGTACTGCCAGGTTTTCGACCCGCATGCTCGTCTATGGCTTGTCGGCGGTGTGAGCTCAGGGGAATATTGGCACGCCCTTCACCGTCTGGCCGACCGTCTGGGCATCAGCGAGAGCGTGATGTTTGCAGGGTCGGTTACTCAAGGTGAGCTCGGAGCGTATTTCGATGTTGCCGATGTGTTCGTGTGCGTTTCGGACCATGAAGGCTTTTGTGTTCCGCTCGTCGAGGCGATGTGGTGGGATTTGCCTGTCGTTGCATTCGGCTCCACCGCGATTCCCGACACTGTGCGCGATGCAGGAGTTGTGTTGCGGGACAAGCAACCTGCTGTGGTTGCAGCAGCCGTTGATCGCGTTCTGACCGACGCGGCGCTCCGTGACGAACTGATAGCCGCGGGGCGGCGCAGAGTGCAAGACTTTGCGCCAGCGCGAACCGCCAAGAAATTGCTCAGCGTGTTGGCCACGGTCGAGTAATTCACATGACCTTTGAAATTCACCAATTTCTGCCAACGTGGGAGCAGGGTGCGATCGGGACTCACGCATTCGCATTGCATGAAATGTGTAATGAAGCTGGAATCCGTTGCAGTACATGGGCGAGTGAAGTGCGAGCGGGGCTTGGAGATGTTGCCGGGTTGGCGAGTGACTATTTGGCCGACCTTGCTCCTCGACCCAACTCCGTGTTGCTGTATCACGTTGCCGTCGGCGCCGAACTTGGGGACCAACTCATGCTTCGGCCCGAGCCCCTTGTGCTTGATTATCACAATCTGACACCGCCAAGATTTTTTGATGGTTGGCATCCCGCACTCGCTGAAAACCTTGAAGTGGGGCTGGCTCAGGTCAAAAAGCTGGCGAGTCGGTGCGTACTGGGGATCGCGGATTCATCCTTCAACGCATCTGATCTGCAACTGTTCGGTTGTGCACGTACGGCGGTCGCGCCGGTATTCATGGACTTGCACAAACCCGTTGCGCGTGAACTGGAATTGCAACTCCAGTTGGAACGCAACAGTGGCAGAGGTACAACCTGGTTGTTTGTTGGGCGTATCGCACCGAACAAAGCGCAACACGAGATTGTCCGTGCGTTTGCCTGGTATCGCCAAGCCTACGAACCAGACGCACAGTTGTGGCTAGTAGGCGCGGGGCCGGCGGACGCGTATAAGGCTGCATTGGTGCGGCTCATTGAGCGCCTTGAGCTCACTCATGCGGTCCGCATTGTTGGCTCGGTGCGCGAGCCCGATCTTGGCGCGTACTACGCGGCTGCAGATGTGTACGTGAGTCTGTCTCAGCACGAGGGGTTTGGCGTGCCGTTGGTGGAAGCGATGGCTGCCCATCTGCCGGTTGTGGCTTTTGGTGCGGCTGCTGTGACCGAGACTGTTGGCGGGGCCGCAGTAGTCATCGATTCTTGCGATCCCGCGTTGGTAGCGGGCTGCGTGGCCCGAGTGATGCGCGATGAAGACTTGCGCACACAGCTGATTGTTGAGGGCGTACGCCGAGCGTCGTGCTTCTCACGGCAAGCTACGACTGATCGTTGGCTTGACGTGTTGCATCAGCTCGCGACGATTGTGCACTGAATGCGCTCGCCACGATGCGACCCTCGACTCACAAGCAACGAAACGGGGTTCTGCGCATTGCAATCAGAGCGAGCGTGCCTCGTCGGTATTGCGTATCGAGATGCAGAACTCTTGTCCTGAAGTATCCCAGGTGCGCGGTTGATACGCGACTTGGATCTCGGACTCTCTTGTCGTTCTCGTAGCCGGATCGAGATACTTTGCGAGGGCGTCAAGCCACTCGTTGCTACAAAATGGGCTCGCGTAGTCGGCGAGGGCCCCGCCAACCTCAGGTAGTGAAGATTGTGTCGTCGTGATACAGATTTTGCCGTGCGCGAGTGATTCCGCGACTGGGAGTCCCCAGCCTTCATAGAGGGACGGGTAGACGGTCATCATGCAGTTGCGATACAGCCATTCGAGTTGATTGTCGTGTATCGATTCGAGGATTTGAATGTGTGCGTTGACGGCGGGGTCGTTGCGGATTGCGTGCTCCGTCGACTCCGCGAGCCAGCCGATGCGGCCCACGCAGTACAACGTCGGGAGTTGGATGCCTCGCCGCGCCGCCTCGCAGTATGCCTGGTACAGCACTATTTGATTCTTTCGAACCTCGAGGGTTCCGACACACAAAACGAATGGCGCGTCGGGATCGATTTCTTGGGGCGGTGTTGCGACGTCATGAGCGGACGCAGCGGCGCTTGCAGTGCCCAGTCGTACTACCTCGACGGATACGTCGCTTCGCAAGGAGAGACTGTTTGCGATCACGAATTGTTCTACATCGTTGCGCGTGTTTTGCGAAATGCACACGATGCGTTTGCAGAGCGGGAGCACTTGTACGAGGAACGGTGTCACGATCGATGCCGCTCCGCGTGCGGCCCACTGTGGATACATGCTGGGGATGAGGTCGTAGACGACTTGGGTGATTTCGAGCGACTTCTCGTTGGCGACATGGTGAAGATGGTGCGCGTATCCCGGCGTCAGCCAATTCGCGCCGATGATGACGAGTCGATCACCGGGTGCGAAGGGTGTGACCGCACGCATGGGGCCGGGGTCGGAGCCCAACCGATTGCCCAACCGATTGCCTAGACGATTACCCAGTCGGTTTCTGAGACGGTTGTTGAGACGGTGCTGCAGCCGGCTGAAACGCGACCGGGGTGGGCTTGGCCGCGCCGTTAGTAGGTCGGAGGTTCTTAGAGTGCTTTCACAGTGGGGGTCGAATGGGTCACGCAATGCCGATTCGGAGGCTGGCACGAATGCTCCGACCTTCGGGTCGAACCGGCAACATTTGGTCGGCCCGGGGAGTTGGAGCACGCGCTGGCCCCATTCGTGGACGACTCGCTGGATGCCAGTTGGCGCGCCTTGCCAATCGGAAATATCGGTGACATCGACCCAGGTCGTCGAGATTTGCGCAGGTGCCATAGCCATCGATTCGAACTTATCGTTGTGGGCTCGGGTGGGCGCCACACTCCGTGCGACGCAAGGTGGTTGAGCTTCCACTGTATGTGAGTATCGCGTTCGCTAGTTTGTGTTGTCTATGTTGTCAAAACTAGTGACTGTGGCTAGACGGGACAAAAACGATGATTGTTGAGGTGATCACTAGTGGTGCATGAAGCGCAATGTCCATGCTGCGGCGCTGATGGTCACCGTCTCGAAACTCCGGCACCGGATCGTGTCGAAGGCTGGGAACCGACGATCGCGAGTTTGGGGATTGGTCGGCGCCACTTGATCCGCGCGGGCGCAGGCCTGGTTGTTGGCGGAGGCGCGATCGCATCGCTGCACCGCATGGGGTTGAGCGCCGCGTCGGCTGCTCCAAAGTACAACCTCACCTGGCCGGCTCCCGCGATCATCGCTCGATCAACGTGGGGCGCGAAAGAATCATTGCGAAGGGGACCGGCGACCTACGACGCAAAAGTCGAGAAATTGATTGTGCATCACACGGCTACGCCGAACGGATCGCAACATGCGCGTTCGACGCTGGTACAGAACTTGTATACCTACAACCTGTCACGGTCGTATATCGATCTTGCATACAACTTTGTCATCGATGAAAACGGCCGCATCTATGAGGGGCGCTGGGCAGCCGACTATCGCGCCGGAGTCGTTCACACCGGGGAAAATTCGAAAGGTCACCAGGTACGGGGCGCGCACGCGTTATATCACAATGACCGCACCATCGGGATTGCCCTGCTCGGCACATACAGTTCTGTGACTCCATCTCCTGCAATGGTGAACGCGCTCGTCGAAGTGTTGGCATGGAAGTGCGCTCGGTGGGGGATTGATCCGACGGGACGGTCGAGCTACGCGGACTCACGAGGAGCTCGTACGGTTCTCAACAACATTTCCGGACATCGTGACGTCCGCCAGACGTTGTGTCCCGGTGATGCGACTCGTGCCATTATGCCATCGATCCGCGATCGGGTCGAGAAGCGTTTGAAAGCCCCTCAGCAGGCGTATTGGGTGATTGCCAACGACGGAAGGATGTTCGCGAATGGAAGCGCGCCCAAAATCCCCGCAGTAAATCTGACGGGTGGGGTGGTTGACGCGGTCAGTCCGCAGGGCCGCGCCGGTATGTGGCTGTTGGCCGCGAATGGGCGCGTTGCTGCTGTGGCGACGGCTCGGCATTACGGCGATGCAGCAAAACTGAATCTCAAACGACCAACGGTGGCTATGGCCTCAACCGAAACTGGCAGCGGCTACTTCCTCGTCGCTTCCGATGGTGGCGTGTTTACGTTTGGTGATGCGCAGTTTCGTGGCTCGATGGGCGGCAAGAAAATTAATGCCGCGATGACCGCGATTGCTGTGACTCCGACCGGAAACGGTTATTGGATGTTGGCGCGCGATGGTGGCGTGTTTACCTTCGGCGACGCCCAATTCTCGGGCTCCGCATGGCCTTGCCCGTCATCAAATCCTGCGGTCGGACTGCTAGCTACGCGAAGTGGCAAGGGATACTGGATCGTGCAAGGCAATGGTCGCCTCACTGCGTTCGGTGATGCAACTCCGACGAAATTTGTGCTGGCACCGAAGGCACCCATCGTGTCGCTTCGTCGAGGGGCGGGTGGGTTGACAGGCCTTGCACGTGATGGTTCGTTTGTGCGCACACCTTCTGCCCCAGCACTCCCGTCGATCACCAAGCGACTAAACGGGTTGTCGGCAGTTGCAGTGCTCGGAACCGTCTAACGCTCGGGGCTACAGCTCAAGAGGCTCGTGGCTGATGACGGCAACGAGGTCTTGCATTGTGGCGCTATGAGATTTCATCTCGCGAAACAGCAATAGCGTGATGGTTATTGCAGCGAGCATGCTGCTGGCGAGGAATGCAAGTTGCGCACGGGTAAACACATCGTCGCCGAATGGCATGACCGCTACAAACCCGAGACCGCCAACGAGCCAACCCAAGGTAAGTTTCGAGTACGCCTTCAACGCGATCAACCCTTGGGCAAGGGTGAATGCAACGATGTAGGCCGCTGCACCCGCGGCAAGCAGCGCGAGTTCGGAGTTTGACAGCGTCCACTTTGACTGGAAAACGAGCTTGCCTACAGTGCTTCCGAGGGCCAACGATCCGACGATGCCGAGTCCGCCAATGCCGATCACAAGGACCAAGAGCTTCAAGAGCCCAGCCCGAAACTCATCATGACGACCGGCCGCGGCGCTCGCCGCCAATTTCGGTAGCAATGCTGCTTGCACGGCTTGAAACATCAGCAGCGGTACGCGCGCTAAGAACATCGCGGTCACGAACCCGGCTAACAATCGTTGTTCTTCTGCGCCGGATCCAACGAGCGTCTGCGCTGCGAACACGGGTGCATACGACAACACCTGTGCAAGCACTGAACTCGACAAGAGCCAAGCCAGTGCCGTCGACAATTCTGAGTACGACGCGGCAGGGCCGGCTTCGGCGAGTTTCGGAAGCTGGTCGCGCTTTGCCATTCTTCGGTTCCACAGCAGGGCGGCTGCGACTGCGGCGATAGGTGGTAACACGAGCGCGAAACCGAACATGCCCGTCGAAGCCACTTGACGCGTCACTGTCTCGCCTTTTTCAACGATCGTGACGGTGTGCGACGTTCCGACAACGATGATCGCCACTGCCGCGATCCGCGCGATCCCTTCGACGCCGTGCATCATGCCGTAGCTCGAAAAACGCCCGTTGCCCGATAGCGTGCCACGCACTAAAAATGCAGTCGCGTACGTACCGAGAGCGACGATGAACGACGCGATCAATAGCCAATGGTCGGTCTTGGAAACTCCGACTTTGAAGAGTTGGTCGACGGTTTTGGGCACGAAGATGAACACGGCAAGGGAAATCACCGCGGTGGCGACCGCCAACCCGGCGCCGAGTCTGACGGCTTTCCACAGAATGGGGCCTCCGCCTTCACCATTTGCTCGTCTGTGCGCGACTGCCCGAGCGACCTCTTGTTCGAGAGGTTGAAAAAAGCCTGGTGTCGCGACAAATGTGAGTACCCACAGCGCGTTGACGGCGTTGTATCCGGCGTCCGGGAGTCGCTTTTCAGCCATGATTTGGTATCCCCACGCCGCGATAGAACCCACCATGAGGCCAATCGCAACGGACCCGGTACCAGCCGGAACGTTCGAGGCCGCAGAATCGGCCATACGCCGGGCACGGGATTGCATTGCGGGCATGGTAAACCGAAGTTGCGATGAAGACCCGCACGCTCCTATTGCTCTGCGCAGTTTGCGCGGCTGTGATTCTGGGCGCCGGTTTGGCATTTGTGTTTGTGATCGGTTTTTGATTGGCGTTTTCCCCGCTTGAGCTGCTTGCCAGGGACCCGGGTAGGGAACCGTCTGAAAGGTGAGTTCGATGGCTGAAGACTTTGATCTCGTCGTGGTTGGAGGCGGCCCAGGGGGCTACGCAGCCGCGCTGTACGGATCTGCGGCTGGGCTGAAGGTGGCGCTCGTCGAAGAGCAGCGGATTGGCGGGACCTGTCTCAACCGAGGCTGTATCCCAGCCAAAGAGTTGCTTGAGACCGCCACTGTCGCTCGAACCGTCCGTGAGGCCGCGGAATTCGGTATCGAGATTGCTGGGGGGTCGTCGCCGACTGTCAATTTGGCGACGAGCCAAACGCGTAAGGAGGCGGTGATTGATCGCCTCGTCGGTGGTCTTGAATCGCTGCTCAAAGGCCGCAAGATCACTGTCGTGGCAGGCACAGGAAGGCTCGCCGACGGTGCGGGACGTTTGGTGCGGGTGTCGGATGGCACTGAACTTCGTGGGAAGTTCGTCGTGCTCGCAATGGGTTCCGTGCCTCGCTCGCTCGCAGTGCCCGGTTTCGACTACGACGGGCAACGGGTGTTGTCGTCGGATCATGTACTCAATATTGCAGCGGTGCCTCAGCGTGTGGTTGTGGTTGGCGGCGGCGCAATCGGGTGCGAGTTCGCTTCGTTTTTGCGTGATGTTGGGTCGGAGGTAACCATCCTCGAAGCGCTCCCACAGTTACTGACGGGAGTCGACACCCAAGTGGCGCAGGTCGTGAGTCGCGCGTTCCAAAAGCGCGGCATTGAATCCGAGGTCGGCATCACGCTGCAGGGCGCCGATGTGAGCGCCGACGGAGTGACCGTGCGGTACGAAGGAAAAAACGGTGCGGCGGCAATCAACGCGGATTACGTAATTGTGAGCGTAGGTCGTCGGCCGCGCAGCGAGGGCGCTGGGTTGCTCGAAGCCGGGATCGCAATCGATGAACGAGGCTTCGTGCCCGTCGATTCGATGATGCGCACGTCGATTGCAGGCGTCTATGCGGTCGGGGATTTGGTAAATACCCCACAATTAGCCCACGTCGCGTTTGCCGAGGCGATTGTGGCGGTCAAGGACATGCTGGGAGAGCTGCCCGCGCCTATCGATTACGCCAAAGTTCCTTGGGGTATCTACTGTCATCCGGAAGTTGCATTTTGTGGGCTCACCGAAGCCAAAGCGAAAGAACTTGGCTACAACGTTGAGACGTCAGTACACCGATTTCTTGGCAACGGCCGCGCCATCATTATTGGCGACACCGACGGGCTCGTGAAGATCGTCGCGGACGCAGACAGTGGCGTGATTCTTGGGGTGCACATTTGTGGGCCATGGGCGACAGAACTGATCGCGGAGGGGTATCTCTCGGTGAACTGGGAGGCGACCGCCGAAGATCTTGGAGCCTTGATTCATGCCCATCCAACGCTGTCTGAGTTGTTTGGCGAGTCGGCGCTGGCGCTGACTGGCCGGTCATTGCACGGTTGAATCGACGAAGGGACTTGTTATGGACGTCATCATGCCGCAACTCGGTGAGACGGTTACCGAGGGAACGATTACTCGATGGTTCAAACAAGTCGGAGAACCGATCGCGGTAGATGAGCCGTTGTTCGAAGTATCAACCGACAAAGTCGACTCTGAAGTGCCGTCGCCCGCCGGCGGCGTGTTGACCGAAATTCTTGTCGCGGAAGGAGAAACCGTTGACGTCGGTACGCGACTTGCGGTGATCGGCGATGCCGGCGCCGCGCCGGTTGCTGCCCCACAGTCGCCAGCGATCCCGGAACCTGTGCCCGCAGAGGCTGAAGTCGCGACCCCAGCGCCTGCTGCGCCGCCGCAGCCCGCACCGGCCCCGAACCCTGCACCGGCGCCTGTTCCCGCAGTTTCCGTTCCCGGTTCAGCGCTGCCGCTTGGTGTTGTTGCATCGCCCCTGGTGCGCGGACTGATTTCGCAGTACGGTTTGGACGGCGATGCGATGATCGGCACAGGAGTCGGTGGTCGCATCACCAGGAATGATGTGCTCGCTGCGGCGCGGTTGCGCGGGGCCGGTGCACCGGCATCCGTGCCGGGTGCGCCCGCTTCCGCGGCAGCTGCGCCGCAGCTCTCTACCTCTAGCTCCACTGGATCGTCTCGGGTGACCGCGTCAGGTGTAGGCGATCTCGTCGTTCCCTTCGACAACATTCGTCGACGTACTGCTGAACACATGGTTCGCAGCAAGGCAACCAGCGCTCATGTGTATACGTCGGTCGAAGTCGATTTTGAACCGATCGAACGCGTGCGTCGCGGTCTCGGGTCCGCATTCAAAGTCGATGAGGGTTTTTCACTGACCTACCTGCCATTCATTTGCCGTGCCCTGAGCGAAGTGATTCATGACTATCCCCACGTCAACGCGAGTGTCGACGGCGACGCGCTTATCGTCCATCGTGACGTGCACTTGGGAATTGCTGTCGACCTAGATTTCAAAGGTTTGGTGGCTCCGAACATCCGCTCGGCTGATGGCAAGCGCCTGCGCCTCATCGCTCGTGAGATACGTGACCTTGCGTCGCGGGCGAAGACGAAACAATTAGGCCCCGACGAGGTGCTCGGCGGTACTTTCACGATTACGAACATGGGAACGTTTGGCACTGCAATGACGTTGCCCATCATCAATCAACCACAGGTGGCGATTCTTGCCGCCGACGGCGTGCGCAAGAAGCCCGTCGTGGTGGAAGGACCCGATGGCGAAGATTCGATTGCGATCCATCACGTCGGACTGATTTCGTTGGCGTGGGATCATCGGGCCTTTGATGGCGCGTACGCCGCGGCGTTCCTGCGTGACCTGAGAATCGTCCTCGAAACTCACGACTGGATCTCCGAGCTCGCCTAGGCAGCCTTTCTCGCGCCGCAACGCCCGTTTAGGTGGTGTTTCGAACGTGGAAAGGGAAAATGGAGTCGGGAGAGTCGAAGCGGGGCAGGGTGGTTGCGCGACACTTGGGCGTATGGATCGACTGCGGGTGCGATGGCTGGGCAAGGTGCCGTACACCGATGCCGACCAGCTCCAGCGGTCGTTACATCAGCATGCTGTCGACGACTATCTGTTGCTCCTCGAACATCCGCACGTGTACACGCTCGGATCTGCGGCGAAATCTGAACATGTGCTCATCGACCCGGTTCGTGTCGGTGCAGAATTAGTGCATGTAGATCGTGGCGGCGACGTGACCTACCACGGACCCGGCCAGCTTGTGGGCTATCCGATTGTGTCACTGGGCGAGTGGCAAGCCGGGCAGCGCGACGTCGTCGCGTACGTTCGCAAGATTGAAAGCGTACTTGTGAGTGCCTTGCGCGAGTTCGGTATTGAGGCCGGGCGTAGTGATGGATACACAGGCGTTTGGGTCGGTGACGAAAAAATTGCGGCTATCGGTGTGCGCGTCGCTCGCGGCCGGACGCGTCATGGGTTCGCGCTCAATGTCGATCCCGATCTTGAGATGTTTGAGCACATTGTTCCCTGTGGAATTCACGACCGTGGCGTCACCTCTGTCGCGGCGGTGCTTGGGGATGCAGCACCATCAATGGAGACGGTCGTCGATGCCATTGTGCGCGCCTTCGAACGTGAATTCGAAGCGCGCGACGTCGACCGTGCCGACGTGGTGTGGCGAAATAGTTTGGACGATCTCAGTCAATTCTCACGATCTCATCTGGAAGGTGCGAGCGCACCCGTGCGGCTGATCGGGCGGCTTGCGCAGGCCGGAGTTGATGGGATTGCAAGCGATGTCAGCGCGACACGCCCAGATTGGATGCGCGTGAAAGCGAACATGGGCCCCGAGTTCGTGGCCCTCAAGAAACGCGTCCGCGATGCTGGGCTCAATACGGTGTGCGAAGAAGCCGGATGCCCGAACATCTACGAGTGTTGGTCGCAAGGCACAGCAACTTTCATGATTCTTGGCGAGCGGTGCACGCGGGCGTGCGGATTTTGTCTCGTCGATACTCGCAAACCGGAACCAGTCGACGCTGACGAACCGAGGCGGGTTGCGGAGTCGGTGTTGCAGATGGGTCTGGAACATGTCGTGATTACGTGCGTCGCCCGAGATGATTTGGACGACGGCGGGAGTGCGATATTCGCAGCGACCGTCCGAGCGATTCGAGCGGTCAGTCCGATGACACGGATTGAATTGTTGATTTCTGATTGTCAGGGAAAGCCGAGTTCGCTCGACACGATTTTCGATTCGATTCCTGATGTGTTGAATCACAATCTCGAAACGGTCGCACGGCTGCAACGGGCGGCTCGCCCGAGTGCGAATTACGCCCGGTCGCTTGCGGTACTCGGTCGAGCTAAGGCGCGCGGGTTGACCACGAAGTCCGGCATAATTGTGGGGATGGGCGAGACCGATGACGAGGTGCGTCAAGCGGTGACGGACGTACGCAACGTAGGCGTCGATATTCTGACTATCGGTCAGTATCTTCGCCCGACGAAACATCACCTCCCAGTTGTGCGCTGGTGGGCTCCAGACGAGTTTGTGCGAATCGGAGAATTTGCTGAGTCGTTGGGATTCGCCCACGTCGAATCGGGGCCGCTGGTTCGATCGAGTTATCACGCTCGCGACGGTGCTGAGCGTGCCGCCGCCAACGTTCGATAGCGTTTCGTTGAACAAGGCTTTGCGCACCGCGATACACGATTGGATTGAGCGTCGAGCAATGACGGTTGCCTACGTCGTTGTGGTGGCTCCGGTGCTCGGACAGATGTTTCGCAAGTTTCGGTCGCCTTGGCGCCCCACTGGCGACGATGCGATTTTTGCGATTAACGCGCACGATGTGTTTTCGTGGCGTCCGCCCTTGTTGGGAACCTATTCCGTGGTAGCCCGCGTAGGAAATGAAACACCTCCGCTCGTGTATCACCTTGGACCAATGGTTTCGTGGGTCCTTGCGATTCCCGAACGATTCTTTGGGCAGCGACTAGGTGTTGCGTACGGCGCCGCGATTGTCAACACTGCGATGCTGTTCGCTGCGGTATGGGTGGTGCGGCGCGTGTTCGATGAGCGAGCGGCACTCGTCGCAGCGATTGCCATCGCCTTGATGGCGTGGTCTGTGGGGCATTCCACGTTGGCTGAACCGTGGAATCCGTACATAGGCTTATGGGCGCTTCCTCTCATCTGCGCGCTGGCGTGCGGTGTCGCGGTCGGAGTTCGTTGGGCGCTCGCATGGCTGGTCGTCGTCGCGAGTTTTGCTGTTCAAGCTCACTATTTGTATCTCGCCATTGCTGCTCTCGTGGCGCTGGCTTGCATAGTTGTCGCGTTGACTCGGACCCGGGTGGCTCCAACTGAACGGCTCAGTGTTGGGTCGCTGCGCTGGACATTGATTGCATTGGTGGTCTGTTGGACGCCCACGCTGCTGCAACAGATGTTCGGCGATCCCGGAAATCTTTTGAGCTGGTTTCGGGCGACGACGCGTGCGACTGAGTCGAAGAGTGGCTTCCTCGACTTTTCGTTTCGCTACGTCGTGAACTCTTTCGCGGCACCCGGGCTGGCAGTTCGAGGGCCATTGAATCCTCTCGAACAACTAGATCTCACCTACTCGCCTTCCACCTTCGGGTGGGTGAGCGCAGGGGCGGCCGCGGCGTTCGTTGTGTTTATGGCCGTGTACTTCCGGTCGTCGCGACCCAGTTTGGCTGCGTTCGCAACGGTGACGGTTGTAGTAGCGATCGCGACGACGTTCACGCTGAGCCAACTGCCTGCGTCGGTTCTTGCGTTCCCGTACTACCGAATCGTGATGTTGTGGTTTGCGTCGACGCTGCTGTGGGCCTGCGTTGTGAGCGGCGCGTTTTGCCTAGCGAATTCTGTGCGGAAGGTTCCTTCGTCGGTTTTGGTGTCGGAGGTTGTGTCGAAGCCACGCTCGCTGAGATCGGGGTTTGCGGGCGCACTGACGCCAACGTTGATTGCCGTCGCGTTGGCAGTTGCGGTGTTGGCTGTGGTGTCGACGAGCCCCGAAGGCCCGGTTGATCGGATCGGTGCAGAAGCAACCGGCGTCATGAGTGACCAAGGGCGGCGACTCCTCGACCCCGGCAGGCGATACGAAGTGGTTGGCAGCGGAGCCCGAGGTGTATTTGCTGCCTACGGAGTCTTTCGCGACTTACATAACGCGGGTTTCGACGTGTACGTACCGAACGACGAGGTGCAGTTGCGGCGAAATTACGCGGTTGGTTCGCGAGATGTCGACACGCTGATTGTTCACAGCGGCGCCGAAGCTCTGCCCGCAAACGCCATACTGATCGCCAGCTTTGATGGTCGAAGCCCAGCTGATCTTCGCCGCTATGAACTCCTAAGCCGGGGTGCACTGAATGGTGATTCGTCGGCGGCTACGGCATTCGAGCAAGAACGCTTTGGGATCGAGCAATTGCAATTCCGGATGTACGTGCTTAAGAAGTAGCAACGATGCATCTGGCAGACTCCATCGACTGATGTTCCTAGTGAAGGCAAAAATGTCGCGATGTAACAAATGCTCTGGCGTGTTGTTGATGCTGTCGTTGACAGCCTGCGCATCCTCAACTTCAACCCAATCTGCAGGTCCAACCACGACGGCACCAGCCGGAACCGCAACGAATACAGCTAGGGAAGTGACGACAACCACGGCTGAGAAAAAAGCGCCCGTCTCCGAAATTGGATCTCATGGCGTTGGGCGGCGCGAGAAGACCTACGTCGACGAGTCTCGCCCGACTGCCGCCAACGGCTCCTATCAAGGCGCCAAGAATCGCACCTTGCATACGTTCACGTGGTATCCGTCGAGCGCTGCCAAACCAGGCGGCGATGTTGTGGACAATGGCGCTCCTGATAGTTCGAGTGGTCCGTTTCCGTTGATCATCTTGAGCCACGGTGTGACGGGTATCGCCGGGGTGTACGGGGGCACGGGGATTGCACTTGCCTCCGCGGGGTATGTGGTCGTCGCTCCCGACTATCCGTTGTCGAATGGCGCGGCTCCAGGTGGACCGGTCGTGTCGGATGTGACAAATCAACCGGCGGATGCCGCGTTTGTGTTACAGAGTGTGATCGACGACAACACCACTGATTTTGCTGGCGTTATCGCGACCGACCGTATCGGCGCGATGGGGCATTCGCTCGGCGGCTTCACCACGATGGGGCTGACGTTCTCGAAGTGTTGCGCAGATCCGTCGATCGACACCGCGGTCGTGCTTGCAGCAGGACCGTTTGGGACTGACCTGCTCGATCAGGAATCGCCGACACCTGTGCTGTTTGTTCACGGTGACGCCGACGGCACAGTGCCGTACGAACGTGGAAGAGCCGCGTATGACCTCATGAAGGCACCGAAGGCGTTCGTCACTATTCCAGGTGGCGCGCACATCCCGCCCTTTCTTGGGCTGGCTTCTGAGTTGGCTGACCAATATCACAAGGTGCTGGTGCCGTGGTTCGACCGCTGGCTCAAGGTATCGATCAATTCGCTCGACGCGATGAGGACTGCGGTGAAGAATTCCTTGGGGAGCCTGGAGTTAGAAGAAGAACTGCGATGAACCACGCGCAGCGCATCGCGCGTATCCGCTTGCGAATGGAAGCTGAGCGTGTCGACGCGTTGGCGTTGTCCGTCGGATCTGATTTGCCGTACCTCATTGGCTACGACGCAATGCCCCTTGAACGGCTGACGATGTTGGTCCTGCCACAGCACGGCGATGCCAAACTGGTGATCCCGCAGCTCGAGGTCGCCCGCGTGAAATCGGGATTCGATCAGTTCGAGATTGTCGCTTGGCAAGAGACTGACGACCCTATTGCGTTGGTCGCTTCGATGCTGCCGGAGCACGGTCGAATCGCGATCGGCGACCACACTTGGGCACGTTTCGTGCTGGCGTTGCAGCGGTTGCGCCCCGACATCACGTTTGTTCCTGCCAGCGTGGTGACCGCGGCAGTGCGAATGGTGAAGATGCCAGATGAGATCGAAGTGCTGCAGCGTGCTGCCAGCGCGGTTGATGCTGTGGTGGGCGAAATGCGCTCGCAGCCCTTTGCCGGTCGTAGCGAGCTTGATATCCACCGTGAGTTGATCGAGCGCATGTTGCAGCATGGCCATCAACGTGCCAATTTCGCAATCGTTGCCGCCGGCGAAAATGCGGCGAGTCCGCATCACGAACCGGGCACCAGAATCGTTGCCGATGGTGATCTCGTCTTGTGCGATCTCGGTGGCACGTTTGATGGATACTGTTCGGATATCACCCGAATGTTCCACGTCGGCGCGCCGCCTCAGGAAATCGCCGACGTATACAGCGTGCTGTTCGAGGCTCATGCCATGGGTTGTGCCGCGGGCGTGGTTGGAGCACCTTGCGAAACAGTCGATGCGGCCGCGCGCTCCGTCATCGAACGATATGGATTTGGTGAGTACTTCGTGCATAGAACCGGTCATGGCATCGGAACCGAGGCCCATGAAGAGCCCTACATGGTTTCGGGCAACCGCATCACCATCGAAGCGGGACACGCATTTAGCGTGGAGCCCGGTATTTACATTCCTGGACGCTTTGGCATGCGTTTAGAAGACATTGTGGTTGCGACCACCGACGGGCCACTTTTGCTGAATTGCGCCGCCCGTGACATCGCGGTCGTTGGGTAAGCCAGCATGAAACTCGATCTTGCGACGTTTTTGTTGCAATGGGCTGCTGGCGGTTTGGCATTTTTGTTTTTCACGACTCGTCGGCGTGAACTCGGCATTGGCTACGGCTGGCTCTTGCGATCAACTTTCGGCCTAATCGCCGCGGGTGCCGCGTTCGCGTTTGCCTCGCATGAGTCTCCAAGCGTTGGTGACCGAATCGCGACCGTAGCGAGCGTGCTCGTCGTCGCCGCTGCACTTGTTGCATTGTGGCGATCGATAGCAACACGAAGCGGCGGCGTCACTGCGTTCGACCCGCGCTGGGATGCGGTCGCGCCAGCGCTTGGCATCCTGGGCCTCTTCGGCGCCGCCGAGATTGCCGGTGGCGGATATGGGCTGGCGCTCGCCCGGCTCGTGATCGGAGCGCTGTTTCTCGGTGCCGTGAGCGATGCCATGTTGCTGGGGCACTGGTATTTGGTGCAGCCCGGTTTACGTCGGAACCCGTTGCAGGATCTCGTGCGGGTGACTGGGTGGATCTGGCCACTCGAAGTGGCGGTGCTGTTGATCCCCACGGGGATGGTGTCGGTGATCAACGGCACGATCGACGACAGTTACAACGGGCTGTTGGGTTGGGTTTGGATCGCGTGCGCAGTTTTCACCATCGGGTTGGTATGGGTCACGACGATTGCACTGAAGGAGCGCTATTACTCGGCCGTGATGTCGGCCACGGGCCTGCTGTATTTGGCGATTCTCACCGCGTTCGGCACGGATCTAATCGCACGCGCGGTATTGGCTCCTTGATCCGATACACCCAATAGTGTTCGTCGATCACGATTCCGCGAGTGAATGCGACTGCGAGCGGTAAGCCCGGCACCGGTTCATTCGTGACGAGGTATCGCGGTGATGCCGCCTCTCGTTGAGTTCGGATCTTCTTGAGTTCGAGGGCATCGGCCAGGCTCAGTGGTGGTCGTGTACGACGAGCATCCCAGATCGTAAATGAACCTTCGCGCGCTCCTTGTGGGTAGATGATCGCGCGTTCGAGGTACCCGGCGAGCGCCGAACCAACGAAGTCCGGACACGCCGCGATTATTGCGCCGCTACCGCCGTTACGTTGGAGCCATTCGGCAGTGGCCTGCGCGTCAGTAAAAGGACTGCGAAGATCGCTTGAGTACGCGCGTATGCCGACTCCAAGCTGCGCAATGAGTATGACTGAAAACAGGAGCGACCAACGGTGAAGAACTCGGACACTGCAGACGCCGTCACAAGATTCCGATGGGTTGTCCGGAGAAGCCATGCTGGGCTGGGCGCTTTCGCGTGTTGAGAACAACAGCCAATTTGCAGCGACAAATGCGATCCATATTGTTCCGAAGTAGCGAGCCGCGTCGCTGTTGCCGAGCTTCAAGTACATGATCGCGACCGTGCCGCTGGTGGCGCAGAGCCAGAGTGCGAGTGCCCCCTGATGGGCGCGCCACAGAAGTGACACCGCGATCACGATGCCGATTGCGGCAATTGCGGCGAGACCTGTGTTGCCGTCGGCGATACTTGTGTTCCACCACGACTGCGTGAACTGCTGGAGTGGTAGGAAAGCTTTGAAAATTGCTGCGATCGCACCGGAGCCAAGGTGCGTGTCGAAGCGCAAATTCCACTCGCTGTATGCGCTCGTGCCGTCCGGGGGGCGCGCTTGTGCGTAGGCCACAACACAACCCACAACCGTGAGCGCTATTGCTGTGCGTACCTGGCTGGATTTCGGCGTTTCACCGTTTGCTCGGACGTGCACCAAAATGCCGACCAACAACGCGATCGCTAAGGCAGCACCAAATGCGCTGGTGAGCGCGAGCATCCCAAGTGCAACGCCGAATGGAAGCCACCTGCGAACGGGTGTGATGCATGCCAATGCGATCATCGCTAGCAGCATGCCAAGCCCATAGCTGCGAGCGAGTATCCCGTATTCGTACAAGCCGAAGTATCCGAAGAGCAACAACGACCGCTGCATCCGAGAAAACGGGGATCTCCAGAGCACAATTGCTGCGGTCGCGACCGCGATCGTCCACTGGAGGATTTGCAACATCCAAATGGACGACTGCAACTTTGCGAAGGGCCACAGGAAGGCGTACCAAAGAAAAGGATGGCCTTCGTGGCGAAGATTCCGCACTAGCGCGGTGGGTGATGCGCTGACCCGCGCGATTGTCCAGGCTTGGAGTTCGTCGCGCCAAGGTTCGTGTGTCCACAAGCCGACGGCGACAACTGCCGCGAAGATGCTCAGTGTGAGCCAGTTGCGCCGATGCTCACGTTGCGATGGCGCGTCCACAGGCTGCGACGCTACTTGACGGTCGCGTGGCAAAATGCCGCGTCATTGCACAGCTACACGACGAAGTATTTTGCCTCTGGATGAGGAACGATGATTGCGCTCGTAGAAACCTCGGGTACAAGGTGGAATTCCTCGGTGAGGGTCACGCCGATCTTTTCAACCTCAAGCAGTTCGGCGACCTTGATCTGATCGTCGAGGTCGGGACACGCTGGATAACCCCAAGAGTACCGACTTCCTCGGTACTTCTGGCGGAAGAGACCGGCGAGTGACGGGCCGTCTTCGTTGACGAAACCCCATTCTTCGCGGATGCGATGATGCCAAAATTCTGCGAGGGCTTCAGTCATCTCAACACCGAGTCCGTGCACCAAGAGATAGTCCTGATATTTGTCGGCCGCAAACAGTTCGCGTTCGTGTTCTGAGACGGTGCTGCCCATGGTCACCACGTGGAAGCCCACGTAATCCTCTTCGCTCGAAGCGACCGACCGAAAGAAGTCGGCGATACATAAGAACGGGTCTTTTTGTTGACGGGCAAAATTGAAGCGCATCCGCTCTTGGACGCGCGCCTCATCGGTCCAGATGATGAGGTCGTCACCTTCGCTGTTGGCAGGAAAGTAACCCCAAGCAACCGACGGATTCAACAGTTGCTGTGACTTGGCGATTTGCAGCTGCTCGCGCAAGGTCGGACGGATGCGGATCTTGAATTCCTCGTCGCTTTCGCCCTTGGCCGGCCGAAACTGCCACTGGTTGCGAAACAGTGCGGTTTCATTGATGAATCCCGCGATATCGTCGAGCGAGATACCCTTGGCTACGCGGGGGCCGAGAAACGGCGGCACGAAAACGGGAACGTTGTCGGCAACGTCGCTACGCTCGGGCACGTCGACCACTTCAGTTGGACGTTCCGATTTTCGCGGCAATCGAGACTCAGCAATTTCGCGACCGTACTTGTCATCGACTTCGTCTCCCTTCTTGATCGCCATCAGTCGATCCATCGTATGGAGGCCTTCGAACGCGTCTTTGCCGTAAAACACGCGCCCGGCGTAGGTTTGACGCAGATCAACCTCGACGTACTTGCGAGTGAGAGCTGCCCCGCCAAGCAGGACCGGAATCTTCGATAGGTCGCGAGCGTTGAGTTCTTCGAGGTTTTCGCGCATGATGATGGTGCTCTTTACGAGGAGCCCGCTCATCCCGATTGCATCGGCATCCAGCGACTCAGCTGCTTCGATCATCTCATTGACGGCAATCTTGATGCCCAGGTTGTGCACCGTGTAGCCGTTGTTGGTGAGGATGATGTCGACCAGGTTTTTGCCTATGTCATGCACATCGCCTTTGACAGTAGCGAGTACGACTGTGCCTTTGCCGCCCGCATCGGCTTTTTCCATGTGGGGTTCGAGATACGCGACGGCCTTTTTCATCGTCTCGGCGCTCTGCAGCACGAACGGAAGCTGCATTTCTCCTCGCCCGAAGAGCTCGCCGACCACCTTCATGCCCGCGAGTAGCACGTCGTTGACGATGGCGAGTGCGGGCATCTCTGCAAGTTGGGCATCGAGGTCTTCTTCGATGCCGTTGCGGTTTCCGTCGATTATCCGGCGCTGGAGCCGTTCGTCGATGGGCAGCGATGACAGGTCGTCTTTCTCGACCGACTGCGATTCTGCCCCATCGAACAACGCCATAAACGCTTGTAGCGGGTCGTAGTTTTCTTGGCGGCGGTCGTAGATCAAGTCGAGTGCGGTGTCGCGCTGTTCTTCAGGGATTCGATGCAGCGGCATGATTCTGGCCGCGTGCACAATTGCCGAGTCGAGTCCGGCTTCGCGACACTCGTGCAAGAACACAGAGTTCAGCACGTGGCGCGCTGGCGGGTTGAGACCGAAACTCACGTTGGAGAGGCCGAGGGTGGTGGACACGCCTGGCAGCTCAGCTTTGATACGACGGATCGCTTCGATCGTGGCCATTGCGTCACCGCGGAGATCGTCGTCGCCGGTTGACAACGGAAACGTCAAGGGATCGAAGATGAGATCGGTCGCTGCGAGGCCGTAGCGATCTACGGCGAGGTCGTGTAGACGATGGGCGACTCGTAGTTTCCAATCGGTATCGCGGGCTTGGCCTTCCTCATCGATGGTGAGACAAATAACCGCCGCGCCGTATTCACGGGCGAGTTTGAACACCCGATCCATCCGCTTGCCCTCGCCGTCGCCTTCTTCGAGGTTTGCAGAATTGAGGATGGCCTTGCCGCCGTGGTGTTGCAACCCGGCTTCGAGCACCTGCGGTTCAGTGGAGTCGAAGACCAACGGCAAGCTGGCTTGCGTCGCGAACCTCCCTGCGATTTCATTCATATCGATCGCGCCGTCGCGACCCACGTAGTCGACGCACACATCGAGCACGTGCGCGCCTTCCCCAACCTGGTCGCGTGCGATTCGCAAGCACCTGTCCCAGTCGCCTTCCAACATTGCATCGCGAAAGGCCCGGGAACCATTGGCGTTGGTGCGTTCGCCGATGGCGAGGTACGCAAGCTCTTGATGAAACGGAACGTGGGAGTAAATCGAGCTACAGCCCGGCTCGAATTCGGGTGTGCGAGCTACTGGCGCTCGGCCTGCAATCGTGCCGAGGCGATCAACGACCGCGCGCATGTGCGCGGGCGTAGTGCCACAGCAACCACCGACGATGTTGAGCCCGAATTCGTCTACGAAGCGTTCATGAGCGTCGGCAAGACCCTCTGGTGTGAGGTCGTAGTGAGTATGGCCATCAACGATGGATGGAAGCCCTGCGTTGGGCAAGCACGACAGCATGAGCCGGCTGTGTTGCGCGAGGTAGCGGAGATGTTCGATCATCTCGTTGGGGCCCGTCGCACAGTTGAGCCCGATGATGTCGGGTTGCATGGCCTCTAGCGCAGTGACCGCGGCACCAATTTCTGAACCGACGAGCATGCGTCCAGTGGTCTCGATCGTCACTTGCACCATGATCGGCACAGTGATTCCTGCGGTCGCCATCGCTCGCCGTGCGCCGTTGATCGCGGCTTTCGCTTGGAGAAGATCTTGCACCGTTTCAATCAGCAGCACGTCGACGCCACCCGCGAGTAGACCAACGACTTGGAGTTCATAGTCGTCGCGCAAGACCGCATATTCGATATGGCCGAGCGAGGGAAGGCGGGTTCCCGGACCCATCGAGCCGATGACGAAGCGGGGCCGACCGTCGACTTCGAATTCGTCGGCAACCTCGCGGGCGATTTGTGCCGCGCGTTGATTGATCTCGAACGTCTTTTCTGGGATCTGGTATTCGTTCAGAACCAGTGGGAAAGCGCCAAACGTCGCCGTCTCGACGGCGTCGACGCCCGATGCGAAATAGTCGCGATGCATGGCGGCTACGAGGTCCGGGCGCGTCAAGACGAGCATCTCGTTGCAACCCTCAAGCTCAAGGCCGCCGAAATCGTCGGCAGTGAGATTTTGGTCTTGCATCCAAGTGCCGAACGCGCCGTCAAACACCAACACGCGGTCGCGGAGAGCTTCAAGAAATCGTGACATTGTGCCCAGGCTACTGGGGGCCTTCCAATATTTCCCTTTCGTCAGGGCGGCCGTACACTCCGAGGGTGAAGGTATATACGAAAACTGGCGACGACGGTACGACGGGGCTGTTCTTTGGGGGCCGGGTAGGGAAAAGCGACATCGGGCCCAGCGCGTACGGCACCGTGGACGAGGCCGTCAGTGTGCTCGGTGTTGCACGATCGATGTGCGAGCGGGGAAGCGAACTGTTCAATCTGTTGATCCGGCTGCAGCGTGAGCTATTCGTCGTCGGGGCTGAATTGGCAACCGACCCTGCGAACCGAACCAAGCTCTCCGACGGTACAACTCGGGTCACGGCGGAGATGGTGTTGAGCCTCGAGCCGATCATTGACGACATCACCACTCGCTTCACGCCTCCAACTGAGTTTGTACTCCCTGGCGAAGATGCCGTCGGGGCAATGCTTGATCTCGGGCGAACAGTTGTGCGGCGGGCCGAACGTGATGCAGTCGCCGCGGCACGCGAAGGCTGGCTTGGTTCGGATTCTTCGGTAGTGCAATACCTCAACCGCCTCGCGGACCTGCTGTGGGTACTAGCGCGGTGGCAAGAGGGAGTATCGCTGCCCCTGAGGGTGCACGACCAATAGGCTTCCGCAAAGGGTTCGACAACCTGTGTCGAACGCCGCGGGTCGAATTTCTGGAATGTTGATCCATTGCTTTGAGGAGTTTCTGTGGCTGTGAAGTTTGTGCTGTCGAATGGTGCCGTCGACAAGCAGCGTTGCGATCTCTTGGCGGTCACCGCCGCGAGCGGTGCGAAGTTGAGCGCAGCCGCGACAGCGATCGACAGATTGCTTGATGGAACGCTGAGCCGTTCGGCGGCTGCGAATGCCTTTAGCGGCAAACTCGGTGAAACCCTCGTGGTTGGCGCGTCGGGCATTGGTGCAAAATCTGTGGTGCTGGTGGGAACCGGAATGGCGTCGGAACTGACCGTTGATGGCCTGCGCCGGGTGGGTGCGGCCATTGCGCAACGTTCACGGAAAGCGAAATCGGTCGCGGTTGCTGCAACAGACGCGCTTCCTGCGGCAGTCGACATCGCCGACGCAATGGCAGCGATTGGCGAGGGCATCGTGCTGGGGAACTATCAGTTCATCAAATACAAAAGCGAACAGAAGCGCTCGATATTGGCGAGTGTTGCAATCGTCGGTGTCAGTGGCGCGCGTGTTGCTACGGCGGTGGATGGCGCGGTCATTGCTGCGAACGCAACCTGTTGGGCCCGCGACATGATCAACGAACCGGCGGCGGCAAAGAGCCCAGCCGACATGGTGACCGCGGCAACGAAGTTGCTTCGTGGCAAGAGCGTCAAGGTGGATGCGTGGCAAGGCGCGGAGCTCGCGAAGCGCAAGTTGAACGGCACGATTATTGTGGGTCAAGGATCGCGCCGCACGCCGCGATTCTTGCGCCTTGAGTACGCGCCGCGCGATGCTCGTCACACGGTTGCACTCATCGGCAAAGGCGTGGTGTTCGACTCCGGTGGGTATTCGTTGAAGCCGTCGAGCGGCATGGAACAAATGAAGACCGATATGAGCGGCGCCGCGGCGGTGATCGCGACGATGTCGGTGTTGGCGGAATTGGGTGTGCACAGTCGAGTCGTCGGGTACGTGCCGCTGGTGGAAAACATGATTGGTGGCAACGCCTATCGCCTCGGCGATGTGATTACCTACCGCAACGGCAAGACCGTCGAGGTGATGAATACTGATGCCGAGGGGCGCTTGATTTTGGCCGATGCCTTGTGTTTGGCCAGCGACGAAGCTCCGGACGCAATGATTAACTTGGCCACGCTGACCGGCGCTTGCATGGTGGCGTTGGGGCCAAAGGTCGCCGGCATGATGGGCAATAACGATGCCTGGATTGACCAAATCAAGGCCGCATCCGAACGTAGTGGCGAACCGTTGTGGAAGTTGCCGCTTCCGCCCGAGTACCGCAAGATGCTCGACAGCGAAATCGCTGATATGAAAAATGTTGGTGGGTCATACGGCGGTGCACTGACTGCTGGGCTCTTTTTGAAGGAGTTCGTCGGCAAGGTGCCGTGGGCCCACCTCGATATCGCCGGACCGTCGCGAGCCGAATCTGATGACGCCTACCTGTCTCGAGGTGGAACTGGCTTCGGTGTGCGCACCCTCGTCGAATTGGTGCAGACCTTCCGTAAACCTCGCTGATAGTCGAGTTTGAGCAGCTGTCCGTGAGTACCAACGCAACCCCGAATTGAGTAGCTATGAAACGTGCCCTCCGAGTTGTAGTCGCGGTATTGACGCTGGCCACCGCGGTTACTGCGTGTAGCAGTGACAAGGCTGAAGTGAAAGCGCCTGCTTCCTGGTGGAAAGGTGTCGCCGAGACCGACATGCGCGGCAAAGCAGAGGGCGATTCGTATCCCAAAGTTGTGGTGGAAGCGAATGACAACACATTCGCCCCGCAGATCCTGCGAATTGATCCTGGAGTAACGGTTGAATTCAAAAACCGCGGCGACAGCATTCACAATGTGCTCAAGGCCTTGCGGATTCAGTCGTTCGGACCGCAATTCGGTATCGACAGTCTCGACGTCGGCGCTTCCTATGAATTTACTTTCGAAAAAGAGGGTGTTTACCGCATTTTTTGTTCTCTTCACGGCAACGAAGACAATGGCATGGTCGGCATGATCGTGGTCGGCGCGGCCAAAATTGATGACGAACTCGGCGGCAAGGTCGTCGAACTGAAACAAGGCACGTTGAGGGTCCCTCAGGAATACAAAACCATTCAGGCCGCGGTAGATGCCGCCGCTCCTGGCTCAATGGTCTTGGTCGACAAGGGCGTCTACAACGAGGCGGTGTTCGTGAATCCAGGGCATGAAAACATCGTGATTCGCGGCACCTCGCGTAACGATGTGATTCTCGACGGCAAGTTTGATAAGAGCAAAAAGAATGGGTTCTTGGTGCAAGCCGATGGTGTGGCGATCGAGAACATCACCGCGCAGAACTACGTGGTCAACAATTTTTTCTGGACCGGAGTGAAGGGCTACCGAGGTTCGTACCTGACGAGTGTTCGCAGCGGCGATTACGGCGTATACGCCTTCGACTCTGTCGATGGACAGTTTGATCATGTGTACGCGTCGGGTTCGCGCGACGCAGGCTTGTATATCGGCCAATGCACGAAGTGCAACGCCGTGGTCACCGACTTTGTGTCTGAGTGGAACGGCCTCGGTTTTTCCGGCACCAATGCGGGCGGTGATCTGTATCTTGTGAACAGCACCTGGCGGTTCAACCGAGTGGGGATTGTGCCCAATAGTGGCACCAACGAGACGATGTACCCGCAGCGCGCTGCGACCATCGTGGGCAACCGCGTCTACAGCAATAACAACAAGGGAACGTCCGCAATTGATATCGCGACAACGGCGTTCGGAAATGGCATTTTGCTAGCGGGTGGAAATGACAACGTGGTCGAGCGCAACTTGGTATTCGACCACGACGTATACGGGATCGCGGCTATCCCTCTGCCTGAGAAGTTTCTTGATCCCGACAGCGAGACGGCCGTTGATTTCGACGCAACGAATAACTCAGTGCAGAACAATGATGTGAGCGACTCGCGGGTTGCGGACCTTGCAGCAATCGTGCAGATCACAAAACCCAACGATGGTGGTAAGAACTGTTTCAAAGGCAACATCGTAGAAAAGACCAATCCGGCGAACATTCAAGAATTGCTTGCATGTGGCTCCGCGCCCGGGGTATATGTGGCCGATCTCGCGAAGTTCATCGAACAGTTCACCGACGACGGCCCGCCCGAGGTCGACTGGAAGCTTGCCAAGCTTCCAGCGGTCGAACGGCTTGAAGAAATGCCGAACGCCCTGACCGCGCCCGTAAAGCCTGCCAACGTTGGCGTGCCGATGAAGATCGACCTCGCCGCGATCACGCTCCCGAAAAAGTAGCGAGGTTCACCGCGTCGCTTACGGCAGCACCACGACCGTTGTGCCGAGAGGTGCCCAGTCCCACAGCGTTTTGACGTCGGTTTGATTCATCCGCACGCAGCCCGCTGAGAGTGCAGTGCCGAGCTGCGCGTCGCTTTGAATTGGTGTGCCGTCGGGACGCAACGGGATGCCGTGGAATCCGATCCACTTCCCGCTGCGGGCCTGAACGAAACGTTGCATATACGGCAGGGCAAGTGAGCCCGACGATGACATCGGCGAGCGTGACTGAATCGCATAGGTCCCCACCGACGGTGCGCCTAAGCGCCCGGACACTTTCCAAAAATGTGAGACGGTGTTGTTGGACTCAACCGTCCACACTCGTTGTTGACTAATCGAATAAACGATTCGACGGCCAGTCCCGGAATTCGCAGGTGCGGGCGGCCCAGGCGGCGTGGTCGCGACCCAATAGCCGCCGCCTCCAGTGGTGCTTGCTAGGCCGAGCGCGTCAACCGCAGTGGCGTTGGCTCCGCCAGCGTTCTTGGCGCCTTTGACCGCAAAGACCCGTCCGTCACGGCCAACGATCCAGTATCCCGCGTGCGGCGAACGAACTATCGAAACGGCCTGTGCGCCAGAAGTGGGATTCCCGAGCGCTGGTGCATTGCCGAATGGCATTACGGCGCCGTCGCTGACGAGTAGTTGGTATCCAGCGCCATTGGCAGTCGGCGCGATATCAACGACTGTTCCGTTCTTCCAGATAGCCGCTCCGCTACCAAAGAATTGGGCGCTACCGAATGCGAAGACGCCGCCGTCGCTCGCAACGAGCCAATATCCCTTGCCGTTCGGTGCTGAGGCCGCAGCAACAATTGGCGCGTGCAGCCTGAGGTTGCCGAGCGAACCGTGAAAGTGCGCGTCGCCGAAGCTAAACACGCCGCCATCGCTCGCAACGAGCCAGTAGCCCCGTCCGGTGGGTGTGGGCGCAATCGCCACGATGGGTCGCACAAGGCGCAGGGCTCCAGTCGAGCCGCGAAACTTGGCGTGGCCGAAGCTGAACACGCCGCCATCACTTGCGACGAGCCAGTATCCGCTGCCGCTGGGATCGGCCGCGATGTCGACGACTGGTTGGTGCAGCGATCCACTGAGTTTTGGCAGCGTTGGAGCTGATCCCTTAGCGACGACGATGGGTGCGGCATAGCCGCCCGCGGCATCGGCCCTGGAAGCGTTCGCGGTTGAAAGGGCCGTCGTGCCAAGCAAGGTGATCGCCAACACGACGTTGAAGCGGGCGCGAGAACGTTGCATGTGTCCCGATCGGACAAGCCGACCGGGACATTATGAATATGAATCAGTGACCGGTTGTGCCGCCATCTTTGAGCGTGGCGTGGGGCATGCAGAATTGGTCATATTCCGCGATCACGATTTCTGAGCCGTCACTGCAGGACGGGCACGCAGGATCGCGCCGCACTTTGAAGGTGCGGAAGCTCTGGTCGAGCGCGTCATAGGCCAACAGCCGGCCTCGAAGCGGGTCGCCAAGGTTCAAGATGAGCTTGATTGCTTCGAGGGCCTGAATCGAACCGATGATGCCGGGCAGCACGCCGACCACACCAGCTTCTGCGCACGAAGGCGCAAGTTCGGGGGGCGGCGGTTCGGGGAGCAAGCACCGGTAGCACGGGCCGTTGTACGGGTCGAACACCGTGACCTGACCCTCGAAACGAAAAATCGAGCCGTGCACAACTGGGATCCGTTTCAACAACGACGCGTCGTTGAGGAGATATCGAGTGGGAAAGTTGTCGGTGCCGTCGATGACAATGTCGTAATCGCTGAGGATGTCGAGCACGTTGTCGGCACCGAATCGAACATCGTGGGTGATCACGTTGACGTCGGGGTTGAGTTGGGTGAGCGTCTTTTTGGCGCTGTCGACTTTGCGGTCGCCAATGCGATCGGTGTTGTGCAGAATCTGGCGTTGCAGATTCGACGCGTCGACGACATCCATGTCGACGATGCCGAGCGTTCCGACGCCCGCGGCTGCGAGGTACAACGCCGCGGGTGACCCCAGACCGCCTGCACCCAACATCAAGACGCGAGCTTCGAGCAACTTCTGTTGGCCAGCTTCGCCGACCTCGGGTAACAGAATGTGGCGTTGGTAGCGATTGCGTTGTTCAGGGGTGAGAACGGCGGGCGTGATCCACGCGCGGCCTTCATTTTTCCAACGGCCGAAGCCCCCAGCCATTGAAATGACGTTCGAATAGCCAAGGTCTTGCAGAGTTTTGGTTGCGAAGGCGCTTCGCACGCCACCGGCGCAATACACGACTATTTCGGCGTCACGGTCGGGGAGTTTGTTCTCGACTTGGGCTTCGAGATGACCTCGGGGGATGAACACTGCCCCTGGGATCATGCCCTGTTCGTATTCGTCGAGTTCGCGGACGTCGAGCAGCGTTGCGGAGTTGAGTTTCTGCTCGGCGTCTGCGGGTTCGATCTCTCGAATCTGAGTTTTGGTTTGTGCGAGGAGCTCACGGAAACTTGCCATAGCTAAATCCTACCTCAGAGGTCGGGAATTGCCAATCGTGAGTTTCGGGCCGGACAGATCGGAGAGGGGTTGATCTGTCCGGCCCTGATCGTCGCGCCGGGAGGGGCGGTGCGGAGCCGATTACGGCGCAACGAGTTCTTGGGCGTCGAGCGCCTTGAGGTGAGCTGGACTATGCCGCTGGGGTCGGTTCCTGGGTGGAACGTGCGGCTTCGATGTTGCGCTGGGTTGCCCAGGCGACTGCACTGCGAGTCACGACGGGTGGGTAGCCGATGCGCAGCAGTGCTCGCTCAGTGCAGTCGGGGCTTTCACCTTCGGCGATATATGTGAGCGCGGTGCGGCGGGCGTGTGCGATCGCGGTGTCGTTGAGGGGGCGCAGCAGCTGCTCTTCGGAGATTTCATGGTGCAGCGACCGAACTGCAGGCGGCAAGCGCCGGATGTGTTTGCGGTGGATAGGCGCGAGGTTGCGTCGCACCATAAGCGCACCGGCGGGGTGCTTTGTAGAGAGGCTGAACTGTTCGAGTCGCCGAAGCGCTTTGCGAAGTTGGCCGCTCGCAGTGTCTGCGGTCTTGTCGCCCACTCCGAGCGCCGCGGCAATTGCGGCACTGGCGACAACGAACCCTTCGGGATTGCGATCGAACCCGTCGGCGAAGCGCCGCATGAGCAACAAACAGGTGGGGCCGAGGGTCGGCAACCAAAACGTCTCGGCGTACCAACTTCGGGGGTCGTGGCCGAGGGTGTCGATCACGCGGTCAGGCCAGGGGCACACATGCAGCGTCTCGCTCATGTCAAGCACTGTGACATAGCTAAAAATACATGTCAAGTTGTTTTATATTGTTTAAAACGAGATGAGAGTTGGCGCTTTGGAATGTGCGGCGAGAGTGCTCGTAGCCTTACTGCCTATGACTGACGAACCCCTCGAAGCCTGGCGCACCCTCGCGGCGAAAGAACTTGGCGGCAAAGATCCAGAATCACTGACTTGGACAACGCCTGAAGGCATAGCGGTGAAGGCGCTCTACACCGCCGCGGACCTCGAAGGCCTCGATATCGATCGGCAGTTGCCAGGCGTCACTCCTTTTACAAGGGGACCGCGCGCCACGATGTACAGCAACCGACCGTGGACGATTCGCCAGTACGCGGGCTTCTCTACGGCCGAAGACTCGAATGCGTTCTACCGAGCGAATCTTGCAGCCGGCCAAATGGGCTTGTCCGTCGCCTTCGACCTTGCCACCC
>SXHN01000008.1 GCA_005773635.1 Actinomycetota bacterium
GCGTTCGAAAAATACTGCCGCACCGCATGCCACTCGCCAAGGTCGCGCGGCGTGTTGGGTGAGAGAGCTCTGCGAACGGTCGACCAATGCCCGTCGGCCGCAACCACATGGGTGGCATCGATGACGGTTTCGTTGGAAAGCGTCAGCTTGCACCCGTCCGTGGTCTGGGTGACGTCAGCGACTTCGGCAGTGACGCGGTCGCAGCCAGTCTTTGCCACGAGGTTGGCGAGTTCGTTGTCAAACCGGAGCCTCGAAACGACGGCCGCGTAGTCGCCGTTGCCGTAGGGGAGGGTCATGTTGACTACTCGACCGTTCGGCCCGACGATGACGAGGTCGCTGACCTTCATGTAGCCGCCGTCGCCGACGAGTGCTGAGCGTGTGACGCCCAACCGTTCTGCGAGGCGTAGCGCGTTGGTCGTGAGGCCATCGCCACATGTCTTGTCGCGAGGAAACGTCGCTTTATCGATGACGACGACGTTGAGACTGCGTTGAGCCGAAGTGATTGCCGCGGCAGCGCCAGCAGGGCCGGACCCCACAATCGCGACGTCGTATCGGCTCATGCAACCGCGAACCTATCGAGACGGGCGTCTGGCGTTCGGCTTCAGCGGATCTCTTTGCGCTCAAACCACGCACAGGCCGTCATTGTTGCGACGATCGCCCAGATGATGCAGAGGGCCGCCGCGCCGTTGATCGTCCGCAGCGGCAGGTGACTGGTGTCTGGCACTCGGGGCGGTTGTTGCGCCTATTGTTGTGCGATGGCTTTGACGATCGCACCCATGACCGCAACGATCGGCGCCGAGATCGGCGGCGTCGATCTCGCCGCGAAGCTTTCGGAGGCGACGATCGCCGAGATCCGTGCAGCATTGCTGCAGTGGAAGGTGGTGTTCTTTCGTGATCAACACGATCTCGATCGCGACTCCCACGTAGCTTTCGGGCGCCGATTCGGTGATCTCGAAGTGCATCCTCTCACGCCAAAAGACCAACAGGAACCCGAGGTATTCGTGTTGCCCTCTGGCGGCAAGTCGCGCGCCCCCGAGCTTTGGCATAGCGACGTGACGTGGCGACCGGAACCATCGATGGGGTCTATCTTGCGCATCGTTGAGATGCCCCCACTCGGAGGCGACACACTGTGGGCCGACATGGGCGCGGCCTATGACCTGCTCGACGATTCGTTCAAAGCAGTTGTTGATGATCTGGTCGCGGAACACGACTTCACGTACAACTTCGGACGCCATCTTCCACCCGACGAACAAGCGAAAATGCGCGAGAAACACCCCACGGCCGAACACCCGGTGATTCGCACCCACCCCGACACCGGACGCAAGACCATTTACGTCAATGGCGGCTTCACAACTGGGATCAAAGGCATGCCCATTGATGAAGCCCGACCGATTTTGCGCAAACTGCAACGCACGGCGCAGATTCCTGATGTGCAATGTCGGTTTCGTTGGCAGCCCGGCAGCGTCGCATTCTGGGACAACCGATCCACCCAACATTGTGTGAGCAACGACTTCCTACCCGCACGACGGGTCATGGAACGCGTAACGGTCGTGGGCGACAAACCCTTTTGAATGGAGGGTCGTCCAACCGCGAGGCCCTCAGCCCTACCAACGAACACGGCAAATGCCAACTCATCCCACCTGACGGATAACCGCAGCCGATTGATCGCAGATCCGAGACCAAATACGGCATCACATCCTCGAAGCGGCGCGCCGTAGTGTCGGGTTCAAAATTGCTTGAGTTCGTGATCAGGGCTCTCGAGTTGGCACAATTTCGCCATACCCCTGTAACTCAAACCCCTAGGAGTGACCGTGCATGTCGTTGTCTGCGTGAAGCAGATCCCCGACCCAGCCGTTCCCGGCGCGCTGAACGCCGACCACACGCTCAAGCGTGAGGGCAAGCCGATTCTCGACGAATCCGACAGCTACGGCGTCGAGATGGCGTTGCAGCTTGTGGACGCAGCTGGTGGCGGAGAGGTCACCCTTATCTCGATGGCCGCAAACGGTGAAACTGCGGGCTTGCGTACTGCACTCGCCATGGGTGCGGCAAAAGCCGTGCTAGTCAGCGATCCGGCCTGCGCCGGGTCCGATGCACTCGGCACCGCGAAAGCGCTTGCTAAAGCGGTAGAGCGCGCGGGTGGAGTCGACCTGGTATTGGCGGCGACAGAGTCCAGCGATGGATACACAGGGACCGTCCCTGCGCAGATTGCCGAACTCTTGGGTTGGCCCGCGCTGACGTTTGCCAAGAAGGTCGATATTGCTGACGGCAAGGTGACGATCCAACGTCAAACCGAAGCTGGATACGACACGGTGCAGGCTTCGCTGCCCGCATTGGTGAGCGTGACGGCTGGCGTCGTTGAGCCTCGTTACCCGAGCTTCAAAGGCATCATGGCCGCGAAGAATAAGCCAGTCGATATCTGCACCGCAGCAGACCTTGGCCTCGACGGACAGGTCGGTTGGGCCGGTGCTCGCCAGACCATTACCAATGTTGAGAACGCTCCCGCGCGTCAAGCTGGCGAGAAGTTCGAAGACGACGGAACCGGCTTCGAAAAGGTTGTCGGATTCCTCGAAAACCTCAAAGTGATCTAGGAGATTTGCAAACATGACGCTCAACAATGTGTGGGTGTACGCGGAGGCCAACGGCGACAAGGTCACCACTGCAACCCTCGAAGTCATCACCAAGGCGCGAGAGATTGGCACCACGGTGTCGGCTGTGTACGCAGGTACCTCGGGCGACTCGGTAGCCGCCCAGGTCGGCGAATACGGCGCGACGACGCTCTATGTGATCAATCCGGGCGAGGGCCTGCCGGGCCAGGTCGCGGCGGCCGGTATCGCACAATTAGTCAATGAACACAGCCCCGATGCAGTCTTGTTCGTCCAGAGCTACGACGGCCGCGATGCAATGGCGCGCACTTCGGTCAAACTTGACCGTCCGGTGCTCACGAACGGCTTCACGTTGACGGCCGCCGATGGTCTCACCTTTGGCACCGCGATCTTTGGCGGCATGGTGATGGTCGACGCGAAATACGCAGACGGCGGGGTTGCGTTGATCGGTATTCGCCCGAAGTCGTTCACAGCTGAACCATCAGGTGGCGGTGCGGCGAGTGTCGTAACCGTCGATGGTTTCGACGCTGGACGTGCTGGTGAAGCCAAGGTGCTCGAACGATTCGAAGAAGAACAAACCGGTCCGAAGCTTGAAGAAGCGGCAGTTGTCGTTTCGGGCGGCCGCGGCATTGGTGCCTCCGAGTCCTATAAACCGCTTGTCGAAGAGCTCGCCAAGGCGCTGAAGGGTGCCTTCGGAGCTTCTCGGGCCATCGTTGACGCGGGCTGGGTTCCCTACGCGTTGCAGGTAGGCCAGACAGGCAAGACGGTAAAGCCAAAGGTGTATATCGCGCTGGGTATTTCGGGCGCGACGCAGCATCTTGTCGGTATGAAAAACAGCGACAACATCATTGCTGTGAACAAAGACGGTGAGGCTCCAATCTTCGGCATTGCTGATCTTGGCATCGTCGGTGACGTGAACAAGGTTGTGCCCGCGCTTATCGAAGCGATCAAGAACAAGGCATAAATTCACCATGTTGTGCAGCGTGTTCGGTTGTGACACGCCGCCGGTATAGGTAGTGCAATTATCAGGCACCGGGATCCCACCGCTTCGGCGGTTGGAACTCGGTGCCGTGTTCGTATACGGCGGCTTCGGAGCGTTGTTCTCGGCGACATCGAGATACGCACATGAATGGCTGGGTGCCTCGCGCGGCACGTCAGGTTTCAGCGTCTCGATTTTCTTCGTTGCTGCGGTGTTCACTCGCCCGCTGGTTGGTCGGATAATCGATCGACGCGGTCGGCGTCTGTTTCTCGTGGTGCCGCCATTTGCACTCGCGGCGTTGATGCTCGCGTTTCACTTCGCGCACTCCATCGCGGTGTTGCTCGCGATCAGATTCGCGCAAGGTGCCGTAGGTGCAGGGTTCTACGTTGCTGCAGTCGCGGCTTCAACCGATCTCACGCCACCGCAAAAGCGCGCGTCGGCTGTGGCGAGACTGTCACTCGCGCTGTATCTCGGGTTCGCGATTGGGCCGACCATCGGCGAGCTGTTGCTCGACTACGGGCCCGGTGTTGCCTGGACAACGTTGTCGATTACCACGCTCGCGGGTGCGCTCATATGTGCGTCGTTGCCGGAGACACGATCGCCGGCCACCGACGATTCGCAAGTGCGAAGCCCGATCGTGCATCGTCTGGCGATTCTGCCGGGGATTGCCATGTTGGCTCTCGGCGTTGGATATGCATCGATTACCGCGCAGTCCGCGCTCTTTGCCCGCACACTCAAGCTGTCGAGCTCGGATGGTCTGTACGCGGCATTTGCGATTACGGTGTTGCTCGTGCGTTTGGTGTCGGGCAAGATGGCCGACCAGCGAGGTGTGGTGGTTGTCGTGTACACCGGAATCGCGTCGTTCATCGTTGGATTCGCGACGCTCACGCAGGCCCGTGTGGTCGCTCCTGCCGTTGTGGGCATCATGTTCGTGGCGTGTGGCTGGGCGCTGGTACTCCCGGCCCAGACCGCCTGGTTGGCGGATCGGGCCGATGATGCCCAGCGGGGAGCCGCCGTGGGATCGTTGGTCGCGTTTATGGACATCGGCCAGGGTGCAGGCGGCTATCTGGTGGGCGCGATTGCTGACCGCCATGGATTTGGCTGGGGATTTGGCTTGCCGCTCGTGCTCGCCGTCGCGGCGTTGGCTGTGACGACGCAGGTGCCAAAGCCGTCGAAACCCAGCCGGGCGGAGCCAAATCCTGATTTCGTTGCGCCGTGAGTGCTTGACTAGTGCACGCGTGACTACAACATCGGTACCTTCTGCGCGAAAAGGTCGTATGCGCCTTGTCGCTTCGCCTGTGCCTGCCGATGCTGAAACTATGGAGTTCCGCGCAGACGCCGCGCAATCGTTGCAACCAGTGCAACTTGTGCGACGCGTGCTCGACATCAACGGCAAGGCTGTTGGGGTGAGTACTGCGGGGCGGGGAGTGCCGTTGGTAATGGTGCATGGATTCGGTGTGGAGTCGCTGCTCTATGCGCAGACGTTGGGCCGCCTTGTTGGCCTCGGCTTCAAAGTCTTTGCCATCGATATCCCCGGCCACGGAGAAAGCGATGGTTTGCATATGAGCGCCGCGTTGGACGAGTTCGTGCACGTCATCGACGCCACAATCGAACACCTCGGTATTCATAGGGCGGTGTTCGTCGGGCATTCATTGGGTGGGCGTATCGCAGCGGAACTTGCGGCGACAAAGCCGAAGCGAGCCTTGGCGTTGTTACTGCTCGACCCGATTGTGGGCCAGCCATGGGATGAGTTGCGCAAATGGCTTCGTTGGTTCCCGCCCGCGCTGTTGGCATACGGAACAATCGCGGTTGTCGACGTGGCGTCGACATTGCCGGCGTTAGCGGACCGGAGCCAGGCCTTGAAAATCGGGAGCCGCGTTCGCGGGTCTGTTGCATCGCTGCTTCGTGAACCGTGGAACGGGCTCAATGTTGGATCAGCAGTGCTGCGCTCCGGGTCGAGCGTCGCGGCGCTCGAGCGGATCCGTGTGGCGAAGATCGCAACGTTTGTTGTGCATGCAACGAAGGATTTGTTAGTGCCCAAGCGTGCTGCTGACGACACGAGTCGTCGGACCAACGCGACATTCATTGCAGTCGAGGGCGCAGGCCATTCTTGGATGGTGCGGGATCCAGAAGCGCTACCTGCGATCGTGCAGAAGCTGCTCGATGGTGCACTTGGAGCGGCACTGCGGCGCTCGGGTGTAGGGCCCGAAATCGATCGCGCCGAGGTCATGCGCTTGTGTATCGCCGCAGAGCGTGGTGCAGACCTCATGATTCCGCTCGATGTGGTACTGCCGACGGTGCGCCAACCCGCGCGTTTGAAATTTACGGTGTCGTGAAGTCGACGATCACAGGGGCGTGATCGGAGGGCAATGTGCCCTTGCGAGCGTTGCGATCAACGACGGCGTAGGTGACCTTTGCTGCAATCGCTGCCGTTGCGAGCACCAAATCGATGCGCATGCCACGGTGCTGGTGAAAGTCGCCTGCGCGGTAATCCCAATACGAGTACAGGCCCTCCTCGTCGGGGTGCACTGCTCGGAATGTGTCGACCATGCCCCAATCGCAGAGGGCTTGCACCGCAGCCCGTTCGGCTGCAGTGACATGGGTTGAACCTTCGAAATGGGTCGTGCTCCACACGTCGCGGTCCGCGGGCGCGACGTTGTAATCGCCCAACACCGCGAGTGCATCTTGGGGCGTGAAGTACTCGTTGAGCCACAGGTTGAGCGCTGCGAACCAATCCAGTTTGCGGTCGTAGTGATCGCTGGGCACGGTGCGGCCATTTGGTACATAGACACTTACCGCCGTGATGTCGCCGCATTTCGCCGATATCAAGCGAGCGTCGCCCTCGTAAGGGTCGGCAATGTTGGCACCGAAACCGTATTGCACGTCGCTGATGCCCACGCGGCTGAGAATCGCGACGCCGTTCCACTGGCCTTGGCCGTTGTGCACTGACTCGTAGCCAAGTTCTTGGAACGTCAAAAATGGAAACGCCTTGTCAGCAAGTTTCGTTTCTTGAATACACAACACATCGACATCCGCGTAACCAAGAAATTCTTCGACGCGGGGGAGCCGTGCTTTGAGCGAGTTGACGTTCCAGGTCGCGATGCGCATGTTGGCGATGCTATTGATTCAGGTACTTCGGGTTCGCAACTTCGAGCTTTTCTTTGACCGAGGCTCGGATGTGGGCCACTGCCGCTGCGTGTTGTTCGGTGTTGAGTTCGCCATTGCGAATTGCGGCTGCGAGCTTGATCTCCAATTCTCGTGTTGATCCATCTTGATTGAAGATCGCTTGAAGCCGAGCGCGTTGATCGACGTCGTGTTGCGCTCCGAGTTGCAATTCACGTTCCACCATTGCCAACACGTTCACTGCGACCCGAGTGTGAAACGCAATGCGACCGCTCGTTGCCGTCATGACGTCGCGTTCCAAAAACTCGCGCACGGCCTCGACGAGTTCGTGGGCATTTGGCCGGTCTTGCATCAGTACCTCAACATTCGCCGTCGATGATTTTCAACAAGTCCCATTCGTTTTCGGCAACCCGTCTACCGATCGCCGCAAGTTCAACTGATCGCACCATCCCGTTGAGATGTGTGAATGCTTGCATCATGCAGATTCCGCCCCATTTCACGGTCCCCAGCGCAATCCAGAACCGCAGTTCGTCATCGCTAGGCCGTCGTCCTCCGGCGGATTCGTAATTATCGAGCAATTCGGTGATGCTTCCAAATCCGCCTGCAGGTTTGTCGGTGTTACCGAAACGCCAAGCTCGCACGCACAGCCACCCCAGATCCTCGATCGGATCGCCGAGGTGCGCGAGTTCCCAATCGAGCACCGCACGTAAACCGTCGGGCCCGACGATGAAATTGCCGTTACGAAAATCTCCGTGCACAAGCTTCGGGTCGCCCACTGTTTCTGGTATCCGTTCGCTCATCCATCGCAACCCGAGTTCGAAGCCAGGGTGCGGCTCCCCGAAGCCGTCGAGGAACGATTGCCACTGTTTGATTTGGATGCGAGCGTCTTGATGGGCGAGTTTTGGCAAGCTCGCAAGCGGTACCGAGTGGATCGCGGCCAGCGAGGTTGCGCATTGGGCGGTGAGCGTGGCGCGGGCGTTGGAGTACACGTCGTCGCGCAGGATCTTTCGAGGAATAGTTTCGCCTTCCACGCGGTCCATAATGAATCCGTCGCCGAGGCCATCGGCCGGCGCCAGCATCACGCGCACAGACGGCACCGCTACGCCCGCGGCCGCGGCTGCTGCAAGCAGTTGGTATTCGGTGCTGCGATCGGTCTGGCTGTTGTTTGCGGCAGGATCTCGGCGCATCACCAATGGGTATGTCACGCCGTCGACGTGCGCATCGAATAACCATGTCTCGCGGGATGCTCCGCCGCTGACGCGTTGGATATTGTCGACAGTTGGAGTTGCACCGAGCCATTGGCGCAGCACAGCGCTCAACGATTCGTTCGCGGGAGCAGCCATGGACGGCGAGGCTACATGGTGCGTATAGCTACTTCGTGTGGTGGTTGTCGCTCATCGGTAGCGTGACCGAAGCGTCGATTCCTCCGCCTGTCGACGCCGCGAGTTGCGCACTTCCTCCACTCGCTTCGGCGAGTTGGCGCACGATCGCCAGCCCGAGTCCAGATCCCCTTCCGGGTGCCGAACTCGGCGCTCGCCAGAAACGATCGAATGCTCGGGCTCGCTCATGATCGCCCATGCCAGGGCCCTGATCGATGACATGGACCGTTGCGGTGTGATGGTTCGTACGAATCCAGACTTCGATTGTCGAGTTGGGAGGTGAGACCTCGAGTGCGTTGGCGAGAAAGTTGTCGAGCATTTGGGAAAATGATCCGCGCACCGCAAGTACTTGGACACCAGTGAGGGCAGGACGGCTCATGGTGACTTCGTGTTCCGCGGCGAATGCGTCCCAAGCCTCGATCCGTTGCTCTACTTCGGAATCAAGATCGACAACTTCACGTTCGGGTCGTTGTCCTTCTGCTCGCGCCAGCGCTAGCAGCCCTTCGACGAGTCGAGCTAGGCGGCTGACCTCGTGCGACAGCACATCGACTTCGTTGGGAAGGTCTTCGGGCTGCGCAAACTCCAGGTTTTCGATGCGGAGCCGCAACGCGGTGAGCGGTGTGCGCAGTTCGTGGGATGCATCGGCTACGAACGACCGCTGCGCTCCTATGAGCGCTCCGAGCCTCATGGCCATGTCGTTGAATTCCTTGGCAAGCCGACGAGATTCAGGTGGCCCAACGTCCTCGGGCGCTCGGGCTTGTAAGTTGCCAGCCGCGAGTGTGGCTGCCGCTCGCTCAACGCTGCGCAGCGGTTGTGTGATCGATCGGGCAAGGAGCGAGCCAACGACGGCTACCGCGCCGAGTACAACCGCGCTGAGGAGACCAAGCGCGAGCCAGTTGTTGCGCACTCGGTCTTGAAGATTCTTGGCCGGGTACGAAAGCCGGACCCCGCCAAGGAGTCGATCACCCGATACGACCGGTACTGCAACGAAGATCAATGTCTGGTCGAGATCGGATGAATACCGTTCGATCGAGGCGCGCTGGGGCCCCGAAGTGTCGAGCACGGCGAGCACCTCAGGTCGATCTGGGGTTCGGTAGTTCGTGTCTTGCTCGTCGCTGGTGTCGGCGACACGATTGCCGTTCGCGTCGAATACCAACACGCGCGACTTCGATTCGATGCTGTATTGCAGCGCGCGCGCCTGCAACACTGCCAGAGTTACGCCCGACTCGGCGCCCGTGAGCACGTCTTGAGAAAGACCAGCAAACGTGCGGGCGTCGCTTTCGAGACCGGCAACGAGTTGGGCTCGCTCACTGCGTTGGTACGTGATGCCGAGTGGAATCTCAAGAATCAACAGTACGAATGCCGTGATAGTGAGGTAGCTCACGAGGAGTCGACGTGACATGGAAGCAGCCTGAATCAGTCGGGTTGGATCAGGCGAAATCCCACGCCGCGTACGGTCTCGATCCAGCGCGGATCGTCGAGTTTTTTGCGAAGCGAAGCGATATGTACGTCGAGCGTTTTCGTTGGTCCGTACCAATGGGTTTCCCATACCGCTTCGAGTATTTCGTTGCGGGTGTGCACTGCTCCCGGATCGGTTGCAAGAAACGCGAGCAGATCAAACTCTTTTGGCGTCAACTGCATTGCGACGCCGTCTAGTACGACGCGCCGGGTGCGACGGTCGATCTCGAGCCTTTCGGTTCCGACTGGGGCGGTTTCGACTGTGCGGGGCTGAGAACGGCGTTGCACTGCACGGATGCGGGCCCGCAATTCTCGGAATCCGAACGGCTTCACCATGTAATCGTCGGCGCCAAGCTCTAGCAATACGACCCTGTCTATCTCGTCGGCTCGAGCTGTAATCACGATGATCGGCGTATCGCCACGGGAGCGCAGTACTTTGCAGACGTCAGATCCATCGCAGTCGGGGAGGCCAAGATCGAGCAGCACGAACTCGGGATCCTCGACGGCTAGCGCCTCGGCGCCAGACCGTGCGCGCGTGACGGAGAATCCGTCGCGTTCGAGGCCCAGCGTGAGGGGTTCGGCGATTGAGTTGTCGTCTTCAACGAGCAAGATATTCATGGTTGACCTACCGTCGCGCGTGACTCGGCGTACGCACGTCACGTAGACGGAATCTTTACCGACTCCTGGATGAAAGTGGTGCACCCTCGCCACCTGGCTCCCATATCGTGGGCGTGTGGGTACCTCGCGCCGACCACTCGCCCTCGGAGTTGCGACTGTTGCTGTTGTCTGCGGAGTCGCGGCGATTGCTGCCAACTTTGGCATCCTGAGCCAGACTCGCGATGCGCCAGTTGGGCGGTTAGTGCCTCCAGTATCAGTTGTGGCTCAGCCGTCCCCGCAGGTCACAACCGGAAATTCGACCACATCGACGCAGGTGTCGAATCCCTCCGGCCCTGCGAAGTCCGGATCTGACGACTCGGGCCGTAGGCCTGGGCGCAAACACGACTCCTGATTCCGCGGCAATCTGCACGGTTTCTCCACACGGTCTCCCCGCGGTCGCCACATCGCATCTCTAACCTTGGCTCCGTGACGGGTCGAACACGCAGCGTTGCTGTGATCGAAGATGAAGAGTCGATTGCACACGCCATTGCGGCCCGGTTGCGCAGCGAGGGATACGACGTTCAGATCGCATGCGACGGCCCGAGCGGCGTTGAATTGGTGGAACGCCAACGCCCCGACCTTGTGGTGTTGGATCTCATGTTGCCAGGGTTCGATGGGCTCGAAGTGTGTCGCCGGATTCAACGCGACGTTTGGGTGCCAGTACTGATGCTGACCGCCCGTGATTCGGAGGCCGACATGGTCATTGGTCTCAGTGTCGGCGCTGACGACTACATGACCAAGCCCTTTAGCGCTCGAGAATTAGTGGCACGGGTGGGCGCGTTGCTCCGGCGGTCGGAACGGGCCCAAGAGTCAATCCCTGCGGAGCACGATGTCTTGCTGCTTGGCGAACTCGATCTCGACCCCACGACTCGCCGGTGCACATATAAAGGCGACGTGGTGCATCTCACTCCTACTGAATTCGAGCTGGTGATGTACCTCGGTCGCAGACCCGGTCGTGTGGCCACCCGTGAGGAATTGCTCGCACAGGTTTGGGGCTACGACTTTCCTGCTGGGGGTCGCACCGTTGATTCTCATGTGCGGTCGGTGCGGCGCAAGCTCGGCTCCGATCTTGTGCGAACCGTGCACGGCGTCGGGTACGCGATCGACCCCGCAGATTTCGATGTTGAAGGCGCGGAGAAGGCCGATCTCGCTCGACAAGAATTTGTAGTGCATGATCTGCACTCGTTGCCCGCCGACGATTCGTTAGCACCGTGAGCCAACGTAGCGTGCTTGCCGCGCTTCCTACGTTGAAGCTTCGGCTTTCCGCGATCATCGTGGCGGCCGTGGCGGTGACGGTGGGAACGTTTTATCTCACCCTCAAGGCGCTCAAATGGTGGCCAGGAGTTTGCGGTCTCTTGGCTGCGGGTACCGCGTTGCTTGTCGTTTGGGTGATGTCGCGCGGAACCCTGGAGCCCCTTCGCGATATCACAGCGGCCTCAGAGGCGATTGCCCGCGGCGAGTTTGAGACCCGCGTTGTCGCCACGTCGCGAGACGAGATCGGACGGCTGGCATCAAGTTTCAATTCGATGGCGGCCGAGCTTGCGCAAACCGACCGCGTTCGGCGCGACCTTGTCGCAAATGTCAGCCATGAGCTGCGCACACCGCTGACGTCGTTACAAGCCAAGCTTGAAAATATTGCGGACGGTATTGAACAAGCAGACGCCGAAACTGTTGCGGTCATGTTGTCGCAAACCGAACGACTCGGGCGCCTCGTGAAGCAGCTGCTGGACCTATCGCGCCTCGAAGCTGGGACGGTGCCACTCGACCGGCGTGAATTCGAGCTACGGCCAATGTTGGAATTGGCGGCACGCGAGTCGCAGCTAGGGGTTGCGTCGACACATATCGAAGTTGCGGTTGAACCTCGCGACCTCACGGTCGACGGTGACGCGGAGCGGTTGCACCAGGTTGTCGCCAACCTGGTGGAGAACGCGCAGCGCTACTCACCCGCGGGCAGCACAATTGCAGTCGGGGCAAGACGGGTGGGGGGTGCGGTGTGTATTGAAGTAGCCGACGACGGTCCCGGTATTGCTGTGGGCGAGACTGATCTTGTATTTGAGCGCTTCTACCGTTCGGATTCTGCTCGGTCTTCGCGAGACGGAGGCGCAGGCCTCGGGCTTTCCATCGCCCGCTGGATCGTGGATCTCCACGGTGGCAGCATTCGTCCTGAGGCTCGCTTGCCGCATGGCTGTCGCATGGTGGTCACCCTGCCAGGAGTCGGGTCATGACCGAACGTGGAACTGTGACGCCAGACCGGGCAACCCCGTCGCCAAGCTTGCCCTTGGCAAGTATTCCGAATACCTGGGCGATTCGGGCACCGGCGACACCAAAAATGGTTGTTTCGATCGTGTTGGTCGGCGTGTTGACCGACATTGTTCTGCATACGGGTTTGGCCACGTTGTCGTGCTTCGCGACGCTGTCGATAGTGGCCGCGCAGCTGCTCCGGTCTGGGCGGCTTGAGAATGCCATCTCGAAATTGTTGGTCTTGAGTTCGCTGGCATTCAGTGTGTGGTCGGTACTGCGGACGTCTGCATGGCTTATCGCCTTGGACATGATTGTTGCCTCGGCGCTGTTGCTTGCCGGGTCGTCGTTTTCGTGCTCCGCTGCGCCGTGGACGACTTCGATCCCGGAGTTCCTTCGACGTTCATGCGCGGTTGTTTCCCACGGCGTTCGCAGCGGCGCGTTTTTGTTCTCGGGAGTCAAGGCGCCGCGGCGCGGCGCGATTACGCCGATTCTTCGAGGCTTCATGCTTGCGCTGCCGCTTCTGCTGATACTTGGGGCATTGCTTGCGAGCGCGGATGCGGTATTTGCGTCGTTCTTCGACGTCAATATCGATGGATCAATGACGCTGTTCCATCTCTTCGGGTTCACGATGGGTTGCTTAGCGATGGCAACGCTGCTCAGGGTCGCATCAGCAGCACAGGAACCTAAGGCCGCTCAAGGTCATCGGACACTGCGTCGCGTCGAGATGATGATGGTGCTCGGACTCCTCGATGGGTTGTTTGGTCTGTGGGCGGTGGCTCAGTTGTTGGCGATGTCTTCGGCAGGCGATCATGTGCTCAACACTCAAGGCTTGACCTACGCAGAATACGCACGTACTGGGTTTTTTCAATTGCTCGCGGTCGCGGGAATCACGATTTCGATAGTCATGATCGTGCGCGCCGAATTGCAACACGACGACCCTGAATCAACGCGATGGTTTCGTCGGCTCGTCCTTGTGTTGTTGGGGTTGACGCTTGCGATCGTCGTGGTCTCGATCCAAAGACTGTCGCTGTACGAACGCGAGTTTGGTTGGACGTCGTTGCGACTCGTAGTCCACATCTCGGCGGTCGGTATTGGCGTATTGGTTGTGTTGCTCGCATTGTCGTGCACCACTCGCCTCGGCGCTGGAAACTGGTTCCCGTCGGCAGCTGCGGTCGTCGCGTGCCTGGCGTTGCTACTTATCAACCTCATGAACCCTGATGACTTTGTCACGCGCCGCAACGTGCAGCGGGCGCCAACAACCAATCGGGCGTTTGACGACAGCTATCTCGCTCGTCTCAGTGATGACGCAATTCCCGCGGCCGTCGGTGGCCTCAAATCGTTGTCGGAGCCAGAACGAGAAGATCTCTTGCGTCAGCTCTGTCTACGGCCATATTCAAATCCTGATTGGTTGCACTGGAATCTCAGTGCTCGCAACGCGGATGCCGCTATTCGTTCACTGCAATGTTCCAAATGATTGGAGAACTCACATGACTCTTGCCTCTATCGACGAAGCGCTACGCCGTATACGACGCGGTGAAATGGTGCTGGTCGTAGACGATGAAGATCGCGAAAACGAAGGTGATCTCACGATGGCTGCCGAGTGGGTGACGCCTGAAGCCATCAACTTCATGCTCAGGTGGGCGCGCGGGCTGGTGTGTATGCCGTGCGCGCCAGAGCGACTTGACGAACTTGGTATACACCCAATGCTTCCGCCGGGCACTGCCAC
>SXHN01000060.1 GCA_005773635.1 Actinomycetota bacterium
ATTGTCGTGATGCGTTTGTCGTCCAGCAGCGCATCGATGCAGTCTTCCATTCCGAGCTGGGCTTGGTTTCCAACGGTGATCATCGTGCCAAGCCGCAACGATCTCTGCTGAAAGGTGAGGTTGACCGCGACATTGCCACTTTGAGACACGATCGCAACGCCACGGTCATGCATGCCGCAACCGTGTTCGTCCGGCCATAGCGCGACTCGGTCGAAGGTATTGACGAATCCGTAACAGTTCGGTCCGAATATCGGCATCGAGCCCGCGGCATTCAGCAGATCCTGTTGTAAACCGTGAGCACCCGCCTCACCGAAACCTGATCCATAGCACACCGCTCCGCCTGCGCCGATGGAACTCAAAGCCGCGACCGCGTCGATTGTCGAGTTGCGATTGACCCCGACGAAGGCACCATCGGGCACGCCAGGAAGATCATCAAGCGACCTAAAACAAGTAAGGCCCGACATCTCGGTCCGACGAGGATGCACTGGCCAAATGTCACCGGGAAATCCAAGCTTCAAGCATTGCGCTACAACGCGCTCGGCCGGCGCCCCACCAAGAACAACTATCGAATTCGGCGCAAGTAGGCGAGACAACCTGCTCATAGGTCAACCACCGAGTGGTCGCAGCATCGCTCGCGAGATGATGTGACGCTGGATCTCAGAGGTGCCATCCCAGATACGGTCCACCCGCGTGTCGCGCCACATCCGTTCAAGCGGCAACTCATCCATCAGCCCCATGCCGCCAAGAATCTGGATTGCTTCATCAGTTACGAATTGGCACATCTCGCTCGCAAACACTTTCGCCATCGCGATCTCCGGATCGGTAGCCACGCCTTGGACGTCGTTCCACGCAGCACGAAACGTCAGGAGTTCCGCGGCATCGAGCTGCATTTGCATGTCAGCAAGCTTGAACGACACGCCTTGATATTTACCAATCTGTTGTCCGAATTGTTGGCGAGTCGCGGCCCATTGCGCAGCAATGCCGAGAGCACGGCGAGCACGACCAACACACACTGCGGCAACCTGCAACCGCGTCGATCCCAGCCATTGATTCGCAGCATCAAACCCTCGATGCTCCTCACCAAGGACGTTCCCAGCGGGTACGCGGCAGTCGTCGAAGTTGATGATGAGGTTGTGGTAGCCGCGATTCGAAACACAGCGATATCCCTCCACCACGTTGCAACCTGGGGTGTCGAAATCGACAAGAAACCCTGTAATGAGCTTCTTTGGGCCTCGGCTCGTCTCCTCCTCGCCGCTTGCCGCGAACAAAATCACATAGTCGGCCAAATCAGCATGACTGATGAAATGCTTCGTACCGTTGATGACGTAGTCATCACCATCGCGCGCTGCGGAACACTTCATTCCTCGCACGTCGCTGCCTGCGTCCGGCTCGCTCATTGCCATGCAATCGACGCGTTCACCGCGAATTGTGGGTATCAGGTACTCGTCGATCTGGTCACCGACGCACGCACGCAAAATATTCGACGGCCGAGCCACGATGTACTGCAACGCATACGAAGCTGCTCCGAGTTCTCGATCCACCAGCGTGACATCAAAGGAGTCCAGACCACCGCCGCCCAGCGCCGCGGGCATATTCGCGGCGTACAGTCCCGCGGCAAGTGCCCGCTGCTTGATTTGCGAGACAAGCTCCGGCGGTACGTCGCCAATACGTTCCACCGTCTCTTCGTGGGGGAAGAGCTCACGTTCCGCAAACGACCTCACAGTCTGCACAATCAGCTGTTGTTCATCGCTCAAAGCGAACTGCATACCGAAACTCCTACTTAGTCTGCCGGTTGTGAAGCGCGTGATTTCGATCGAATCGACATCACATTGCCGACTTGTTGCGGAACTGCTAGCGAGCCATGCGCGGCCATCATCGCACTCAGGGCAGCAAACACATCCGGCAGAATCGCAGTGCTACGCCCGGCACTCATATTCACATGCACAAGCATCTGTTCGACCGCGCACAACAACGCACCCGATGCCCCATGCAGAATTTCGTGGTGAAGGTGAACTCGTTTCGTATCGAGACCGAGAAGCTGGGTTGTGATCCTTAGGGGTTCACCCTCCGACGCTTCACGGAGGTAGTGAATATGAGTCTCAACGGTATAGAAACTGTGACCTGCGGCTCGGTAGGCGTCATCGTCGCCGATGTATTGAAACAGAACGTCGGTCGCCCACCCCGCCGCCGTCAGATACGCCGCTTCGGTCATATGTCGGTTGTAATCAACCCATTCAGCCGCAACAACCGTGCGATATAGGTCGAGTGGTGCGGGCACAATTTCGCCAGGTGACCATCGACGTACGCCGTGCAATTGCATAAACTAAATATACATTCAGGATTGCCCAGAAGTGAAAGGCCCCAATGGCGCGCCCCCGGCTTGACCACGTTCGAAAAGCGCAGATCGTGACTGCGGCCATCGATGTGATGAACGACCGGGGTTATGCCAATGCACGCGTGGCCGACATCGCCGAAGCCGCAGGAACCAGCCCCGCGGCCATCTTGTACTGGTTCAGCGGCAAAGAGGAACTCCTCAACCATGCCCTGCTGCAACACGAAATTGAGTTCCACGACAAACACACTGCGCGAGCCGATCGACAAAGTTCATCATCTGATCGCTTGCGATTCCTGTTCAAGGCAATGGTTCGTCACTACCACTGGGCGCTCTGGATGGAGCTCTGCGTGCTAGCGCTCCGAGACGAGTCGGCCGCTGCGACCCGCAATCGGCTAGATCGTCGTTGGCGCGCCGCGTTGCGCAAGGTGATTAACGAAGGTCAAGAGTCGGGGGAGTTCATTGCCGGCAATGCCGACGACATCATGTTCATTCTCGCAGGGTTGCTTGATGGATTCGCTCCCCTGTTAGCAGTGAAAGCCAAGGGCGTAACGCGAGCGCGTGTGGAACGAGTGTGGCTGAGTGAGGCTTCCCGTCTGCTCGGCCCCAACTTCAGTACAAGGTCGCTGTAGGTCGAGCCGTTGCAACACCGGCCGCAACATCAAGGCAGTGGTCCAAGCCCATGACCAGTCTGCTTCGGCGGTTCAAGCGCGCGGTGGAACACGGCGATCTCATCGAGTTTGGCAATGATGACAGGGTCGGTCGCACTCACTCGATCAATGCTCGTATCGATGTGCAACATCATGTGTTCCGCAGACGCGACCACCGTGTCATCATCGCCCCGGCACATGATTGTCATAAATCGCAGGCGTTTGGAATCGTGCGCCAGGAGCTGGACGGTCACGTACAGGCGATCACCGGCACGACACTGCGCTATGTAATGGACGTGGCTTTCTACAGTAAAAAAGCTGCGTTGCGAGGCGAGGTAGGCCCCATCCATGCCAATGAAGCGCAAGAATCGATCGCCAGCTTCACTCGACAACTGCAAGTAACGACTGTCATTCATATGGCCGTTGTAATCGACCCATTCCGTCGGGACGGACCGCTCGTAGATACGGATAGGTTGGGCAATGTCGATTGCAGCACTATCAATCTCAGTGCGGTCGAACAACTGCTGTTCGTATCGATCTAGTACCTCCCCTGCGCCATAGCCAACAGTTCGCAACCCTTGAATGACTGCAATCAGGCAATCATCGCGTAGCGCCTCCAGCTCGCGAATAGTGGCTCCATTCGCTTGATCGTCGCTTTGCGCGACCAGACGGTCGACTAGCTCGTCGGTGAGCTCGGGCACGTCGGTGAGCTTCGACCATGGCCATTGCAACGCGGGGCCGAATTGTTCCATGAAGTGCCGCATTCCCGACTCACCGCCGGCAATGCGATAGGTGAGAAATGTGCCCATGAAACTCCACCGCAAACCGGCGCCAAAGCGAATCGCATCGTCGATCTCTGAGACCGTGGCAACTCCATCGTTTACCAACCACAGCGCCTCACGCCACAACGCTTCAAGCAATCGGTCTGCGACAAAGCCGTCGATCTCTTTGGTGATACGCAAGGCCCTCATACCGAGCGACTCATAAATCACCCCAGCACGGTCGAGTGCGGCTTCGGAGGTCTGCGAGCCACCACATACCTCGACAAGCGGCAACAGATACACAGGGTTAAACGGATGCCCAACCACCAAACGATTCGGATGGTTCATCTCCGCTTGCAGCCGGCTCGGCAACAGCCCCGACGTACTCGATGCGATCACAACATCTGCACCGGCTGCAGTGCTGGCGCGGCGCAACAGCTCAACTTTGAGTTCCAGCCGTTCCGGTGCGCTTTCTTGCACGAAATCAGTGCCGGTCGCAGCCAACTCCGGCGTCGCTACGAACGTCACAGTCCCTTCGGGCGGCAGCGCGGGCATCACAAGTTTGCGCACCGCGCGCCGCGCGTTGGCGAGCACGTCGTCGAGTTTCCGCTGAGCCTGCGGATCAGGGTCGAAGATTTGGACATCGATGCCATTCAACGCGAATCGCGCCGCCCAACCCCCGCCTATCACTCCGCCGCCGAGGAGCCCCACCTTGTGCACAACGGACTCAATCGCCATCGCGTTCAACCGTGCTTCGTGAGTTTGAGACGATCACGCGCTTCTTGCGGGCCGATTACGCGCACATTCATCGATTCAAGAATCGTGCGAGCGCGTGCCACAAGGTCGGCGTTTGTCGCCAGTTGTCCGGGGCCCGCGTAGAGATTGTCTTCCAACCCGACTCGCACGTTGCCTCCGGCCAATGCGGCCATCGCAACAAACGGTAGTTGCATGCGCGATATAGAAAACGCCGAAAATACTGCACCCTTCGGCAAGTTGTTTACCAACGCCAACAGAGTTGTCGGATCGTCGGGTGCGCCGTAGGCGATGCCCATACATAGCTGAATCATGACCGGGTCGTCGAGAATGCCATCGCGAATCATTTCGTGTACCTGCACCAGATGCCCGGTATCAAATACTTCAAGTTCCGGTCGCACACCCAACGCTTGCACCTGCTTCGCCATCGACCGCAACACGCCCGGCGTATTGACCATGATGTAGTCGCCGCCCGACGCGAAGTTCATAGTCCCGCAATCCAGCGTGCAGATCTCCGGCATCACCGACCGCACGTGTGCGAGGCGCTCAGTGGCACCCACCATGTCCGTGCCAGTGGGATTCGGCGGCAACACGGCTTCGTCACCACCAAGCACAAGGTCACCGCCCATGCCTGCGGTCAGGTTGAGTATCACATCTACGTCGCTGCTGCGAATGCGATCGGCCACCTCTTCATACAAACTCACGTCGCGCGATCCCACACCCGATTTCGGGTCCCGAACGTGAATGTGCACGATGGCCGCGCCCGCTCGTGCGGCATCAAGCGCCGACGTAGCGATTTCTTCCGGAGTTACGGGAACGTGCGGACTCTTGTCGGGGGTAGCACCTGCGCCCGTAACTGCGCATGTGATGAATACTTCCCATTGCATGACGATGCCTTCCAGCGAAAGTTGTCTGACTCACCGTTCAGGTTACGGCACTCGTACCGTCGTGTCGATAGTTATGGGTCTGAATCTGCATCGAGTTGCGACCACGCGTTTCGGGTGAATACTTCGTCCAGGTCATCAACAAAGCTCGCGAGCTGATCCATCGGTCCTGCCGGGTCGAACGAGGGCTGGTCCCATCGAGCGCAAAAGTCGACGCACGATTGGTAATGGGGATGTTCGCGAAACCGATCGCGGGCGTGTTGTTCGCCTCCAAGATGATGCGCGTAGTAATAGTTCTGAAACAGTCCGTGATGCCGCACGACCCAAACGACTTCGGCGCGCACGTAGGGGGCCAGAATCGCGGCGCCAACTTCTCCGTGGTTATAGGGCGCCAGTTCATCACCGAGATCGTGCACGAGAGCAGCAACAATCCAATCGCTGTCGGCACCATCAAGCCGCGCTCGTGCGGCAGTTTGCAGCGAGTGTTCTAGCCGGGTCACTTGATAGCCCGCCAACGAATCAGTCAATCGCTCGAGCGCCGCTACTACGCGGCCGGGCAACGCTGCCGCGTAACCAGCTTCATACCGTTCGAGTAGCTGATAGTCGGCCGCCGTGCCATTTTCCATCGCCGTGAACGACACCGTCGCCGGATGGTCATCACCGCATTTCGAGCGCTGGCTCATAGCGTCTCATCAACGTTGAGTCGGCGGTTCAAGAGTTGCCATTGCGTGTGAATACCGTCATGGTCCACATAACAACCTTGCAGGTGTCGTACGCCGCGCGTGGAGTCGAACGCTGTTCGCCCATGCAGAATGCGATGGTTGTCGAACACCATCATGTCTCCGGCCATAAGGCGAAATGTTGCAATGTGCATTGGGTCATTCAGGCGATCGGCTAACCATCGACGTGCTCGGTAGTAGTGATCAAGCGTGGATCGCGACGCATTCGGTGCATAGTCGATCCGGGGAGAAAACCGCACGCAGCGAATTTCGCCTCGAAAATCACACTCGATGATCGGCACCGTGTTCGTCATCGCATCAGTACCGATGTCGTATCGGAAATCGATGCCGAGCGTGCACAGAGTTTCGAAACCAACGGGATCCGCCAACCGCAGCGCCGCTGCCGCGGCAAAACCGTCGACCAACGTGGAGTCACCGCCCGGCGACTCATTGGCCAACGCGTGCAACAATTGCAAACCTGGTACCGGCCGGCGATACGGCATATCGGAATGAGCAGCGAGCGCTACCGATGTATAGGCAAGATCAACTGCGTTGGGTTCGCTCACAACATCAAAGACGCCACCGAAGGTCGTTGGAGAGATGCGCCCAAAGAACGCGGCGGCAGCATCGACGCTGCCTTCCACGCACGGTACGCCGCGCACAACAACGAAGCCTTGTTCAAATATTGCTCGTATCGCGTCGAGGTGCGCCGCGGTGTTTCCTGTTGCCAGTGAATCCCAGTGTGATGTCGGCCATGGATTCGGCGTCTCATCCCAAAGTCGAGGCGATGGGGGCTTCTCAACGTGTGTGGCCCACCCAACATCAACGCAGAGCGCGTTGACGCTCAAATTGGATGCAGAACCATCAGAAAAGCCAATCGCGAGCGCGTCGCCCTCAAGATGGACTGAGACAACAGCAAGGGCAAGGTCAATTGCTTGCGGCGGGTACAGACGCTGCGACGTTCGTGCGTCCACATCGCCAGCCTCGCGGCTTCGTTCCCGCAACCACAGCGGATGTAAGACCGTCGATCGCTCGCCATCGCGGAATTCCAAACCAGCATCAACGATGCGGACGCCGATGTTCGCGCTGAGTTGATCAGTTACATCCTTCGGCACAGACTCCACGGTAGCGCCACAACACCTGTATTTCAGCTGTCAGAGATTACGCCCGAGAGCGACAGCATCGTGCCGTCGAGGTAGTACATCAACAACGCCACATGCTCATCGCCTTCAGCCACACCATCCGACAGAACCCCAATGTCGATCGTTGCCGAGGTTGCTCCGGCGGGCACTTCGACGAAGATAGCTCCAAACGAATCAGATGGGGTCTGCGCGGGCGTCGGCCGTTCGGAGTACGTCCAGTGCGCCCACGTGTCATCGTTAACGTCATCGGAATCAATTTCACGTCCATGGGCCGGAGTCATGAACGACAGATACAGCTGTTGATCAACTTGCATCGGTGCATCGAAGTGCAGAGTCCACCGCAAACCGGTGGCTTCAGTGCCGATCACATGAGCCGCGTCGACGGTGACTGTCGGCCAATGTTCGTCGTCAATCACAAAGAGGCCACCGAGATACGCACCGGTCACGACATTGGATTCTGCAACCACCGAGACGCCTATGAAACGGTCGCCGAAGGGCACATCATCACCATCAAAGGTGACTGGAATGTCGAAGCGCGTGGCTCCTGGCGTCACCGGCAAGGAATACGACCGGTATCCCTCAATACCCACGACCGTCACCCAAACCGACCCGTCGCGGGTCACCGCACCGTCAACGGTAATAGGAACGTTGTAGGTCTGCCCCGGGCTGTCGCCCTCGTCAACCCGTAGGGTCGCCACGTTGACGCGCGGCACCACTTCTTCGGGCATCGCGATATCCCGACGGCCCCGAGACATCACGTCCAACACATACGCGCGGGCCGAACGACCGTCACCAACGAGTTCGACCGCCACCACTCGACTCGCGTCAAAGGCACCCGATGACGGCACCCGGGCGCGCAAGCGCTGTGCCCAAACTTTGCCGACCCGATCGCGCCCCGGCAACGGCTCCAATACGGAATCGCTAGTGCCAACCGCGACGCGTCCCTGGGCGTCGATGAACCGCACCGCGAATCGAGCCGGGCCCGATACCGGATCGATCGCGATGCGGAAGTCGACACTGCGACCACGAAGGTTCGAAGTGCCTACCAATGGAAACCTCACCGTTCCGCGTGAATGCAATTCCAAGGCAAGGGCTTGGGGCGATGCGAGCTCGGGTGCTGTGAACGACTCCAACCAGTGCGGGTGCACGGCACGCGTAAAGGGTCGCGACGCCACACAGGTGCGCCCGCCCGTGAGGCTGTAACCGTCACACAATCGGGCTCGTATCTCACCCGAAGCGCGAAATGATCCAAGCTTGCCAGGCTGAAACAACGCAACCCTGTCCATACCGAGCGCAGCGGTCGTAACCACAGCCCCGAGCGCAGATGGCGGCGCAGGCTTCGCTCCATCCAGATAGTCGAGCATGGAGCGCTCACCATCGATAGTAAAGCGCACAAGCGCGGCGGCATAGGTCGCGCCGACGGATTGTTGTGCTTGCGGCGATAGACGATTGCCACCGCGCCCGCCGCATGTCGGGTCCTCATCGCTGCCGTAATACATCCAGTCGTCCTCAGCAGGGGCCTTGGCCAAACCCGGAGTCCACTCGCTATTGAAGAAATTATGATTTGCGCCCATAACCATGACCGCAGATCGCAGCGCCGGGTCGCGGCCGCCGAGTGCGTCACGGGATCCGTCGACGTAGATTTGGCCTTGCAAATCTGAGACATCGCCGTCGCAGTAGGGAAGCAATACCGCCGTGTGCATGTACGCGGGAACCTGCGCACCGAATGCCGTCGGGCCAATCGGGACAATGCCGCGAATTCTCCAAGGGTCACTTCGATTGCTGTCAATAGCCGCTCGCGCAACACCTTCACCACCACGGCTGTGGCCGACCAACACAACCTGGCTCATGTCAACGCGGTTGCGCAGCTCTGTGCCAAACGGGCTACCACCTTCGCGATTCCACGTCGCCCACACACGCAAATGATGCCGAATCAACGCGGAGCGAGCAGCCGCGCCGCCGTCGTACGCTGCGTAGTCCTGCCCATTGATTCCATTGGCAGCAATCGAAACCACCATGTGGCCCTGCGACGCGAGAAGATCGGCCATCACTCGATAGCCACGGTGCGACGGCACCGCTTCGAATCCAGGCGCACACGGCCAATCACCAGTGATGTTGCCCTCGGGGCCACCTTCGAAACA
>SXHN01000061.1 GCA_005773635.1 Actinomycetota bacterium
ATTTTCCGGCAACTCAGTGGGCGCATGGGAGGCGGCTTCGGGCGTGCAAAACCAAAGCTGTTCGATAAAGACAATCCAACGGTCAAGTTCGCAGATGTGGCTGGCCTCGACGAAGCCGTTGAAGAACTCAATGAAATCAAGGAGTTTCTGACCAATCCCAAACGTTTCGAAGCGGTCGGCGCCCGTATACCGAAAGGTGTCTTGCTGTATGGCCCTCCGGGCACTGGCAAAACGTTGCTTGCTCGTGCAGTAGCTGGTGAAGCCGGCGTGCCGTTCTTTTCCCTTTCCGGCTCAAATTTTGTGGAGATGTTTGTGGGCGTCGGGGCCGCTCGGGTTCGAGATCTGTTTGCGCAAGCAAAGGCTTCGGCCCCTGCGATTATTTTCATCGATGAAATCGACGCCGTCGGACGACATCGAGGTGCGGGCGTTGGCGGCGGGCACGACGAACGCGAACAGACGTTGAATCAGATGCTCGTCGAGATGGACGGATTCGATGCTCACGTCGGGGTCATCATGATCGCAGCAACGAACCGGCCCGATATTTTGGACCCTGCGCTGTTGCGCCCGGGGCGATTCGACCGCCAGGTTGCTGTGGATCGTCCCGATTTGGCCGGTCGCAGACAGATTTTGGGGGTGCACACCGCGGGGAAGCCTTTGGCCGTAGGAGTCGATCTTGATGTTGTCGCTCGTCGTACCCCTGGATTTACCGGCGCCGATCTTGCCAATGTGGTCAATGAGGCCGCCTTACTGAGCGCTCGTCGAGGGTTCTCGACCATTGGGTTCGTACAAATGGAGGAGGCGATCGATCGAGTGATGGCGGGCCCGGAGCGTCGGACGCGTTTGATCGCTGAACATGAACGCCAGATCATCGCCTACCACGAAGCTGGCCATGCAGTGGTGGCCCACGTTCTGCCCAACACTGACCCTGTTCACAAGGTGTCGATCATTCCTCGTGGCACCGCCCTTGGGTTCACGTTGACGTTGCCAATCGAAGACCGATTCTTGGTGCGCCGAAGCGAGCTCCGAGACCAGATCACAATGTTGCTGGGCGGACGAGCTGCGGAGCTACTGGTATACGACGACCCCACGACCGGAGCCCAAAGCGACATCGAGCGAGCGACCTCGGTGGCGCGCCAGATGACCACCGAATTTGGCATGACCGAACGCCTTGGTCCGGTTCGTCTCGGGCAGGGTAGCCCCGAGGTGTTTTTGGGTCGAGATATGACCGGCGGCCGCCAATATTCCGAAGAGATTGCTGCAGAAATCGATGCCGAGGTACGCAGCTTGGTTGATGCCGCGCATATCGAGGCTACGCAGATCTTGGTCTCGAATCGGCTCGTGCTCGACGAACTGGCCGCGGCGCTGTTCGAATACGAGACGCTTGACGCTGATGCCGTCCAAGCCTTGTTGGCGGGCGCTCGGGTGATTGAATCGACCATCGACCTGCCGCACTCCTCAAGTCCGGCCGGCGCAGTCGCTGCGAACCATCAGCCTCCTAACGTGCGGAGACACCCGTGAGTAACTCAGACATCGCGAATCCCGACGGGCATGTTGGCATGGATGTTGCACGGATCGAAGCTGCGGTGCGAGAAATATTGATAGCTATCGGCGAAGATCCGACGCGCGACGGCCTTCTCGAAACCCCGCACCGGGTAGCGAAGATGTACGGCGAAGTGTGCGCTGGGCTCCATGAAGATCCATCCCAACACCTCAACGTCACCTTCGAAGCCGGTCATGAGGAAATGGTCATGGTCCGAGATATCCCGATGTATTCGTTGTGCGAACATCATCTTGTGCCTTTTCACGGTCGGGCCCACGTGGCGTACATCCCTGGGCATGACGGGCGAATCACCGGGCTGTCGAAGCTGGCGCGGCTTGTCGACGGGTTCGCTAAACGACCACAGGTGCAAGAGCGTCTCACCTCGCAAATCGCCGATGCCTTGGTCGGCGTGCTGCAGCCTCGTGGGGCGTTGGTGGTCATCGAAGCCGAACACCTATGCATGTCGATGCGGGGCGTCCGAAAACCCGGGTCGACCACACTGACCTCAGCAGTCCGGGGTATTTTCAAAGAAAACGCGGCGACGCGCGCGGAAGCGATGTCGATGATCGGCCTCGGGATTCCGCGGTAGCCCTCTCGGCGCCCCAGGCCGCCGGGGCTCGTTTCGACGGCGTCCGGTATCCTCCCCAGTCGTGACATTTTCCGTGGGGCAACTGCCCAAATTTTCGGTGATGGGAATCATCAACGTCACGCCTGATTCGTTTTCGGACGCCGGGCGTTTCGCCTCGGTTGACGCTGCGGTTCGCCACGGCGAACACTTGGTTCGTAGTGGTGCCACGATGATCGACATCGGTGGCGAATCGACCCGACCTGGCTCTCAGCCTGTCGCGGAGGCGCTCGAACTTGATCGGGTGGTTCCCGTGATCGAACGGTTGTCGAATGTCGTTGAGGTTCCGATTTCGGTCGACACCACCAAGGCGGCCGTCGCCGTCGCTGCGCTGAGTGCCGGAGCAAGCATCGTAAACGATGTGTCAGGAGCGCAGCGCGATGACAAAATGCTCGAAGCTGTGGTTCGCCATGACGCAGGTCTGATTGTGATGCACATGCAGGGCGTACCCGCGACGATGCAAAGTGCGCCCTCCTACATCGACGTCGTGAGCGAGGTGATTGCATATTTGCAGGGTCGGGTTACAGCGGCTCGATCCGCCGGTGTGCGACCAGATGCGATCATCGCCGACCCTGGCATTGGTTTTGGCAAGACGTTGGAACACAACCTTGGACTGTTAGCCAGTCTGGAACGAATCGTCGATGTCATTGATGCTCCGATCTTGATCGGTGCGTCACGTAAGGGCTTCATTGGTTCCATTCTCGACGGTGCACCGGTCGAGGCACGCGATGACGCCACCGCGGCAACGTCGGTGCTTTCCTTCATGCGGGGTGTCGCGATCGTTCGCGTCCACAATGTCGAGGCGTCATTTGCTGCAGCTCGAATGCTTGACGCAGTGTTCTCTGCGACTCAACAAGGAGCGTTGATGTGAGTTCATTACGAGGCCGTTGGGCGCAAGGATTGCAGCCGCGCAATTTCACCTGGGTCATCAAAGATCAGATGGCAGCCGCGGAACGTCCAGGTGGATTCTCACGTAATCATCGCAAAGTGCGGCGCCAAGAGGAGCTCATTTGGCTGCGCAATAACGGGTTTACCCGTATCGTTTCGCTGCTTGACTCCACCCACAATCTCCAGGCTTACGCCGACGCGGGATTAGTTGGAGAACACTTGCCAATGGGCCGACCCGACGAAATGGCCCACAATCTCGGGATTATTTACGGTCGAATGGCGATGTGGTTGGAATCTCCGAACGAGCGACTGTTCGTGCACCACGAAGAGTTCGGCGACAAAGTGTTGGGATTTCTTGCAGGATATGTGCTGTACGCCCGCTTGGTAGACGAAGGCACGCACGCCATCGCAGCAATGGAAAAGTTGTCGGGTCGCCAACTTGATGCTGAGGCGCGCACCACGGTCGCGGTAGTGCTTGAACAAGACATCCGCAAACCGCTTGCCTGAGTACCCAATGTTCGAACTCAGGTTGCTGCACCAACATCGTGATCTTGAGGCAGCCTGCGCGCTGTTCGCAGATGTTTGGCATCTCGCTCCAAGTGATTCGCCCATCAACGTGGAAGTTCTGAGGGCATTAGTCCATAACGACAACTATCTCTGTGGTGCGTTTCTCGATGAAGTTCTCGTCGGCGGTTCGGTTGCGTTTTGGGGCCGCGACGATCAGGGCTGGCTGTTGCACTCGCACATCACCGGCGTTCGTCAAGAGTCGATGGGCAACGGCGTTGGTTACGCGGTCAAACAACATCAACGACAATGGACTCTGGATCGCGGCGTAGCGCG
>SXHN01000009.1 GCA_005773635.1 Actinomycetota bacterium
ACGCAGTCGCAGTCACATTCGGATTCCGATCCGCCAACACCCGCGTAATCGCAGCAGTCAACGTCGTCTTCCCATGATCAATATGACCAATCGTCCCAATATTCAAATGCGGCTTATTACGCTCGAACTTCTCTTTTGCCATTTCGGTTCTCCGGTTGCAGCCCCACGTCGTGGGGAGGACTGGTATTCGACTGATCTTGCAGGATTTCACTTGCTGTTGCACTTGTAGGTTATTGCGGGACGCCGTGTGATCTTGCGTGGTAGCGGGGGCGGGATTCGAACCCGCGACAACACGATTATGAGCCGTGTGCTCTAACCACCTGAGCTACCCCGCCAGGGCGGTGAAGCAAACTTCACCAGGTGAGCCCCCTGGCAGATTTGAACTGCCGACCCCTTCATTACCATGGAAGTGCTCTACCGACTGAGCTAAGGAGGCGAAGCCGCGACACGATAGCTGATCATGCAGTGTCGACCGGAACGATAAGTTCTTCTACCCATGAACGACTACACAACGCGTCCAGTACAGGTTGGCGACGCCGAAGCAATACGTTCGATCTACAACATTGAGGTACTCGAATCGACCGTCACCTTCGACATGGTGGAGCGGTCGCTCGACGACCAGATCAGCTGGATTACCGACCACTCAGGGTCGTACCCCGCGATTGTGGCAGTCAATACGACGGGCACCGTGGTGGGATTCGCCAGTCTCACGGCCTATCGACCCCGCCCGGCCTACGCGACAACAGTCGAGAACTCGGTATATGTGCACAGAGAACATCGCAGCAAGGGCATCGCAGTCACGTTGATGCAGGAGCTGCTGACGGCGGCCGCCGAACACGGCTTCCACAGTGTGATCGCTCGCATCGTTGGTGACCACGATGCGTCGATCCAACTCCACGCCAGCTGCGGGTTCCAACAAATCGGCCGCGAGGTCGAGGTGGGCCGCAAATTCGGCAAATGGCTCGACGTCGTCGTCATGCAAAAGATGTTGTAGGTCTCCTATCTGGCCATGCGTAGCGACCATTGTCCCTTTACCCACCGTTTGCGTGCGAAAACGGACAATGGTGAACTGAGGGAAGCTTCGGCGAATGAAAAAACCCGCTCCGGAGAGCGGGTTTTGGTGGGCCGAGTTGGATTCGAACCAACGTAGCGAATCGCAGCGGAGTTACAGTCCACCCCCTTTGGCCACTCGGGTATCGACCCGGCGCTACGTTAGCAGTGGCCGATTCGCCATTCTCGAAGGGAAACCCAGCTGATGCCATCGTTCGATGTCGTGTCCGAAGTCGATCTCCAAGAAGTGCGCAACGCGGTCGACCAGGCCAGCCGTGAACTCACGACGAGATTCGATTTCAAGGGCACCGATAGCACCGTGGACTTCAACGAAAAGACCCAGGTGATTCAGTTGGCATCGGGTTCCGAGGAGCGCCTCAAAGCCATCGTCGTGGTGCTTGAAGAAAAATGCGTGCGACGCAAGGTGTCGCTCAAGACCCTCGAGTACGCCAAAATCGAAGCGGCAAGCGGTGAGAGCGTGCGCCAACAGGTGAAACTGACGATGGGGATCTCGTCGGAGAAAGCCAAAGAGATCGGCAAGTTCCTCAAGGGCCTGTCGCTCAAGGGAATTAATCACCAGATCCAGGGAGATTCGATGCGCATCACGGGCAAAAAGCGCGACGACCTACAAGCCGCGATCGCAGCACTTAAGGAAAACGACTTCGGCATCCCGTTACAGTTCGAGAACTTCCGGGATTAGGTGTCGGCAACACAAACCCCAGCGTGATCCCTACATACACCGAGTACACCGCCGGAACGTAGGACCACCCGGGTCTGAACACTCGAGCGACTAGTAACCGTTGAGCTTCGCGATGCGGTCCTCGGTTGCCGGGTGAGTAGAGAACAGCTTGGCGAATTGCATTTTGCGGCCTGTCAACGGGTTGACGATGTAGGCGCTCGCTTGGGCGGGATCAATATCCATAGGGACCCGGTGGGCGTACCCCTCAATTTTGCGCAATGCGCTCGCAAGGCCTTGACCAGTCCCGCAGAGTTCAGCCCCGCCACGATCGGCTTCGAACTCCCGCGATCGGGACAACGCCATCTGCAACATCATTGCGGCAACCGGGGCCAAGATCATCATGGCAATTGCCGCGATCGGGTTCTGTCCTTCGTCGTCGCGGCTACTCCCGCCTCCAAAAATTGCACCCCACATAGCCATCCGAGCCGCAAACGTGATTCCCATCGCGACCGCTGCCGCAACTGAAGAAATCAGAATGTCGCGGTGACGGATGTGGCTGATCTCGTGAGCGAGGACGCCTTTCAGTTCGTCGTGGTCGAGGACCTGCATCAGGCCTTGCGTGACGGCGACAGCGGCGTGCCGCTCGTTGCGCCCTGTAGCGAAGGCGTTGGGTTGTTGATTCGGGGAAACAAAAATACGAGGCATCGGCATTTCAGCGCGGGTAGTGAGCTCACGCACCATCGCATGCAACTGCGGCGCGTCGGTCTCGGACACTTCAACCGCACCCGCCGAGCGGATGGCCAATTTGTCGGAGAACCAATACGACCCTCCGACCATGACTAACCCGAGCACAAGCCCAATTGCCAAGCCACCCTGGCCGCCAATCGCGCCGCCAACTACCATAAACAGTGCACCAAGACCTGCGAGCAGAGCGGCAGTCTTGAACGTGTTCTTCACCATGAGGTTTCCTTGCGTGTAGTGGACAACCGAAGCTACAAGCCTTGGTTCGTTGACCATCTAACCGTGTGTGAGCGGGTCCCCTTCCCCAACAACTGAAGATTTCGTGAGAATTTCCGGACAAATCCGGCCTTGAGGACGGCGAATCATTGCCGACAATCCTACGGACCCCAATTCACGAACCCAAGGAACCACCGTGCACGATGTCATCGATACCAGCGCCATAGACCCGTGGCTTGCAACCGTGATCGAACACGGGGCCAGCGACTTGATCGTCACCGCCGGGTCGGCTCCACGAATGCGGGTCGACGGACGATTGACGGTCGTACCTGGGACGGAACGACTCGATGGCGACAAGGCAACCGACATCATCATGGCGATGCTGACTGACGACCACCGCACGGAACTCAGGCAACGCAAGGAAATCGACTTGTCGTTTGGCTGGACCGTGCAACGAGCGAGGTTTCGGGCCAACGTCTTCTTCCAACAAGGCCAAGTGGCCATGGCGTTGCGGGTCATCCCCAGCAAGATTCCGTCATTCGAAGACCTCGGGCTCCCTCAGGTCCTCGCAGAGTTTTGTGCACTCCCGCAAGGCATGGTGCTGGTGACGGGCCCAACCGGTTCGGGCAAATCAACCACGCTTGCCGCGATGATCGACCGAGTCAACGAGACTCGGCCATGTCACATTCTCACCATCGAAGACCCAGTTGAGTACGTCCACGATCACAAACTTGCACTCGTGAATCAACGCCAAGTTGGCGTGGACACCGACTCGTTCGATCGCGCGTTGCGCGCCGCGTTGCGAGAGGACCCCGATGTGATCCTGGTCGGGGAAATGCGCGATACCGAAACGATCCAGTTCGCGTTGACTGCCGCCGAGACTGGACACTTGGTGTTCGCAACAATGCATACAAACGACGCTTCGCAAGCAGTCGATCGAGTGATCGACGTATTTCCTGTCGACCGCCAAGCACAGATTCGCGTGCAGCTCGCGGCATGCCTCAATGGCGTCGTCTCGCAACGACTTGTGCCTCGTATCGGCGGCGGCATGGTTGCCGCGCATGAAGTACTGATCAATGGTCCGGCTATTCGTAACGTCATTCGCGAAGGCAAGACCCACCAACTCCGCAGCCTGATTCAACAGGGGGCACGTGAAGGCATGGCAACGCTAGAAAAGGCTCTCAGCGAGTTAGTCGCAAGCCGCACGGTGAGTTACGAGGACGCAACGGCACGAGCCAGCCAACCCAAAGATGTCAAGCTCGCGGCGTGACAACATGACGCCAGATGGCGGGAAGCCGAAGCCTCCCGCCATCTGAATAGTTCGGTTGTAGCTAGAGAATTACGCAGCGATACCCGCACAAGCGCCGACACCGGTCAACGTCAGCGTCGTACCCGAGTATGAGATGGTGTACAGCGTTGAGGCTTGGCTCAACAGGCCGCCCGAGGTGAGGTTCGCCATCGTGGGAACGGTTGTCCCACCATTTTGCGCCCGGTACACCTCGACGGCAGTGCGCAACGTGCGGCCGTCTTCCTTGCAGGCACTCGTTTGGCCGCGGTCGCTAATGCCACCAACGGCAAACACCACGACGGCGGCAAGAATGCCGAGGATGGATATCACCACGAGGAGTTCCACGAGCGTGAAACCCTTCTGCGCAAGGTTCTTGTCGTTCCACGATTCGGTCTTGCGAAGTTGCTTCAGCATTTGGATGCCCCTTTCAAAGGCTCTGTTCGGAACCGGCCGAACTGGAACCATTCCATCCCGGCTTTCAGGGTCTCACTCGGCCAAACAAACGAGACCTGAAGCATTCGCCCAAATTTTCGAGACGAGTTGCTACTTGACCTTTTGACCGTTGAGTACGCCGTACATGGCGGAAATCAAGGCCACTGCGACGAAACCAACAATGAGACCCATGAAAATGATCACCATTGGTTCAAACAAGGAAGTCAGCTTCTTCAGCTTGTAGTCGAGTTCGCGGCCGTAATAGTCCGAGATGTTCTCCAGCTGCGTTTCGAGCGTTCCGGTGTTTTCTCCCACCCTCATCATCTGCACTGCAGCGACTGGGAATAGACCGGTGTCGCCGATCGGCCCCGCGAGACCTTCACCTTCGAGCATGCGTTCTTGGGCTTCACGCAAGCCATCTGCAAACACACGATTGTTGGCCGCGGCGATCGCGCCTTGCACCGCTTCGGGAAGGGGCACTCCACCCTTCACCATGGCACCCAAAATTCTGCAGAATCGTTCGATGACCGCGTAGCGAACCACCTCACGGACTAGCGGCAATCGCAGCATCAAACGATCGCGGACGCCGTTACCCTTTTCAGTCCGGCGCATCCACATAACAAAGCCAACAAACGAGAAAATCGCGATTGGTGTTACATACCAAAACGTCTGGAAGAAGTCGGCGACAAACATCAACATCTTCGTGGGTAGCGGCAATTCCGCTTTGAACTGCTTGAAGAACTTGACGAACTTCGGCAGCACAAACGTAGCCATCACGATGACGGTCACAATCGACATCACCATGATCACCAACGGATACGTCAGGGCACTTTTTACTTTGTGGCGAGCTTCGAGATCGCGGTCCATGTAGTCGGCGAGTTGATTCAACGATTCATCGAGCTGACCCGTCAACTCTGAAGATCGAATGATGCCCAAGTAGTACGGGGGGAAGAGCGAGGCATGATCTGCAACCGTTTCAGAGAACGGAATGCCGGCTTCAATGTTGTCGTGCATCTCGCCGAGAATGTTTTGCCAGCGCTTGTTCTCGCTGCCATCTTTGATCACGTCAAGTGCTTCAGTGATCGATATTCCTGAACGCACAAAGGCGCCCACCTGGCGCGAAAAGTGCATGATCTCTTGCGGCTTGATCTTCTTGGGCGCCAACTCCATTTGGAGCAGGGGCTTCTTTTCCTTGATCCCAGCAACCGCAAGGTTCAGCGCAAGTAGTTCGTAGCGCAATGCTTCTTCTGATGCAGCTTCGCGTTGTCCCTTGACCTTCTTGCCGTCAACATCGTTTGCAACATAGGTGTAGATCGCCATGCGAATACTTTCTTTACATTACGTAGACGGTGCGCAGCACTTCGTCGACAGTGGTGGCATCTTCTTCAACCAGTCGCAACGCCTGCTCGCGCAGAGTAAACAACCCTTGTTCCAACGCCATCGATCGAATTTCCTCATGTGACGCACTGTTAACGATGAGGCCCTTCATCTCGTCGGTGATCTTGAGCACTTCGTAGATGCCGACGCGGCCGAGGTACCCCGTGTTTCCGCAGAAGTTGCAACCTGCGCCGTGAAACCATTCGGTCTTGGGATCGCCGTCAGTGGCCTTTTCGTAGAACGCCAATTCTTCAATCGATGGCGTGTAGGCCTCAAAACAGTGCGGGCAAGTCTTGCGAATCAATCGCTGCCCAACCACTCCGAGCAACGCACTTGAAATCAAGAACGGCTCGATACCCATGTCGATGAAGCGGTGCAACGCAGCTACCGAATCGGTCGCGTGGATCGACGACAACACCAAGTGGCCAGTTAGCGCCGCTTGTGTCGCAATGCGAGCCGTCTCAAGATCGCGGATCTCACCAACAAGGATTGCATCAGGGTCTTGACGGAGAATGGATCGCAATCCCGACGCGAAGGTGACGCCGGCTGCCTCGTTGATCTGAATTTGGGTGACGCGAGGAAAGACGTACTCCACTGGGTCTTCGATCGTGGTCACGTTAATTTCGTCGCGAGCGACTTCGCTCAACGTTGCGTACAAGGTCGTGGTCTTGCCGGAACCAGTCGGCCCCGCACAAATCACCATTCCGTAGGGCGATCGAGTGAGCTCTCGGTATTTAGCTGCGGTGTCAAGTGGCATTCCCAATTCCGCGACTTTGTAGAGTGCGCGGCTCTTATCGAGCAATCGCAGCACTGCCTTTTCGCCAAACACAGTTGAAGTCGTCGACACCCGCACATCGAATTCTCGATCACCGACTTTGGTATGGAATTGGCCGTCCTGCGGCCGACGGCGCTCGACAATGTTCATGTCCGCCATCACTTTGATACGCGATACGAGCGATTGCGCCATATCTGCGGGCAGTGTCAACACCTCATGGAGTGCGCCATCAGTGCGAACACGAATCCGAACTTGATCTTCTTGCGGCTCGATATGAACGTCCGAAGCCCGGTCACGTACTGCCTGTTCCATGATCAGATTGACGACCTGCACGATCGGCGCGCTCTCATCGACAGTCGCGCCGATCTCGGCTTGGTCGACTGTCGCCTTACGAGCTTCCGAACGAGCCGAGAACACACGAATCGCATCATCGACTTTGGCGACCGACGTGTAGTTCTTTGCTATCGCGAGTTCGATGTCAGTAACACCAGCGACGACAAGTCGCACTGGGGCTTCGAGACTCTGAATCAACTTGTTTTGAATATCAGGCGCAAGCGGATCGCCGACCGCGACTTCGACGCGGGGCCCGACCTTTTTGACCACGATGGCATGCAAATCCCGAGCGGTTGACTCATCGAGTAGAGCGACGAGGTCAGAGTCGAGATTCTGATGCCGCAAATCGACCACTTCAAGCCCAAGCTGATCCGCCAACACCGTAGCGAGATCGCGTTCTTGTACATGACCGAGATCTACGAGGGTGTGACCGAGCTTTTTGCCTGTGGCCTTTTGCGCGACGAGCGCTTCCTCAATCTGTTCTTCGGTTGCGAGGCCATGTTCTTTCAGCAGGTCACCGATCCGCACGCCGCGATGCTTCGGTGCCGCGTCAGCATCGACAAACGATGGATTTGCGGCGGCGAACGCTCCAGGCGTGGGCCCAAGTTCATCAGCTTTGTCGTGACTGCGCGATCGTTTGAGAGCCATACTCAGTCCGATCGGACTCAATAGCGCCAATCTGAGGGTCCGCAAAGCGGACACGGAGTATTTGAACTACTCGTAATACCCAGAGTGCACATACAGGCAGGGAATACCTTCGGAACGAAACATGGCAACATTGCGTTTGTCGTCTTCGAACGCCAACTTCAATTCGAATCCGTAGTGCCGCAACTGCCAGACACTCGCCTGCTTGAAATCACGCGCCCAGTCGTAGTCCCCCCACGATCGCATCAACAGGAGATCCCAACGGATTTCGTAATGCACAAGCCAATGCACGGTGAGCGGATGGATGCGGTGCGGGCGGGCAGTGAGCAGCACGACCTGAAGCTCAGGATCAAGCAAATCGAGCAAGTGCTTCATTTCTTCAATCACAGGATCATCAATGCACGCATCGAAGAACGCGCGCCAATCCGAATACGGGCCATCGATGAAGTGCTGGCGGCCAGCAGCATCGGCGAGCACACCATCGATGTCAACTACCACCGAGGCCTGGGGGGCAACCGCCTTCGTGCGCCAGGTCCAATTGTCGGGGATAGGACCGCCTGGTGTCGGCTGGATCCAACTCATCAATCCTCGCTGGGTGCGGCACTCAAGTATCGAGACTTAATCGACGCGACGATTGATGGATCTGCCAAGGTAGTCGTATCGCCAAGTTGTTCGTCTTCGGCAACGTTGCGCAGCAATCGCCGCATGATCTTGCCAGAACGCGTTTTAGGTAAGTCGTCGGTGAACAAGATCGACTGAGGCTTCGCGATTGGACCAATCAATTTCGCCACGTGGTTACGTAACTCTTCAACAAACGCGTCGCTCGGATCGTGCCCAGCGCGCAGGGTGACGAAGGCAGCAATCGCTTGGCCTGTGGTGGAATCAGTCTTCCCAACCACCGCAGCTTCTGCGACCGCCGGGTGATCAACGAGGGCGCTTTCCACCTCGGTCGTGGAGATATTGTGGCCCGAAACCAACATGATGTCGTCGACCCGCCCGAGCAACCAGAAATATCCCTCGTCGTCGGTTTTGGCTCCGTCACCCGCGAAGTACTTGCCTTCGAACCGAGACCAATACGTGTCGCGGTAACGCTGTTCATCGCCCCATACCCCTCGCAACATCGACGGCCACGGCCGCGGCAGAGCAAGGTAACCCCCGCCGGGGACACCCACAGTTTTGCCAGAATCATCAATGATTTCGGCTTGAATTCCCGGCAAAGGGAACGTTGCGCTTCCCGGCTTCAACGTGGTGGCGCCAGGTAAAGCGCTGATCATGATGGCGCCGGTTTCGGTTTGCCACCAGGTATCGACGACCGGACAGCGTTCACCGCCGATGGCCTTGTAGTACCAGACCCACGCCTCAGGGTTGATTGGTTCACCGACGCTGCCCAACAATCGTAGGGATGACAAGTCGTGGCGTAGCGGGTACTCATCGCCCCACTTCATGAATGTGCGGATCGCCGTCGGAGCTGTATAGAAAATCGAGACCTTGTACTTCTCGACGGTGGCCCAGAACCGATCTTTATCCGGGTAGTCGGGCGTGCCTTCGTACATCACGCTCGTTGAGCGATTCGCGAGAGGTCCGTAGACGATATAGCTGTGCCCAGTAACCCAACCACAGTCGGCAGTGCACCAGTAGACGTCGGTATCGGGATGAAGATCAAACACGTACTTGTGCGTGTAGGCAACCTGCGTCAGGTAACCGCCAGTGCTGTGCACAATGCCTTTGGGTTTACCCGTCGTGCCGCTCGTATACAGAATAAATAGTGGGTCTTCGCTATCCATCACCTCAGCTGCGCATTCGGTTGCCTGGTCAGCAACAACTTCGTGCCACCAGTGATCTCTGCCTGGCGTCATCACGACATCGTTGCTCGCGCGTTGCAATACCAATGCCTTGGCAATCGTTGGGCACTCGATAAGCGCCTCATCGACAACCGCTTTGAGATCGAACACACTCCCACGACGCCAGGAACCATCTTGGGTAATCAGCGCAACCGCTTGAGCATCATTAATGCGATCCTTCAATGACTGTGCCGTGAAGCCCCCGAACACCACGCTGTGCACTGCACCGATGCGGGCACACGCAAGCATGGCGATAGGCAACTCGGGCACCATGCCCATATAGATCGCAACGCGATCACCTTTTGCCACCCCCAACTGTTTCAGCGCGTTGGCGGTCCTGCAGACCTCAACGAGCATGTCGCTGTACGTGAGCGAACGAACGTCGCCAGACTCACCCTCCCAGTGGAACGCGACCTGTTCACCGTGGCCTGCCGTCACATGGCGGTCAAGGCAATTCTCGCTGACGTTGAGCTTGCCGCCCACGAACCACTTCGCAAACGGCAGATCCCACTCCAAGATGGTGTGCCATTCTTGATGCCAATCGAGCTCGAGTGCCTGATGCGCCCAGAACCCCTGCCAGTCGTGGTCGGCATCGTCGTAAATCTCCGCCGAAGACACCAGCGATTGCTTACGAAACTCCTTACTCGGCGCGAAGGTTCGGCCCTCCTGCAACAGCGCTTCAAGTGCATCCGACATGCAGACCCTCTCAGAAAATCGAACTTGATCGCTGCAAATCTACTAACGAACGAGGCTCGACCAAGATGTTGCCGAAGCGACGCCGTCTCGATGGATGTTCGGCTACCTCTGTAGTCGCAGCACAGCAAACGAACCGAGGCCAGCCTCCTCAGTGAGGACCGATGCCTCGTGCACGATGCTCTTGGCCTTCATCGCTTCGAGATCGCCGACGTGCGCCCGCTCGGCCCAGAGCGCTTGAGCCGATCGAACACGATCTTCGATCCCCAACTCCCGCAACCATTCGGCTTGCGTGACAGGCTCAGCGAGCAGAAACCCACAACGTTGCGCCGCATGTTCTACATACTCCAAGGGCACATCCGCGGTGATGTCGGCGCGTCCCGGAACAACCAAGGGGTCGTGGCCGCGGCGATGCTGATGGTACGTCCGCAACCAATTCGGGCTTCGCGCGACGATCTCATCCATCGCTACGACATAGTCGATAACGAGCACGGCGCCGGTTCGAAGACACCGCGACGCGCTTTCGAACCATGCCGTGAGCGATCGATCAAGTGGGATTCGCGTACCCACTACGGCACCTGCACATGCAACCGCATCATCATCCATCGCGGTGAAGAGCAGCTCGACAGCACCGCCTTCGTCGACTCCAACCCGCGCCTCATGCCACCGCGCACCGTCAAATTCTGCGATGCCGAACGGCAAATTATCGAGAAGCTCGTTGCACAAGATCACGCCGTCGAACCGGCCAGCCGGAAGATCGCCGAGTTGAGCAAATAGCGGGCCCCCACCCCCAATCGGCACAAGGGGATCTTCGCTTTCATCGCCATGAGCACGGCCAAAGGGTCCGAGCACAACTGAAGGATCATCCAAGGCGACCAACGAACGCTGGTGGTCGCGCAACACAGCCGACTTCTCCACCAACAGGTACCGCAGTGCCGCCGCGCAGCGCGGATGAGCACGGGCGATATCACGGGCAAGCTTTCCGCTGCCCGCACCAGCTTCAATCACAACGAACGGATCCGGATTGCCGAGAGCATCCCACTCTCGGTCAATCGCTTCAGCCACTAACGCCCCGAACAACGAACCCGTTTCAACGCTCGTTACGAAGTCGCTCCCAGCACGACCGGCACCGCGGCCGGTAGCAAAGAACCCTTCGTCTCCATAGAGAGCCATCTCCATAAATACGTCGAACGGCACCGACCCACTCCGACGAAGACGGTCAACAAGTTGAGACACCAGTGCAGCATTCCATTTCCCTGGCAGTAACGCCACCTGTGCGGGAAGCGGCCAGGGCTAGCCCAATACTTTGGCCGCAGCTTCGGCCATATCACCGAAGAAACTCGGATATACGCCAACCACCATCACAAGCCCAACACACACCGCGAGCGACGCTCCAAGTGCGCCCGTCACTTGCACTGGCCGCGCATCGTCAGCGGCAGGCCTGAACCACATGGACCGCACAACGTTGAGGTAGTAGTAAGCAGCGATCACCGAATTCACGCCCGCAACCACACCGAGTGTGACTCCCCAGCCACCACCGGCTTCGATGATTGATTGGAACATCGTAAATTTCGCGAACCAACCAGCGAACGGAGGGATACCCGCGAGCGATGCCAGGAAAATCGTCATCATCACAGTGATCACTGGAGAATGCTGAAACAAGCCAGAGAACGACGAGATTTCACCCGATTGCGTGCGCCGCGCCACTGCAATGATGCAAGCAAACGCACCCAAATTCATGGCGCCGTATACCAGCAGGTACACGATGACCGATCGCATCGCACCTCGTGCGACGGCAGCATCGCCGTGAGACTGCGCCAGACCAAACGCGGCGAACGGCACCAACATAAAACCACCCTGAGCCACCGACGAGTACGCCAGCATGCGCACAATGTTGGTTTGACGCAGTGCGGAGAGGTTGCCGAGTGTCATCGAGAGCGCGGCGCCTACCCAAATAATCAACCACCACAGCGACGGCTGCAGCCCGAATCCAAAAAACACGATGTTGAGCATCGCAACGAATCCGCCAGCTTTTGATGCGACCGACAAGAACGCCGTCACGGGCGTAGGCGCCCCTTCGTACGTGTCGGGTGCCCACCAGTGAAACGGCACGGCGCTGACCTTGAATGCAAAACCCAACAAGCTGAGGAATACGCCGAGCGCAAGCACTTTGGAATCTGGCAGCGTGCCGATTTTGGCCGAGATCGCCGCGAGGTTGGTCTCACCGGTGAGCCCGAAAATCATCGACATGCCGTAGAGCATCACCGCGGAGGAAATCGCGCCGATCAAGTAATACTTGATGGCGCCTTCGTTGCTGCGGCGATCGTGCTTTCGGTACCCCGCGAGCACGTAGGTGGGAATCGAGATTGTCTCAAGAGCAACAAACAGCGTGATGAGATCGCGAGCCGAGGCCATCACCGTCATCCCAAGCACCGAACACAACAGCAAGAAGTAAAACTCGCCTTGGTAGTAGTCGCCCTCCGCGATGTAATCGACCGATAACAAAATGGTCACATAGGTCGCTACGAGGAAGAAACCCTTCAATACCAGGGCATAATCGTCGATCGCGTAGGACCCACCGAACATCGGCGCGATCGGATCACGAAACGCAATCACCGCAACCCATGCCAACGACACCAACACGCCGATTGAGGCGATGCGCGAGGTCTGCCACGCCGACCGTTCGGGCAGAATCATGTCGGCGATGAGCACCACCATCACGGTCGCGATCAACGCAATCTCGGGCGAGATCGCGAGGAAGTCAACGTGGGGATTTGCGGAGGTCAGGGCAGCAAACAAAATCAGCCTCCGCTGTGCTCAGACTCGGCGGGGGCGTGGTCGGTGCCGTCACCTTCAGAGTGCTCGGTGCCCGCATCGTCGCCGTGTTCGGCTTGGGGCTCGTGCGATTTTACGGGGGCAGTTTGCGTCGACGGAAATGCCTTCACGATCGTCTTCACGGCATCGTCGGTGGTCTTGAACATCAAGCCGGGAACCACACCAAGTACCAAGATGAGCACAAGCATCGGAAGCCACGCAATCCATTCCGCAGTACCAACGTCGTGAATGTGGTGGTCTTTCCATTCGTCCTTCGGGGTGCCAAAGGCGACCTTCTGCAGCATCCACAGTAGATACCCAGCCGCGAGCACCGTGCCGATTGCGGCAATCACCATATAGGTGCGAAACACAGCAACGTTCAAACCGTCTGCTGGTTGGAATACCGACAAAATGGCCGGGAACTCGCCCCAAAATCCCGCGAGGCCGGGCAGCCCGAGCGATGCCATGGAGCAGAATCCCAGAATCCATCCCATCTTCGGAGCTTGGGTCAAAAGACCACCGAGTCGCGACATCTCACGGGTGTGGAATGTGTGCTGCACCGAACCGGCAATGAAGAACAGCATGCCGGTAATCAGGCCGTGCGCCACCATTCCGAATACAGCAGCATTGATTCCAAAGGCAGTGAGCGACGAAATGCCGAGCATGACGTACCCCATGTGTGCGACCGACGAAAACGCGATCAGGCGCTTCATATCGGTTTGCGCCAAACAGCCCAGCGCGCCGTAGATGATCCCGATAACCGCAAGCAAGCCAATCCAGGGCGCCCAACTCTTCGCGGCTTCCGGCAGGATCGGTAATGCAATACGAATGAATCCGTAGGTACCGAGTTTCAGCAAAATCGCGGCAAGAAGAACGGAACCGACGGTCGGAGCTTCGGTGTGCGCATCGGGCAGCCAAGTGTGGAAAGGGAACATCGGCACTTTGATCGCGAATCCGAGGAACATGCCGCCAAAGATGATCAGTTGCACACCATGGGTAATTCTGCTCTTGTCAGCCGCGATGAGATCGGGAATGTCGAAGGTATTGATACCTGTCTTAAAGTAGATCGCCAAAAACGCGAGCAACATCAGCGCAGAACCGAACAGCGTGAACAAGAAGAACTTGATCGACGCGTATTCGCGATTAGGCCCGCCCCACACACCGATCATGAAGTACATCGGCAGCAGCACAATCTCGAAGAAGATGAAGAACAAAATGAGGTCTTGAGCGATGAACGTGCCGTTCATACCCACTTCAAGTAGCAATATCAGCGCCAAAAACGCTTTGACGTTGTGCGGTTCAGGGAAGTGATTCCACGAATAGATCACACACAACACCGTGACGAATGCTGAGAGCACAAGCATGGGGAGCGAAATGCCGTCGACACCGATGTGGTAGTTGCTGTTGATCACTTCGATCCACGTCTTTTTCACTTCAAATTGAAGCTTCGCAGTGTGGTCATAGTCGAAGTAATACAGCACGTAGAGGGCGAAGCCCAACGTCAACACGGTTGTCGCCAGCGTGACGATTTTGATGAGCTCTTCTTCCACTTTGGGAATGAGCAACACGAGCGCCAGGCCGACGATCGGGGTGAAGGTTGTCAGCGTGAGCACCCACGCATCAAAGCCAGTTGCCATTTGTTTCTCCGTTAGTTGGTGATCACGACTGCGAACGCGACTGCGCTCAGCAAGAACAGAACGAGAAGCGCGTAATACTGCAAACGACCGGTTTGCAGTTTGCTAGATAGTCCGCCGAGTGCGCTCGTACCGGCAGCGGATCCGTTGTAGATGCCGTCAACACCCTTTTGATCGATGTACTTATAGACGAACTTCGCTGCGCCGGCAGCGCCTTTGCCCGTGTAGCGCAACACGTTGTCGATGACGTTCTGATTCACCCAGTACGCCGCCTGTGCGATGGGACCCTTGGTGGCGCCCACGATGACATCGGTATAGAGAACATCCAGGTAGTACTTGTTGACTAACAACTTTTTGCCTGCACCCAACGCGCCGTTGCGTTCGGTGATGTTCTGCCCATAGGCCTTGCGCCAATAAAACAGGTACGCCAGGGTTACGCCGACAACGCCAGCGGCAGTAGCCAAAATTGGGTCGATCCACGCAAACTCAGGGTGTTCCAATATTGGGAAGCCCCTGCTGCCCACATGCGGGTCGACCCACAGCGGGAACTTTTCGAAAATCTCCCAGTGAAATATGTGATGCAGCATCGGAGCAAAGATCCAACCCGCGAAAATCGACATGAACGATAAGAAGTACAGAGGCCCAAGAATCGGGAAGTTGCTCTCGTGCGGCCCGCCATTGGCGTCGTGCCCGTGATCGTTTGACGCCGCGTGCCCGTGATCGTGCCCGTGATCATCGCCATCCGCCGTGTGCGCCGCGTGCGAGTCGTGGGCATCACCGTGATCGGCATGCCCGCCGCGATACTCGCCAAAGAAGGTGAGGTACACACAGCGCGTCATGTACGCAGCGGTCATGACCGCTCCCAACAGACCAACATATTTGAAGAAGGTGTACTCGTTCGCGGAAGCCGTCGCCAGGATCTCGTCTTTCGAAAAGAACCCGGCGGTCAACGGCACACCGATGAGCGCGGCGGTACCGATCATGAAGGTGGCAAAGGTTTTCGGCATGAACTTGCGCAAGCCGCCCATGTCGTTTTTCATGTCGAACGAGTGGTGGGCACCCGAATGGCTCACCGAACCTGCTCCAAGAAACAAGTTGGCTTTGAAGAACGCGTGGGTGAAAAGGTGGAAGATCGCGGCTGACCACGCGCCAACGCCAAGGCCCATCACCATGTACCCGAGTTGGCTAATGGTGGAATACGCAAGCACTTTCTTAATGTCGTTTTGGACAAATGCGAGTCCGGCACCGACCAAGAGTGTCGCACCGCCGACGGCAGCCATCAGGTTGATGCCACCGTCGCCGATGTTGAGACCTTCGTGAAAGATCGGGTAGACGCGCGCACCGAGATACACACCTGCCACCACCATCGTGGCTGCGTGAATCAGCGCAGATACTGGCGTGGGCCCAGCCATCGCGTCCGGCAGCCAAGTGTGTAAGGGGAACTGGCCTGACTTTCCAATAATGGCGAGCAGTAACGCAGCGGCACACCAAAACAACAACGATTTGGAGTTGCCGTCGAGGCTGAGACCAATTGCGGCTTGGTTGACCTGCGTGATGTCGAAGCTTCCGGTGCCCGTGTATCGCTGCACGACGAAGAAGGTCATGATCACGCCAGCAAGCAAACCAATATCGCCGGTACGAGTGGTGAGGAAGGCCTTCAGCGCCGCGTTGCTATTGGGCTTTTCTTCCCACCAATGACCAATGAGCATGAACGAACAAAGCCCAACCAGCTCCCAGCCCACAAGGAGTTGCAAGGTGTTGCTCGCCACCACCAAGAACAGCATCGATGCGCTGAAGAGCGATAGCGCCGCAAAGTAATGATTGAACCGACGATCGCCCTTGAGGTATTCGGTGCTGTAGAAGTGCACCAACAGCGAGATGGTGGTGACAACGAACAACATCATCACCGCGAGGCCGTCGATGTGAATGCCAACGTCGAGCTTGAACCCGTTGTTTTGAAACCAGGTGGTGGAGTGGATAATCGGATTCGCCACGAAACTCGCGTGACCTTCGCCGCCTGCACTCGCGCCTTCGGCTGCGAGTTTGATGCTGCGCCCAAACGCACGGATCGTTTCGACCGCTCCGTGCTCACCACCGGGTTCACCACCGTGTTCGCTGGCGTTGACGTGCGAAATCCATTGCACGACCGTGCCACATGCCAGCACCCACGCTGAGCCAATCGAAGCAAGCCCGATCCACGCCGCACGTTCACCAAATCGTTTTCCGAATAGCAAGATCACGAAATACGAAATCGCCGGGATCAATGGGATCAGCCAGGCATTGTCGAGAAACCAGTAGTGCTTCATGCGATCGCTGCTATCCCTTCAACACGTTGACATCGTCGGGATTCGCACTTCGAAGATTGCGGTAAATGAGCAACACAATCGCGAGACCCACGCCCACCTCAGCGGCGGCAATCGCGAGCACAAATAACGCGAACACCTGCCCAACGGCATTGTTGAGCGTCGCACCGAACGCAACCAAGTTGATGTTGACAGCCACCAACATCAATTCGATACTCGCGAGCACTAGCACGGTGTGCTTACGCGTAATCACCCCGTAAATGCCCGTTCCAAACAGGAACGCAGAAAGTAGCAAGAACTGGTTCAGCATCATCGCGACATCAGTCCTTTCGCGCCATGACTACGGCACCGATGAGTGCGGCGAGCAGCAGCACACCAACAACTTCGAACGGAACTAAATATCCGCGGAATATGAGCTCGCCAACTTCTTTGGTACGCACCGGCTTGGTGAGCGCAACGTTGTCGTTACCCCATTCATCGATGAACGCCCAGGCAATGGTGCCCGAGAACAGCAACGCGGCGACGAGTCCGGGCCAACGCAGATTGTTGTTGAGTTTTTCTTCGGCCTCCATGGGCGCCCGCGTAAGCATGATGCCGAAGAGAAAGAGCACAATCACTGCACCGATATAGACGATGACCTGCACCCACGCAACGAACTCTTGGCCCAAAATAATGAACTGCGCCGCGCCACCTGCCAACACGAGAACTAACCACAACGCGGCGTGCACGATGTTGTCAGTGGTGACGACACGGACCGCACCCACAGCCATGAAGGCCGCGAATATCCAAAAGGCGACGTTCTGAGCGACCACTACTTTTTGGCCTTTTTGACTTCGGCACCAAGCTCGAGTGGTTCGATTTCAGGAACAGTGGCTTCCCACTCACCAAGCTTTTCCATATCGTGGAGCAAGCTTGCGATCGAAAACTCGGAATACTCATATTCCGGGCTCCAGTGCAACGCGTCAAACGGACAAACTTCGACACAGATTCCGCAGTACATGCAGAGCGCATAATCGATATCAAAACGGTCGAGCACCGAAACGGTTCGTTCGCGGCCGCCTTCGCGCCGGGCCGGGCGCTTTTCTTTATGGCCCTCGATGTAAATACACCAGTCGGGACAACTGCGGGCACACAACATGCACACTGTGCAGTTTTCCTCTTGCAGGGCAATGACCCCACGAGCCCGCGCGGTGACCTCTTCTTTTTCGTGTGGGTAGTGCACCGTCACGGCTGGTTTCAACATCGTCTTCAGTGTGACGCCGAGACCCTTTTGCATGCCTTGAATACTGTTGCGGAATGATGCCATTACAGGGCCACCTTCAGCGCGCCGGTCACCAAAATATTGATGAGCGAAATCGGGATCATCCACTTCCAAGCCAGCGATTGCAGCTGGTCTTCACGCAAACGTGGATAGGAGAACCGCGCCCAGAACATCAGGAACGCGACGAACATGATTTTCGCGAACAACACGAGTGGCCCGACCCAGTTAGCAATCTCGCCTTCCACACCGGGGATCGACCAACCGCCGAGAAACAGAGTCGCGGCAAGCCCGGCATAGACGAAGGCCGTACCGAATTCTCCAATGAAGAAAAACAGGAATCGAAAGCCTGTGTACTCGACCATGTACCCGGCGACCAGCTCAGATTCAGCCACCGGCATGTCGAACGGTGGCTGGGTGAGCTCGGCTTGGGCGGCCACCATGAACAGGCAAAAGCCCACGAACTGCGTCAAAATGTACGGCGAGCCAATGCCGCCCCAGCCAAAGATTTCGCCGTCGCGCTGAGCGAACACGATTCCTTGCAGGTTCATGGTGCCGGCCTGTACCACCACACCGACGACGGCAAGAACAAGCGGGAGTTCGTAGGCGATGAGCTGCGCGGCAGCCCGGAGTGCGCCAATGAGTGCGTACTTGTTGCTTGAGGCCCAACCAGCCATCAAGACACCGATGACCGAAAGACTCGACACCGCAAGTGCATAGAAAATACCGACGTCGATACCGCCGATGCCGTTGTGAATCGATCCTGCCACGACAGCGTTGGGGCCAGCCGGCAACACGACGAACATGAGGAAGGTGCTCATCACCACAACTGCGGGCGCCATCTTGAACACGCGCTTGTCGGCGCCCGCCGGGATGATGTCTTCTTTTTGAATGAACTTGATGCCATCGCCAATGAGCTGGAACCAACCGTGGAAACCGCCCGGATCCATTGGCCCAACGCGGCTTTGCATATGGCTCATCATCTTGAGCAAAAACGTGTAACCCAAAACCAACGCGCCGACGGGAATCAGCCCCATCACGATAAGGGTCTTGATGCCTAGGGTGGTTTGCCAGCCACCTGGGAGATCGATAGCGAGGAGATGGCTCATTTGTCGATATCTCCAAGAATGAAATACAAGCTCGCGAGCACGGTAATGACGTCGGGCACGTAGATACCTTGGAGCAGCCACGGCATGATCGAAACGTTGGAGAACGACGCCGTGCGAATCTTCACCCGAAATGGCCCCGTCGCGCCCTTCGAAATGATGTAGTAGCCCATTTCGCCGAGCGGATTTTCGGCGGCGACATACGTTTCGCCCTGGGGAACCTTGATAATGCGCGGGACCTTCGCCATGATCGGTCCGCTCGGCATTTGATCCAGCAGATGCAAAATCATGCGAGCCGATTCCCGAGTTTCTTGGAGCCGTACCCAGTAACGAGCGTAGCTATCGCCGTCTTGGTGCGTCCAAACTTTCCAATCGATTTCGTTGTACGGCAGCAGCGGCTCACCGTCGCGGCGCAGATCCCAATCAACACCACTAGCTCGGATGTTGCTACCGCTCACTCCGTACGCGGCGCCAAGCTCAGCAGGAATGATGCCTATGCCGCGGGTGCGAGCCTGGAAAATCGGGTTGCCGAGCACTAAATCTTCGAAGATGTCGCAGCTGTCGAGCATCTTGCGCATCGTGTTTCGGCATTCAGCAATCCAACCCCACGGCAAATCATCTTTGATGCCGCCGATGCGGTTGAAATTGGGATGGAAACGCCCGCCGGTCGCGGATTCGATGAGGTTCAGCGGGTATTCACGATCGCGGAAACCAAGGAACGCCGGAGTGATCGCACCAACCTGCAAACCCATCTCGCCAAGAAACAACAAGAATGTCGAGATGCGGGCCATCTCGGTGAGGATCGTACGAATGTATAAAGCACGCGGCGGCGCTTCGATGCCCATGAGCTGTTCGGCCGCGGCAATGAACGGCACTTCGTTGGCAAAGCTCGAAAGCCAGTCGATGCGGTTAATCAACGTTGTGACTTGCGGATAGGTACGGTATTCCGTGAGCTTTTCGTAGCCGCGGTGCATATACCCGATCACCGGGTCGGCTTTGATCACACGTTCGCCATCAAGACGCACGACGAGCCGAAACGTGCCATGGGTCGCTGGGTGCTGCGGACCGATGTTGAGCACCATGTCGCCGGTGTCGAGCTCAACGTTGAGATGCGAGTCGGCTAGCGGGCTATAGAGCTTCGGATCGACGTCGAATGCAGTCATCGCTTAGTCACCGCCCTCTTCGTCGTCGACACCGGGCATCGCTTCAACATTGACGAGGCCGGGCCAGGGCTTTACTTCGCGAGCTAGCAACGGGAAGTCTTTGCGCAACGGAAAACCCTCAAATTCATGGGGCAAATACAGATGCCGCAAGCTTGGGTGCCCGTCGAATATGAAGCCGTACATCTCCCAACATTCACGCTCGTGCCAATCGGCGCCCGGGTACACCGAAAACCACGAATCGATGTGGGGAGCACTCTCTTTCAGATCGGCTTTTAAGGTGATGCCGTAACGAGCGACCTTCGTGGAACCAACTCGCGCAAACACCTGAAACCGGCCCGCGCTGCCCGCAACTCCGAACGTCATGTCTTTGGGTTGCACGGGAGCGCTGGTATCGCCCTCGGCATCATCGCCGCCGGCGGCCGGAGTCGGCAACCAGTCGATTCCTGCGACGAATCCCAAATAGTCGAACCCCAGCTTGGTTTTGCATGCCAGCGCGGCCGAAACCCATGCTGCGGGTTCGATTCGAACCACAAGTTCCCGGCCGGCGACTCCCGACTCAATGACGGCATCGGCGCCGACTTCGCCAGTAAAGCGCGCCAACAAATCAGCATGTTCAGCAGAAAGCTCCGCAACGTCGATCGTTACGACTGCGCTGTCTTGGTCAGCCACACTGTCTTGATCGACTGCGTCACCGGGACTGGTTATTTCGTCACTGGCCAACGACGATCGGTTCCCAGCCTTTGCCCTGCCAACGATCGGCCGGGTCTTCATGTTGAATACGTTCTTGCAACATCACGATCGCTTGGATAAAGGCTTCGGGCCGCGGCGGGCATCCAGGGACATACACGTCCACAGGAATGACTTGATCAATGCCTTTGGTAACTGAGTAACTATCCCAATACGGACCGCCGCAATTCGCGCACGAACCCATTGAGATGACGTATTTGGGATCAGGCATCTGTTCGTAGAGCCGTCGGATTGCAGGAGCCATCTTGTCGGTCACCGTGCCCGAAATGACGATGAGGTCGGCTTGACGCGGGCTTGCAGGAAACGGAATGACACCAAGGCGCATCACGTCATAGCGCGGACCGGCGAGCGCCACACCCATTTCGATCGCGCAACAGGCGAGGCCCCACTGAAACATCCACAGCGAATACTTGCGGCTGTAGTTGAGGAGTTCGCCAACCGGCTTCAATGGGCCTTTGCGCAATGCCCCGCTGGTCATTAAGCCCATTTGAGCAACCCTTTGCGCCAGAGGTAGGCGAGGCCCGCGACCAGAATCGCAACGAACACAAAAATTTCAATGAAGCCGAACCAACCAAGGCCGCCTTGGGCGGCGCCATCGGCATTCAGCGCCCAAGGAAATACGAACACAGCTTCGACATCGAAAATGACGAACATCAACGCGTACAGGTAATAGCGGACGTTCTGCTGGCCGAAACTGCCGACCGGGTCAGAACCCGATTCGTAGGTGATGTATTTCTGTGGTTGTGGTCGTGTGGGGCGCAGGAAATACCCAACACCCAACATCGCTCCCACCATGACGAGAGAAGCCAAAACGAAGACCCCGACCGACAAATACTGCCGGTAGTACTCAGTCATCTCGCTAGTGGCAAGTTGGTCGCTTAGTAGCGCGATCACGAGTGGCTCGTTGCCCCCGGCTTGGCGGCATCAGACCCCATGAAGCCGGGACCCGCTGCCTTGTGATGGACGTGTCCGCGGAGTATACGCGGGCCGCTTTTCCCGGTGACGAATGGTGCGATCGTGAAAATTCGCCACACAAATTCCGTCGGCGAAGGTCAAATCGGAACGCGAGGAATTCGTGCCGCGAATACCGGTTATTGCATCAGTATCCGATGCCGATGAATGTGAAGTGAAATGCCACAGCTGCCACCCCGGATCGCGCACCCCGTAATGCATTTTCGCCGCGCCGCCAGTTCCCCGAGCGACCACAACACCGGGCCTAGTCAACCGCGGACTGCGTTCGTATTGTCTGGAGGCGGAAACCAAGGGGTTGCCCAAATCGGCATGCTGCGCGCACTGGTCGAACGCGACATCATCCCCGACGTGGTCGTCGGCTGCTCAGCGGGAGCACTCAATGGCGCCGCGTTGTGTTATGCACCCAATTTAACCGGTATCGCACGTCTTAGTGCAGTTTGGTCGGAGCTCGGCACCAATGACGTTTTCCCAGGCGGCAAGCTCAGCCGAGCCTGGACAGTAGTGCGAAAGGGAACTCACCTCTTCCCGAACGACGGGTTGGCGCAGGTCATCGACCGCGCCACACCGGCACGATCCTTCGCAGATCTTGCGATTCCGCTGCGGGTCATCACAGCAGATCTCGATACGGGAGAAGAAGTGGTGTTTTGTCGAGGCCCACTCGCGCCTGCGCTGTTGGCGTCGGCGGCTCTTCCCGGTGTGTTCCCCGTTATCCAGCATGATGGCCGCCGACTTGTAGACGGCGGAGTCGTCGATTCAGTGCCGCTGTGGCATGCCTTATGCGGCCCCGTCGATCGCGTGTTCGTGCTGAACGTTTCGGCCGGGGTCTCCGATCGACCCATGCGATCGCCGCTCGACGTCGTGATGATGTCGTTTGCCCATTCCCGCAACATGCGCTACGAACTCGACCGGCGCAATGCGGCAGAGAACATCGAGATCATCGAGCTGCCCCGGCCGCTCGATCCTCGTGAACTGTTCGATTTTTCCGGAGCAACCCATCTCATCGAAGCCGCGTACGAACTCTGCGCACCGGCGCTCGACGCGTATCTCAGCGGTCGAGTGATCGCGACACCCGAAGACGCCAACAGCCACCGCAAACTCCGAGTGCGGTTCGCCGGTAAGGGCCGAGGAACGCGACCGCACCCCACGACAGTGGGTTCGTAACCCGGTTCATTGATTCCCTTGTCAAGAGGTCCAAGATCGCAGCAATGATCATCCCCCAAAGGGTAGGCACAGGTAGGCGCCCGAGTTAGAAGCATCGTCGGCGGGTTCGCGGGCGTCTATCCAGTGCTGAACTGCAATAGTTGCGTTGCTTGGCCCGCGACATCGAGGAACCAGTTTGGCATGATGCCGAGTGCGATGACCGCGACTGCGGCGATAAACAGTGCGGTTGCGCTCGCAACATCGAGCTTGATCTTCGGTTCGTCGGCGGCGTGCTCGTCGTGAGTTGAGCGATACATCATGATCACCAGGCGCAGGTAGACGAATGCGCCGATCACTGCGGCCGCCATCCCCACTAACGCGAGTTCGTGTTGGCCAGCATCAACTGCGCTTCGGAAAATCGTGAGCTTGGCAATGAAGCCCCCGGTAAACGGCACGCCCGCTTGGGCCAACAAGAACAACGTCATCAAGCCCGCCAGTGCAGGCTGGCGACGGCCGAGTTCCCTGTAATCACTCAGGTCGTGGCCTATTTCCCCACGCTGGTTGATGGCTTGCACCACACCAAATGCGCCCAACGCCATGAATGCATACACGAGTAAATAGAACAGCGCGGTCGCCGTGCCACCGAGCTTGTTGTCGGCCGAACCTGCGTTGGCGACCTGCACACCAATAAGGATGTATCCCGCGTGCGCCACCGACGAATAGGCCAACATGCGTTTCACGTCAGTTTGAATCGCGGCAGCGATCGTACCTACCAGCAACGAAATCACGGCGAGCCCGTAGATGGCGGGCCGCCAGTCACTCGCGTACGTCGACAACGAACCTGCGAATATGCGCAAGAAAGCTGCAAACGCCGCGACCTTGGTCGCCGACGCCATGAACGCAGTCACCGGGGTCGGTGCTCCCTCGTTGACGTAGGGTGTCCACATGTGAAACGGGGCCGCGGAAATCTTGAATCCAAGGCCCACGATGAGCAACGCAAAGCCCGCGACAAGCAAGCCAGTGTGCTCTACGTTGGTTTCCAACAGATATTTCGCGATACCAGTAATCGAGGTTGTGCCAGTCGCACCGTAGACAAGCGCAATGCCATACAGGAACACCGCAGAGCTGAACGCGCCCAATATGAAGTATTTCAACCCGGCTTCGTGCGACTGCGAGCGCTTGCGATCGAAGGCAGCCAAGATGTACAACGCGATCGAGAACACTTCGAGCGCAACGAACACCAAAATGAGATCGTTGGCGTGCGCCATCACGAGCATGCCGGCGGCGCTCAACAACAGCAACACCAGATATTCGGGCGTTTCGAGGCCTTCGCGCCGCAAATACGATAGAGCCAGCAGCACGCTCAGTGCAGTTGCAATCAACACGATTGCTTGCACAAAGACGGTCATCCCATCGACAGAAATCGCGCCGGCGAATGTGATAAAGGGTTGATTCTTGTTGACGATCTTCCATTCGTTCGCAACGAAACCGCCCGAGACCGCAAGGCCGAGAAATGCCATCGCGACTGAAAGCCCGTAGACCAGCCGCGGTTGCGTCCGCAAGATCGCGCGAGCCAGCACGATCAGTAGCGCCGTAACGAACAACGTGACAACTGGCGCGATGATCGGCCAATCGACCCAAGGGGTGTCGGGGATTTTGGCGGCGAGCAAAAGATTCATCCGTGCTCACCATCTTCAGCATCGGTTTCAGTATGCGAGTCTTCTCCAGGTGACTCGCCACCCGATTCATGATCCTTGGGCGGAACTCGCACTGGTTCTTTGTAACACTCGCTTTCGCGGCCGTCGGCATCGTTGTTCTCGTCAAATTGGTCCGGCTCACACGTCCAGGTTTCGATGTGTGTCATCAAGTCTTTGACCGCGACCTCGCTACGGTCGAACAACGGCTTCGGGTAGAAGCCCAAGAACAAACTCAACGCCAACAACGGCACCACAGTTACGAGCTCACGAAACGAGATGTCTTGCATCGTTGCGTTGTCGCCTTCTGGCTCACCGGTGAACGCTCGCTGGTATGCCCACAACAAATACACCGCGGCAAGAATCACTCCTGCTGTTGCGGCGACGGCCCACCATCGTCGCGTCACAAACGTGCCGACCAACGCGGTGAACTCGCCCACGAACCCCGAAAACCCAGGAAGACCGATCGAAGCGAAGGTCGCAGCAAGAAAGAGCCCCGACATGATTGGCACCGATTTCCACAGACCGCCGAGGTCTGCGATGAGTCGCGTGTGGCGGCGGTCGTAGATCATGCCAACGATCAAGAACAGCACACCGGTGGTGAGACCATGGCTCACCATGGTGAAGATGCCACCCTGCATGCCCTGCGTGGTGAGCGCGAACGTACCCATCACCACAAAGCCGAGGTGCGCCACCGACGAATACGCGATGAGGCGCTTCAAATCGGGTTGCATTGTGGCCACAATCGCGCCGTAGATGATGCCGATCACCGCGAGGGTGAGCATGACGGGCGCAGCCCATACGGCGGCCCGAGGGAACATTGGAATCGCGAGGCGCAGAAAGCCGTAGGTACCCATCTTGAGCATCACGCCAGCAAGCACTACCGAACCCGCGGTCGGCGCTTCGGTATGTGCATCGGGGAGCCATGTATGCAGCGGGAAGAGCGGCACTTTTACCGCAAACGCAATTGCGAAGCCGACGAACAGCAACTTCCCCGTGACCGGCGCGATATTGCCACCGGCGGCAAATTCAGTGAGTTTGCCGATGGCAAAAGTCCAGTCGCCGGTTTCTTGGTGGTACAAGGCACCGAGCGTGAGGATGGCGACGAACAAAAACGCGGAGCCCGCCATGGTGTAGAGGAAGAACTTCGTGGCGGCATACGCATTGTTGCCGTGACCCCACCCGGCGATCAAGAAATACATGGGCACGAGTACAAGTTCGAAGAACACGAAGAACGCAATGAGATCACGGGCGACGAAGACACCGATGACACTCATCTCCAACAACAGCATCCAAACGGTGAAAGCCCGTGGGTTTTCAAGTTTCGCACTAGCAAGCAGGCCGATTGGAAAGAGCAATGCAGTCAGTACCACCATGAACAAGGCGATGCCGTCGATACCAAAGTTGAACGACACGCCTACCGCATCAATCCAGCCGTGTTCTTCAAAAAATTGGTACCCATGCTGCGAAGTCTTGAAATTGAGCAACAAAAACACGGCCATGCCAAACGTCGCCATGGCGGCGACATACCCAATAACGCGTGCGTATTCAGGGCGACGTTTCGGCATCACCATCGCCAACAACGCGCCCGCGAGTGGCACCAAAATCATCGCAGTCAATACTGGAAATGATCTGGTGCCGTGCTCAGTAGAAAACACCGTTTCGGAAAACATGGTGGTCGCTTTGCCTGCGGTATGAGTGACTGTCTCGGTCGCAATCATCAGATTGCCCTCGTCCACATATACGCGAGCAGCATCACCGCGCCGGCCACGATGGCCAACGCGTAGTTGCGAACTAACCCGGTCTGCATTCGGCGTAAACCATCACCGGCTTCCTTCACCGATCTCCCAATGCCGTTCACGGCACCGTCGATAGTCTTGCGGTCGACACCTTCAGCCAAAAACGTCGCGAACTTTGTCGCCGGGCCACTCACGAACTTCGCCAAGCCAATGTCGAGGAAGTATGCGTTTTCGAGTACTCGACTGAACGCGCCAAGACGGGACTCCATAGGGTCGACGCCATCGTCGGGCAATCCCCGTTGGTACATCGCCCGCCCGATCACGATGCCGATGATGCCAACGACAACTGCGCCGACTGAGAGCATGAAACCCGAGCTGAACGAGTCGATATGAATTTCTGGCGCACCCTCGAGCGACGGTTCCAACCAATGGGTCAAGAACTCAAGATTGGGCTGCGTAAACGGTAACGACAAGAAACCGCCGACGATTGAAAGCCCACTCAACACCACGAGCGGAAGCACCATGGTGGTGGGAGATTCGTGAGGTTCGTGCGCATGGTCGGGTTCGGTCGCGTGTCCGTCTTCGCCATGGGCGGGTACGCGGAACCGCTCGTTGCCGTAAAACACAAGCCACACTTGACGGGTCATATAGAACGCTGTGAGCAACGCCGCCAGCATCCCAACGGCCCACAGAGCCTTGCCGGATACTCCTCCGCTAAAGAATGCCTTGGCAAGGATTTCGTCTTTCGACCAGAATCCCGCGAACGGCGGCACGCCCGCGATGGCCAGCCAGCCGAAGATGAACGTGAATCCAGTGATCGGCATGAACTTCTTCAGGCCGCCCATGCGGCGCATGTCTTGCTCGTGGTGCATGCCGTGGATGACTGACCCGGAACCCAAAAACAACAACGCCTTGAAGAATGCGTGCGTGACCATGTGGAACAAGCCGGCGCTGTAGGCGCCAACCCCCAAGGCCAAGAACATGTACCCCAATTGACTCAGCGTGGAGTAAGCGAGCACCCGTTTGATGTCGTTCTGACGAATCGCGACGGTAGCCGCGCCAAGCGCGGTGATTGCACCGACCCATGCCACGACGGTTCCCGCTTGGAGGCCCTCACCGAGATTCGAGAGATCGAAAAACGCGTGCGAGCGGCTGACCAAGAACACACCCGCGGTCACCATCGTGGCCGCGTGGATAAGGGCTGAAACTGGAGTGGGGCCCTCCATTGCATCGGGCAGCCAAATGTGCAACGGCACTTGCGCGCTTTTGCCCATCGCGCCGACAAAGAGCAACAAGGCAATCGCGGTCACGGTGCCATGCGAAATGTCACCGAGTTCGGATGCTCGCCCGAAGTGCACATAGTCGAGTGTGCCGAACTTCGAAAAGATCAGAAACATCGCCAGCATGAAACCGAAATCGCCGACCCGGTTCGTGACAAAGGCTTTCTTGCCCGCAACCGCAGCAGAGTTCTTCTCAAACCAAAACGAGATGAGCAGGTATGAGCACAGACCCACGCCTTCCCAGCCCAAGAACGTCATCAGGAAGTTCGAGCCGAGCACCAATATGAGCATCGATGCCGCAAACAAGTTGAGGTACGCGAAGAATCGAGAAAAACGCGGGTCGCCGTGCATGTACCCGATGGAATACAGGTGGATGAGCGCGCCGATCCCGGTGACGAACAGCATCATCGTGACCGACAACGGATCGACGAGGAAGCCGAAGCTCACCGAGAAATCGCCAGTACCCGCGAACCACTTCCACAGGTTGTACACGTGGTGGCGTTCTTCGCCAGGCTGCGACTGCAGTGCGAAGAAAGTGATCACCGACCACACGAAGCTCAGGCTGATTGTGCCGGTAGCAATCCAGCCTGCCTTCGGTTCGCCGATGCGCTTGCCAAACAGCAGCAGAACAACGGCCCCGAGCGCGGGCGATGCCGGGACAACCCATACAAGGTCTAAGAAGCGTTGCATCTCAGCCCTTCATCAAATCGATGTCGTCGGCGGTAACGCCCTGGCGACGGCGGAAAATAGCCACGATGATTGCAAGACCTACTGCGACTTCAGCGGCAGCGACGATCAGCGTGAAGAACACTGCGGCCTGGCCGGCAGAGTCGTCGAGTGCCTTAGCGAATGTGACGAATGTGAGGTTCACTGCGTTCAGCATGAGTTCCACACACATAAACATCACAATGGTGTTGCGGCGCAACAGCATGCCAGTCGCGCCGATCGTGAACATGACCGCCGCGAGGATGAAATAGTGTTGGGCGCCGATTTCGAACGCTGAAACTGCCAGCATCACGCGGCGACCTCCTCACGACTTGGGCGCGAACTTCTCCGGGCCAATACCACCGAGCCAATGACCGCAATCACCAACAGTGCCGCGGTGACTTGAAATTGCCAAGCGAACTGCGTGAACAACGTACGGGCCATTGGGCGGATGTTGTCGACGTCGCCAGTTGCGCCAGCTTCCTCGATTCCTCTGCGACTTGCAGTTCGTGCGCCCAGTTGCCAATTCGTGACCGTCATACCAATGAGGGCAACCAACGTGCAGGCACCGAGGACGGCACCACCAATGCGCTGATATTTGCGGTCGTCGGCGGCAAGCATTTCTTGGCGGTCGATGCCAAGCAGCATGATGACAAATAGAAACAGCACCACGATCGCACTCGCATACACAATTACCTGGACAATGGCCACCATTGGTGCGCTCAGCGTGAGGAAGAACACTGCGATGACGATCATTGTGGCCACCAAGAACAGCGCCGAATGGACCGGGTTGCGCGAGATCACCACGCCGATCGCACCGGCCAACGCTAGAGCAGCAAGCGCGTAAAACAGCACGGCGTTGACATGAAACGACTCCGTTGCGGCAAGCATCGCGTGCATTAGTGATGCCCTCCCGCGTGCAGGTCGGGGCCGACAGTTGGTGCCGGAGTGTCGACATCGGCGGTTTGACCGACCTCAGGAGACCGCACGCCAAAGCCAAGTTCGCCCGACCAGTTCACACGATCTTCGTAGGCGGCTTGGCCCGACGACGACGTCGCGCGCATCCACGCGGACGTGTGATCGTCTTCACCGCCAGCCCAGTGCTCCCACGGCATGCGCTGCGCGCGCCCTTGGTCGTCGACCACAAGTTCGGCTTTGGTGTAGATGGCGTCCTGGCGATTCGAAAAGCTGAACTCGAACAGCTTCGACTCGGTGATGGCTTGTGTGGGGCACGCCTCGACGCACAAATCACAGTGGATGCAGCGTAAATAATTGATCTCGTACACGAAACCAAACCGTTCGCCGGGGCTCACCGGGGCATCAGGTGGATTATCGGCACCTCGCACGTAGATGCACTTGGCCGGGCACACGCCCGCGCACAGTTCGCAGCCGATGCACTTCTCCATGCCGTCTTCGTACCGGTTCAGCACATGGCGGCCGTGGAAACGCTCTGGTTTCGGGCGCTTCTCGTCGGGGTACAGCGTCGTGACGCGTTTGGCTTTCCCCGTCTCGCGGATGACGACGCCGAAACCCTTCATGAAACCCATTAGCGAAACTCCTCTACCGTCTCACCGGGTTTGGGGACACACAGCATCAATACGCCATACAACACAAGGCAAGCCGTGGCTGCCAGCCCAACGGTGGTGTAACGGTTCCAACCATTTTTCTTGGCGAGTTCGAGCGCGATTTCGAACATGATCCACAAGATTGCTGCCTCAATCAAATACTTCCAGCAAAAGGCCATCAGCTTGTCGTAGCGCATCCGTGGGGTAGCGGCGCGCAGCCACACCGTGCCGTAGGTGAGTGCGATCGTTTTGATCATGAACCAGAAGATGGGCATAAGCCACACGTTGATGAAGTTGTCGGCGTCGATGAATCCCAACGAAGGTCCGCTCGGACCACCCAAAAACAGCGTCGTTGCGATCGCGCACATCGTGATCACATTCATGAATTCGGCGAGAAAAAAGATGGCAAAACGAATTCCCGAGTACTCGGTAATGAATCCGCCCACAAGCTCTTGTTCAGCTTCCACAAGATCGAAGGGTGGATGATTCGTTTCCGCAAGTGCCGCAATGATGAAAATGAAAAACGCGCCGAAGGCGGGGACCAGGTTCCAACCTTCGTAGAACGATCGCCAGTTTTCCCATGCTTGGAGCGACGCGATTTCACGGGTCGAGAGCGTGCCGGTGTGGATAAGTGCCCCGAGAATTCCAAGACCGAAGGCGGCTTCATACGACAACAGCTGCGCGGATGCGCGCACTGAACCAAGCAGCGGGTACTTCGAACCACTCGACCAGCCTGCGAGCATCACTCCGTATACGCCGATACCAGAACACGCCAACACGAACATGGCACCGAACGGCAGATCTACAACTTGAAGCGATGTAGTGCGCCCGAGAATCGTTACTTCGCCGCCGATCGGCACCACACAAAACATCAAGAACGCGGGCATGATCGACAGGTACGGCGCTAAACGAAATACGCCACGGTGAGCACTACTCGGAATGGTCTGTTCCTTGAAGAACAACTTGATGCCGTCGGCCAGAGTTTGCAAGATACCGAATGGGCCAGCTTTCGCCGGGCCGACCCGGTTTTGCATGTCGGCAATCCATTTACGCATGCCCCATATGTAGAGCATGACGCCAACCAACAAGAGCACGAATGCCACAAGCACTTTGATGATGACAACGACCGACGATGTCAACAAGTCGCCGTCCGCGAAGAGCGCCTTGGCGGCACCGAACAGGACGTTCACCGGATTGTCTCCACGCGTACATCGTTTACCACTGCCGCCGCATCGATGAGCGCATTCGCTGCGTTACCTGAGCCCGCAGCGAGCTGCGCGACCCCCGGCTGCAAGCCCTTGATCGCTTGCACCACGATGTTGAAGGCGCCGTTCGCCGAGGCGACATGCACTTCGGTGCCGTTCGGCACCCCGAGGCGTTGAAGATCGGCGGCTGCAACCAACAATTTAGGTACGGTTCGCAGCCCGACCAGCGATGGAGACTCACTCACCGCGCTGCCGTGGTCGTAGAGAGAAACCGAACCGATCAGGCGCAGCGCGTAAGCGTCGCGCCCTGGTAGATCGACCCGCACAGAACCACCGTCCCAACGCAACAGAGCAAAGGCATCTTGCGTGTTCCCGTTCTCAGGCACCGACTCCACGGTGATCTCCGCTTCCACCTTGATTGGCTCCCACGAGACGCCGTCGGGGCCGTCGAGTGTGAGGCCCAAGCCTTTGCGCAATTGCACTTCCGCGTGGTGCTGCGCCACCGGAATACGCACTCCATCGCGCGCTGAACGAAACAGCTGCGCAGACCCACCAGCTAGCGCCGGTGCGACACTCACCAACTCGTTGGTGACTTCATCGACGGTTTCCAAGTCGAAATCGTGACCCAGACGAAACGCAAGCTCGCTGGCGATACGCCAGTCGTCCATTGCAAGGCCGTCGGGCGACACCTTTTGGTTCACTCGTTGTATTCGGCCCTCAAGATTGGTGATCGTTCCAGACTTTTCGCCGAACATCGTGGCGGGAAGCACAACCTTGGCGCGTTGTGTGGACTCGTTGTGAAACCCATCGATCGCAATCACAGTCGGGACGGCGCGCACGGCAGCCTCGGCAAGAGCCCGGTCGGGGAAATCGGCGATTGGATCAGCGCCAATGAGTACCAAGGCCTTGATCTTTCCTTCGAGGGCGGCGCGCAACATTGCTTCGGTGTCGAGACCCGGAGCTTCTGGGATCGCCGACCACTTCGCCGCAACAGCATCGCGGTATTCGATGGTGACGCGGCCTGGAAGAATGCCGGGCGCTAGACCAGCCTCGAGGGCGCCGTGCACATTGCCGCGCCGCAACGCCGAAAGAAATTTCACGTTCGGAAGTTGGGCCAGTGCGGCAACGGCTTGCACTGTGGCGTCACTACGTTCCGCGAGGTTGGCGCGACCTAACACCACAACGATCGTGCCGGCTCGGGCTTTCATCGTGGCTGCTGCCGCAGCTATCACTCCATCACTGGAAGCGCCATTGACTGCTGCGACCAGCTGTTCGGCCCGGGCGCCCTGTTCTCCTGGCGCGGCGGCCAACGCATGCGTTACCTCGCTCGAGAGCCCGTGGGGCGCACACGAAAAATCGATCAACGGCACCCTGAGGTCGAGCGCGGCGCGGCGCAACCGAAGATGCAGCACCGGCAGCGCCTCTTTGAGGTCGGGAGCTAACAACACAATCGCGGCGGCCGAATCGCATTCGGCAATCGATGCTCGCTCCACGCCGAGGATCAGTTCGGCGGGTAGACCGTCACCAAGTTGGGCATCGACATTATCGGTGCCGAGCACGCCTTTGGCGAGCCGCGACCAGGCATACGCGTCTTCGTTGGTGCCGCGGGCACCGCCGATAAACCCGATTGATTCCGCACCGTGGAGATCGCGAGCGGATCGCAACGCGTCCGCCGCAGCATCCAAGGCTTGCGGCCACGAAGCAATGGCCCCATTGAGCAGCGGCTCACGAATGCGGTCGTCGCTGTGCACGTACTCAAAGCCATAACGGCCTTTGTCGCACAACCAGCCATGATTGACGGCGTTGCTATCGATCCCAAGCAATCGCACCAGTCGATTTGAAGAACTCTGCAACGCGCCCCGGCATTGCACCGAACACTGTGTGCAACTGGTTTCGACAGTCGCAAGATCCCACGGGCGGGCGCGGAATCGATACGGCTTTGCCGTGAGCGCGCCGACCGGACAGATCTGCACCACGTTGCCGGAGAAATACGAGGCAAACGGATGATTCGGATGATTCAGCACCTGTGTGTGACCGCCGCGGTCAACAAACGAAATCAGCGGATCACCGGCGATTTCGTCAGCGAACCGTGTACAACGCGCGCACTGGATGCAGCGCTCCCGATCAAGCAAGACAACGTTGCTAATTGGAATCGGCTTTTCAAAATGTCGCTTCTCCTCCACGAAACGGCTTTCACCAGGACCAAATGCAAGCGTTGTGTCCTGCAGTGGGCACTCACCGCCGCGATCACATACTGGGCAGTCGAGTGGGTGGTTCACGAGTAAGAACTCAAGAATGTCATCTTGGGCCTGCTTGACCGCCGGAGTCTCGGTGTGACACACCATCCCTTCGGCAACCGGCATCGTGCATGCCGGAGGAAGCCCGCGTATGCCGTCCACTTCCACAAGGCACATGCGACACATGCCAACTGGTTTCATGCGCTCATGCCAACAGAAACGCGGAATGTACACGCCGTTTTCCTGGGCGACTTTGATCAGCATCTCACCGGGTATTGCCTCGACGGTATTGCCGTCGATGGTTACTGAAACGGTGGTCTTGGTCGATTGCGGCTCCGTTGTCGTCACGCTGGCACTCCCGCGGCACACGCAGCCTCGACCTCAGCGCGGAAATACTTTTGCAAACTTGCGATCGCGCTCACAGGCGACGGCCCAAGTGGGCAAATCGTGGTCTGTGTAAACGGCGCCTTCATCACGTCCGGCGAGATGCCCGCGGAGATGTCGAGCAGCGCGTCCATATCGTTCGGACGACCTTGTCCGTGGCTCATTCGGTATAACACTTTTTCGAGCCAGCCCGAACCTTCACGGCATGGCGTGCATTTGCCGCAACTTTCGTGCGCGTAGAACTTCGCCAGCCTCCACGCAACTAAGAGCGGATCGGTGTCTTCGTCGTACACCATGATCGCGCCCGAGCCAAGTGTGGTGCCGAGCTTTGCCGAAATGTCATCGATGTCGTAGACCTGATCGAGGTGTTCGTCAGAAGCGATGAGCCACTGGAACGATGCTCCGCCCGGCAAGAAAAACTTGAGTTGCTTGTCGCCGCGGATACCGCCTGCGATCCCGAAGATGATGTCACGCAACGTCATGCCAAATTCGAGTTCGTATACGCCGGGATTGTTGACGTGGCCGCTAATCGCCGCGAGCCGCGTGCCCGTTGAACGATTAACACCGAGGTTCGCGTACTGCGCACCACCCATCTTGAGAATGTGGGGAATCGTGCAAACGGTCTCAACGTTGTTGACCACGGTTGGTTCTGAATACAGCCCGACATGGATCGGAAGCGGGGGCTTAATGCGCGGCATTCCGCGCTTGCCCTCAAGGCTTTCGATTAACGCGGACTCTTCACCGCAGATGTAGGCACCCGCACCTCGATGCACAACGATTTCGACATCAAAACCGGAGCCAAGAATGTTGCTGCCCACGTATCCCGCAGCGCGGGCATCGTGCACGGCTTGTTCGATCCGGTCAGCGCCAAGTGCAAATTCGCCACGCAAATAGATGAAAGCACGGTGGCTGCCGATGCGATAGGCCTCAATGCACACGCCTTCAATGAGAGCGTGAGGGTCGCCTTCAATGAGCAAGCGATCTTTGAATGTTGATGGTTCGCCTTCGTCGCCGTTGATCACCAAATGCCGCGGCAAGCCATTGTCGGGCAACGATTCCCACTTAATAGCGGTCGGAAAGTTCGCGCCGCCACGGCCGCGCAAGCCTGAGGCTTTGACTTCGTCGTGAATCCACTGAACATCCGCGCGGCGCAGCACTTCTTTCCATATTTCATAGGCACCATCTGAGGTCGCACGCTCAAAGGTGTGCGCATCGTCGGGAAACTCGCGCACCCTGCGCGAAACAATGAGAGTCTCTCGCACCTCTTTGCGGGCTGGGGTCTCGACTGCTTCACTCATGCGTGCACCGCTCCGCCACTTACACCACGCGCCACAAGGCGACCAGCTTTGTAATCCTCAACAACCTGCTCGGCAGATTCCGGTGTGAGGTGTTCGTGGTATTCGTAGTTCACTTGCATTGAAGGCGCGTTTCCGCAGGCAGCAAGGCACTCGACTTCTTCCACGAACACGTCGTTGTCGTTGGCGTACTTGTGTTCAAGGTGTTCCAACACTTCGGGGCCGCCGACAACCAGGCACGTAACGTTGGTGCACACCGACACTACGAAATTGCCGCACGGACGCCGTTTGTACATCGTGTAAAACGAGCACACACCTTGCACGTCGGCTGCGGTGGTGTCGCAATAGTCAGCAATTTCGTCCATTGCGTCAAGACTCAACCAACCATCTTGGTCTTGGGCTAGATGCGCGAGCGGCAGGATCGCAGAATGCGCCTTCGGATACTGCGCAACGATTTCTACGGCACGCTTCTTGTTCGCTTCAGTAAACATGACTTAGCGATCCACCTCACCCATAATCGGGTCGATCGACGACACAATTGCCACCGCGTCAGCGACCAATGCGTTTTTCACCATTGGTCCCATCGCCTGCAAGTTGTAAAACGACGGCCCACGAATGTGCATGCGCACGGGCTTCGCGCCGCCATCGCTCACCATGTAGCAACCGATTTCACCGCGCGGGCTTTCCACTTGCGCGTACGTCTCGCCAGCTGGAACTTTAAAGCCCTCGGTGAACAGTTTGAAATGATGAATCAGTGCTTCCATCGATTCGTCGATACGCGCACGCGGCGGCGGGGTTACCTTGCGATCTTGGCTCCGGTAGTCGCCCTTCGGCATCTTCGCCACGCATTGCTTCACGATCTTGATCGACTCGCGAATTTCTTCGAGGCGGATCTGGTATCGGTCGAACACGTCGCCGTTATCGGTGTAGATAATGTCGAAATCGATGTCTTCGTACGCGAGATACGGCTGCGCTTTTCGCAAATCCCAGGCGAATCCGGTGCTGCGCAGCACCGGGCCGGTAATCGAATGGGCAAGGCACTCTTCAGTGGTGATTGTGCCAACACCTACCGTGCGCTCGCGCCAGATTGGGTTTCCCGACAACAGCGTGTCGTAGCTATCGACGCCTACCGCCACTTTGTCGAGAGTCGCCAACGTTTCTGCCTGCCAATTATCTGGAAGGTCGGCGGCGACGCCACCCACGCGAATGAAGTTGTGATTCATCCGCAAGCCCGTAATGATCTCGAGCAGCCGCAGCGCTTCTTCGCGCTCGCGCCAGCCGTAGAGCATCATGGACACGGCGCCGAGGTCCATCCCGTTTGTGGCCTGAAACAACAGGTGTGAAGTAATACGATTGAGTTCGACGAGCATCATGCGAATCCACGTTGCCCGCTCGGGAATTTCGAGACTGAGGAGTTGCTCGGCCGCGAGGCAGTACACCAACTCGTTGGACAGCGGCGATGCATAATCCATGCGGGTCACATTGGTGCAGCCCTGCACAAAGGTGAGTTCTTCACCCGTCTTTTCCATTCCGGTATGGAGGTACCCAATCACAGCTTTGGCGCGCACCACCTCTTCGGAATCCAGTTCCATCATGATGCGCAACACGCCATGAGTAGAAGGGTGTTGCGGACCCATGTTGATGATCATGGTGTCCCCGAGATCATCATCGGGCCAAGGCGCACCGGTCATCACAATTTCTTTCGAGGAGCCGCGGAGCTCCTGTTGTGACTCGGCAGTTTGATACTGCAATCGCTGGGTTTCGGGGTCGTTGAGAAGTTCGCTCATCGGGGGCTTGGATCTCCCTTGAACGTCACCGGCACGCGCGCCGGTGCATAGTCTTTTCGCAGCGGATGCCCTTCCCAATCATCGGGCAACAAGATTCGAGAGTGGTCAGGGTGACCCTCAAATTCAATGCCGAAGAGGTCGAATGTTTCTCGCTCGGAGAAATTCGCGCCAGGGAATACGGCGGTGATGCTCGGCGCCGTTGTATCCGAATCGGAAATTTGGGCAATGGTCCGGATTCGGCGATTGCGGGCGTGACTCAAGTACTGGGTGACTAATTCGAAACGCTCTTGGGTAACCCCCGGGGCACAGTGGCGCACCGCATCTGCAACATGATCGACAGCACAAATGTCGATCAACATCGTGAATCGTTCTTCGTCGCGCAAATACTTGGCTACCTCAGCTTGGTGTGCCTTGTCGATGTAGACCACTGCTTGTCCGAGGCTTTCGAAGAACGTCGAACCCGCGAAGCGCTCGCACAGCGCGGCTGCGACCGCATCCGAGGGCACTTCGAGCGGAGTTTCAGGCTCGTGATCTTCTTCACGAACTGCGTCAGTCATCGCGGCAAAAGCTTTCGAAAGAGGCGAACAGGATCAAACAGATACGGGAGCGGGCGGTTGCAGTTGGTATTCAGCACCACCGGTGGTGCTCGCAGTTCGGCGCCGCATGAGCTCGCCGTTCTTGATCATTTCGTGCAGGGTAATGATCCCATGCAACAGCGTTTCGGGGCCAGGAGGGCACCCCGGCACATAGACATCGACGGGAACGATTTGATCGACACCTTGGACGATCGCGTAGTTGTTGAACATTCCGCCACTGCTGGCACACACTCCCATGGAAATCACCCATTTGGGTTCGACCATCTGGTCGTACACCTGGCGAAGCACCGGCGCCATCTTCTGGCTGACCCGGCCCGCGACGATCATCAGGTCGGCGTGGCGCGGACTCGCCCGAAAAGTCTCCATGCCGAAGCGAGCGATGTCGTAGTGCGGAGCGCCAGTGGCCATCATCTCAATTGCGCAGCAGGCCAACCCGAAGGTGGCGGGCATCACTGAGTTGCGACGGGCCCACTTCACGAGATCTTCAATCTTGCCAGTTGCAAAGCTGTGCGGAATCGCTTCGAGCCCTAGGTGTGGAGGCATTACGCAGCTTCTCCTGGATTTGATTTTTTGGCGTCGGAAGGATCAAGCATTGACACCTTCGACCGCAGCACCGGGGCCAGCTGGCGCATACCCTCGACGACCTGTTTCGGCCCCCAACTCAGCGCACCGACCGACAATAGGTACCCAAAGGGCACCAACAAACCCGCTACGTAGATGCCCATGAGGCCCAGGCCATAGGCGCCAAGGTCCTTGAATACCGTCGCGAATGGGTACAGGAACACGATCTCAACATCGAGCACGATGAAGCTCATCGCAACCAGATAAAACTTCACAGGGAATCGCTCGGTCGGCTCGGATTCAGGGACGATGCCGCACTCGTACGGGGCCTGCTTGGCGCTATTGGGGCTACTCGGTCCTAACGCCTCAGAGGCGACAAACGACAGAAACACGAACGCGAACACCACGCCGATCATGACCAGCAGTGGGAGGTAGATGATCACGTAGAGGTCACCTCGGCGAACAGTGTGTCGGCGCGAATAGGAAGTGACCGGAAACTACTGCGTTCGCTGGGTCAAGCCCCAACTTTGACGACGCGGTCGCCAGTGTAAATGGGTTCCGATCAACGCCTGCGGGGCGTTTCTGGGGCGGGCTGGGAGGCTACGTGCGACGCCGCCAGCGAAGCTGGTGGTCGCCACAACGCCCTGTTGGCTGCTTGATCGGAACCCAGAACTTTTCCTCTCCGATGGGCGGGGCGCACCGTCGGTGAGGACACCCATATCTACGACACATTGCGCGCGATTCTTGAGTATGAATCTCACTCTCTGTGGTATTCGGGTTCGAGCGAAGTAGTAGTGAGGTCGTTATCCTTGCCATCGTGAACCTTGCCGAGATTCTGCTCGCATCCGGAGACGCCACGGCACCCTGCCTCATTGGTCCCGACGGCTCGGTCCATGCCACCTATGGCTCGCTGCGTTCGGACGTGGCAACTCTTGCCGCCGACATCGCCGCAAATACTCAAGCTGGCGACCGAGTCGCCTTTGCAATCCCAAACTGCACCGAATTTGTGATCGCGTATCTCGCGATCCTCTACGCAGGCCGGATTGCCGTCCCCCTCAATCCGTCGGCGCCACGCGCCGAGATCGACCGCGAAATCGCGGTTGTCAGTAGCTCGCTGCGCCTCGATGTTGCCGCGGTGCGAGAGGTACTCGACAACGGCCAGGCGCTCGAATTCACCGCGGTGGAACAAAGCGCCGACAGTGTCGCAGTGTGTTTATTCACTTCGGGCACTGCCGGGGCACCGAAAGCAGCGATGCTCACGCACGGATCGCTACTCGCGAATCTCGAACAGGTTCAAAGCGCCCCCGGCCTCGCATTTCAACGCAACGACATAGCACTGGGTGCACTGCCGCTGTTTCACATCTTTGGCCTGAACGTTGTGCTGGCCTTGGCGCTGAAAGCCGGCGCCGCACTTTCGCTTGTAGAAGCATTCCACCCCGCTGAGGTCGCGCAACAAATTGCTACGACCGGAGTCACAATCGTTGCTGGAGTGCCCGCGATGTATCAAGCATGGCTCGCAGTTGCAGGCAAGCTCACCGACAATCCGTTTGCGAAGGTACGCCTCGCAGTTTCGGGTGCAGCTGCGCTTGACGAGCGAACCCATCAAGAATTCGCGACCCGTTTCAACGTCAACGTCTACGAGGGTTACGGCTTGACGGAAGCATCGCCCATCGTGTCGACAACTGCTGTAGATCAAGCGGTTCGAAGCGGTTCAATTGGCCCCGCACTTCCTGGGGTTTTAGTACGTCTGGTCGATCGCGACGGCGCAGACGCCCTCGCAGACGATCCCGGTGAAATCTGGGTCAAAGGTCCAAACGTATTCGCCGGTTATTGGAACGATGACGCCCAGACCAGCGCCGTGCTCACCGACGATGGTTGGTTGCGTACCGGCGATATCGCGGTCGCAGATGCAAACGGTTGGCTCACCCTCGTGGATCGCAGCAAAGACCTCATCATCGTGTCGGGCTTCAACGTCTACCCGGCTGAAGTAGAAGACGCGCTGTGCCACCATGACGCAGTTGAGCATGCAGCGGTGGTGGGCGAACCGGATGAGCGATCGGGGGAGCACATCGTTGCCTTCATCGTCGTACGTTCTGGCAACGACGAACCCACGCCGACCCAACTCATTGCTCACCTGCGTCGACGCGTCGCCCGCTACAAAATCCCCGCCCGCTTTGAGTTCGTGAGCGAACTACCCCAGACATTTGCGGGCAAAGTCGTGCGGCGCGCGTTGCGCAGCGATACCACCACGATGTCGGCATAAAACTCCGACATCTGCTGCCCATCGCCAGTGTGCTTCACTTCGAGAAAGCATTCACAAGCTCGGTACCCTCGGTGTTTCCTGAGATCAACAAACCGGCAAGGAGCACCAGTGGGCCACAATGGAAGACGGCGAATCCCCGAAGCGACCGTCGCTCGCCTGCCGCTGTACTACCGCTCGCTCATCGACTGCAACGAGCGCGACCTTGCGACGGTTTCCTCCGACCAACTCGCGGAGCTTGCAGGAGTAAACGCCGCCAAAGTGCGCAAAGACCTTTCATACCTCGGGTCGTACGGCACGCGAGGGGTGGGTTACGACGTCGAGTACCTACTGCATGAGATCAGTCGCGAACTCGGTCTTACCCAAGATTGGCCCTGCGTCATCGTTGGTGCTGGCAATCTGGGCGCAGCCCTCGCGAATTATCGCGGGTTCGGCGCACGCGGTTTTCGGATCGTGGGATTGGTGGACGACGCCTCCGACAAGGTCGGCCAGACTGTCGGCGAACTGACCGTTGAGCCAATGCACACGCTGGCCAACATGGTGAATGAACGCTCGATATCCATTGGCATTATCGCCACACCTGCGAGTGCAGCGCAACCCGTGGCCGATGCGCTCATTAGCGCTGGTATTCGGTCAGTACTGAATTTCGCACCAGCCGTCATCTCGGTGCCGCCCAACGTTTCAGTGCGAAAAGTTGATCTCGCGACCGAGTTGCAGATCCTGAGCTTTTATCAACTGCGCGGCCTCACGTCAGGGCCTGCGCTCGTCGTCGATCGGCCCGCGTGACCAACGACCGACCGTCGTTGATCGGGCTCCCGGTCAACCTGCTCTTGCAGGACCGTCCGGCCGTGGTCGTCGGCGGAGGACGCATTGCGGCCCGCAAGGCCGCGTCGCTCATCGAAGCCGGCGCAGTGGTCACAATCGTCGCGCCCCAGATTTGTGACGAAGTTCGATTACTGCAAGTGCGTATAGTCGAGCGCGAGTTCCAACCCAGCGATCTCGACGAGGCTTGGTACGTGGTAACTGCGACCGATCAGCCGGCGGTGAACAACGCTGTATTCGAGGCGTGCCAGACGCGCCGCACATTCTGCAATAGCGCAGACGATCCCGCCAACTGTTCAGTGACGCTCATGTCGGTCGTTCGCCAAGGCGACTTAGTCGTCGCGATCGGAAGCGGCGGCCGATCGCCGGCTCTCGCCACGTGGTTGCGTCAACACGTCCAATCCGAAATGGGTCCTGAGTATTCGACCTTGCTCGAAATACTCTCTACAGAACGCGAAAAAATACGCTCAGCCGGTACCAGTTCAGAAGATGCCAATTGGCAAAAGGCGTTCGAATCCGGCATCGTTGATCTTGTGCGTGCTGGTCAACTCGCCGAAGCCGAGGAGTTGTTGCGGTCATGTCTGTAATCGTTGTTGGTCTGAATCACCGCACCGTGCCGGTTGAACTACTTGAACGAATGGCCGTGGCGGATTCGCGCCTCAGCAAAGCACTTCACGATCTTGAAAGCCGAGAACATCTTCTCGAAGTCGCAGTGCTTTCCACCTGCAACCGCACTGAGATTTACGCGTACTGCTCGCGGTTCCACTCAGCAGTCGGTGACATCGTCGAGTTCCTCGCTGAATACTCCGGAGCGCATCCCGAAGAATTCAACGAGCATCTCTATACCTACTACGACGACGCTGCGATTTCGCATCTCTTTTCAGTTGCGGCCGGCCTCGACTCGATGATCGTGGGTGAAGGCGAGATCTTGGGACAGGTGCGCTCGGCATGGACAGCCGCCGAACGCGAAAAGGTCAGCGCGACGTTGCTTGGTTCTGCATTTCGTCATGCCATCGAATCAGGTAAACGAGTTCGCACAGAAACCGAAATCGGTCGCCACCCGGTTTCGATTTCGTCGGCTGCCGTCGCGGTCGCTGCGGAACGGCTCGGTGGCCTCGAGGGTTGTCGGGTACTCGTTATTGGCGTTGGTGAAATGGGCGAAGGTATGACCATCGCAATCTCATCGCGCGGCGTCGCGGATATTTGCATTGCGAACCGCACGGTGGAGAATGCTTCGGCGCTCGCCGAACGAGTCGACGGGCGAGTAATTCCGCTCACCGACATCGCTAACGAACTTGAACGAGCCGACGTTGTGCTTGCCTCCACAGGAGCGTCGGAAGTGCTCATTGAGCGCGGAGCAGTCGAGACGATTATGGCTCGTCGAAGCGACCAACGTATGTTGATCGTCGACGTTGCACTCCCGCGCGACATCGACCCCGGAGTCGGAGAAATTCCGGGCGTCACGCTGTTAGATATCGATGATCTCAAGGGCTACGCCCAACGATCAACGGAACGGCGGCGCGCAGAAATCGGCAAGGCCCGCGAAATTCTCGGTGCTGAGATTGAGCGCTACCGCGAAGAGCGAGCGGCACGGATGGTCGCACCAATTGTGACGGCATTGCATCGGCGCGGGGAGGCACTCCGCACCGCGGAACTCGACCGGCATCGCACACGACTCACGGAGCTCGACGAACAGACGATGCAACTCGTCGAATCTCTCACACGCGGCATCGTGAACAAACTGCTACATGAGCCAACCGTACGCGTGAAAGACAATGCTGGCACCGACCGAGGCGACGTCCTCGCCGACGCGTTGAGTACGTTGTTCGATCTCGACGCAGGGATGATCGAGCCCGAGGCGTGACCACGCTGCGCATCGCGACGCGAAGTTCCCAACTCGCCCGTTGGCAAGCGAACCGTATCGCCGATCTTTTACGCAACGGCCAAGAGATCGAAGTTGAGTTGGTGTTCATTTCGACACAGGGCGACGAGCACCGCGATGTGCCCATTCATTCGCTTGGCGGCATAGGTGTCTTTGTCAAAGAAGTCCAACAAGCAGTAATCGACCAAAGAGCAGACATCGCCGTGCACTCGGCCAAAGACCTCCCTTCGACGACGGCCACGGGCCTCATACTTGCGGCGATTCCGGAACGCGCTGACGTGCGAGATGTCCTGATCGGATCCCGACTCGATGACATTCGAGACGGCGGCGTCGTGGCCACGGGATCCGTGCGCCGACGCACCCAGCTGAGGGCACTGCGGCCCGATCTACAGTTCGCCGAGCTGCGCGGCAACATCGACACCCGAATCCAGCGTGCGAAAGATTTCGATGCGATCGTGCTCGCCGCGGCAGGCCTTGATCGCCTGGGACGCGCAGAGACAATCGCGCAGCGTCTCGACGTCGACGCCATGATGCCGCAGGTCGGTCAGGGCGCTCTCGCCGTCGAATGTCGAAGCGACGACAGCGCCACCATCGAGCGACTCCTGAAGATCGACAACGTCAAACATCACCGCTGCGTCGACGCCGAACGAGCATTTTTGGCAGGCATTGGCGGTGGTTGTGATGCTCCAGTCGGCGCGTACGCGACGATGCATGGCGATGAATTTTCGCTCGACGCGATCATCGCCAACACATCGGGCGTTATCCATCGGGTGCACACCACCGGCAACGAACCTGCGGTCGTCGGCAGTGCTGCGGCGACAACACTGCTTCGGTTTGCTGGCGCGACATGACCGTTTACCTCGTTGGTGCAGGCCCAGGAGACCCCGGTTTGTTCACTCGCAAAGGCGCGGCGTTGCTCGAGCGCGCCGACGTAGTTGTGCACGACCGCCTAGGCACCGCTGAGCTCTTACCCCTCGCGAACGCCAACGCGAAGCTCATCGATGTGGGCAAGGCGCCGGGTCGAGCCGCCATGAACCAACCAGAGATCAACGCGGTGCTGGTGGAATACGGCCGTTTCGCGAACTGCGTTGTTCGACTCAAAGGCGGCGACCCCTTCGTGTTCGGTCGTGGCGGCGAAGAAGCCGACGCGCTGCGAGCCGCCGGAGTGGCGTACGAGGTCGTTCCTGGTGTCACCAGCGCTATCGCCGCGGCCGCCTACGCCGGCATACCCGTGACTCACCGAGGCGTTTCGACCCACTTCACGGTGGTGACTGGGCACGAGGACCCGGCGAAAGGCACGACCGACACCGATTGGGACGCGCTCGGTCGAATCGGCGGGACTCTCGTCATTCTCATGGGCGCCGCCCACATCGCAGACATCGCCGCGCGTCTCATCGCGGCCGGGCGCAGCCGCGACACACCGGTCGCCGCAATCCGCTGGGGCACGACCGCCGGGCAACACACCATCCGTACCACGCTCGCGCTGGCAGGTGCCGCGGGAATCGCTTCGCCATCGGCCATCGTGGTTGGCGAAGTGGCCGCGCTCGATTTCGGTTGGTTCGAGCAACGCCCGCTGTTCGGCACGAAAGTTGTCGTGACGCGGGCCCGTGAACAAGCGAGTTCGCTCACCGTCCGCCTGCTCGAACTCGGCGCCGAGGTGATCGAGCTGCCATCGATCACGATGCGGCCCATTGAGTTCATCGTTCCCGATCTTGCGTCGCTGGAGTGGATCGTGTTTACATCCGCGAACGGCGTGAATCACTTCATGCGCCGCGGCCTTCAGGCTCATGGCCTTGATGCGCGAGCGCTCCACCAAAATCACATTGCCGCAATCGGGCCTGGTACCAGCGACGCGCTAAAACAATTCGGAATCGTTGCCGATCTTGTGCCCGAGCGCTTCATTGCCGAATCGCTCCTGTCGGTATTTCCGGATCCTTCGGTGCCTCAAGCAACTGCTCTCATTGTGCGCCCAATCATCGCTCGTGATGCACTGCCCGACGGATTACGCGAGCGCGGCTACAACGTCGACATCTTGGGGGTATACGAAACAGTCCGCGCCGATGCCAACCCTCAAGACCTTGACGCCGTCCGCAGCGGTTCCGTCGACGTGATTACGTTCACCTCGTCATCGACGGTCTCCAAATTCGTCGAACTGGTCGGCCCGATTCACAGCCAGCGCCCCACCATCGTCTCTATCGGACCACGGACCTCTGCCGCTGCTTCTGCACTAGGTCTGACAGTCGGCGTCGAAGCCGATCCTCACGACATCGACGGCCTCGTCGCCGCCGTGGTTTCGGCAGTGGCGGCGCGGCGGTAGCCAAGATTCGAAGCCGCGCTCATAGCATCGGTATCTATGGCATTCCCCGAGCAACGTCCACGCCGCCTGCGTCGAACCCCTGCGCTGCGACGCCTGGTTTCACAGACATCGTTGAGCGTCAACGATCTTGTTGCACCACTCTTTGTCAAAGAAGGCATCACCGCTGCAGAGCCTGTGATCTCAATGCCAGGAGTTTCGCAACACACAATCGTGTCTTTGCGTGCGGAAACCCGCGCTCTGGTTGCGCTTGGAGTTCCTGCGATCATGTTGTTCGGCGTGCCGCAACACAAAGACGCACTCGGCACTAGCGCCGACGATCCGAATGGAATTGTGCAACTTGCGATCCGAGCATTGAAAGACGATCATGGCGACGACCTAGTTGTGATGGTCGACAACTGCCTCGATGAGTACACCGACCACGGCCATTGCGGAATCCTCACTCCGGCGGGCGCAGTCGACAACGACGCCACGTTGGATCGCTACGCATCCATCGCGATTGCACAGGCACAGGCCGGCGCAGATGTCGTGGCGCCATCGGGCATGATGGACGGGCAGGTGGGTGCGATACGCGCCGCATTGGATGCCGTGGGAGCCACCGACACGACGATCCTGGCCTACGCGGCAAAGTATGCCTCAGCGTTATACGGGCCCTTTCGTGATGCTGCCGAATGCGCTCCGAAATTTGGTGATCGCAAGAGCTATCAAATGGATCCCGCAAACGCACGAGAAGCGATCGATGAAGTGGCACTCGATCTCAATGAGGGCGCCGACATGGTGATGGTGAAGCCCGCCCTCGCATACCTCGACATCATCGCCACACTCCGCAACGAGTTCAGCGCGCCACTTGCCGCCTACCACGTCAGCGGCGAATACGCGATGGTGCAAGCTGGCGCGCAGCTGGGTTGGATCGATGGCGACGCTGTGGCTATGGAACACATGCTTGCAATAAAACGCGCGGGCGCAGACATCGTGATCACCTACTTTGCGCGCCGCGTCGCCGAACTGCTCCAGTAGTGTCAATGCCAGTGCTGCGATGACACGGCCTCAATAGGAGCCGTGGCGCTGTGCTTCGTAGGATCGATACATGAATTGGTTCGATCGTGCGCAACAGGTGATTCCTGGCGGAGTGAACTCACCGGTGCGGGCATTCGGTTCCGTCGGTGGCGAACCTTTCTTCACTGCGTCGGCGCAGGGTGCGTACCTCACCGATACCGACGGCCACCGTTACCTTGATTGGATTCAATCCTGGGGCGCGGTGATCTTGGGTCACGCGCAACCTGCCATCGTCGCCGCAGTCCAACGCGCGGCGGCGCTGGGAACGTCATTCGGTACTCCCACTGCGGCCGAGGTGCAACTCGCAGAATCGATCTGCGACCGAGTCGCATCGGTCGACAAAGTGCGGCTTGTATCGTCGGGTACCGAAGCGGCGATGACCGCAGTGCGACTCGCACGCGGCGCGACCGGCCGAGACAAGATCGTGAAATTCGCTGGTTGCTACCACGGGCATCTGGATTCGCTGCTGGTAGCTGCGGGTTCTGGGCTCGCGACCTTCGGCCTGCCGGGGTCGGCTGGTGTCACCGTCGGCACCGTCGCTGACACCATCGTGCTTCCATACAACGACATCGAGGCGTTGCGATCGCTGTTTGACGATCATGGCTCGGCCATCGCGGCGGTTCTGGTCGAGCCGATCGCAGCAAACATGGGGCTTGTGGCGCCGCAACCTGGCTTTCTCGAAACAATCCGCGAACTCTGCACCGCGCACGATGTGGTGTGTGTATTCGACGAAGTCATCACCGGATTTCGCGTCGCACGCGGCGGCGCGCAAGAGCTCTTTGGCATACCCGCGGATCTCACGATCATGGGCAAAGTGGTTGGGGGCGGGCTGCCGCTCGCGGCCATCGGCGGACGACGCGACATCATGGATCATCTTGCGCCGATCGGCACGGTGTATCAAGCAGGCACGTTGTCTGGGAACCCACTGGCGACGGCGGCTGGCTTGGAAACATTGGAGCATCTCACCGACGCGGCGTACGACCAGCTCGGCCGCACGGCTGAGCATCTCGCAGACTCGCTCGCTGATGCGTTCGAATCGGGCGGCGCAGATACCCAAATAACGCGCGCGGGCACGCTGGTCGGGATGTTTTTCAGTGCGACACCAATTCGAAATTACGCCGAAGCGCAGCAGGCCGATCATCAGCGCTACGCAGCTTGGTTTCATTCCATGCTCGGCGCCGGCGTATACGTCGCGCCGAGTGGCTACGAAACCATGTTCCCAGGCCTCGCGCACTCCAGCGAAAGCATTGAAATCACCGCAGCAGCGACACGAGACTCGCTGCGATGAGGGCTAGTGCTGCTGGTCGCGCTCGTCGGCCCGCTGACGAATGCGGTCCATATAAAACAGCGTGAACACAAAGATCACAATCATCACGGTCATCGCAACAAACGCCAACGGCCCTTGTTCTGAAGCATCAATCGGCTGAGGCGCTAACGCCCCTGCGGGGCGCGTAGCCCCGAAGAGCACCAACACCAACACACCCAGCGCGGCCATTGCCCGCGTGCATACAGACGTGATTTTCATGACGACCTTCCTCATGCTGTCGCCACCGTTGCACCCTCAGCAGCGATGCGACGCTGTGCCAGCTCACGGCTGTGCAATGCATAAAGCGACACTGCAAATATCAGCGATGAAAATAACAGATACATAAACGCGGGGAGGCGAATGGACCCACGGTCGTAGCGCAACAAGATCCATTGGTGCGCCTTCGTGGGATCACAGCCTGGCGTTGTTGGCTTCACATTGGGATTCCCCTTCGGGAAACGCGGATCAAAACCAGCATCGGTGGGCTGCAGTTTCTTCTCACAGAATTCCACAGCGGCATACTTGGGCTTGTGTTTCACGATCATCTCGGTGTCGCCACCGACGATGAACTCTTTGAGTGTCTCAGTACCCAATTTATTGGGTATGCCTGCGGCATCGACCGGCGCCTGGGTGAGGACCTCGGCGCCATTTTCAAATTTGGCGTAGGGCTGCTCCGGCTTTTCCTTCTCCCCTGCCTCATCGGCAACTACCAACGCGGCTTCAACCGCGGAACGCAGCGTCTGATAGTTCTCAGGCTCAATCGGTTCTGGGTTTCCGCGTGCAAGGTTGCTCAGTGCCGCGACCGGCGCTTCTGAGAGGTTGTCTACAAGGGCACAATCTGGCTTGTCGTCGGGACACGGGATCGTGGTCCACAGCGCTGTGCGGCCTTTCGGGCTGTTCAGCGGAGTCTGTGTCGTGACCCAGAGACCTGACAGCAACACCATGATGCCCGCTAGTGCTGAAAACGAGATCATGAATCCAAGGCGACCGCCCAAATTTGTAGCGAGCAGCAGGTACGTGGATCCGCAAAATAGGACCACTCCTGAAAGCACAACGAGAATGCCGATGATGGTCGGATCCCACAGCGACGTTGAACCGCCTGCGCTACTGGCAAGGATTGCTAGGTGTGACACGATCCTGTCTCCTACTCCGACTTGCATTTCGTTGCGTACGCGGCGGCAGCAAGCGTGTTGGTTGAGCCTTCAAGACCACACCGCTCGTACTGCATGATTTGTTCGACCATTGCGTCGTCGATTCCACCACTCGTGTCGGTGTCGAGAAGTTTGGTGGGTGCACCTCCGGCTGGTGTCGACGCGCTCGTCAACATGCAGCCGTAATACTTCAACTTGGGCGCTGTGGTATCGGATCGCACTGCCTCATTGCACTGACCCGGCATCGATCCCGAACCACGGCCACCGATTCCGTACGGCCGAGAAAACACAGATCCTTCGAGAATGAACTTGGTGTGTGAAAGCTCACCTGAATTCTCAACAATTTCGCCGTCTGGGCCCCGGGTTGCCGGGAATCTGCGTTGCAAATCGGTGCCGCGCAAGTTGAAGCCCAATGAACCGCCGCCACCTGGTGCGCCAAGAAAATCTTCGGGCTTCAAGGCGCTGCGGGTCGGATCGAAAATCGACCAGTTCTTGGTGTGACACCGAGCGCAGTTCGTCTCAAACAGAACCTGCCCGTCAGTGACGTTGGCCCGACGGTCGCGCCATTCTGTTGCCCACTCCAGCGCCGCCGCCGACGTTTCCACTGCAACGTCGTTCGTTGCCCGGATATCTACTTTCGAAAGCGCTCGATGAAGTCGTTCGCACGCGGCCGCATCACCGACCGATGGTGCGGTGCCGTCGGGCCGGCAACCCTTTTGTCGATTGGCTTCTTTATCTGCATCCAACGTGGCGTTGGCAGCCTTCAGTGCTTTTTCCGCCGCAGCAATCTCGGATTTCGGCGCGTTCTTGCTCTGCAACGCATTCAGGTGCTGTTTAGCGGCTTCGATTGCAATGGTGTCTTGTGGCGTCGTGGGATCAGGAGTATCACGGACTTTCAAGCGAAGTTTCTGACAATCTTCGCTCAAACTGTTGGCCGCTTTGAGGGCAGCATCTCGTTGCTCAACTTCACTTTCGCCGGTTGGTGCAGGCAGGCCATTCAAACGAGCTACTTCGGCTGCTCCCGCCTTCTCATCGGCTTCGTAGTCCTCAAGCCCACCCTCGTGAACATCACTGCACGCAAGTTTGGCGAACTCGGCCTTATCGTCGCTTTGAGCTTGCAACGCGGCGTTTGATGCGTCCGATGCATCTTGGTATTGAAGTTCCGGTTGGGTCTTCCAGGCGTGTTGTTGACACGCGGCCTGGCCTTTGGCGGTCTGAGGCGCTACTGGTGGATCGGCCTTGCAACCCGCAAGATCCTGTGCAGCCTCGGCTGCTGTACCGTCGGGAAGTTGAATCGATATGAGATACGCAACAAGATCGTTGATGCTCTGCGAGTTCTTGGGGCCCGAACCCTTGCGGTCGAGACCCCAACTACCCATTGGGGTGCCAGGGCGACCAAGCGTGATGATTTCGTTCACTTCGTCGGGCGAAAACCGATACAACACTGTGTTGAGCGCCGGAGCTTTCCAGTCGACAGCGTGCGCGACACCGGTGGCAGGATCGGTGTAAGTAAAGGGTGCAGAACCGCCCCCGCCGTCGGGCCCGTGGCAGGTTGCGCATTGCAACGACGCGGCAGAGTTGAACTTGGGCATGCCTTCGCTTGAATACAGCTCCTCGCCGCGTTCAATCGCATTCTCTTCGAAGTAGGCGACCGTGCCCTTACCCCGTGATGCCTCGTGCAACCAGTACAGCGGCAACGTCACTGCGAAGATCGCAAAGAAAAATAGTGCCCACCCGAGCACCCGTTCGAGGCGCGGGCCTTCGAGTTCTTCGTCACCCATGAAGACTTCAAGATTGGCAGGCGTGCGCGCGGTCTTGTCGCGCAGCAGGCTGATCACCACAGTGACAACCAATCCGATCCCGACGAGCACATTCACCCACAGCACGACCGTCCAGACATCAAAGCGTGTGAACGGACGGGACCAATCGGGGGCAGCGAGCACGTTCATCACGACGTCAACTCTCCAAACGAAACGGACAAGGAAGTACGCGCGCGATCAGACACAAGACGGACCTTCGGCGGCTTGCTTGGTGGTATCGATTCCGATCGCCGGGCCGTTGATTGCTGCGCCGCTGGTGTCGATCGTAATGTCATCACCCGAGATCACAACTGGCCAACGGTCGAGGCCGCGCGGCGCAGGACCATCTCGTTTTTCTCCGACGCGATTGTATTTCGAGCCATGGCACGGGCATTCGAACCACTGAGCGGAGGCGCACCAAGGCACGCGGCATCCTAAGTGCACACACTTTTGGTACAAGGCGACAACGCCCTCTTGCATGCCCACCCAGCTCGCGTCTGCGGAATACTCCTTCTCACCTGCAGCCAACGCCTCCGCGGGATAGTTGACGAGGTAAGAGCGGGCTTCAGGAACATAGAACGGTTCCTTTTTCTCCCATGACTTTTCTGCTTCAGACCGCTTCGTGGTGACTTTGCTACCAAAGCCGCCAACGCCCGAAGGCCACAGAAACGCCAACAATGACAAGCCGAATGGTGGAAGGACACCGACCAGGCCGACCATCAAGATCGCACGATTGAAAAACATTCGGCGCGAAACGCTGAGTTCTTCGGCGTCGAGTGGAGTCCACTGCTCAATTGTTCCTGCGTCGCGAGGAACGACCACGCCCGCTTGATCGCGAGTCTCATCAGACCGCTCACGGGCCGCCACAGTTTCGATCGACTCGAGGTCGGAACCCGGCGTTTTGGAATCGGCGTGCTTGTCGCGCGACTTGGTTTCACGTGACAGCGCGCCAACCGACGCAGTGCCACGTTTGGTGATGACTGTGAGCGCGACAATCCCGGCTAGCAGGATGGCAACGATGACGAGAACAACAGGCACGGCCAGATGCTCCTAAAGCTCGAAGAACACTTTGCTGGTCCACGGAAGCACGAAGTTGAACCCTTCGCCGCGGAAGAACGAACCAATGATCACCAACACGGCCCAGAACATCAAAAACAACGTAAACATTGAAATCGCGTACTTGCGGTCGGCGGGTTTGTTGGAAGGATTCTTGTCGAGGAACGGTGCGAATGCGATGAGCACCAACGCCACTCCTGGAACGGTCACCCCAGCAACCATGGGGTGAAACATCGTGAGCAGTTCCTGCAGACCCAAGAAGTACCACGGTGCCTTCGAAGGGTTCGGCGTGCGGTTCACATCGGCAAGACCAAGCAGTGGAGCTTTGACCAACGCAGAAAAGATCGTGATGATCGCCGTCATCGAAAGAACCGAAGCGAACTCAAGCGACAGCAGATGCGGCCACGTGTGGACTTTGTCCTGGGCTTCGCCTTTGGTTTGCTGGATCGAGCCTGCCTTCACCACGGTCAGCAACCGCTGCGTGTGTCCACCCGGACCAACGCCGCTCGCGGCACCCGCGGTCATTGCGGGTGCTTTGGCTTTCGTCGCAGTCGCGGTGGACGCTGCCGCCGATGGCACTGCGGCACCACCTTCACCCGCGGCAGCCGCAGCCTTGCGCCGTCGGCTGCGTTCCAGCAGGTGCGCGGGCACGCCTCCAACATCTTCAGTGATGACGTCGCCAGTGTCTTGCACAACGGGTGGCGCAGCCTCAACTTCGGCCGACTCCGCGACTTCGGGCGCGGCAGCTTCAACGGCTTCATCGCCGCCGCCCGCCAGCGCGGCTTTGCGGGCCGCTGCCCGCTTGAGCAGGTGTTCTGGAACTTCGGTCATCGAATGCTCCCCGTTGCCTAAAGAGGTCCGGAAATGCCGCCGTCTTTACGGACCCGCCAGAAGTGCACGGCCATAAAGATCACGATTACGAACGGCAACATCAACACATGCAACACATACCAGCGCAGCAGCGTGTCGTTGCCGATCTCTTTACTCCCCAGTAACACGAAACGCACTTCATTGCCGAATACCGGGGTATACCCCATCATGTTCGTGCCCACGGTGACAGCCCAGAGTGCGAGCTGATCCCACGGCAACAGATAACCGGTAAAGGAGAGCAGCAACGTGAGCAACAGCAGCACGACTCCGATGATCCAGTTGAACTCGCGAGGTGATTTGTAGGCGCCGTGATAAAAGACGCGCGACATATGCAAAAACACCGAGAGCACCATGAGGTGCGCGCCCCACCGGTGCATATTTCGAACCAACGACCCGAACGCGACCCCAGTCTCGAGAGTCTGAACGGTTTGCCACGCATCGGTCGCGGTCGGCCGGTAAAAAAACATCAAAAAGATACCGGTGACGGTGAGGAGAATGAACAAGAAAAATGACAATCCGCCAAGGCACAAGGTGTAACTGACTTTGACCGCGTGGCGCTTCACCTTCACTGGGTGCAGGTGGTACAGCACGTTGTTCATGATGACGTAGGAACGGTTCCGAGGGCTATCGGTATAGCCCTTGCGAAACACCGAGCCCGGCCGGAAGATGGCGCCCCAAGCTTGCGAGCCCTGGACATTGCCCCAGACCTCGTTGCCTTTTTCTTTAAGTTTTGCGGCGGGCCCTGAGCCCTTACCGTCTGCGGTGGTTGCCACAGTGTCTCCTAGAACCGAACGCCGTAGGCGTAGCCGTGCCGATTGGTACGTACATTGGGGTCACCGTCGGCCCAATCCGTTGTGACCTTGCCAAGCACGATCACTCCAGTTGGGCAACGGTCGACGCAGAGCGCACACCGTGTGCAGACATCTTCGTCAACAACGAAAAACACATTGTCTTTTGGATCGTCGCCAGGAGTTTCGGTGCCAACCGATTCCTCAATTGAATCCACCGACAACATGTGGATGCATTTCCAGGGGCAGATGTCGACGCAGCCTTCGCACAAAATGCATTCGGCCTGATCGATATGCAAAAACTGTTTTGGCTTCACCGCTTGCGTTAGCCAAGACGGGTCGACCTCTTGGATGACATATTTGTCGGAGAACTCCGGCATCGGCGGATTGGCGTCGGTCTTTCCCATACGAACTCAGGCTTTCGCCGTCATTGGTTTGCCGTATGCAGAAGTTCCGGCGCTTACATCGGGAGCTGTTGCGGCATCGGCAACAGGAGCCAATGGCCGCTTTTGCCACTTCACGAAGAGTTTGCAATTCACCGTCACCAACACGACGTAAATGAGAGTCGCGACGATGTCCTTAATCGCGGCAAGCGGCACGTTGATCGGCAGAAACCAATGCCCATTGGACAATAGATAACTCTCGCCTACCTCACGGCCGCGAATCAAGAAATGGGTTGTGTCCCACTTGAGGTAACCGTTGGCGAACGTCAACCACTCATGCGGAACCGTGCCGTATGCAAGCAACATCAACGCGAACGAAATCACGGCGCCGAGCATCGATTGCGCCCACGTCGAAGGCTCTTTCGGCTTTGGTCGTTTACACAAAATCTGGATCACGACAACGCCAACGACAAGGAGCAGCGTCGACCAAATCAAGCGACCTGCAGGCCGCAACGGACCCCAGTCCGGCAGGAAGTTCGGAATGGATACTGCGAGGCTGTGCAGCATGTTGTTCGTCCCCTTGCCATTCGTCGAAGGCCCATGTTCTTGGGCGGTGGTCGCGGTCAGTTGCAGCGCTGTAACGGTGTTTCCTACCACGCTAGATGAGCGGCAAGCACATTGTGCGCAATGGTCGCGCAGAACCGTCGCGCGGTCACAAATTCACGAGCGCGAATCAGTATCCGACCCCTCCTGACGACGACACAAGCACTCTCGCTCCAACCCGTCCGCGCTGCCGTTGGCGCGCGAGGATTCATGGGTGACTGCTGAGGTGTACGACGCGCTGATCGTCGGCGGTGGGCCAGCTGGCGCAGCATGTGCATACTGGTTGGCCGAGTCCGGTCGGCGAGTCCTCGTGGTCGAAAAGAAGCGCTTCCCGCGCGACAAAACCTGCGGCGACGGACTCACGCCACGCGCAGTTCGCCAACTCAACGACATGGGCCTTGCCGAACGATTGAGCGACCATCTTCGTTACGACGGGCTTCGCGCGATTGCCCACGGGGTTACCCTCGAAATGCCGTGGCCCGACCACCCCGAATTTCCGTCCTTCGGCTACGTGGTGCGGCGCCACGATCTCGACGAAATGGTGGCTGCAAATGCGGTCAAAGCGGGCGCAACGCTCTGGAGCGCAAGCGAGGCCACCGCTCCTATCGTGGAACGCGGCATCCTGCGAGGCGCACACGTCTACCGCAAAGACGATGGCGGGGCCACCGAGGTACGAGCCAAGTTCGTCGTGGTGGCCGACGGTGCCAATTCGCGCTTCGGCAGGGCACTGGGAACCGCGCGCAATCGCAGCTATCCCCTCGGCATGGCAATCCGGGGCTATTTCAGGAGTCCGTTCCATGACGAGCCGTGGATCGAAAGCCACCTCGATATACGAGACCGAGAGGGCAACCACCTCCCAGGATACGGCTGGATATTCCCCGTCGGCGACGGCACGATCAATGTTGGGTGCGGATTGCTTTCCACGTTCAAGGGCTGGAAAGACATCAACACAACCAAGCTGATGGATGCCTTCTCTGCGACGGCGCCTGCACGATGGGGTATCTCTCCTGATACGGCCACCTGTGCGCCAACCGGTGGCCGACTCCCAACCGGCGGTTCAGTAATGCCCCATGTGGGCCCTACTTGGCTTGCAGTCGGCGACGCGGCAGGCTCCGTGAATCCTTTCAACGGAGAAGGCATCTCGGTCGCGTACGAGACCGGGCGTATGGCGGCCCAAGCGCTCGAACTGGCGATCGCAAACGACGATGGGCTCGCGTTACACACCTACGAACAACAGCTCGAAGCGATCTACGGCTTGTACTTCAAAATGGCACGGTTGTTCGTCCACGCCATTGGTAATCCCGCGGTCATGCGCGAACTCACCAGAGTCGGGATGCAAAGCCGCCCGCTCATGGAATGGGTGTTGCGAATAATGGCCAACCTCTTACGCCCCGACGAACTCGGTCCCGCAGAGGTCGCATACAAAATGGTGAGCCAAATTGTGAGGGTTGTTCCGAACTCGTAAGCCGATCCCGCCGCGCACCGCTGGGGTCGCGTCACACAGTCTTGAACACAAAGATCAAGCCCGACGCAAGAATCATCAGCAGCAACGCCGAGATCGCGATCGTGGTGCCCTTTCTCATTGCGCGCCACGCGATGGTGCAGGCACGACGCTGATAACGGTTCCGACTGACAAGTTCGCCGATTTCGCGGCGCTCTGACGGTCGATCGCCAACGCCAATAATCCGTAGCTGTCGGTAACCATCGCCAATTCGGAGGGCTTGCCCTCTGAATACGAGTTGATCCATCGCACACCGCGAACCTCGTCGCGCCATCGCAGTTCCACAGAATCGCCAACCGCGACGCCACGAGCGATCAACATATCGGGGTCGATGTTGAGTTGAACGTTGCCGAAACGGTCGACCCACAGCACCTCACCGACAACAACGCCGTCGGCGGCTTCTTCGGGCAACGGCAAAAGCCCAGGCACTAACAACACGGGATCTATCTCAGTGCCGAGTTCGAGCAAAGACACACCGGACGCGAGGTGCCCAACCGCCGGCGCCATGACATCGCGGCCCGCGAACGTGCCGCCAGGCGCTTGCAACTGGTATTCGGAGTTGTCGAGAGCGACCGCTCGCGTCGCGCCGCCCAACATCGCAACGCTGGGAGCGAGCAAGCCATTGTCAGGCCCAACCAATACGCCGTTTTCGACTTCTACCGCGATCGCTTTACGGTCGCTTCCGACGCCCGGATCGACGATCGCGAGCACGATGCCGGCCGGTAGATATTGGATAGCTCGAACGAGGGTCAGTGCCGCCGCCCGCACGTCGTATGGCGCCACATCATGGGTGATATCCACGATGCGCAAGTCCGGAGCCAGCTCCAACATGACCGCTTTGCAGACTCCAACGAACTCATCACGAGTGCCGTAGTCAGAGAGAAACGATACGAATGGAGGCGCGTCAGACACAGCGATGACCGTACCGGGGTCGGACCTCCGCAGGCCAACCCGACACTGCTTGTGAACTAACCGGCTTGGGTGTAGCGCGCTGCAAGGTACTGGTCGACATCGACATCAGAAACCCGAAACGAGCGACCAACCCGCACTGCTGCAAGTTCGCCAGATTTGATCAAGCGGTATACCGTCATTGACGACACCCGCATTACGTCTGCCACTTCCTGAACTGTCAGAAAGCGCGATTTACTGAGCCCATTGGCCACGCGGTACTCCCTACTCCGAACCCGCCGTTGGGATCACCGTACGCCATCGCGACGCGTGTTGTCCACTGAGACCGCGACATACCCAAGTTGTCTGTGACCAGTATCCCCTTCGCCCCTGCTCATCACCACCCCCCATCGGCCCGACGCCCCGACCGATGGCGCGTTTGTGTACCGCCCGCGGTCGACTATCGCGCCAACTCAGCACGCTCCAGGCCCGATGGCGCGTTTGTGTACCGCCCGCGGTCGACTATCGCGCCATCGACTGAGGGTTTCGTGCGGTCACGGCGCCCCAAGCTCACGAGATCGTTGCGTGGCTGCCATCACCGCATCAAGCATCGCGGCCCTGAAGCCATGCGCTTCCAGTACACGCAAACCGGCAGCTGTAGTACCCCCAGGAGATGTCACGGCGGCCCGCAATTGTTCAGCCGTGGAGTCGCCCGCCGCAAGCAGGCGCGCCGATCCCAACAAGGTCTGGGTAACCAAGCCACTGGAAACCTCACGACTGAGCCCGGCAAGTACACCGGCTTCAATCATCGCCTCGGCCATCAAAAACACGTAGGCCGGGCCAGAACCCGAAAGCCCTGTCACGGCATCTAGCTGATACTCCGGGACTTCGACCACCGTGCCGACGGCACCCAATAAGCGACAAACAAGCGAGCTGTGGACGGCCGAAGCATGTGAACCCGAAGCAATCGCCGATGCCCCCGACCGCACAAGCGCGGGCGTATTTGGCATCGCCCGCACGACCGGCCGCCCTGGTGCCATCTCTTCAAGTTCGCGAATTGTCACCCCTGCGGCGATCGACAGCACTAGCGCATCATGGGCAAGCCCGTCGATCGATGCTCCGAGTGCTTCGGCAACGTCTCCTGGCTTGACGGCCACAATCACGACCTCAGCGTCGGGCAACGCCCAGGCACTCGAAGGAACAACGCGAATCCCCGCGAGGCTCGTTTCCAGGTGCCGGCGGCGGTCGGGGTCGGCTTCAGCGACACAGAGATCGCCGGATTCATAGCCCGCATCAATCATCCCTGCGAGCAGGGCCTCGCCCATTTTTCCGCCGCCAAGAACTGATACCCGGGTCATAACCCCAAACTACCTAGCGAGCGCCGCAGGGAGTAGACGCCATAAAGATGCCTGAGGGACGTTGAGTGCGGTCATCTTCCCCGACTGCCACACTACAAAGCATTCCCTCAGGCTTTGTCACTATATAACACAAGATAAGACATCACAAGCCCGCTATGATTCAGGTTCGCCGAGGAAACGCCAAGCGAGCGACCATCGGGAACCATCGCTCGGTGAACTGGTATATCGATCCGATAATGCGATCAATCTCGGCTTCATCAAGGTGCTCAAGCAGTGTCTTGCCGACGAGATACACCTCGCCGTCGCGATCCATACACGCGCTGACGGCATACGAGTCACGATTGGCCCGCAGCAAGAGGTCGTATATCTCCAGTTGGTTCTGCAATGGTGCAGGCAAGAAATACACCTCATAGTGGAGCGACCGGGGTTTGAGATCAAAGTAGATAGTTGCAGCGTCGCGCCCGTCACAACCGAACCGTACGTACCAGCGCACAAGTTCCGAGTCGTATTCGACCGTTTGGATATACAGCTCGCTCGCAACATCGTGTTCCAAATACTTCGCAAGCAAGTCATGCGCCGAGGCAAAGAGAGCGGGGTCAGCGGGCTCAAAATCCTGCGACATACTGGGACCTTCTCGCCGCGCGCGGCCTAGCGACACTGCACGGGTTCGCGGGCGGCGAGATCGCCGTAAGCCCGCCGCAGCCGCACCGCGGTTGAGTTCCACGAAAACTGCTGAGATCGCGAGGCGCCTTGAGCCCCTAGCGAGGCACCGAATGCAGGATCGCTCAAAATCTTGTCGATGCACGCCGCGAAATCGGTCGGGGAACGCCCCTCGACCAAAAAGCCGGTTCGTCCGTCATCGACAATCGACCGCAAGCCGCCTACTGAAGCAGCCACCACTGGAGTGCCGCACGACGAAGCTTCAAGCGCAACCAAACCGAACGATTCGGAGTGTGACGGAACTACGCAGACGTCTGCGGCTCGGTAATAGTCAGCCAACTCCGAGTGCGGCACGGAGCCAACGAACTCAACTTGGCGCTCAATTCCCAGTTCCACGGTCAAATTGCGCAATCGTTCCAATTCCTCGGGACCGATCGGACCACTCGGGTCACCCACCATCAGCAACTTCGCGTTGGTCCGCGTCAACTCCCCGAACGAACGCAGGGCCAATTCGCCGCCTTTCAACGGCTGAATACGGCCAGCAAACAACACCACATCATGACCTACATAGCCAAGCCTGCGCTTCGATTCGTCCCGGTGCCGCGAGTGAAAGATCGAATGGTCGACGCCAGGTGGGACGATTTCAATGCGCGCCGGATCGGCGTCATAGCCAACAATGAGATCGCGCTCTTCATCACGAGTTGATGCGATCATCAGGTCGGCGCAGGCGATGATCGACCGCTCCGCGGCGGCTCGTCCATGCAGTTCTTCGTCGATTCCTGCCGCGTGCTTAACAAAATCGAGCGTATGGAACGTAGTCACGAGTGGGAGACCGAACTCATGCTTCAAGCGATGCGCGACAACGCCGGACATCCAGTAATGAGCGTGCAGCACGTCGTAGTGCCCGTTGTGACGTTCAATCCAGGCACAGACTGCATCGCCAAAGGTTTCGAGCAACGGGGGTAATAATTCCTTTTCGATGCTGCTCGGCGGGCCAGCGTCGATGTGCACGACACGTACACCCGGTTCAAGCTCGACAATCTCTGCGATGTCTGGGTCGTCGCGTCGAGTGAATACATCACACTGCACCCCAGCGCGCGCCAAACCAGCGACCAACGACCGCACGTAGACATTCATCCCACCGCTATCGCCTCTTCCGGGCTGAGCGAGCGGGGATGTGTGGACGCTGAACGCAGCGACTCGACGAAGCGACATAACGATCCGATGCTACCGCCAGACTCTGAGTTTTATTCCAGAGGGCTTTCCAGACGAGATCCGTTGCGGGCGGCCACCTCAGCTTGGAACGACCGATATATCCGCACGAGTGCATCTTTGTGGTCTTCGGTAATCGTGGTATCACGCAAGATTTCGGCCACGAGGTTGGGGCCGGCTGGGCGCTCCTCAAGCAAACCGGCCCGCTCGTAGAGCGTTTCGGCCGATATTCGCAATCCCTTAGCGATGCCTTGCAAAATCTCCGCTGATGGCTTGCGCAATCCTCGTTCAATCTGGCTCAGATAGGGATTCGAGATGCCCGCTCGTTCCGAAAGCCCCCGGAGCGAAAGCCGGGAACTACGCCGTTGATCGCGAATGAACGCACCAAGATCGTGCCATCGCTCAAATGGATCAGGCGCCATACAAAGCCAGGACGATCAAATCCCGGCGGCGGCGCGAACCGCTAGGGCATTATCCACAACATCAATCACATCGTGGAGTCGGCGCCGATCATCGGAGAGTTCGCGCTCGAATGCCTGCAACCGCTCAAGCACCGAACCCAGCTCATCGTCAGCAATCACCGGCAGGGTCGCGAGAGATTCGTCGCCAGAAACGAGCTCTTCGCGGCCATCGGGCCAGGTCAATTCAATGAACGTCAGGTCGGGTTCCACCAAACGGGAATCCGATGCACTCGAGCGAATGGTCTCTCCGCCGAGAATGTTGGGTAACGCGTCAATGAGCTCAGCAATCGAACCCCCGCGCGCCCTACGAGCTTGCTCGGCTTCGAGAATCTCGATACGCGCCTGGGCCAAACGACGGTAATAACTCACTGCGTTCTCGACCGCAGAAGCCTCAGCTTTAAAGGCGCGCAACGCGGTCTCATCGTGGTCGCTCAGGCCACTCACTACGCCCGGGGCAATAAGCGCTTCTATACGGTCGATGACACACCTCCAAAGCCGGCGTCCGAGGTGCACCCTACCGGTGCAATGGACGTTCGGTCGTTCCAAACAGGTTCCCATCGGCGATTGCGGCGCAAAGCTTCGCACAACCGCCAGATCATCGAACGATCAGAGGGCCGGCTCACCAGCTGGCCGCCGCTGCCCGATTACCCTCCTGACACCGGCGGCAGCACCGCAACTTCGTCACCATCACGGAGCACCGTCTCTGGTCCTGACTGAGGTTCGTCACCATTGAGCCACACCCGTGACGTTGCGAGTACGTGCTGCCACTCAATCCCGTAACGCTGTGCCGCAAGCTCGAGCACCTCATGCACAGAGGCTGCTACAAAGGAATCCGAACTGCATCCGCTTGCCTCCCGGGCTCCAGCAAAGCATCGCAGGACAACCTTGGCCATGGAGTTGTTCCAATCCCACTAGGAAGATGACTGCGGGGTATCAAGAGCACGCAACTCACTGTCGATTGCGGCAAGATCAGCTTCTAACCGTTCGAGCACCACCAAGTCGTCTTCGCCCTCTGGTGCGCCAGTTTCCGCAACGACGGGCTCTTCGCCAATGTGAGAGTGTGCCTGTTCGGGTTCCATGCTGTACGAGACTACCGGTCGCCCTGTTGAAGCCGCCGCAACCCGATGGCGTCGGCGAGCAGCGTGGTCAGCACCGCGATCTGTTCGTCGACCGTCGAGGCCATAAGCAATTGCTGCGCGTCCCATGCTCCGAACCCCACCGTCGCAGACACCCAATCCACAAATTGCTCGACGGATTGGCCACTCGGAACCGCGACCTCCTCGCCCGGGGCCACAAGGGCCACCAACTCTTGCAGCTGCAAGCGAACCTGCGCACTACCGGCGTGTCCTTCGATAGATGTCGTACCACGGGGTAAGCGAATGACGTTCGCGATGGGATACGGATCATCGGGCAACCACTGCTCGACCATCAATCGTTCAACACCCCGAGCGAGCACCCCAACCCGTCCATCATCGATCTGTTGCGCTCGTTCAACCACGGCGACACAGCCGATGTTGCTGCGTTGATCTCCGCCACCAACCTCATGTCCACGCTCGATGAGCACTGCGCCAAACTCTCCGTCGCCAGCCAACACCTCGGCAATCATCACTTGATACCGAGGTTCAAAAATCTGCAACGGCAGCTGTTGCCCTGGAAAGAGCACGTTGCCGAGCGGAAACATTGCAAGGCGTTCGCCTCGCGTGCTGTTCAATTGGTACGCGCCCAATACTGCGCTGCGGCCCGCTGAGCTACCAAGCGTTCGGCGCCATCAAGCCGTTCGACACACCGTTCTGCGGCCCTCGCAGCGTCGCCGAAATGCCCGATGCCCGCGAACCTTGTGGCCAAGGCCAGGTACTCTCCGGGAGGCAGCGAGGGCAACGCCGCATGCAGTTGCAACAAACGCTGCATCATGTCGGGCAGTGTTGCCCACGCTGACTGCTCGAGATTGTTGAGCACCCGGGCTAACACCAGCGGTACAGACACCGGGAGAAGCTCGTGGGTCTGCAGCGTGCGCCGCCCGCCGAACACTTGATCATGCAGCGCTCGACAACCGCGCTCATCAAGCGTCTTACCTCCCGCAAACGGGTCACAAAATGTTGACGAAGCCGGTTCCAAGACCAGGAAGTGCCCAGGCATCGAGACTGGCAGCAATTCAAGACCAACCCGTCGCCCAACTTCGATCATCACAATCGCGAGGGTGATCGGAATCCCCTTTTTGCGGTCGAGTACAGCATCAAGCAGAGAATTTTCAGGGTCGGAGTATTGCAACGTATTGCCACGAAACTGTTCACGGACAAACAACAGGTCTCGCACTCCAGCAAGGGTCGCAGTGGCACAACCCACCGCCAGCCGATCGAGTTCGTGCAGCACGCCTTCGACCTCAACCGGTGGGCGGACAACGCTTGAAATCAGCGCCGCGGCCTCATCAAGCGGCACCGATGGACGTTGCACCAATGTCGCAAAGGCTTCTGCAGCGGTCACAGCCCAGCACCGTAGGCGAACTCGGCATGCCGTTCACCCTTGACCACTTGAAGGTGCGAAGATGCCAAGGTGAAAGCGTGGTTACGCATGATGTCGCAACTGAGCATCCTCGCTGCATGTTCGATCGTCGCAACGGCTGCCCCTGCTGGTGCGCACGGCTCCGCCGGCCAAAGTGCGACTAATTGGCGCAGCGAGGTCGACTCGATCACTGTCGAATCATCGGGAGTTTTTGCAACCACCACTGATCTCGGTGACCACATCGAAGTGACGACGGATGGATCACACGAAATCATCGTCTTCGGATACAGCGGTGAGCCTTACCTAAAGTTCAACCAACAGGGCGTTTCAATCAACGCGCGATCACCTGCAGGTTTTCTCAATCGGTCGGCGGTGGCTCCGAAGAAGCCGCCAGCCCGCTTCGACGCGACCGCGCCACCCGAATGGCAAAGGCGGTCGAGCGAACGCAGCTACCGATGGCATGATCACCGTTTCCACCGCGGGGCAAACGCGACGCAACGATCGTGGTCTATACCGATTTCAGTCGATGGCAATTCCGCCAACATCGTCGGCCAATTGATTTACGTAGACCCAGATACTCCCTCGACCGCACTGCTCGTCGGCGTACTCGCGCTCGGCATCTTCGTAGCATTCGCTATGTTGCGGCCACGTGCGATGGCAATCGTTTCAGGCCTCCTCGTCGCGATCAGCAGCACAGCAATACTCGTGAGTCAGCAACTCGCAAGCACTGAACCGTGGCAGGAACAGCTTGGTGCCACGTCGTATTCTGTCGCTGCGATCTTGAGTGCGGTCGCGATCCTCGCGATTGCATTGAGCACCATGCGTCGAATCGCCGCGCCGGTTGTCCTACTGGCGAGTGTTGCGCTGCTGGTCTGCGGGGGTTTTGCACGTTTCGACTGGCTCACGCACTCGCAACTCCCCACGAGCTTGGACCACACGATTGCGACGGTCTTGGTGACGCTTACGATGGTGATCGCGGCGGTGCTCGCCGTATTTGCGATTATTGACCTCTTGAAGACAACCGAAACTCCACGCCGCGAAGCCGCTTAGTCCTTCGGCTATCACGGCGCTGTCAGTTGGCCGTGCCGCTATTCGACTTCGGCGCGCGAGGTCGCGGTATTCATGTTGTCAATCCGGCGCTGCAGGTAACTCGACATCCAGCCGCGGTAGCGCGTTTGGAGCTCCGGACGACCCCAGTCTGCGCTCGTGACAACTTTTCGACATGTCGGAGCAGCGCATGCACAAATAAATTCGTCGTAGTCGGCTGCGTCACACATGGCGTAGTCGAAACAGATCTCATCGCCAACCGCAATATCGACCATTGCCGCCAACAAAATGTTGCCCACAATGCCCGCATTGGGTTCACATGAGTGATTCGCCATGTCTGCAGGATCAGGCACCTCGGGGCCCACCATATAGAGCTCATCGTCAATTTGAATCGCGTGAATTTGACGAAACTCTGGCATCGCCGAAAACGTTGCCTTGTCACAGACAGTTCCACCAAAGCCTGCGAGGGTCTCTCCCGCAGCAATGGCGCTGGTCGCAAAGATCCCCATGCCTTTGTGGCCTGCGGGTCGGACTTCGGCTTTCGCCGTGAGGAAGGAGTGGCTCATTGCAGCCCACCTCCATTCGTGTTCGAGGGCAAGAGTCGGGCACGCTAGCCCCATATCAGTCCGACGACCGAACCTGGAGGGCCTGTGGAGACGTTCTATACAGCCGTTGGCGGCCAGCAATTCTTCGACGACCTCGTCGCGCTCTTTTACGCGGAAGTAGAACGCAACCCCATGTTGCGCGGGTTGTATCCATCAGACCTCACAGATTCGAAACGCTGGATGTCGATGTTCCTCATGCAATACTTCGGTGGTCCCAGTACATACAGCGAATTAAAAGGCCATCCCCGGCTGAGGATGCGCCACGCCCATCTCCAGATTGGCCAAGCCGAACGCGATGCATGGTGGACCGCGATGTCCACCGCAGTGGCAGCGAGCAGTATCAATGAACCACACCGCAGCGCGATGATGGAATACTTCACAACAGCAGCCGACTGGATGATCAATCACGATGACCAAGCGACAACAGAAACGTAAAGAAACTCGCCGACGCCTCGGGTCACTCGCGCAATCCGACACGTTGCTCTTGCAACGATCCGCTCGTGTTCGGCCAGGGAAAACAACGCCCGCGCGCACAGTTCCTGACGGAGTTGGGCTTCCTCCGTACGCTCGACCCAAAGGCGCACCAGAGCCACACTTCGCGCCCGGTTCTTTCGCCACCCGAATGCGAGCGGCCGGGGCAGCCGCGGCCGAAGTACTCAGGGTTGTAGGGGCTCATGTCGCGCCTGGCGTCAGCACAGAAACACTCGATGAACTGGCGTTCAACACGTACCTTGCACTCGGCGGCTACCCCAGCACACTCAACTACAAGGGCTACAAGAAGAGCCTCTGCACATCTATCAACGAAATCATTTGCCACGGGATCCCCGACGACCGTGCGTTAGTTGAAGGCGACATCGTCAACTGCGACGTTACGATCTATCTTGATGGAGTCCACGGCGACACGAGTGCCACATTCGCCGTAGGCGAGATCAGCGAGGAACGCTCTCGCCTCGTTGCTGTCACCAAGCAGTGCTTGTGGCGAGGCATCAAAGCCGTGCGGCCGGGTGCCCCGATTAACGACATCGGCCGCGCGATCCAGACCCACGCCGAGACCAACGGATTTTCAGTGGTTCGCAATTTCGTCGGCCACGGAATCAGCGACATCTTCCATTGTGCACCGTCAGTGCCTCACTATTACGACCGCGACGCGAACGACATCATCATGCCTGGCGATACATTCACAATCGAGCCAATGATCAACGCAGGTTCGTGGGAGGTCGGAAAGATTTGGAGAGACGGATGGACCGCGCCAACTGCCGACGGTAGTGACTCCGCGCAGTTCGAACATACGCTGATGGTCACTGACGACGGTGTTGAGGTGTTGACGCTCGGTATCAACGAAACGCCTGACTATGGCTAATCGACTATTCGGAGAATACGCGGTCGTCACCGGCGCAACGTCGGGAATCGGGCGCGCCATCGCGTTGCGATTCGCACATGAGGGCGCAGTCGTGTGCATCACCGGAAGAGACCGAGATCGGGCCAACGCGGTGCAATCCGAAATCGCGGCATTGGGTGGGATATCGCACGTGCTACTTGCCGATCTCACTGCCGAAACGTCAGTCACTTCGTTGATCAACGATTGCGCAGTCACTATGGGGTCGCTCACGATCCTGGTCAATAACGCGGCGGCTTCGACCCACGACGATGACAGCGTCACGGAACTCACAACTGATGCTTGGGACGCTGCCTTTCTGACCAACGTCACCGCTCCAATGTGGGCCTGTCGCGCCTCAATTCCGCACATGCAACAAGCCCGCCGCGGGGCGATCATCAACATTTCGAGCCGCCAATCCGAACGAGCGAGTAAGAATTTCACCGCATATGTAGCAAGTAAGTCGGCACTCAACGGACTCACTCGCGCAATCGCGGTCGACTACGCGCAACACAACATTCGGTGCAACACGATCAGCCCCGGTTACGTGATCAACGACCGTCGCGACGCGGCCATCGACGACGCGACCCGCGCTCGCCGCGAAGCAATGCATCTCACCCGCCTAGGCACCGCGGCCGACATCGCACACGCCGCGGTGTACCTGGCTTCGTTGGAATCTGAGTACTTGACGGGTATCAATCTTCAACTTGACGGCGGCAGCAGCAACGCACGCGCGGCGACCCTGGGCTAACACGAATTTACTGGAGGGCCGTGAAAGCCCGCGGTAGCAACAACACGCGCTTCGCCGACTGGCCACGTCGTGACCGTGACGTTGGCTTGCACCATTTCCGGCGCCGGTTCAAGCGTCAGCCACGCCATAGGCGCATCCGCGCTGGCATTCGCGCCTCGTTGATCTATCACCGCTCGGATGGCGATTTGCTCATACTCCGGCAGGTATTGCCACATGATTGAGTGCATGAGCACAGTGACAAACCCTGGTTTCGAAACGAAGTGCGTATCCACCCACGGCGCGGCCGACGACTGATCGATCGTGACTGGGAATTCGCTGGCAACCCGCAATGCGGCGCGCAGTCGATCTATCCGGACGTGCTGATCTGGCCATACATAACTCTGCAGCTGCAGCGCGCCGGCCTCAGTGGTGACGTCGATCGGATTCAGATCGCAACCCCTTCGTTCGACAATCTCAGCGCAGCCTCGAAACTGCAAACCCGGACCAAACGCATCGGGCTCGAAGCGCAGGTCGCTGTGCACATTGCCCCACGAGTTCCCCGTGCCTTCGGCGTACGCGTATCTGTCGAGGCGAAGGTTCAAACCGCCACTCGACCCAATTTCGCGCAGCCGAATCGGCAACCCGGTTTCGTGCGCTATGGCATCGAGACCAATTGCTAAGCCTGCCGAGCGACCAACCTCGTTCGTTTGCGGATCGCGAGTCAACCAATCGAGTAATAACTCGGGCGGATCGCGAAACATGGTCTGCATGATTTTGTATGCACGATCCGCGTCGCCAGATTGCATCGCAGTCGGCCATACCGCATCGAGGTCCGGTGCGATTCCAGCAAGCCAGCACCGTTGCACACCGGCGAACAATCGCAAGCCAACCGCGGCGTCATACGACATCGGCGTACGTTCGAGCAACTCCTCGATATCGTTATTGCCAGCCGCATTGTCTGCGATGCAAAGTTCAAAGAGCCGGTCGTAGAACGGCGACTTGGAACTCGTTGCAGTCGTTCCTAGTCGTTGCCAGACCAACAGGTCGTGCGCCGACTCACGACGTTTCCTGCCAGGTTCACCCAAATACGTCATGTCTACTCCGCACTATGCATCGACTCGCCGGGGCCCCATGATCGGGACGATTTTGGGACGACGCCAACCCCACGAGCCTCAAATTCGTCGACCCGGCCAAGATACTCCGACGGCCAGTCAACGACCGCGCCGCGTTGGAGCAACAGTTGCACAACCCAGGCGCGAGCCACCGCTCGACCTGTGTTGGATTCAACGAGTCGCTGCTCGAGCACCGCAGCCTTTCCCTCAAAGCGCAGATACCTCATGGCGCCGACGAACTCCTCGCCTGGCAGGCCTTCTGATTCGTAGAGAATGTGCGCCTCGCGGGCTGCAACGACATACTCACGTGACTGCAACACCTCAACCCACCAAGCACCTACCGCGCTGCGAATATAAAAGATCCTCATATCATTGAACAATTGCCCAATGGCCGCATTGTTGAGATGACCTTGCGCGTCGTAGTGCTCAGGAAAAACAGGCACGTCGTCAATCATTCGGTATCCGTCGGTATACAGAATCGCGGCGCCAGTAGACGGTGCTTGGTCGAAGTCAGTCACGCTGCTAGGCCCACATGAATGCCCCGCCGTCGGCCATAAACGTGTGACCGGTGACGTATCGGCAAGCGTCGGAAACTAAGAACCACGCGAGCGGACCAAGATCCCATTCAGGATCTCCTTGACGTCGCATCGGGCAATTCTCAATGAACTGTCGATATCCTTCGCTTTGTTGGGCTGCCACACCTTTGTGAGTCGCAGCTGCCGGCGCAATGCAATTCACAACGACTCCATCCATTGCCCATTCACGCGCTGCAGTTCGCGTCAGCGCGCGAATCGCCTCTTTCGATGCGTTGTAAGCCGCGAAGCCAGTGCCGCCAGTGATGCCCATGGAAGAAGCAAAATTCACAATGCGACCCCATTTACGTTCGGCCATATGGGGGTACACAGCCTGCATCGCCCACAACGAACCCTTCACACCCGAGTTGTAAAACACATCAAGGTCTTCGTCACTCACCGTCGCGATGTCATGGAGCGGACGAAACGACTGGGCGTTGTTAATGAGTCCGTCCACACGCCCAAAGGTCTCGACAGTGCGTTGCACCATTGCGTCGATTTCGTCATGATGAGCGATGTCGGTAACGACACCGAGACACTCAGCACCGAGAGCTTCGATTTCGCGCACTGTGTCGGTGAGTAGATGGGCTTTCCATTCTGCGACCACTACCTTTGCGCCGCCTTTCGCAAGGTGCAACGCCATACCCTTGCCAATCCCGCGCCCGGCGCCGGTGATAATCACAACCCGGTCGCGGATCTCATGCATCGCGTCGGCATTGGTCGGCGTCGGCAGCGGATACTCGCCGTCGCCGTAATTCCAAATGGTCATGATTCTCCAGACGACGAAATTTCCACGGGCAGGTCCACCACTATTTCACGGGAGCGAACGGGCATGCACGAGCGCCGATCGGTATGGAGCCAGGGTCTGGAGATGCCACGAATGCCGGGCCTAACGCGCTGAACAATTCCGAAGATGCGTCGAAGCATTGGGGAGGCGCCCGACGCCTTGCAACCACGACGCCGTCTCGGTCGAACACCACTTCAAATTCATGCTCGACAAGGTGGGCGAAAAGCTCCGCGTATCGCACCTCCGGTCCTGTGCGCGAACCTTCGACTCCAAACGCGACATCGGGTTCCAACACGATGTACTGCACGCTCGCCGGGTCGGCCTGACGCCCGTGATTCGCCTTGAGACCCCAATTCACCGGAACCCAAGGATTCGGCCATTCATACGCACCTTCGCGGTGAGCAAAATGCGGTATGAGGTTGTACATCGCGCTCACGCCGACCTCGTCCGGCACAGTTGCGGCGGCGGCACGCTTCGCCGCGGTGTTGCCGTAGCGATCGAGGTCTATCGCACCAACAACCAGTGCAGCGATTGATTCGTCGGCAGTGATGGGCCACGTGCCATTGCGAAACGAGTGAGAGCCGGGGTTGGGCGACCACATTACGTATCCAACGGCCGTGGTCGCTACGAGCAACCCGGCAGGGATCGCCCACCACATCGGCGGTTCGGGACTGACAAATTTGCGAATCACTCGCGGCGCAATCGCGACGCCCTCGACCACGCCGAGAAAGATCGCCCCAAGCACTATCGCCGAATAGTGAAATCTGAAATCGTGGGTATACGGATACTGAGGTCCGACAGCAAGATTCCCGAACAACACCGGTAGACCGATAGCAAATCCACGCCAACCCAACAGCGGCAGCAGCAACCCAGCGGGCGCAAGCAACACCTTGAGGTACTGGCGTCGTTCACCATCGAACAGCACGCGCCAGATATCTGTCGGGTGCGCGATGAAGTGACCGAGAACCGAAAATTGCGAGTCGCCGTAGGGCATGTAATAGGTCTCATACGGTGGTGGGCCGCCCGCCCGCCACGAACCAATACCCCGCGCGGCAACCAAGTACGCTCCCGCCCACAGGGCGAAAATGCCGATCCCCTTGAGCCGGTCCTTGCTTGCCGGCAATACCACGCTGAGCCCGATCATCGCGAGGGCGAGCATCATGTCTTCCTTGGTGCACGCGGCGATGCCTCCCCAAACCGCAAACGCGAGCCATCGCTGGGTGCGCGCAGCGCGATACGCCATGAGTAATGGGCCAAGGGCCAGCACTTCTGGGTGAAAGAATTCCCACACCAGCCAACCGCTCGTTGGGTGCAGCAGAAACGCGGCCGCGATCACCGCCCCCATCCAGCGATATGCCAGACCCAACAAATCAATGGTCAACAGGTACAGCGCCGTCGCCGCGAGCAACTGGCCCGCGATCTGCAGCATCAACAACGCGTGGGGGCCACCCCCGACCCACGATATGGGTGCGAACAACCAGTAGATGGGGGTGAAATGATGCCCAAACGTATCCATGCCCCGAATCGTGATGAACGGATCCCGGGCGTGAGCCAACAGCCACACCGCCTGATCATGAATAGCAAGATCGAAGCCGAACGTACTGAATCGGTCATGGCGGAGCTGCCCGAGCCGAAAGGCAACAATCGCCCAAATCGCCAGACCGCACCCCAGCAACACGGGGGCAGGGTGCCTAGGCAATGAACGAATTCGAAGCTGCACCAAGGCATCATTGCATCCTGGCCGCATCGCGTTGCAGCACGAGCAACCTGCACACGTTCAGCGAGGGCGTGAGCACTGAAAGTGAGCGGACTCCGACAACGACGGGACCGATGAGTAGGGTCTTGACCATGGAGTCGGGCCTGAGGCGACCGCGTTCGCCGCTCCGCTGGCGACCGCGATGCCGCGTGCAATCGCCACCAAGGCCACGTCGGCGTGGGGCAACCAGCGGCTACGCGATCGTTTTGGCCATCATGGGCAGCTTCGCAATGTTCAGCAGCTCGCGCGCAGTCGCTGCCGACCCTCGCGCCGAACTCGAAGCCGTGCGTCAGCGGATCGACATCATTGCCGACCAATATTTCAAGGCTCAAGTGCGGTCACGAGAAATCGCCGCGGAAATCGACTCGCTGGCGCGAAAACTCACAAAAGCGAACCGCAGCATTCGCGGCACCCAAGACAAAGCAATCCAAACGGCAATCAACCTGTACCGCTCCCAGCCTCGGGGATTCGAAGTTGCGAACGCTGACTCCACCCTCGACGCGGCCCGCACTGCCGTGTTCGCACAGCAAAGTATCGCTCGCGACAACGCAACGATGAACGCTTACGTGCAAGCGGTAGCCAAATTGCAAGATGACAACGAACAGCTCATCCGACGCCAGACCGAAGCGCGACGCAATGAAGCCCGCCTGAAAGCCGAGGCCGCGGAACTCGACGCGGCACTCAGCGACGTCCAGGCCAAATACACAAGGCTGCTCGAAGCCGAAGCCGCTCAACGAGCAGCCGAGGCTGACGCTCGCAACGCGACAACTTCGTCGCGCCCTGGGGCACAGTCCACGACACCGAATCCCACCACGCTGCCAACCCGCGGCTCGGGTGGCACGACCCAAACTACGCGGCCAACAACAGCGACAACCCAACCTCCTCCACCTCCACCTCCACCAGGAACCAACCAGCACCATAACGATCCGTTCTTGGCGTGTGTTCGCCAGCGAGAAAGCCGCGGCTATTACGGCGCGGTTAACCCGAGCGGCTACTACGGGGCCTATCAGTTCGCGATTCGCACCTGGAACGCAACGGCCTCACACGCTGGCCGCCCTCAACTCATTGGAGTTCGCCCCGACCGCGCCTCAGCATGGGATCAGGACGAATTGGCGTGGGTGCTGTATCAATGGCAAGGCAAGGGCCCCTGGGGTGGAAGCTGCGGCTAGTCGCGCAACTAGTCAGCGACCGGTCGTTCCCGACGGCGTTGGACGTATAGACCCAGCAAGGCAATCGACACGCTCACGATGAGCACCAGCGTTGCAAACACATTGATTTGCACTGGTACCCCTGACTTTTTCGTTAGCCATATCTGCACAGGGAACGTGGTCACCTGCGGGCCCCGGTTCAGGTAGGTGATAACAAAATCGTCGAGCGATAGTGCGAACGTCAAGAGCGCCGCCGCGAAGATGCCCGGAGTAATCAGCGGCAACGTGACTTTGAAAAACGTACGCTGCGGTGAGGCACCGAGATCGGCAGCTGCCTCCTCGAGGCGCCATTCGAACCCTCGCAAACGAGCTTTCACCGTCGTGGCGACGTAGCTCACTGAAAACATCACGTGGGCAATCAAAATCGTGAGAAAACCACGCGGAATACCCCACGAGACGAACAACACAAGCAACGAAAGCCCCATCACAACTTCAGGCATCGTGAGGGGCAGGATGAGAAACGTACTGATCGGACCCTTGCCTCGAAAGTCGTACTTCACCAAAGCGATGGCCATCAGCGTGCCGATCGCAACAGCAATGACAGTTGTCAGCGCCGCAATCTTGAGCGAAGTTTGAAACGCGTTCGTCAGATCGGGAAGTTTGAACGGATCCTTCCACGCATCAATGCTGAACCGGCCCCAGCGGTAGTTCCGCACCCCTCGCACCGCGGGCCGAAAAACTCCGTCGCGAGTGATGCCAGGTTCGTTGAACGAAAAGAGCACGATCACGAACACGGGCAACAGGAGGTACAAAAAGCCCGCCATTGCATACACGTTCAAAAACATCGAGCCAAGCTTGCGCAGCCAGAGCGGAGCGCCTTGACGACCAACAACTGCGCGACCAGAACCTGCTGCCATTAGATCAAATCCTCGGTACCGAGCAATTTGGCGTAGAGCAGCACGCCGCCGAGAATCAGCAACATCAAGACAAACGACAACGCCGATATCCCAGGCCGGAATTGCTCTTTGAGAAAGTTCTTCTCAATGATGTTGCCGATCATCAACGTTGAGTCCGTGCCCAACAAGTCCGCGTTCACAAAATCGCCAGACGCAGGAATAAACGTCAGCAAGCTTCCTGCGAACACGCCGGGTAACGAGAGGCGCATCGTCACCTTACGAAACGTTCGTGGCGCCGACGCGAACAAATCTCGCCCAGCTTCGAGCAGACGTTTGTCGATCTTTTCCAGCGACACGTAGATCGGCAAGACCATGAACGGCAAGAAGTTATATACGAGGGCGAACACCACCGAAATCGGGCGGCCCAACAAACCCTCCGAGTCTCCGATCATGCCGGTCCAGCGTAGGAAACCGACCAACGGGCCTTCCTGATCAACGATGACTCGCCATGCGATCGTGCGGATCAGGTACGTGGTGAAAAATGGCAGCACCACTAGGGCCAGCAGCGCGTTCTTGAACCGACCACCCCGCATCGCAATGAAATACGCCATCGGGTAGCCGATCGCGATGCATAAGAGGGTCGCAATCAACGAATATGTGAATGTCCGCACCAACACTTCGCCATAGTTCTTCGGGATGGTGGTGAAGTTCTTGATTCCACCACCACCCAGGCGACGCGTCGTTTCGCTGTCATCCAACGCAGTCGTCAGCAGCCGAACTAACGGAAACGCGAAGAACACCACCAGCCAGACCACCCCAGGGCCAAGCAACGCCCATGGTGCCCAACGTTTCGTGCTCCTCGCGTTGCTCATCCGTCAGAGTTGCGTAGCTTGCACAAAAGCATTCTCGAGGTCTTCGGACTCTGTTGGTGTGAGTTGGCGGAACTCCACAATCTTGGCGCTTGCCGGCGGATTGATGAGCGGATTCTTTTTCGCATCGTCGCTCATGAAGTCGGCTGCACCAGTGACTGGCGAAACGTAACTGATCGTCTCAAACAACGGTCCTGAAACTTCGGGGTCGTACAAGAAGTTCAACCAAGCATGCGCTTGCGCGAGATTCTTCGCGCCCTTAGGAATCATCAACGTGTCCACAAAGCTCATTGCGCCTGAATCTGGCAGCACCCATTCCAAATCAGGATTCTCTGCCTGCAACGCCACGACGTCTCCCGACCATGCAATCGCGGCATACGCGTCACCCGTGCTGAGATCGTCGGTGTAGGAGTTTCCCGTGATCTTGCGAAATTGGCCGCCATCGCGAGCCTTCTTCACTGTATCGATCGATGCCATGACCTCGGCAATGTCTGCTTTTGTGGGATCAGTCCCTGCCGCAAGCATGAACATCCCAATGGTGTCGCGCAGTTCACTGAGAATTGTGACTTTGCCCTTGATGCGCGCATCGAGCAGGTCGTTGGCATCTTTGATTTCGAACCCAACCTTGTCGGGGAAGTACGCGATACCTACTTGACCTTCGGCGTACGGCAACGTGTGGGCACGATTGCTGTCCCATGAAGGATTCGCATGGCGCGCCAAAAGATTTTTCTTGTTCGGAATGAGCGAATCGTCGAACTTCTCGGCCCAACCCTTACGAATCCAGGTGTCGCACATCCACGAGGTCAGCACCACCGCGTCGTATCCCGTCGCTTCGCCGCTCGACAAGCTCGGCTCCACAATGGCGGTGAACGAAGAATTGTCGTCGACGTCGACCTTGTACTCCAGATCCACGCCCGTACGAGCTTTGAATTCCTTGATCGTGGGTGAATCGCCTGGGTTCGAATCGTCGGCATCAATGTAGAACGGCCATGTCGCCAGTCGCATCCCACCGCCAACTTGTTTGTCAGTATTGGGCGAACCACCCGGTTTCGTCACGTTGGTGCCGCCCCCCGAATCACCGTCACTTCCGCAAGCGGCAAGGAGCGAAGGAGTGAGGAGCACGCCTCCACTCACCAATCCGGCGCGCCGCAAGAAATCACGACGGTTGATGTTGTTGGTTACCAATCGTGCTCGTTGGGTTCTGTTCATTGTCTGCTCTTTTCGATAGTGATCGAGTCGAATTCAAATGTTGATGGACGGCGTGGCAGGAAGAACTCGGGCTGCGTCAAAATCCCAGCCCGCCCACACGTCGTCACCCGGTCGCAAGGTCGGTAGCCGCTCGTCGGCACCTACGTACGCTGCAATTTCCGAACCATCAGGCGAACGCAACGCAAAGCGCACTACCGGGCCTTGAAACACGAAGTCAATCACCGCGCAGCGGATCGCGGCGTTGTTCGCGCCTGACGGTTGATCGAGAGTTACTTTCACGCGTTCAGGGCGCACCATTAGCGTGACATTGTCGCCAGCCCGCGTTTCTGAATGGGCGAGTGTGCCTCGCAGTGTCGTATCACCAACGCGAACCGTAGCAACGCTATCGGTACAACTTTCTGCAACCGTCTGCCACAAATTGGCCTCGCCAATGAAACCCGCCACGAACGTCGACGCTGGAGTGTTATAGATCTCCTGGGGGGTGCCGATTTGCTCGACGCACCCAT
>SXHN01000062.1 GCA_005773635.1 Actinomycetota bacterium
GAGATGGTGATGCCTGGTGATAATACGGAGATGACGGTGGAGTTGGGGAAGCCGATTGCTATGGAAGACGGGTTGCGGTTCGCGATTCGTGAGGGTGGTCGTACTGTTGGTGCTGGCCGCGTCACCAAGATCATTAAGTAGAGACGGGTAGGCACTGCAATGGCAAAAGCCACTGATAAACGGCTCAAGATCACCTTGGCCTGTGAAGACTGCAAGCGTCGGAACTACATCACGATGAAGTCGCGGATTAACGACCGTGAACGCATCGAGATGAAGAAATTCTGCCGCTGGGACAACAAACACACGGTCCACAAAGAAACTCGCTGATCCTTTGCGCCTACTTCGTCCGGCGCGGCGAGCTTCCTGCGGACTCATTTCGCTCGTCCCTCGCTCCTGAGCTCCTACGGTCGGCGCTCGCGGGCAATGTAACTAAACAGAGCGGGGCTGGTCGTATGACCTGCCCCGCTTTGTTATGTGTGCACACATCCGGAGTTTGCGTAGGTGATTTGGCGAGGCAGAATGGATGGCAATGGTTGACGATCGTGAGCTAGTTGACGCCGCAATACGCGGCGATCGGCCGGCGTTCGAGGAACTAGTGCGACGCACGTACCTCGACAGTTACACACTCGCGTATCGCTTGACCGGCAACGAGGAAGACGCACGCGACGTGGCACAAGAGGCATATTTGCGAGCTTGGAAAGGCATCGGGAAGTTTCGCGGCGACGCGATGTTTTCGACGTGGATGTACCGAATCACGGCCAACACGGCCGCCACTTTCACCAAGAAACGCAGTCGTCTTCGCACCGAATCTATTGATGAAATTGGCGAGCCGGCAGAACTGAGATACGACAATCAACCGTCAGCGATGTTCGAAGCTGCGGATCTCCTGGATCGCCTTTCGGCTGCAGTCGATGAATTACCTCAGAAACTGCGCCAGGTCGTAGTGCTGCGAGATGTCTATGGCTTGGGCCACGAGGCAATCGCAGAAGAACTGAGTATCAGCGAAACGGCGGCAAAGGTGCGACTTCACCGGGCCCGTCACAAGTTGCGAGAAGTACTTGATCAACCGGGTGACGAACAATCAGGAGCGTCCGCGCATGCAGTGTGAACAGGTCCACGAATTACTCCCAGCGGTCATCGATGGCGATGAGCGCAATCTCGAAATTGAGCTGCATATTGAGACGTGCCTGCGGTGTCAGGCCGAGGTTGCCCGGTACCGGAAGTTGTTGCGAGCAATGAGCATGCTTCGGACCCGCTATTTGGAGCCGAACCCGGCAGGGTTGGCACAGACGTTGGCCGGACTCGAGTCCGAACTCGAACGATCGGCGGTGCGGGCGGTCCTGTCCGGCAAGCGACTGGCGTACGCCGGCGCCATTGGCGGCACTGTCGCGACCGCAGCGACGGTCGCGGCGTTCGTCGCACGAAATCGCAAGCGCGGGCTCAAACTCGCTGGGTAGCTCGGCGCGCAATTCGTTTGGTACGGAGCTGGGTAACCTGTCGGGTGTCTCGTTGGGGCGCGGTTCGGGTCTGAAATCTCAAGTCGTGCCTGCTAACGTTTCGCCTTCGGTCCTGGATCTCCCAGGACCAGCCCCTAGGGTCGTAGCTCAAGTGGTAGAGCACCGGTCTCCAACACCGACGGTTGGGGGTTCAAGTCCCTCCGGCCCTGCTCGAGCAACATCACTGCGACTAGCCACCCAAATTGGCAAGGCGAAGCCATGAACCGACAAACGAAACGCCAGATGGCCAAGTCCGGGATGGACCAGCCAAGGAAGCGACCCGACCGAACAGCTGCCGCCGCAGCTTCGGTAAAACGCGAACGCACCGGCCCCAAGACGTACCTCAATGAGGTACAGGGTGAAATGAAAAAGGTCGTCTGGCCCACCAAGCCAGAGGTCATGAATTCCACCCTCATTGTGCTTGTTGCAGTGATTCTGATGGGCGCTTTGATATTCGGTTATGACTGGTCCTCAGTCCATATCGCTGACTTCCTCTTCGGCTAAGGCTCATGAACGACGATTTGACACCCAACGAAGATCCCACCGCGTCCGAAGCGGACCCGTTTGCTGAGGCGCTGGCCTCACTCGAGGCGGCGGCGGCCTCCGACGACGATCTCGCGGCGGCGTTGACCGCGCCTGTCCCCGAACCCGAGATCGAGATCGAGATCGAAGACGAAATCGTCTTTGGCGGCGATGAAGACCTCGTTGATGTCGTTGAAGAAGCGCCGGTACCGAAGCGAGCGGAGAGCCCATTCGACCGTCCGGGCCGCTGGTATGTCGTGCACACGTACGCAGGCTATGAAAACAAGGTGAAACAGAACCTTGCGAGCCGAGTTCGGTCGATGGCGGTTGAAGAGAAGATCTTTGAGGTCGTCATCCCAATGGAAGACGTCATCGAGTTCAAAGGTGGCGCGAAGCGCGTCGTGCAAAAGAAGTTGTATCCCGGATACCTCTACATCCGTATCGATCTCGACGACGACAGTTGGTACGTCGTGCGTAACACCCCCGGTGTGACGGGTTTCGTCGGTAGCGGGGCACGTCCGGTTCCGTTGTCTCGTCGTGAGGTTGAAGAGATCCTTGGCGTGGCGGTCGAAGAAGATGGCGTCGCAGTTCCCGAAAAGAAGATGCGGCCTCGTTTGGCGTACGACAATGGCGAGCAGGTCCGGGTTGTGAACGGTCCTTTTGCCGATTTCAACGGCATCATTAGCGACATCGACATCGATCGCTCCAAACTCAAAGTCCTCGTTAACATCTTCGGGCGGGAAACGCCCGTTGAACTTGAATTCGGCGACGTGGCCAAGCTCTAGTGAGCCTCCACCTCGACGCCGCCGAAATGTAGAACTCAGAAAGTCGTACTCATGGCCAAGAAAAAAGTTGCCGCAATCGTCAAGATTCAGATCGCTGCTGGGGCTGCCACCGCCGCGCCGCCAGTTGGTACTGCGCTCGGGCCGCATGGCATCAACATCATGGACTTCGTCAAGCAGTACAACGCTGCCACCGAAGCCCAGCGTGGCATGGTTATTCCTGCTGAAATCACGATCTACGAAGACCGGAGTTTCACCTTCGTCACCAAGACTCCGCCGACGCCCAAGCTGATTTTGCAAGCTGCTGGCCTCGACAAGGGCAGCAACAACCCACGTAAAGAAAAGGCCGGATCGATCACGATGACTCAGGTCCGTGAGATTGCCACCACGAAAATGCCCGACGTCAACGCCATCGATATCGACGGTGCAATGGCGCAGGTTGCCGGCACCGCGCGCAGCATGGGTATCGACGTCCTGGCCGACTAGGCCGATCCACTTTCGCTATTCACCGCAAGCGGAGTACCTCGTCGCTTGAGTCCGGACCTTTGAGGAACCTCCTTTCGGAAGGGCATATTCCATGGCACCAGCAAAGAAATACGTCGACGCACTGAAGAAATTTGATCGCGCGCACCTCCATGATCCGGTTGAAGCGCTCACCTTGGTGAAATCGCTCGCGGTGCGTAAGTTTGATGAGACGATCGAAGTTGCGTTTCGGCTTGGCGTTGATCCTCGTAAGGCTGAACAAATGTTGCGCGGCACCGTGGCGCTTCCCGCCGGTACGGGCAAGACTGCACGAGTTGCCGTGTTCGCGGTCGGCGATGCTGCTCGCGAGGCCGAGGCCGCGGGCGCGGAATACGTCGGTGCCGAAGACCTCGTGAAACGTATTCAAGACGAGAACCTGCTCGATTTCGACGTCGCGATCGCAACGCCTGACATGATGGCCCAGGTCGGTCGGCTGGGCCGCGTCCTCGGCCCGCGTGGCTTGATGCCGAACCCCAAGACGGGAACCGTCACTCAAGACGTAGCGAAAGCCGTTGGCGAATTTAAAGGCGGCAAGGTCGAGTATCGGACTGATCGACACGGAAACGTGCACGTTCGCATCGGAAAAGCGAGTTTCGATCCCGCTGATCTGCTCAAGAACTTCTTTGCTGTGCTCGAGGAAGTCAACCGCGCTAAGCCGGCCTCAGCAAAGGGCCGCTACATCCGTTCGATCACCGTGAGTTCCACGATGAGTCCTGGTGTCAAAATCAGCCCAGATACCCGGGTTGCTCGCGACTAGCCGAAACCTTTGTCGCGCAGGTAGCGTGACGCCTCACAACTTGCACCACAGACCTTCGGTCGTTTCGAGACTGTTGTCGAAACGGTAATTGGCAACCGCCTGCCGAACGAGGTGAACCACTGAACGCCGCTGCGGCATAGCCGTCGGTGCGCGGTAAGCGGGACGCCTCGATGTCTGAGGTGTCCCGATTTCGCGTAACTGGAGAAATACACATGGCGTTGAAAGCCGATCCGACAACACCGCAGATAGCCAAAAAGGCCGCGGTGATTGCCGAAATCAAAGGCAAGCTCGATGGTTCCGAAGCTGCTGTGCTGACGGAATACCGAGGCATGACCGTTCCTCAGATCGCCGACCTTCGTGCCGCGTTGCGCCCTGCCGGTGCCGAGTACAAGATCTACAAAAACACCCTGGTCCAACGGGCAGCTGATGAAGCGGGCGTGGGCGAACAGCTCAGTGCGTTGCTGACTGGGCCAGTTGCTGTCGCTTTTGTCAATGGCGATGCGGCAGCGGCAGCGAAGGCGCTGCGCGACTTTGCCAAGACGAACCCATCGTTGGTGCTCAAAGGTGGCCTGCTGGGAACCCGGACGTTGAGTACCAGCGATGTTGAGGCACTCGCTGATCTTCCATCGCGTGAGGCGTTGCTGAGCCAGATTGCTGGATTGTTTGAAGCTCCAATGGCGCAAACGGCCAGTGTGCTGTCCGCCTTGCTGCGAGACACGGTCGGCCTCGTTGCTGCCCTCATCGACAAGATGCCGGCCGCGGACGCGCCGGCACCCCAACCACAAGCCGCAGAATCTGAAACTCCCGCACCTGTCGCTGAGGCATCTTCGCAAGATGCCCCTGCTGAGGAGGCGCCAGCCGCGGATACGCCAGCTGATGGCGCCGCTGGCGAAGACTCGGCGCCCGAAACCGACGCCACCGTCGCTGAGTAACGGTTGTCGCTGTACCCACGTTCAAAGTTCTTAATTTCGTTTCAATCACAGGAGAAATACCAATGGCCACAATGAGCACATCAGATCTAATCGAGGTCTTCAAGAGCATGACTGTGCTCGAATTGAGCGACTTCAAAAAGGCGTTCGAAGAAGCATTCGATGTCACCGCGGCAGCGCCGATGGCGATGATGGCTGCCCCGGCGGCTGGCGGCGGTGCCGCCGAAGCAGCTGAAGAAAAAGACGAGTTTGACGTGATTTTGACGTCGGCAGGCGACAAGAAGCTCCAGGTCATCAAGGTTGTGCGCGAGCTCACCAGCCTCGGTCTGAAAGAAGCCAAAGACCTCGTTGACAGCGCTCCCAAGCCGGTCTTGGAGAAGGTCAACAAGGAAGAAGCAGACAAGGCCAAAGCCAAGCTTGAAGAATCAGGCGCTGGCGTCGAATTGAAATAGTCCTTCGCGGGGCGGGTTTGTCACCTCTGAAAGCGCATTGTTTTTGGGGTGTGAAGGCTTGCGTTGAACGCCTTGTGGGCGTATTGTGCGCCTCGAAGAGGTCGCTCAATTCGACCAGAAGGACTGTTGACTTTGCGCGCTGAGGCGCGAGCTACTATGCTCGCGCCTAGCCGTGTCTGTCTGCCCTCTCCCGCAGCAATACTTTTCCTTCTCGTTGCGCGCCCGTTCGCGGGCGCGTGCAGTCGGTTCGTTGCTCACTTGGGTGGGCGCGGCTGATTCACGCATCCTGCCTGGAATGGAGTGACCCCTTGGCTAGCAGTGCGTCCCGCAACCGTGTGTCGTTTGGCAAGATCCGCGAGGTTAAAGAGCTACCTCACCTCATAGCGGTTCAAGTTGAAGCATTTCAATGGTTCGTCGATGACGGCATTGGTGAAGTCCTCAGTGACATTTCACCAATCGAAGACTTCGGCGCGACCCTGCAGCTCGAATTAACCGAGCCGCAGTTCGACCCCCCTAAGCATTCAGAAGACGAGTGTCGCGAACGAGACATGACGTTCTCACGTCCGTTGTTCGTGGTCGCCCGCTTTTTGAATCGCGCCACCGGAGAAATCAAAGAGCAGTCGGTCTTCATGGGCGACTTCCCAATGATGACTGACCGAGGCACGTTCATCATCAACGGCACTGAACGCATCGTCGTCAGCCAGCTGGTGCGTTCCCCTGGCGTGTATTTCGGGCTGAATGCCGACAAGACCGCTCCCGAAAAAGACGTTGTCGATGCAAAGATGATCCCGGGCCGTGGTGCATGGCTTGAGTTCGAGATCGACAAAAAAGACATCGTCTATGTGCGCATTGATCGCAAGCGCAAGCAGCCCGTCACAGTATTGCTGCGGGCGCTCGGATTTGGTGAGAACGACGACGAACTACTGAATCTCTTCACCGACGACCAAGGCCGCCCGTTCGAGTCAATGCGCCTGACGTTGGAGAAAGACAACACCACGACCGCCGAAGAGGCGTTCATCGATATTTACCGCAAGCTTCGCCCTGGCGAGCCTCCGACTCCAGACTCTGCGCGTACGCTCATTGAGAACCTGTTCTTCAATCCGAAGCGCTACGACCAGGCCAAAGTTGGTCGCCACAAGGTCACCAAAAAGCTCGGCGAGGAGTACGCAAAGGTCCCGCTTGACCGGTTCGGCATTGAAACGCCGACCGGACCGCAGGACTCTGGTTCCGGTTACACGTTGAGCAAAGCCGACATCTTGGCGACGGTCAGCTACCTCGTCAAGCTCCACGCCAACGAGGCGGGCTATTACGCCGACGACATCGATCACTTCGGCAACCGGCGTGTTCGCACGGTCGGCGAGCTCATTACCAATCAGGTCCGGGTCGGCCTGAGCCGTATGGAACGAGTCGTGCGCGAGCGCATGACGACCCAAGACGTTGAGGCCATTACTCCCCAGACGTTGATCAACATTCGTCCTGTGGTTGCTGCGATCAAGGAGTTCTTCGGTTCTTCACAGCTCAGCCAGTTCATGGACCAAACCAACCCGCTTGCTGCGTTGACTCACCGTCGGCGTTTGTCTGCACTTGGACCTGGTGGTTTGAGCCGTGAACGAGCCGGCTTCGAGGTACGAGACGTCCACCCAAGCCACTATGGGCGCATGTGCCCGATCGAGACTCCAGAAGGACCAAACATTGGCCTTATCGGGTATCTCGCGAGCTTCGGTCGAATCAATCGATTCGGTTTTATCGAGACTCCGTATCGCAAGGTTGCTGACGGTCGCGTCACCGACGAGATCGAGTTTCTCGCGGCCGATGACGAAGACCGATATGTGGTCGCGCAGGCCAACGCCGCGATCGACGACAACGGCAATTTCACCGAGGCTCGGGTCTTGGTGCGATCTGGCCGCGGTGAGATCGGATACGTGCCGCCGTCTGAAGTCCAGTACATGGATGTTTCCCCGAAGCAGATCGTGTCGGTCGCCACGGCGCTGATTCCGTTCCTCGAACACGACGATGCCAACCGCGCACTCATGGGTGCCAACATGCAACGGCAAGCAGTGCCGTTGGTAAAGGCGACGGCTCCGTACGTCGGAACCGGTATCGAAGGTCGGGTTGCTCAAGATGCTGGTGATGTGCTGCTCGCATCCGATGATGGAACGGTCGTAGAAGTTTCGGGTGACACTGTCACTGTCGATTACGCAAGCCTGGGTCGCAAGACACATCGCCTGTTGAAGTTCCGTCGATCAAACCAGGGCACGTGCATCAATCAGCGCCCGATCGTGGGCGAAGGCGACACTGTCGTCAAGGGTGGGGTTCTGGCCGATGGCCCGAGCACGCACTTCGGTGAACTTGCCCTCGGCAAGAACTTGCTGGTGGCCTTTGTGCCTTGGAAAGGTCACAACTTCGAAGATGCCATCGTGCTCAACGAGCGCCTGGTCAAAGACGACGTGTTGACTTCGATTCATATTGAAGAACACGAAGTCGATGCTCGCGACACGAAGTTGGGTGCCGAGGAAATCACTCGCGATATCCCGAATCTGAGCGAAGACATTCTCAAAGACCTCGACGAACGCGGCATCATCCGCGTCGGTGCCGAAGTTGGCCCGGGCGACATTCTTGTCGGCAAGGTCACGCCAAAGGGTGAAACTGAACTCACGCCTGAAGAGCGTCTGTTGCGCGCCATTTTCGGTGAGAAAGCCCGTGAAGTGCGTGACACCTCCTTGAAGGTTCCCCACGGCGAAACCGGCAAAGTCATCGACGTCAAGGTGTTCAGCCGCGAAGACGGTCACGAGTTGCCCCCTGGTGTGAACCAGCTGGTGCGGGTCTACATTGGCCAGAAGCGCAAGATCTCCGAAGGTGACAAGCTTGCTGGACGTCACGGTAACAAGGGCGTTATTTCGAAGATTCTTCCGTCCGAAGACATGCCCTACCTCGCCGACGGGACGCCAGTCGACATCGTGTTGAACCCATTGGGTGTCCCGAGTCGTATGAATATCGGTCAGGTGCTCGAATCACACCTCGGGTATGCAGCCCGTCACGGTTGGGACGACCACGGCACCACGCCGCGCAGCCCCCGCAAGACGAGCACAATTACCGAACCTGCGGTGTGGGTAAGCACGCCAGTGTTCGATGGCGCCCATTGGGATGAAGCCGAGCAATCGGGTTCGCATCACACCATTCAGCACATTCTCGAGAACCTCAACCCCGACGGTGCCAATGGCGAGCGACTCGTCGATGGCAACGGCAAAGTTGTGTTGCACGATGGCCGTACGGGTGAACCCTTCGATCAAAAGGTCACCGTCGGGTACATGTACATCTTGAAGCTGTCGCACCTCGTCGACGACAAGATCCACCCAGGCCGTAAACACCCATCAA
>SXHN01000063.1 GCA_005773635.1 Actinomycetota bacterium
CGCGAACCGTAGCAACGCTATCGGTACAACTTTCTGCAACCGTCTGCCACAAATTGGCCTCGCCAATGAAACCCGCCACGAACGTCGACGCTGGAGTGTTATAGATCTCCTGGGGGGTGCCGATTTGCTCGACGCACCCATGGCTCATGACCGCGATGCGATCAGAGAGCGTCAGAGCTTCCTCTTGATCGTGCGTCACAAAGATGAAGGTAATCCCAATTTCGCGTTGAATACGCTTCAATTCGATCTGCATCGCTTGACGCAATTTCAAATCGAGTGCGGCGAGGGGCTCGTCGAGCAACAGCGCGCTTGGATAGTTCACGAGCGCTCGGGCAAGGGCGACGCGCTGTTGTTGGCCCCCCGACATCTGTGATGGTTTGCGTTTGACGAATTCGCCGAGCCGCACGACGTCAACCATCTCGTCGACGCGCTTTTTCACTTCGGCCTCTGCGAGTTTCTTGCTGCGCGGTCCAAAGGCGATGTTGTCCCAGACGTTCATGTGTGGAAACAACGCGTATTGTTGAAACACCGTGTTGACGTTGCGGCGATACGGAGGCACGTGCGACACGTCGACGCCTTCGAGCTTGATCGCTCCTGACGTCGGTGTCTCGAATCCCGCGATCATGCGCAGCGTTGTGGTTTTGCCGCACCCCGACGGACCCAACATCGCGAAAAACTCGCCCCGACCGATGTTGAAGTGCGCCTCCTGGACCGCGACGAAGTCGCCGAATCGTTTCGAAACGTGCTCCAGCTCGATCACCGCGTCACCCACACCGCCTCGCTCGCCAGATTGCGGCGGCGACCATGTTGATTCGCTCAGACCCTTCGTCATCGAGTCGCTCAGTTTCGCCACCCTCTCATCAGCGCCTTGATCGGCGTGCTTGCCATCTCGTACCTGTTCAAGTCTGTCTAACCCGCTCGAGTCTGGTTGCGTTGCGTTGCCTCGGGATTTCTCAAAGATTTCGGCTCTATGTCAGCGAAGTCTTCCACGTGTCGACCCGATACTGGTGGCCGAGATTCGCAGAATCTGTGACATAATACAAGGGAATCCATAGAAATTTCCACATTTATCGACGGAATCACTTGCCTTCACCCTTGAGACCAGCGAACATGGTTCCACGGGCGGGAATTCGAACTTCACCGCCGAGCGTGAATCAGTACCACCAGCGCGAGCACCAGCAACCCAAATGAAAGGCAGCATCGTGGCTCAGGCGAACTACATCGGAGGCAAATGGATCCCCGCAGCTTCGGGGGCCACCGATCAAGTCATCAACCCGGCAACGGGCGAAACTATCGATGAAGTAGCGGCATCGGGAGCCGCTGAAGTTGATCAGGCGGTTGTCGCCGCGCATGAGGCCTTCCCATCTTGGGCAGCCAAGACTCCTCGCGAGCGCAGCGAAGCGCTTCTCGCACTCGCCAAACTCATCGAAGACAACGTAGATGAGCTCTCCGAAATCGAAATGCGTAACGTTGGTAAACCCAAATCGATCATCGGCATCGAAATGGACTTGTCAGTCGACAACCTTCGTTTCTTCGCCGGTGCGTGTCGCAACATGGAAGGCAAGGCCGCTGCTGAATATCTCGAAGGCCACACTTCATACCTGCGACGCGACCCACTTGGCGTAGTCGCTGGAATCGCGCCTTGGAACTACCCGCTCAACATGGCGGTCTGGAAATTCGGGCCTGCGATAGCAACGGGCAACACGGTCGTACTCAAGCCATCAGAACTCACGCCAATGTCGCTCCTGCGATTCGCGGAGCTCACCGAAGGCATCCTTCCTCCAGGTGTCCTCAACGTAGTCACGGGGCAGGGCGCGACCGCGGGCGACGCCATCGTCAAACATCCGTTGGTGCGCCTTGTATCAGTCACCGGCGACGTCAACACCGGCAAACTTATCGCTCGCAATGCGGCCGAGACGCTGAAGCGCGTCCATCTCGAACTCGGGGGCAAAGCGCCGGTCATCGTGTTCGAAGACGCCGACATCGATGCTGTGGTCACAGCACTTTCAGAGGGTGCTTACTACAACTCCGGCCAAGATTGCACCGCGCCATGCCGAGTAATCGCTGGCGGAAAAGCATTTGAATCATTGGTTCCAGCGCTCACAGACGCCGTTGGCGCGATCAACGTCGGCGACCCATTCGATGAAGACGTCGCAATGGGGCCAGTGATCTCCGCCAAACAACAAGCACGCGTCGAAGGCATGGTGCAACGAGCCATCGAAAGCGGAGCCGAGGTGACCGTGGGCGGATCTTGTCTCGACCGCCCCGGCTACTACTACGCGCCCTCGGTCGTCGTGAACCCTGCACAGGATTCCGAAATTGTGCAACGCGAAGTGTTCGGGCCGGTTGTCTCGGTGCAACGATTTACCGATGAAGATCAAGCAATCGCTTGGGGTAACGGAGTCGACTATGGATTGTCGGCATCGGTGTGGACGAACGACATCGGCCGCGCCATGCGCATGACCAAGGCGCTCGAATACGGCTGCGTATGGGTCAACCAGCACATCATGATCACCAGCGAGATGCCCCACGGAGGATTCAAGAATTCAGGCTACGGGAAAGACATGAGCGCCTACGCGCTCGATCACTACACCGAACTCAAACACGTCATGATTAAGAACTAAAGGATGCGATAGAGATGTCTGCAGACATCGAACGACTCAATGCACGAGCCCGCGAAATTGCGGCCGTCGAAACTGCCAAGCTCATCGAGCGAACCAATGTGTCAAAGCAGTGGTACGACCGAGCCCTCAAATCGATGCCAATGGGAGTCGGCTCGTCGTTCCAACAAGGCGACCCGTACCCCATTTACATCAAAGAGGGCAAAGGTTCCCAAGTTTGGGACGTCGACGGGCACCAATACCTCGACACCCACGGCGGTTTCGGTTGCATGGTGATCGGCCATGCTCATCCCAAGGTGGCCGAAGCAATCTGCAAAGCCGCACAAACCGGCACGCACTTTGCTGCGCCGACGCCCGACGCAGTATTACTCGCCGAAGAAATCTGCGACCGCTACGACATGGAACAAGTGCGGTTCTGCAACTCGGGCACCGAAGCCACCATGCACGCGATTCGTATCGCTCGTGCCCACACCGGCCGCGATCACGTCATCAAAATTGAGGGTAGTTACCACGGCCACCACGACACCGTGATGTTCTCGGTTGTCCCTGGAGCCGACGTGCTCGGCGGTCGTGACCAGCCCAACACAACGCCAATGTCGCTCGGCACCCCGAAATGGCTCGCCGACTACACCCACGTGGTGCCGTTCAACGACCTCACAGTACTGACGAATCTGCTCGAAGAACGCGGCACCGACATGGCGTGCCTCATCTTGGAACCGGTGATGATGAATATCGGCACCGTCATCCCCGCACCCGGCTATCTGCAAGGCCTCAAAGACCTGCTCGCGAAACACGGCGTCGTGTTGATTTATGACGAAGTAAAAACCGGAACGTCGTTGGCACGAGGGGGCGCGGGCGATCGCTTCGGCGTGCGGCCCGACCTCACGTGCTTGGCAAAGGCAACATTCGGCGGAACTCCCGGAGCAGCATTTGGTGGCAACGGCGAAATCATGAGCACAATCCTGCGCGGTGCGGCCCAACAGGGCACATTCAACGGCAACCCACTCGTTGCCGCAGCGGGTCTTGCGACCCTCACTGAAGTGTTGACAGCCGATGCCTACAAGTACTTCGACTCGATTGGCACGCGTATGGCTCAAGGTTGTCAAAAGGCAATCGAGGACAACGGGTTGCCGGCCCACACCGTCGACCTCGGAGCCAAGGGTTGTGTTTCCTATAGGCCAACGCCCCTGCAAAACTACCGCGATTTCCTCGACACCAATGTGGAGCTCTACGCCGCGTCATATCCGTGGATGATTAATCGCGGGCTCTTCATGACCCCGGGAGACGAAGAACAATGGACGTTGTCGGTGCAACACAGTGAAGCTGACGTGGACCGCTATGTCGATACCTTCGCCGCGCTTTGCAGTGAGCTCACGCGCTGACAAGGCTCGAGATGGCGTCGTCGCGCACACCCAAACCAGGCAACGGTCAAGCCCGCCGTCGCGCTGACGTGACCGCGCTCGACGACGCTGACAAAGCCCTCATCGAGCTCCTCCAACGCGACGGGCGGACGCCGTACACGCGTCTTGCGGAATCCGTTGGTCTCTCAGAAGCTGCGGTGCGCCAGCGTGTGCAACGCCTCATCGACAACAACGTTGTACAAATCGTGGCGGTCACCGACCCATTGCGCCTCGGCTTTCGGCGCCAAGCAATGATCGGTATCCGCACCGAGGGCGACATCACTGCCGTGGCCGAGTCGCTCGCCGCGATGTCGGAGATCGACTATCTCGTGTATACCTCGGGCCGTTTCGATCTATTGGCCGAAATGGTGTGCGAAGACGACGAGCATCTACTCACGTTACTCAACGAACAGATCCGCAACATTCCCGGAGTGTCGAGCACCGAAACGTTCGTATATCTACGACTCCAAAAACAGACCTACACCTGGGGCGCCCGTTAGTGCTGTTGCGATTCACCCGATTGCGTTGCGCTCGTCTCAGCACTAGGCGCGTCGGGCGCCGAACCTTCGAGCGCCGCGAGGTCTCGAGGAGAAGTGGCCGCGGCTTTGTTCGCTTGCTGCAACGTTGCGAACACTTCTTCGCGGTGCACGTCAACTGAACGTGGTGCGCGTATTCCGAGGCGGACTTGATCGCCTCGCACCTCTAACACGGTCACGACGATGTCGTGACCGATCATGATGCTTTGATTCGCGCGTCGAGTGAGTACGAGCATGAGTGATCCCTTCCTTGGTCCGGGCTTCCGATCCCGACCACAGCGTACATACACGCGACACAGTTGTCATGCGTATGACGCGAAGGTTTTCTAGGCGGCGCGTTTGAGCGGAACTTTTGCGCCGTGTCCGGCGTGGGGAAGCACCGCTTGGCACGCTTCGCATGTGCGAATGTTGACCACAATCGGACCCAAAAGGTTCACTGTCGCGTCGTCGGGACGTTCTCCCAACGTCACGATGCACATCACCGTCGCGTCGGCAGGATCACTGAGCGACAAGCGTTGCGCCGTCGATTTATCGAGTTCGAATTCGTATTCTGGATAGAACACGAACGGGGAAACCACCACGAACCCCACGTCAGAGTCGTCGATTGCGGTCATCAGCATGAACGGGCTCTCTGGCTTTCCCCAAGCTGCCATCACGAAGTCATGCAAGTGAGGAAACCCTGGAATTCCCGCGGCAAAGTGCAGTGAAGCGGTAACCGGGGGCGTCGGATTGAGCGTTGAGCTTTGCGTCATGGGATTCACCGTAGGAAGTCGACGAGGGACGGTTGGATAACTTTTGCAGTTGTTTGCAGTGCGGCTTGATAGGCCACTTGACGAAGCTGGGCTTCAATGAGTGCCTTCGGCAGATCGAGATCTTCGACAGCGGACAGCTCTTGCTTCAGCGAAATCACACCAGTGTCGTTGCGTTCTTTCATCGTTTCGACCCGGCGAGTACGGGCACCGATTTCGGCGAGACGCGCCTGCACGATGGTCGTGCGCGCATCAACAGCAACCAGCGCGGCGTCAGTTCCATTCGAAACCCCAGCGCGAACGGCTGTCGCCAACGCAGTGATATTGGCAAACAAGTCGTTTCCACCCGGCCCGAACACATCGTCGCCGGTCACGTTGATCTGGACCCGCACACCAGGAGCGACGGTGCGTTGCACCGCGTTGGAGGTGCCGAGGAAGTTCCCTGATGAGTCGTACGCAGCAGTATTGGCAGTTCCCGCGAAAATCGAACGGCCGGAATACTGTGTATTGGCAAGGCCGATCAAGCCTTCTCGGATCTTGTCAAGCTCAGTGGCAATCGCTTCACGCTCGGTTTGCGCGATCGAGCCATTCTGCGACTGGATCGCGAGGTCACGCACCCGGTGTATCTGGCTCACAACCGCGCCGAGGGTGTCGTCCGCGGTGTTGAGCCACGCTTGCGCGTCACCGAGATTGCGATCAATCTGATCGCTACGTTCAACATCACTACGTAGCCGGAGTGCGGACGCCGTACCAACCGGATCATCGGAAGCTTTGGTGATGCGCTTATTCGAGGAGATCTGGTTCTGTACCTCTTGCAACTGCGACAGCGTACGCTGCATATTCGACGTCGTGCGCCGCGCCATTGTGTGTTGAGTAACTCGATAGTCAGACGAAACCATGGATCACCTCATCGTCCAACCGTGCCGGTTCTATTAACTAACACGTCAAGCATTTCGTCGATTGTTGTGAGAAACCGCGCCGCTGCTTCATACGCATGTTGGTATTGCACCATTGCGACCATCTCCTCATCGGCGTTGACCCCCGACGACGCATCGCGTGACCCGTCAATTTGTTCGACGGCACTCGTTTGGATGTCAAGACGGCGGCTGGTGCTCTGCGACTCAACGCCCAACGTGATGATCAGCGATCGGTACATAGCGTGCGCGCTGGTATTCGAGAGTGCAAGATCGGCAATGTCAAGCGCAACGGTGGAATCCAGCGTGCCCGCGCCAACCGCCCCTGCCGCGATTCGGTCCGTGTTGGTGCCGATATCAGTCGAAATCGCTAAATCGGCAGCACTCGTTGCGTCAAAGAACTTGCGCCCTGCCACAGCATCGAGGCCTGCGCCACCAATATGCAATGCGTTCACGTCGTCGCGCAGCTTCAGCGCAATCGCATCAAGCGACGCCGAGTAGCTCGGCAATGTCGTATTCACAACGCCGAGCAGCCCGCCAATTTCGCCAGACGAGACGGCGGCTGCACTATTACTACCCACCCACCGCATCACTACTGGCGAACCAGAAGCATCCAGTGTCAATGCCTGCGTGATGTTGTCATTCACGAGCGCAGTGCCGTTGAGAAAAACGTTTACCTGACCGTATTCGCTTTGGCGAACTGTGGCTCCAACCTTTTCAGCAAGTTTGGTTACAAGTAGATCACGTTGATCCATCAGATCACCCGCATTGAGACCCGCAGTGGTTGCGCTGCGAATCGCATCGTTGAGTTGCGCGATATTGGTTGCCATCGTGTTCACTTCAGTTGTGAGCGAACTGAGCTCACTAATGGCATCGGTACGAAACTGCGAGAGTTGGTTGGCATCCTGGTTGATGGTTTTGGCCAGAGTAGTAGCGCGCTCCATGAGCTGAGCTCGGGCGGCGGGGTCGCCAGGGTGGTTGGCAATGTCATCCCATCCACTCCAGAACTCCGACAAGCCTTTTGCCAGCGAGAGATCACTTGGTTCGCTGAACATGTCTTCAATTTGACGCAGGGCCCGGTCGGTGCGACTCAAGCCTGCGTTATCGCCGTGGGCAATCGCAGCCCGAATCTCTAGAAATGCATCACGAAACCTCGTGATACCTGCGACATTCACACCGTTTCCGGTGTTCAGAGCCTTCGAGTGGAACGTTCCAGTGCGTGGCCCACCGATCGCCTCCAGGTCGACCCGCTGGCGCGAGTAGCCCTCGGTATTCGCGTTCGCGATGTTGTGACCAGTGATCTCCAAGCCGCGACGTTGCGCGTACAACGCGCTGAGCGCAACATTCAAGCTGGAAAAATCGCTCATCGTCGCAGCACCTACATCGCACCGTCGAACAGACGGCTTCCGAGTCCACGATCAGCTGTCGGCTGCCCTAACGGGGAGTAGGCAGCGATTTCTTGCTCACCAAGCGCGGCAAGCGCATCGCGAGTAGCGGCTTGACCGCGGCTCAGCATGTCCTTGTTGGCCTTCGCAACACCGTCAATTTCGGAGGTGAGCTCCATGAGCGATTTCCGATGCTCAGTAAAGATGCGGTCCCATGGCGCCGGAGCGTGTTCGGCAAGCTCGCGCAGGCTCGCGTTTTCTGCACTTCCCATAACGCGTGCAAGCGCATCGACTTGCACGGCCCGGTCAAGTTCCAAACGTTTGATCTCGCCGAGGACGGCTTCCACTTCGCGCGTCGCGTGCTGCAGCCAGCGAGTACGCCCCGATGCCAACACAAGTTGTTCTTCTTCCAATTTGAACACCAAGAGTTCAAGCAATTGACGTTCACGCCACAAGATGTTCGACACATCGCCGAGCTCTGTTTGCATTCTGTGCTCCGAAGGTTGGCTAACCCCTTCTCATCGGCCAGGTATTGCAAATATCCAGCAGTCGGGCGGCCAGCCCGCCGGGCGGCCAGCCAGGCGAGCGGCCAGTCAGGCGAGCAGCCCTCGCGAAACCGCCACGCCAAGCGCTTCAGACCGACTATTCACACCAAGTTTGGCGTAGACACGAATGAGGTGTGATTTCACGGTTGCGATCGAGAGACAGAGACTTTCGGCAATCTCGCGATTTGTGCGCCCTTGCGCCAAAAAGACCAACATCTCGCGTTCGCGCGCCGATAGCGCAGTGGCGCCGCCTGTGCCATCGCGCAGGTCAATAACGGGCTCCACTTCGCCAGAGAGCTCGTTCAACAGCGTGGGAGCTACATACCGCTCGCCGCGCAACACCGCGACGATGGCCGCTCGAATCTCAATTTCCGATGCCGATCGACGCGCCACGCCATCAACACCTGCTGCCAAGAGCTCCGCAAGACCATGCCGAGCCGCCGCGGGAACCAAGACCAACACCAACGGTGCTGGAAACGGCGTTTTCAGCCGCTCGACCACGTCCGCCGTCTCGGCATCAGCCAACGACCCAACAATCACCAACTCGGGAGCCAGGTGCAGCGCATCGATCGCGTCACGGGCGCTTTGTGCGTGTCCGCAAATCACACAGCCAAGATCTTCAATCAGGGCAACAAGCCCTCGGCGCACCAACGCCAATTCGTCGGCCACAAAGATCGTTGCACCACCGTCAATCGAAGCCTTGAACACCACTGCTGCAGGATAATGGTCGATTTGGCCACCGAGCGCGGTAATTGGCTCTCAAATTGCAGGAATACCAACACGCAACGTGATTCAACCCAGTGGTCGTATCAAGCTTTCGCGCGAATTTCGCCGAAGCAGTATTCATCATCGACCATAGGGGGCTCGAAGCAATGAAAACACAGATAATCGACGCAGAACGCAAACAATACGAAGACAAACTCGTTCGTGAACATCTTCCACTCGTCGGCTACGTCGTTACCGAAGTTGCGCACAGAGTGCCGGCGCACGTATCACGCAACGACCTCGTGTCGGCTGGGATGCTCGGGCTAGCACAAGCGGCGCGCAGCTTCGACCCAGAACGCGGGATCGCTTTCGACCGTTTCGCTTCAACACGCATCCGCGGCGCCTTACTCGATGAACTTCGAGGCCGGGACTGGGCAAGTCGCTCGGTGCGCGCCAAAGCACGCACAATGCAACATGCAACCGAAGACCTCACCGCCAAACTCGGTCGCACGCCAACCAACGAAGAAGTCGCCAAGGTGTTGAATCTCGACCCAGCAACCGTGCACAAACTCGTTGACGATGTACACCGCGCAACGGTGCTCAACTATGAGTCGCTCGCACTCGACGGCGACGCCGAATCGTTCATCGCCACATCATCGGTGGATAGCCCCGAAGACACGATTGTCGACCGTGAACGAAAAGCGTTCCTCACCGACTCGGTAGCGGCACTCCCCGAACGGCTGCGACTCGTCGTCATCGGATATTTCTTCGAAGAGCGGTCAATGCAAGACCTCGCCGACGAACTTGGGGTATCGGAGAGCCGCGTTTCGCAATTGCGTGCAGAAGCCCTCATCTTGCTCAAAGACGGCATGAACAGCCAGCTAGAACCTGACCAGGTTGACCTCGACGCGCGACCGAACGGCCGCGTCGCTCGCCGCAAAGCGGCGTACTATGCGCAGATCGCCGCGAG
>SXHN01000064.1 GCA_005773635.1 Actinomycetota bacterium
CGAGTGCGTAATCACCATGTTCCACCCAAGCACAACGACGACGCAAGCAACGACGATGCGGAATGTAAACACCCCGCGGTGAGGCATATCTCGAACAAATCGCATTGCGCCGTAAAGAACATGCGCAATCACGAGGGCCGCGATCGTGGCGTAGGCGGTCGAATAGTGCGCGGCGCTCAAACCACCCACAAAGAAAACCACCGCAGTCTTGCGAAGCGCAGCCGGGATCGTGTAATCGAAGGCGAAGGCGATCATCACAGCAAATAGCAGCAATGCGACTTCTTGGCGAGCAATCGCCGAGAGCTGCCCCGCGAACTGCGGCAAGGTCGCCACCATCGCTGCAGCTCCGAAAGCTGCGACCTTTGGAGCCCAACGAGCGGCTACGAAGTACACGACCACGGGCACCAACGCGAAGATCATCGGATATAGGACCTTGAGCAGGTACACGCCTGAGACGCCACTCACGCTGGACAGCAAGGCCGGCAACGCTGTGATGCTGAGCATCGCCGCGTACGGATTCCCGTTCGACGGAGGCCGCCATCGACCTTGCGTCATCGTGGCGTTGAATGCCTGAATCTCCTGTTGAATATCAAAGCCGAACAAGTGCGAACTGCGCAGCGAGTAGGCCCAAGTCAACGCGAGCGCAACCGAAAACAAAGCCACCGGATGACACCAAGTTGGGACTCGAGAACCGCGAACCATCACTACGACAAGCACCACGACGCATCCGGCTGCGGTCGCAATAGCGAGCGACGACGAACCGCGACCGTTGACCAGAAACGCTCCACCCATGGCACCTGCCGGTAATATCGCAAACGCCATTTGATGAACGGCTTGTCGCCACGTACCCGGGCGCCAGTACATCGCAATGGGATCCCCAACCCGTGATGCCGCTGCCAGCATTGCGAGCATGAAGGCATTGAGTACAGCGGTCAAGGGCCAACGAGACAGGGGACGGTCGATGCCCGTCGCTGCCAACGCGTAGCTAGATGTGAGCCCGATCAACATCAGCGTTACAACGCTTACACCGATGCAATACGCCAACGTCAGCATTCCTTCTGACGAACGAAACCGTGCCGCGGCCAGTATGAGCAACCCAGGGAACACGACCATGACCGCAACGGCCACGCATTGCGCCACCAAGTACTGAGGCAGTGCCACGGCAACGTTAAACGCCGCAATCACGACCAGTGATGCGACGCTGCGCCGAGTGCGCACTTCAAAACCAACGCGACGTTCACGATGCACGCGCAGGGGTACTGGGGTCAGTGGAAGCACCGATTCCGTGGTCACGCCGTGAGGAATTAGGTCGTCGAGGACGCGGTGGTCGAAAGGACCGAATCGCAACTTCAGCTCACTGGCCACATCCGGACCTGTGACCACTGTCATCGGACGACCTCGTCGGCCGCGCGGTACTCAGCCCGCAGTTGCGCGAGAGATCTTGCGAATCCAGCGTCGCTTGCCGCTTCTTGTAACAGCTGAATGTAGGAGTAGCCAAGACATTCCACTCGTCGATCGCGAACCGCTTCGAGGGGCCACCTCGGGAATGCAATGAGCGGCAACGCCGAAGCCACCGCCAAAGCCGGACGTTTCCAAAGGCCGACAAGAGCCAACGCGACAACCGCCGCTGGCAAAGGAAACACCGTCGGAAACTGTGCGGGATTCTTCAAAAATGCGCGTGCGCTGCCCTTGCCATAGGCGTAACTGCGACGCAAGGTATCTCGCACTCGGGGGTCGTAATCATGAAAGACGACTGCCGCGGGCGAATACACCAATGAACCACCAGGAAAGTGCGCGCGCAGTCGACGGCACACGTCTTCCTCATCGCCTCCAAAGGTGATCCGATCGTCGAATAGGCCGATGGCATCAAGGGCGCAACGCCGCGCCGAAAAGTTCGCTCCGACCAACGAATACACCGACCGTCGCCCAACATTCGCTGGTGCCTTTGCATTGCGGCACATGTAGAGATAGGCCCGATACGCCACGCTCGAGCTGTGGGTCCGTTCTTCTTCTACCGGGGCCAATGGATTGTTCGCATCGAGATACCTCAATAGCGGCCCATCAGTCAACAGCGGAGCGACAGTGCCACCCACACCAAGCACCGAAGGCTCTTCATACTCACACAGCAACGACTCAAGCCAATTTTCCGCAGGTACACAGTCGTCGTCGGTGAACGCCACGATAGGAGCGACCGACCGCCGGATTCCAGTATTGCGAGCCATCGACAAACCGCGATTGGTTTCGTGAATCAACAGATCAACCGGGAACTGCCGAGCGATCAGTGCCGTATCATCAGTCGAGCCGTCATCGACGACAATGACCTCTACGAAATCACGAATTGTTTGCCGTTCGAGGGCCTCCAAGCAGCTGGCAATCTTCGACGCTCCGTTCAGCGAACAGACGACAACCGACACCTTTGGTTTCGCACTCATGCCGCAACTCGAGATTTCTTCGCATAAATGTCTTGCAACGAAGCAATGATGGCTGCCCAGTCAAACGATTTCAGCACGTCATCACGTACATCCATGATTGCTAACGGTTCGCGCACCAAACGCGCCAAGGACTCGCCAAACGCGATCGGCTCGGAAGCACACACAACGCCAGTAATGCCATCATCCACCAAACTGCGCGCTTGGTTATCTTCGTGATCTGAAGTAACAACCGACGCTCCTGCGGCAATCGCTTCAAGCACAACGATCCCGAATCCCTCACGCACCGATGGCAACGCAAGAACGGTGGACGACTTCATCAGAGCCCAAACGTCTGCATGCAGCTCGACCCGGCCGAAGAACGAGACCTGATCTTCAATACCAAGTTCGCGCACCTGCCACGCAAGTGCATCGCACTCAGGGCCTTCACCAACCACTGCACAGGTAAGAACGTTGCCACGGGCGCGTTGGTCGGCCAGTGCTGCTATCAGTACGTTCACTCGCTTGTGCTCTAGTAAACGTCCTACACAAACGACATCGAAGTGTCGGTCACCACGCGGCACCGCCGAGATCGCCGCCGCATCGACACCTATCGGAACGACAACGACGCGAGATGGCGCCACACCACACGCGTGGAGCCGATCCGCGGTTTCCTGCACGTCGGCCACAATCAGGTTCGGCAACCGCATCGCGAAAAGCTCAAGCATCGCGGCGATCCGGCCCGCGAAACCCAAGTACTCAACCCAGTATCGATGACCCCACACCTCGTGCCAGGTGACGACGAGTTGTCGACGTTTCAAAGTCGCAACGACTCGCAGCGCAAACAACGGAAGGTACGGCATGTGATCGGCCTCAATGACATCGAAGCGACGTCCGAGCAAACGCAAGCATGCAAGACTGAACCACAGTGCTTGGCGAATAGATCGGCGGCTGCCGCTGTACAGCGCATGGTTCTTGCAAAGCGCGTGAAACCAAACACCGTCGATTTCGATGCTTTTCGCGTCGTCATCCCACCAATGCATGCTGTACACATCCACCCGGACACCCGAGGCAACAAGACGGCGACCAATTTCGTGGTACCGCACTTCCTTGCCGCCCTTGTTGTACGGAAAGATTGCATCCGACACGATCGCGACCCGCGGAGCGATCCGCACCGGGCCCGAAGCGGCCGGTTTCATCGCAACCCACCGGCCAAGGTGAACGAGATCGCTTCCTGACGATGGGCCAAGCCAACATCGATGCGCGTACCCGGCGTCAATGTGGTCCACGGGATCGCCGGGTCGACGACTGCCCGGGACTCTGATTCCACTCGTACCGTGCCACTGGCGACGCGTCGCTTCGGGAGATCCGGTTTGGTCGCGTACACAACCCAGCGATACGTCGTCGCCGCATCCTCACGGTTGGCGATCACAAAAGGGGCGCGCCGATCCGCGGCGACCATTTGCATGAGATCAACGATTCGCGCGGGTTCAGCAAACGAAAGTTCCGTAAAGAATTCTGGTTGTGGGGTCAGCCGCATCGAGGTGAGCCATTCAGACACGGGATTCTGAATAGCCCCCAACAACACAACCAACCCCACAACTACTAGGCCGCGTCGGGCACGACCTGAACCAGCCGCACCCCGGCCCGTGGATCCAACCTTGAGATTGGGCACGCTGTGGTGGGCGATCATGCCTACGCAGGATCCGGAAGCACGGCCACTCGACGCGCGGCGGTCAGGTCAATTTCAGGCTCGCCACTAGCGACGACTGAAATATTCGATCCGAAGTCGCCTTCGCTGAGCAGGCGCCGGGCGCGCACTTTCGCCAATACAAACAGACACACCACACCATCGCGCCACGTGATCTTCTTGCCCTGCGCACGTGACCGCCCGCAGTAGCTCACGGGAACTTCATAGGGACGCACACCGCGGCGCAATAATTCCGCGGTGATCTCAGAATCAAGACCGAATCCACTTTCAGTCAGCTTCAGCTCACGAAAGGTCGCCAACGGGATCAGTTTCAAACAGGTGTGAAGATCCGTGATGTATGAATCGAACAGCAAGTTTGCTGCCAACGTAGTCACCCGATTCCCAATCGCGAACCGCATCGACGGGTACACCGTATGGTTGCCAAAGATCCGTGCTCCGTAGACGACATCCGCCGTGCCTCCGAGTATCGGGGCAACTAATTCAGGAATGTTCTTGGGGTCATACTCAACATCTGCGTCAAAGATCAATAGATGCGTGCCAGTTGCGGCGGCCGCACCCGTGCGCACGGCAGTACCTTTGCCCAAATTGAAGGGATGCGCGCAACGCACGAGGCGATCGTCATCACACAGCGCGAGTTCAAGCGCAGTGTCATCAACACTGCCGTCGTTCACCACGATCAGCTCCATCGGACACGGAAAGTCAATCGCCAAAATTCGTTCGATAGCCGTCCGGATCGTTGCCGCCTCGTTGTACGCAGGCATCACGATGCTCAATTTGAAACGTGTCGTTGCTGGTTCATGATTGAAGCGTGAGGTGTCGCTCACGACGCCGAGTCGCGCTGTCGCGGACCGTAGTGGTGTGATGCTTATCGATTCATTTCCGATCGTTGCCATACCTGCCGCCTCAAGACTCGTGTGCGTTTCGCCCTACGGTCCCGTTCCGTGTGTGGCCAGTGACAGCGAATGTGATCCACTGTCACCCCTGTGATGTGAAGGTACCCAGCTTGCAGCCGATCGGCGATTACCGCGAGGGATAGCTCCGACTTACTCCTCACCCATCAGAAAGCAAATTTGAGGTATCGGCCACACCAGATCCTCGACTTGGAGACTTCCATCTATTTAGATATATCTTTTTTGATATGAATGGTGTTGAGCTTTTCCTGCTCGGACGAAAACTCATGAAGTTGGGCGAAGAGTCGATACCCCCCGGAGGGTTTCGTTCGTTACCCACCAGCGTTCGCTCGATACTGCTCGACGTGCTTGAACACCCCGACACTTCCGTCGGCGAAATCACGGCCCGAACCGGCTTTCCCCAAAGCCACGTATCTGCATCAGTTGCGAAACTTCGAGACGAGGGCCTTTTCATCACCACAATCGATGCCAACGATCGGCGTCGGACGTTGGTGCGACGGTCGCCCGAGATCACTCGACGAGCCGCGAATCGAGAAACCGGATCGGTTGAGGAAGCCTTGGCAAATGCACTCGCTAGCAACGATCCGGATCTCGTCGCAGAACTCACCCGCGCACTCGACCTCATCGCTCAACACTTGAATCCGGATGCGATTGCCAAACTTCGAACCGAAAGTGGCGCACCAAAATGTTGAGGCGACTTCTGGCATCATCACTCGGCCGTTACAAAAGAGAGCTCCTGCTCGTTCTCGTACTACAGACGGTTCAGGCCGCCGCAGGTCTGTACTTACCTCGGCTCAACGCAAGCATCATCGACGACGGTGTCCTCAAGCAAGACACGTCCTACATCTGGTCTACCGGATCACTGATGTTGCTCGCGAGTCTTGGCCAGATCGCTTTTTCGATTGCTGCTGTGTACTACGGCAGTCGAGCGGCAATAGGATTCGGTCGCGACGTTCGCGGGAGGCTGTTTCATCAAGTAACTGGATACAGCGCAAAGGAGGTGGCTGGGTTCGGGGCACCTTCTCTCATTACGCGCATCACCAACGACGTGCAACAGGTGCAGACCTTGGTGCAGATGTCGTGCACGTTGCTCATTGCCGCCCCGATCACGATCGTCGGCGGTGTCATTATGGCGGTGCGTCAAGACGCAGGCTTGTCGATGCTCCTGCTCGTCAGCGTGCCGGTCTTGTCGATCTCGGTTGGCATCATTATCTCAAGAATGGTCCCACAGTTTCGGTTGATGCAGGAACGCATCGACAAAATCAATCAGGTGTTGCGCGAACAGATCGTCGGCATCCGCGTCGTGCGGGCATTCGTGCGAGAACCTAATGAAGTCAAGCGATTCGCCGCGGCCAACGCTGATCTCACCGAAACAGGACTCCGGGCCGGCAATCTCCAGGCGTTCATGTTTCCGACCGTGATGTTTCTGTTCAATGCATCCACGATCGCCGCAGTTTGGATCGGAGCCGATCGCGTGAGTAGCGGTCAGACCCAAGTTGGTTCTCTCGTCGCGTTCCTGAGCTACATCGCACAGATTTTGATGTCGATCATGACAGCAACATTCATCGTCATGATGATCCCGCGCGCCGCGGTGTGCGCAGAGCGCATCATCGAAATATTCGACACACCCTCGTCGGTGGTGGCACCAGAGCAACCGATCACCGAATTTTCTGCCCACGGAACGCTTGAATTTCGCGACGTTTCCTTTCACTATCCCGGAGCAGAAGAACCAGTCTTGACCAACATTTCGTTTCGAGCTTCACCCGGCCAAACGACCGCCATCGTCGGGAGCACCGGATCAGGAAAAACAACGCTGATCAACCTCGTGCCCCGGCTGTTCGACGCGACCAACGGCACCGTGTTGGTCGATGGCGTCGACGTTCGCAACGTGGATCCCGAGGTGCTGTGGAGTCGAGTCGGCCTCGTTCCGCAAAAGCCATACTTGTTTTCCGGAACCGTCGCGAGCAACTTACGGTACGCGGATCCCGAAGCAACCGATGAGGAACTGTGGGAAGCCCTCGAGGTCGCACAAGCCACTGCGTTCGTGACCGCGATGCCCAATCAGCTGGACGCACAGATCGCCCAGGGGGGAGCAAGTGTGTCGGGAGGGCAGCGCCAGCGCCTCGCCATCGCGCGAGCACTCGTACGCAAACCAGAGATCTATTTGTTCGACGATTCATTCTCAGCACTCGATCTCGCCACGGACGCGCAGCTACGCACGGCGCTCGGTCCTCATACGCAAAACGCCACGGTCATCATCGTCGCCCAGCGGATTTCGACCATTTCAACGGCAGATCAGATACTTGTGCTCGAAGATGGTCACCAAGTCGGGCTCGGTACCCATCAATCGCTGCTCGCATCGTGTGCGACGTACCGTGAAATCGTTGAATCACAGATCAGTGAGGAAGCGGCGTGAGCCCCGATGGACCCAATGCCGCTAACGAGGCAAAGGGTCGACCATCGGCTGCGGAAATTCGCGAGACCGGCGGCGGCCGTTTCGGCGGGCTCGGCATGCCATCGGAACGAACCGAGAATTTCGCCAACTCAACCCGACGACTGCTTGAGCGACTTCGACCGGAGCGCTGGCGCACTGTACTCACCGTTGTATTGGCGATCATCAGCGCAACACTCACATCGCTGGGTCCTCGACAGCTAGGCCATGCCACTGACATTGTGTTCAATAGTCTCCGCCCGAGTTCCGCCGGGCGGGGCATTGATTTCGCCGCGTTGCACATTTCACTGTGGAAAGTCTTGTCGTTATATGCGATCGCGGCCTTATGTTCATATTCGCAGGCTCTCATTCTGTCGGGCGTAGTCCAGCGCACAATGTTTAAAATGCGCGGCGACGTCGAGGACAAACTCAACCGCTTGCCGCTTGCGTATATCGATGCACAGCCTCGCGGCGACCTTCTCAGTCGGGTTACGAACGACATCGACAATATTTCTCAGAGCATGCAACAGACAATCAGCCAGCTGCTCTCATCGACGTTCATGTTGATCGGGGTGCTTGTGATGATGGTGCTCATCTCGCCGCTTCTCTCGATCATCACCGCAGTCACGATTCCGATGGTCTTTCTCACCATGCAGTTGATCACGAAACGTTCAAAGTCGAGATTCCTCGCGCAGTGGGGATACACCGGCGCCCTTAACGCTCAGGTAGAGGAAGCCTTTACCGGGCACACAATTGTCAAGGTATTTGGGCGGCAACGCGATGTCGAAGAACGTTTCCGCACAACCAACGACAAGCTGTATGACGCTGGGTTTTCAGCTTCTTTTATCTCAGGAATCATCCAGCCCGCGATGATGTTTCTCGGCAACCTCAACTACGTCGCGATCGCGGTGGTCGGAGCCGTGCGAATTTCGTCAGGATCCATGTCACTTGGTGATGTACAAGCATTTATTCAGTATTCTCGCCAATTCACACAACCACTCACACAGCTCGCGTCGATGGCAAACGTCATGCAGTCCGGCATCGCCTCGGCCGAACGCATCTTCGAGCTGCTCGACGCACCTGAGCAGTCACCCGACGCGAACAACGCCGAGTCAGTCGCCGAGCCGCAAGGACGCGTCGAATTCAGCAACATTTCGTTTTCGTACGATGCCGCAAATCCTCTGATCGAGAACCTCAGCTTGGTCGCCGAACCAGGACGCACAGTTGCAATCGTCGGACCCACCGGTGCGGGCAAGACCACGCTGGTGAACCTCATCATGCGGTTTTACGAACTCGACGGCGGATACATCTCCCTCGACGGCGTGGATATCTCGTCGATGCGGCGCGACGAGTTGCGCTCCAACATTGGAATGGTGCTCCAAGACACGTGGCTGTTTGGCGGCACAATCCGAGACAACATTGCGTACGGCAACCTCCATGCGACCGACGAACAGATCATGGCTGCCGCGAAAGCAACGTACGTAGATCGATTCGTCCACTCACTACCCGATGGCTACGAAACGGTGATCAATGATGAGGGCTCAAATGTGAGCGCAGGCGAAAAGCAGCTCATCACAATCGCCCGCGCTTTCTTGGCCGACCCGACGATTCTCATTCTTGACGAAGCAACGAGTTCGGTTGATACCCGCACCGAATTGCTCATTCAACGGGCGATGGCGGCTCTGCGTTCAGAGCGCACGAGCTTCGTCATCGCCCATCGGTTGTCGACCATTCGCGATGCCGACACGATCTTGGTGATGGAAGCCGGTCGTATTGTGGAACAAGGCAGCCATGTCGAATTGCTGCAGCAGCATGGCGCCTACTTTCGCCTGTACAACGCCCAGTTCGCTGCGGCTGTCGAAGAGGTCGCATAACCAAATCAGGCCATGGCGTCAGTGTGCGCACGCCGTTACACTCCGTGTTATGAGTCGGTTTGCATTTCTTGCAGTACTTGTGAGCGCCGCATTGGCAACCGCAATCTCACCCATAAGCGCCACCGCGGCACCAACTGCTGAGATCTCCGCAACGCCCCCGCACACTGAGTCAACAATCTCACGGCGGGTCATTGTGCAGTACCGCGATACAACGCGTCGCGACAAACTGCAGCGGAACGCGATCGAACGGCGCATCAAGCGAACAGCACAACGAGTGAAACGAACCTATGCGCGAGTACCGATGGTCGTCGTCGAAGCGAATACGCGAGATATTGCTCAGCTCAACGCCGACCCCGATGTAGTCGCGGTATTCGACGACACCCCAATGCCAGCAAGCGACTTAGAAAGCACACCATTGGTTGGTGCAAGTGCCGTGAGCGCAACGGGCAACGACGGCACTGGCACCGCGGTGGCAATCCTGGATACCGGCGTCGACAAAGCCCACCCCATGCTTGCGGGCAAAGTCGTCGCCGAGGCCTGTTTCTCTGCGACCGCGTCATGTCCGAACGGGCAAACAACGCAAATCGGTGCTGGCAGCGCAGTTCCTTGCACCTACGCACCAAACGGGTGCCGCCACGGCACCCACGTTGCGGGTATCGCCGCAGGCAAGCGCACCGCGTCGATTCCCTTCGATGGAGTGGCACCGGGAGCAAACATCATCTCACTGCAAATCTTCACTCGTATCGACGATGCGACGATCTGCTCGGTAACCGGCCAAGGCGCGGCGCCCTGCGCATTGACGTTCCCCTCCGATCAAATTGCGGCGCTGGAACTCTTGGGCTACTTGAGCCTCTTTTACAACGTTCCCTCCGCGAACATGAGCATCGGTGGCTTTCTGTTCGACGATGCTTGCGACGATCAACCGCTCAAGCACACAATCGACTGGCTCCGCACCCTCGACGTAGCAACGGTAATCGCGGCAGGAAACGACTCCTCCTCCACATCAGTTAGCAGCCCCGGTTGCATCTCAACGGCTGTAACTGTGGGTGCAACAACCAAGGCTGACGGTTTCGCAGCATTCTCTAATTCGAATCCAGTCGTCGACATCGTGGCACCTGGCGTATCGATCAATTCGTCGATCCCAGGAGGTGGAACCGCGTTCTTCAACGGCACTTCCATGGCCACACCGCATGTCGCGGGCGCGTTCACTCTTGCTCGCCAGCAATATCCACATGAATCCATCGATCAGATACAAACCCGTCTAGTCAACACCGGCCCCGTGTTGACGGACGCACGTAACGGATTGAGCTTCCATCGACTCGACATACTGGCTGCATTGCGCAGTCCTGAATTGACGCCGACCTATTCGATATCGAACGACTCAAACGTGTCGTCCGTCGTCACAATCCCAGTGCAGTTGAGCACGGCATCGGCGCTCCCGGTGACCGTGCGTGCAACCCCGGTTTCCGTTACTGCGATGAACGGCCAAGATTTCGCTGCCGCACCCGCGACCATCACCTTTGCGCCTGGCCAAACTGTTGCGCATTACAGCTTCACCGTGAATCACGACAGCGCAATCGAAGGGGTCGAGTACGCGCTTGTTGCGTTCAACGCGCCAAGCAACGCTGTCGTCGGCGGATTTTTCGGCTTAGGAATCGTCGTCATCGACGACTGAACCATGACGTTGCTTTAGTAGGGCGCGTCGACGGGTCCAAGTTCGACGTACACAGTCTTGCGTTGGGTGTAATGCTCAATCGCCGCAATGCTGTTTTCGCGACCAATTCCCGATTGTTTCACGCCACCAAACGGCACTTCAATCGGCGTGAGGTTGTAGTTATTGATCCAAACGATTCCGGCTTCAAGCCGAGCGGCCACTCGGTGACCGCGCGCCAGATTCTGTGTGAACACGCCGGCTGCGAGTCCAAACGGAGTGGCATTGGCCCGAGTTACCACTTCGTCTTCATCATCGAAAGTGAGCACCGTCATCACCGGCCCGAAAATCTCTTCTCGCACGATGATCATGTCGTCCGTACACGCATCAAAAATGGTGGGCTCCACGAAATTGCCTTGCCGCAACATCTCGGTGTGGTCGACACGCTTACCACCGCACACGAGCGTCGCGCCTTGTGCGATTCCGGCCGCGATGTAGTCGAGCACCTTCGCCACATGGTCTCGAGAAATCAGCGCCCCGACATCAGTCGATTCCGCGAGCGGATCACCGATAGTCATCGCGTTTGTTCTTACCCGCAACGCTTCGACAAATTCATCATGGATACTTCGGTGTACGAAGACTCGGGTGCCGTTGGAACACACCTCACCTTGGGTATAAAAGTTCGCCATCAGTGCAGCCGACACTGCGTTGGCAAGATCGGCATCCTCGAACACGATCAACGGCGACTTTCCGCCGAGTTCCAACGTCACGTGTTTGAGAGTTTGTGCGGCTGCGGCCATGACTTTTTTCCCAGTTCCGACTTCGCCGGTGAGTGAGACTTTGGCTACGTCGGGGTGGCGCGTGAGCGCTTCTCCGGTTCGCGAATCGCCGTGCACTACGTTAAACACGCCTGCAGGCAGACCTGCTTCGGCGTAGATCTCCGCCAGTTTCATCGCGGACAGCGGAGTGAGCTCAGCAGGCTTGAAGACCATCGCGTTACCGCATGCAAGAGCGGGTGCCGACTTCCAGCACGCGATCTGAATTGGGTAGTTCCACGCGCCGATACCAACACAGACGCCAAGCGGTTCGCGACGCGTGTAAGCAAACGATCCGCCCAGATCGAAATGCTCACCGTGCAGCGTGGCTGCCATCCCACCGAAGTACTCAAGGCAATCAGCACCGCTCAGCACATCGACCGCGATGGCTTCGCTGATCGGTTTGCCGGTGTCGAGCACTTCAAGGTGCGCGAGTTCCGCGTTTCGATCACGAAGAATCGCCGCAGCACGATTGAGAATGCGCCCTCGTTCGGCCCCAGTCATCAACGACCACTCAGCAAAGCCTCGGCGGGCTGACTGGACCGCACGATCAACATCCTCATCGTTGGCGAGTTGCACGTTTGCCAAAACAACTTGCGAGGCTGGGTTATGGGTGGCGAACCATTCGCCTGAGGTCGCACTTGTGACCGCCCCATCGATCCAGAGCGATACGGTTTCGAAGATTGGCTCGGTCATCGCGCTATTCCATCACGTCGAAAATACGCAACAGGCTCGGGAGCAAGCGGCGTATTTCCGGCGATAGCGTCTGCAGCCTTTTCGGCCAACATCATCACCGGAGCATAAATATTGCCGTTGGTGACATAGCGCATCGAAGACGCATCGACTACCCGCAGACCTTCAACACCGTGGACGGTAAACGTCTCCGGATCAATCACCGACATGCCGTCGACACCCAATCGGCAGGTGCAAGACGGGTGTAACGCAGTTTCAGCATCTCGTGCAACCCAATCGAGAATCTGTTCATCAGTTTCAACACTGGGGCCGGGCGACAATTCTCCGGCGCTGAACGGAGCAAAAGCATCTTGTTCCAAGATCGTTCGAGCGGCGCGCACGACCTCAACCCATTCCTTGCGATCGGTCGGCGTAGAGAGGTAGTTGAATCGCAACGCTGGATGCACGCGCGGATCACGTGATGTGATCTTGATCGAGCCCCGCGAGTCCGAATACATCGGGCCCACGTGCACCTGGTAACCGTGCTTCAGACCACCTTCGGGTGTGCTGCCGTCGTAACGGATAGCGATTGGCAGAAAGTGAAACATCGTGTTTGGGTAGACGAGATCTTCATTGCTGCGAACGAAACCGCCGGCTTCAAAATGGTTGGTCGCCCCTGGCCCACGGCGAGCGAGCCACTGCATACCGATGAATGGTCGACGCCACATCTTCACCATCGGCGCCATCGAGACCGGTTGCGTACACGCATGCTGCACATACACCTCAAGATGGTCTTGAAGATTCTCCCCCACTCCGGGTAGATCGCACACCACAGGGATACCCAAGGCGCGAAGTTCCTGTGCGTTGCCAACGCCAGAGAGTTGCAACAGTTGCGGCGAATTCATTGCGCCACCACACGAAATCACTTCGTTGGCAAAAACCTGTTCGCTCTTACCACGGCCCGCACGCGCTATGAATTCCACGCCTACTGCACGCGTACCGTCGAACAGCACCTTCGACGTCAGGACGCGCGTGCGCACATCTAGGTTGGGCCGCGACATCGCGGGGTGCAAGTAAGCACGCGCTGCGCTCAGCCGACGACCTCGGCGAATATTACGATCGAAGCGCGCAAACCCTTCTTGCTGATAGCCATTCACATCATCAGTGAGTGGATAGCCCGCTTGTTGCGCTGCGTCGAAAAAGGCATGAAACAACGGATTGGTTGCCGGGCCACGTTCCAGCTCCAACGGTCCGTCGCCGCCGCGCCATTCATCAGCGCCTTCGAGACAATTTTCCATCCGTTTGAAGTACGGCAAACAGTGCGCATAACTCCACGCATCCATTCCTTCGTCGGCGGCCCAGCGTTCGTAGTCGAGCGGGTTACCCCGTTGGAAAATCATTCCGTTGATCGAACTTGACCCACCGAGCACTTTGCCGCGAGCGTGGTACACACGCCGCCCGTTCATGTGAGGTTCGGGTTCGGATTCGTATTTCCAGTCGTAGAACTTTGATCCGATCGGAAACGACAACGCGGCGGGCATGTGAATGAACACATCCCACTTGTAATCAGGCCGCCCCGCTTCGAGTACCAACACCGTCGTCGACGGGTCAGCACTCAAACGGTTGGCGAGCACACTCCCCGCAGAACCACCACCCACAATAACGAAATCGTATTTCTTCACAAAGCAATTGCTCTCTCTGAGATGTCCGGTACGCGAAGAGCGGGCCGGCCGCAACTGCGAACCGGCCCGCTCTTCATACTGTCGCAGTGACTACTCGAACCAGGATTTCCAAACGCTCTCGTTGTCGGCGATCCACTGAGCGGCGACGTCTTTGGCTGGCTTCTTGTCGATCTCTACAGACGGCAACATCTCGAGCTGTTGTTCATTCGTGAGTTGGAACTTCTGCACGAAACTAAACACCGCGGCGTCTTTGGCCTCAAGCTTCCCAGATGCGACCTTGATCAACGGATCTTCTGGATAGGCACAGTCGATCGCGTCGGCATCCTCGTAGCACTCTTCGGAATATTCTGGCAATTCAACTGGCTTCAAGTTGTACTTCGCAACCGCAGCAGTAGGTGTCCACCAGTACATCACGACTGGTTCCTTCGCTGCTACGGCGCGGTCGAGTTCAGCGACGGTGGCGGCTTCAGAGCCAGAGAACTTCGCTTCAAACGGAAGCTTCAGATTCTCGATGATGCGGGCATCAGCTTGCGAATAGGACGGGTCGGTGCCAAGGAATCGACCCTTGTCGCCGGTTTCTGCAGTCGCGAACGCTTTGGCCGTGTCAGCGTCTTTCAGCCCTTCCCATGTGGCGACGTCTGGGTACTCATCCAACACGTAGTCGGGAACCCACCAACCGATTTGACCAACGGCTCCAAGTTTTCCAGCATCAACAACCGTCTTGTCGTCCAGGTACTTCTGCTCTTTTTCGTCGATCCCAGAAGGCCACAATTCAAGCGCCGCATCCAGCTTGCCGTCGGCAAGACCCGCGAACATTGCATTCTCATCAATCGCGGTAATCGTGACTTTGTTGCCCAGCTGCTTTTCGATCAGTTGCTTAGCAATCTCGGCTTCAATCGCCGACGCTGTCCAAGCGTTCTGGACAATCGTGATATCAGGCTTATCACCAGACGGTTTCGTGGTGTCGCTACCACCGTCGACCTTTTCCTTGTCGCTGCCGCAGGCGCTAAGTGTGATCGCGGCGACGAGCACAAGGCCAAGCCCAGTGCGAATACGGGTGTTGCGCATAGTTATCTCCATTGCGTTGTAATGAATGCGCCCGGCCAGATTCACTCCCGGACGACCCGATGGAATCGAGATGTCACATTCTGACACTCGCAGCTTGGTCGCGCAGCCTCTATGGTGTTGTTTTAATGACGCATACAGCACCCGCGACGAACACCGCCACCATATCTGTCGATTCGCTCTGGAAGATCTTTGGATCAGGCGATCTTCAAAAAGCGCAGAAACTGTCTGAAAGCGGACAAACACGAGCCGAGATCCTCGAGGCGACGGGCCAAACCGTCGGGGTGCGCGACGTTTCATTCTCAGTCGATGCCGGCGAAACGTTCGTGGTCATGGGCCTGTCGGGAAGCGGCAAGTCCACCCTGATCCGTTGTTTGTCGCGGCTCGTGGAACCCAGCAGTGGCTCGGTGCACATCGATGGGCGCGACCTCACAAGCTTGAACGCCAAAGACCTGCGCGATCTCCGTCGCACAACCATGTCCATGGTCTTCCAACATTTTGGGTTGCTCCCTCACCGACGAGTCATCGACAACGTCGCATACGGCTTAGAGGTCCAAGGCATCTCGAAAGTCGAACGGCACGCACGTGCCATCGAGGTTATTGAAACGGTTGGGCTCGCGGGCTGGGCCGACCACTACCCGCAACAGCTTTCCGGAGGCATGCAGCAAAGGGTCGGGCTCGCCCGAGCACTCGCAGTGGACCCAAAAATTTTGTTCTTCGACGAACCCTTCTCGGCACTCGACCCATTGATTCGTCGCGACATGCAAACCGAACTCTGCAACCTACAAATGAGCGCCCCGCGCACAATCGTTTTCATTACCCATGATTTTGCCGAAGCAATCCGATTGGGCGATCGAATCGCGATCATGAAAGACGGGGTCTTCGAACAAATCGGAACTCCTGAAGAAATTGTGCTGCATCCCGCGACCGACTACGTGCGAGAATTCACGAACGACATCCCAAAAGTCAATGTGATCACGGTTGGTTCGCTGATGCGCCACGGCCCCGTAGCTGGTGCAGCACCCACGGTCGGCGTGGCCGATACCGCGGCGACGGCACTGCGACTGTTACTCGGCGACGATGCAACGGCGAATGTGATTGATGCAAGCGGCGCTGCCGTCGGGCACGTCACCCGCTCCGATGTCGCCAAGATTTTTGCGAGCGATAGTTGAGCGCAATTTCGCATCGAAAATGGAAATACGCGCCCGCTACGGCTGCAGTTGCGTGCATCGTCGCACTGCAGATCGCACTCGGGAACTCACGGCCATGGCCAGAGAATTGGAATGCAAATCTCGCTGACCCAATCGATGATCTGCAGGTATGGATTCAAGACCATCGCCTCACTCATTGGCTCTTTACAGGGTTGTTCAATCCCGTCAGTGACTTCATCGAATCAAGTATTGCGCAGGTTGCAGAGTGGATTGCTTGGCTGCCGTGGTACACGTTGGCGTTGCTGGCGTTTCTATCTATTGCTCGAACGAAACGCTTTGTATCTGCGACTGTTTGCGCACTCATCACGCTCTATCCCGCGGCGGTCGGGCTTTCTGAAGCAACTACCGAGACGCTCGCACTCATCGTGGTTGCCATCTTGATTGCAATCGCGATCGGTCTGCCGCTCGGCATGTTGACAGCACTCAATCCAAGCGCCGAACGAATCGGTCGCCCGATTCTTGACGCGATGCAAGTGATACCCGCAACGGTGTATCTCATCCCTTCAGTCATCGTGTTCAGTATCGGCGTCACACCGGCGTTGGTGGCCACGGTGATCTACGCGATTCCGCCAATGGTCCGCCTCACCGCACTTGGTATCCAAAGCGTACCGAGTGCAACAGTGGAGGCCGCCGAGAGCTTCGGGGCTTCGAAGCAACAGTCGATGTATCGTGTACGCCTCCCGCTTGCCGCGCCGAGCATCGTCGCGGGTATCAATCAAACCATCATGATGGCACTCGGCATTTCGGTTATCGCCGCGTTGGTTGGTGCCGGTGGCTTAGGCCAGGAGGTCCAGGAATCATTACGACTCCGCAGCCCTGGCCGCGGTTCGATCGCAGGTTTCGCGATCGTGGCGATAGCTCTCGTGCTCGATCGAGTGAGTAAAGCGTTTACCGAACCGCGACGCACAAATCGCAAGATTCCGATCGCCCAACGTATTGCAACGGTCGCGGCACTTATCGCCGTAATCATCATCGGACGCATCGCGCAATGGATTGAAATTCCAGTGCATCTCAACACGAGCGCCGTTGATTCCATCGACGATTTCGTTATCTGGATCCGCGACAACCTCTCGGAACCACTCAAGACGATGAGTGACTTTTTCGTGCGAGAGCTGCTGATCCGAGGCCACCGATTGATGAACGAAACATTGGCTTGGCCCGTTGTTATCGCTGTGAGCGCCCTCATTGGTTGGTGGGCAAAGGGATGGCGAACTGCGATCTTCGTATGCGCTGGACTGGCAGCGACTGGAGCAACCGGACTCTGGGAGCAATCCACCGACACCCTCATTCAAGTCATCATCGCTTCAGTGATTACCCTCGCAATCGCGCTGCCCGTCGGTGTCGTGGTCGGACGCGCTCAATGGCTCAATCAAGCACTCGGGCCCGTATTGGACGCACTCCAGACACTCCCTTCGTTGATTTACGCGATTCCGTTTGTGATGATTCTGTCGTTGTCGCCCGTACCGGGGATCCTGGCTTCGGTGTTGTACGCCATCCCACCGGGCATTCGACTCACCGCGCTCGGAATTCAACAAGTGCCCGAAGAAACGGTGGAGGCCGCGACCACCTTTGGCGCATCGCCACGACAAGTGATGTTTGGCGTTCGGGTGCCCCTCGCGATGCCGAGCATTATCCTCGCAGTAAACCAAGTAATCATGATGGTGCTCGCGATGGTGATTATCTCAGGACTCATCGGTGGGGGCGCACTCGGTTTCGAAGCAATCACTGCGCTTACACGAGGTGAAACTGGGCTTGGCGCCGAAGTTGCAGTCGCGATTGTTGCAATGGCAATGATCCTCGATCGTTGCACGCAAGGCATCGCCCACAAGCTCACGCCTGGCAACGATCGCCAACCGAGCTAGCGACGCCTGCGGAGTTCCTCAACGATTGCGGGCACAATTTCGTGCAGGTCGCCAATTACTGCAAAGTCGGCTTTGGTGACCATTGGCGCGTCTTTGTCGAGATTGATGGCCAGGACTCGCTGAGCAGCTTGCATGCCGATCCAATGTTGAATCGCACCGCTAATTCCGCAGGCGATGTACAGCTCCGGCGCGACTCGCTTGCCGGTTTGGCCAACCTGGTCTGAGTGCGGCCGCCAACCTTGGTTGGTGACCACTCGGCTGCACCCCACCGCGCCGCCCAATAATTCGGCGAGTGCTTCGAGATGTGCGAAACCGTCGGCACTCCCCACCCCACGGCCGCCACTTACAACCACCGGCGCGGTCTGGAGTGTGATACCGCTCGCAAGGCTGACGCGCTCAACGATGCGAGTGCGCGCGGCATCATCGCGCAGCGCTGCAACGAACTCCGACCTCGGCACCTCACCAACGCCGCTTTGAGGTGAGTCGAAGGCATGCGGTGCGCAGCTCAGCACTGCCAAGCCGACATCGAGTGTGGCATGTTCCAGCAACGAACCGCCCCAGCGCAAACGCGTCAATTTCACGGGCACGCTCGCCTCGTATTGCGTGATGTTCGATATGAATGGGGTATCGAGCACCGCGGCAATATGTGCAAGCACTTCATTGCCCCGATCGGTGCCGCAGCCGACAATCGCGATGGCGTCGACGCTCTTTGCGTACTGCGCGCACGCGTCACCCCAAGCCTCAGGCGCGTAGTCGGCGAGTGCGCTGGCGTCGATCGAGCACACTGCGTCCACACCCGCGGCCGCGACGCGCGCGGCAACTTCGGTTCCTGCGGCACCGATCACCACTGCGGCCACAGAACTCGAGGTGACCTCCCTGGCGAACCCGATCGCTTGCAACGACGACTCTTCGATCACGCCGCGATCGTGTTCGACGAACACCAGCACCGCACTCATGCGAGCCCCATTTCCACCAGCATGTCGACCACTGCTGCCGCGGCACCGGCACCTTCGCCAAGCATGACTGTGTTAACGGTTTGCTCGAGTGGAGTGGCCAAGGAGGTTGTCGTCACCCGGCCGGATTCCGTCGCTGAATCCAAGTGTGTCACCTCTGCCTTTTTCGACCGCAACCGGCCCGGCAACGTCGCATATCGCGGCAGGTTGATGCCCTCCTTAACACCGAGCACCGCAGGCATCGCGAGCTGATATACCTCGTAGCCATCGTTGCATTCGCGCCGCGCGGTGGCGTTGCCGTCGGCAATTTCTATGCCTTTGATTCCGTTCACAATCGGGCGATCCAAAGCACGCGCCACCCGAATACCCACCTGGAATCCACCCGAGTCCGCAGACTCGTTGCCAAAGAGCAACAGATCGAAGATGCCATCCGCACTTTCGAGATCGCGAATCGCAGCCGATAGCGCCTTCGCCGTCGCGACGGCATCAGCATCGCGACCCGCCGCGAGATCGTCGTTGGTGATCAATACGGCTTTGTGCGCTCCGACGGAGATCGCGTACCGAAGCTGCTCATCAGCATCGGTACCACCGAGGGTGAGCACCGTCACATCGCCACCGTGTTCTTCGACGAGCTGAATCGCAGCTTCCACCGCGCACTCCTCATGAGGGCTCGTAGTAAACCCAAGATTGCGCGTATCGATACCCAACGAATCTTCGGTGAGCACAATGCGCGCGCCAGGGGCAGGTACCCGTTTCACGCACACCAAGATCCGCATCGCCAACCTCAAACCTTCATGCGCTCGTCAGCGGGATCGAACAGCGGCGTCGAACCTGCGACCGCAACCTTCACCGGATACAGCTCGTTCATATACATCACGCGCAGCTCGGTGCCGACGATTGCGATTTCGATCGGCAAGTACGCCATCAAGAGATACTTGCCCACCGAAGGGCCGGCACCCGCGGTCGTGACGTACGACGAGCGACCCCTATTATCGACAATGCGTTGGCCTTCAAGAGTGAGGATGGGTTCACTCCCCGTCATGTATCGCTTGATGCCATCGCGCGGGCTGACGTTGTCTTCAACCGTGAGTGTGCACAGCACGGCGGCGGGCCCCGCCTCACGAGCCTTCAAATACGCCTCTTTGCCAATAAAATCAGCAGCTTTTACCTTGGGCCGAGCCAAGCCCGCTTCCACAGGTGAATACTCGCCTTCAAGTTCAGCACCCATCAGCCGGTAGCCCTTTTCGATACGACCGGTGGTGCCGTAAACACCGGCGCCAACCGGCACGATATTGAATGCTTGGCCTGCGCTGTAAATCTTGTCCCAAACTGCCTGCGCGTGTTCCATTGGCACGTAGATCTCAAAGCCGAGTTCACCGACGTACGAAATTCGAAACAAACGCACATCAATTGAGTCGAACAGCACTTCCTTCGTCGATCCGTAGGGCAGCCCTTCGTGCGAGACATCGTCGTTGGTCAACGTCTCAACCAACGCCCGCGCTTTCGGGCCCCACACTCCAATCGTGCAGAACGCCGAGGTCTTGTCGGTGAACACCACCGAACCGTCGGTGGGAAGATGCTTACGAAACCAAAACGCGTCACGGGGGCCGTCAAAGGCGCCGGTGACGACGCGAAATTCTTGCTCACCGAGGCGCATAATGGTGAGGTCGCTTCGGAACCCACCATTCACATCAAGCAACGGCGTATATACAGACCGACCGACGGCCACGTTGACACTGTTGACAGTGAGGTACTGGAGATAATCGAATGCTCCCGGCCCCGTGATGTCGAACACGACAAACGGTGCAAGGTCGATCATGCCAACGTGCTCACGCATCGCCAAGTGCTCAGCATTTTGAATTGGGCTCCACCATCGCGCGTCCCACTCATGTTCGCGCGCTTCCACGCCGTAGTGCTCCACAAGGTGAGCGTTACTTTCGTACCAGTGGGGCCGTTCCCAACCGCCAGCTTGGAAGTAGACGGCCCCCAACGCTTCGGTGCGAGCGTGGTACGGCGCGGTGCGAATGTTGCGCTCAGATTCCCACTGTTCACGCGGGTGCACGATTCCGTACGTTTTGTTGAAGTGTTCAGCGCACCGCTCCCGTACGTGGTGATCGTTGCGGGCGTATTTGTAGAACCGCGCAATGTCACTTTGGTGCGGGTCGATTTCAGGAGCGCCGTGGGTCATCCACTCAGCAATCATGCGGCCTGCACCCGGCCCTTCTTTGATCCACACCGCAGCGGCGGACCAAAGATTTTTCACTTCAACTGTCTCACCAAGCAGCGGGAACCCGTCGGGTGTCAACGACAGCAAACCGTTGATCGCGTATTTCATTTCGGCAGTTTCAAGAATGCTCGGCATGAGTTCCAAGGCTTCTTCAAGCTGTTGATCGAAATCTTCCGCCGTAAATGGAAGCTCGGTGGGTGACAGTCGCGACGCTTTGATCGAAGGAATCTCGTCGGCCTTCATGAAAATTGGCCGGTGCGCGTAGGAGCCAACCTCCATCGACCCTCCGCTTTGGCGTTCATAACAAAACGTATCCATATCGCGCACGATGGGAAAACCGATTTCGTTGCCTGTCGCTTCGAGCTCGGCAATAGGGCCTACGTCAATCATTTGATGCACCGCAGGCGTCAGCGGGATCGTGGCACCTGCCATGGCTGCGATGCGAGGGCTCCACACACCGCACGCGATCACGACGTACTCGCAATCAATGCGGCCTTGATCGGTGACGACCGCAACTACCTTGCCCTGCTCGGTCTCGACCGCTTCGACCTCAACGTTGGGAACCACCGTGAGCGCGTCGAGCGCCATCGCTCGTTCACGAAAGATCGTGCCCGCACGCAGCGAATCCACACAAGACACGCTCGGTGTATAGAAGCCGCCAAGGATCACCTCGTCGTTGATGAACGGGACCATCTCTTTGACTTCTTCGGGAGTAAGCAGTCGCGAGTCGATTCCCCAACTCGTCGACGAGGTCATGCGCCGCCGAAATTCTTCGAGTCGCTCCGGCTTGCGCGCGACCTCGATGCCGCCACACGTGGTGTTGACGCCCATCTCGATGTACTGCCGCTGGCTGTCAGCGGTGAGCAGACACATTTCTTTGTTGTGGTCGACAGGAAAAATAAAGTTCGAGGCATGCCCAGTGGAGCCACCTGGGTTCGGCAGCGGTCCCTTGTCGATCTGAACGATGTTGCGCCATCCCAATTCTGCAAGGTGCCCGACCACCGAGTTGCCCACAATTCCGGCACCGATCACCACAACTTTGGCGGTGGTGGGTTGATCACTCACAATGTTCTCCTCGACACGACGTGCGATGGGGCATGCCGCAAGGCAGACCACATTCATGGTTTCCCGCATTGTGGCAAATCACCATGATGCGGTTGGAAATTGTACTCAGACCTTTGACATTACGTACTGATCGCAGCGGCCGCCGCGATCACCAGTGCTTGGACCACTCCCCGGGTATCGGCTTCGGGAAATCGATAGCTCGGCCCGTGGGCATGCAACGCTGCGACGACTCGACCGCCGGCGCGCACCGGCGCTGCGATCGAACTGATCCCTTGCGCGAATTCCTCAATGGTCCAGGAGTAATCGCACTCGCGAATGCGAGCAAGCCGAGCCACCAATTCAACGCCATCAGTGATCGTTTGCGGCGTATAACGCGCCAAGCCACCATCGATATAGCGCTGAATCTCTGTGTGGGTGCGATGCGCCAACAGCACTAATCCACTCGACACGACATGTAACGGCAGCGTCACACCAGTCCAATCGCGCAGTTGCACTGCGTTGTCACCTTCTGCGTGTTCCAGGTACAACACTTCACCGTCGCCGTGGGCGACGGAGATACCTGCCGTTTCGCCAATTTGCGCGACCAAATCGACAAGATACGGACGAGCCCGGTTCACAATATCGGCGGTCGGATCTAATGCCGAGGCCAACTCGCCAATCGCTACCCCGACTCGATACTTCGGAGGTACCGATTCGACGCGTTGCACTGCTCCGATTGATTCCAAGGTGCCGAGAAGTCGAGCTGTCGTACTCGTTGCCAAACCAGTACGGCGCGCCAATTCCGAAATCCCCGCGGGTGTAACCGCCAACGCGCGCAACAACGAGAACGCCCGTTCAATCGACTGCACCGACTCGGTCATGGCTGGCCTAACCGATCTCGTCGGGCATCTCGGACTTGCGACGCGCGACAAACGCTAGAAGTTCCTCATCAACCGCGTCGTCGATTGGCGGCGCTTCGTAGGTTGCTAGGCGTTGTTTCCACAGCTTGTTGGCCCGAGTCGCAGCGTCGAGGCTGCCTTCTTCGAGCCATTGCTCGTAACTCCCGTTATCGGAGGTGGTCGAGCGATAAAACGCGTTTTCAAAGTTCGCAAGCGTGTGCGCCGTGCCGAGGAAATGCTGGCCTGGGCCGTTTTCGATTATCGCATCAATCGCTTGGCCGTTAGGTGAAACATCGACACCTTTGACGAATGTCGTCATCATCCCGAGTTGGTCATCGTCGAGCACAAACTTTTCGTAGCCAATCGCCAAGCCGCCTTCGAGCCAGCCCGCAGCGTGCAATACGAAATGCACTCCTGCCAGCACGGTCGGTTGCAGCGTATTGGCACTCTCATAAGCCGCCTGCGCGTCCGGGACCTTGCTCGCGGTCAGAGAACCGCCGCTACGAAACGGCACGCCCAAGCGACGAGCAAGTTGCGCACACACGTAGAGCACCAAGGCTGGTTCGGGAGTACCAAACGTCGGTGCCCCAGTCTGCATACTCATCGACGACGCAAAGCTCCCGAAAATGACTGGTGCCCCGGGTCGCACAAGCTGTGTAAAGGCCATACCCGCTAGCGCCTCAGCCAACGTCTGTGCCGCGACACCAGCAACGGTAACTGGAGCCATCGCACCGGCAAGGATGAACGGAGTAATAATGCAAGCCTGGTTGTTTGCCGCATAATTCTGCGCGGCTGACAACATCGAACCATCCCACACGAGCGGCGAAGAAGCATTGATCAAGCTCGTCATAACGGTTCGATCTTCGAGCTCGCCACCGAAGGCCATACGCGCCATTTCGACACTGTCTGCGGCACGGCTTCCCGCAGTGACTGAGCCCATGAACGCTTTATCGCTGTAACGCAAGTGTGAATACACCATGTCGAGATGGCGCTTGTTCACTGGCACGTCTACGGGTTCGCACACTGTGCCACCGCTGTGATGCAGGTTTTCAGACATGTACGCCAGCTTCACGAAATTCTGAAAATCGCTCAGCGTCGCATAACGGCGGCCGTTGTCGAGATCGTGCACGAACGGCGAGCCGTAGTTCGGTGCGAACACTGTGGCATCACCACCAATTTGCACATTGTTCGCGGGATTGCGCGCGTGTTGCGTGTACACCGCGGGTGCAGTTGCCTGCACAATGCTGCGGCACATGCCCCTCGGAAACCGAACTCGATCATCATCAACATCGGCACCGGCCGCTCGAAAGATCTCAATCGCTTCCGGATAATCGCGTACAACGATGCCGACCTCGGCCAGGATCGTCTCCGCGTTGGCTTCAATGATCTCAATACTCTCTAAGCTCATCACTTCAAAGGGCTTCAAGGTCCGGGTGAGATACGGCACTTTCTCAATGTGATGGGCGAGGCGCACTGCCTGGCGTCCGGCCCGGCCACCAGTGCGTCCGGCCCGGCGTGGCGTGTCGTCACTCATGTTTCCTCCAGTTGAGCGCTGCGAGTTCTCCGCCGCGTACGGCCACTCGACGCTGTCGATGTTGTCGGAGTTGGTAGATCGACGACGCGACCCAACAACAAATACGGATCGTCGGCGTGAGGAATACCCATCGCGCCAACAAACAATGCTTGAAATTCGGGCTCGATCGCCGTCTCGATCTTGATAATTGTTCGCGCCACCGCGGCGATTTCCGCGCGTGCCTCACCACTCACCAACGCTCGCACCGCGCCCGAACCAGCCGCGTTGCCAACCGACACCACGCTCGAAGGCTCACAATCCGGGATCATTCCGAGCACCAGTGCATACAACGGGTCAATGTGACTACCGAACGCACCCGCGAGACCGACGCGATCTACCGCTTCAATACCAGCACGATTCATGAGCAATTTCACACCCGCGTACAACGCAGCTTTCGCGAGCTGGATTGCTCGAACATCGTTTTGCGTAATGAGCAGACGGGGATTGTCTTCGTGCAGCACATACGCAAACGTGCGGCCATCAGCGACAACTCGGGCCGACCGAATCGCGTGTTTGCCATCAATCGTGCCATCGGTCGTGATAACTCCGCTCAACCGAAGTTCGCAAATCGCCTCAATGATCCCCGATCCACACACTCCGGTTATTGGCGAATCGCCGATGACCGAGAGGGTGGGCTCCAATGTTTCGCGGTCAATCCGTACGCGTTCGATCGCGCCTGCAGTCGCTCGTTGCCCACACGAAATCTGAGCGCCCTCAAAGGCGGGGCCCGTGGGGCTTGATGCGGCGAGAAGCCCATCACAATTGCCGAGCACAATTTCGGCATTGGTGCCCACATCGATCAACAACGTCACGTCTGTTGACCGATGCGGCCCTTGGGCCAAAATGACAGCCGCCGTGTCGGCGCCAACGTGACCGGCGATACAGGGCAACAAATGCAGTCGGGCGAAACGGCATTGCACATCGATGTCTACGGCCCGTTGATCAACCGGTAAATCCGTTGCAAGTGTGAACGGTGCGACGCCGAGTGGCGTGGGGTCGATGCCAAGCACAAGGTGGTGCATAATCGGATTGCCGACCACAACCATGTCGACAACCATGTCGCGCTCCACCGCAGCTTGATCGCAAAGTTCGCCAACGAGTTCATCGAGGGCAACGCGCACCGCACCGGTGAGTTCGCGTTCGCCGCCGGGATGCATCATCACGTACGACACGCGACTCATCAGATCTTCGCCAAAGCGAATTTGTGGGTTCATCACGCCGGCGCTGGCGACAACCTCGCCCGTGGCAAGATCGCACAGGTGCCCAGCGATCGTGGTCGACCCTACGTCGACGGCGACCCCAAAAACGGCGTCGACATATCCCGGCCACACTCCGATGATCGCAACGCCGTCATGCACAGCCACGGTGATCGAACGTCGATCATTGGCATTCAGCGCGGGCTGGAGTGATGCCAAAGGAGACAGGTCAATGGAAGCCACACTGACTTCGAACGTTTCGCTCAACGCGGCCGAGAGGCGGCGGAAGTCGCTGCGATCATCACCGAGATCAGGCGCATCAAGTTCGAGGTAATACAACCGCACCACGGGATCGACGACAAGGCCCTCAACGTCTACCGTTTTGCGAATCACCGGGCGGTGCACTTGGCTCTCAAGCGGCACATCGATGATCCCCGCGCCGGTGATACGAGTGTGACAGCCGAGCCGAGCGTCACCCGAGAGCACACGCCGACCGCGATATTCAGCTTCGGTTGTGCTCCACTCGCTCACATTCCCATGGCTTTGCGGTATCACTTGGCAACGTCCACAAACACCTCGGCCACCGCATACCGAATCAAGATCGACACCGAGCAATCGGGCCGCGTCAAGCACCGTCGTGCCCACATCAACCGCGCCCCGGCGGCCACTCGGAGCGAACACCACTTCAACGCTTGGCGTTTCGATCGTGGTCATGCCGGGCTCCATCCGCCGCACACCACAAATTCCTGAAGGCGTTCGCGAGTGAATTCGGCTTCAATACCCTCGGCGATTGCATCGACCCTGGATTGCAACGCCGTGAGGTCGCCTTCGAATGGTGTCGTGTCGCGGCGCCATTCAGCGACATACTCGTTCGCGGTCTTCCTATCGGCGATCATCGCCGCTTCATCGATTGCGCGTTGAAACCGTCGCGGCAAGATCACCTGATGACGATCTTCGCCGAGCCTCCCATTGATCTGCGCGGGGATATCGCGCCACTTGATGACTACAATTTCGTTAGTTCTGCTACGCCGAGCCATAGTGCTGCTCCACGACTCTGCGTAACGCATCGCGACCGACTGCCGCGGTCACCAGGGGCAAACCAAGACGATCAGCCGCCCCGCGCGCTGCCGTCGCGGATTGGCACTCATTACCTTGGGCCAAGTGCACCACGCGCGTGTAGTTGTCGAAATAGATGCCGCGCAATTCAGGATGGCGGTCGAGGCCGAGGCCTGCCCATACCAACGCGTCGAAATGCAACGCGAGAAAATCAGTGAGGTAAAAGGTGCCGGGCACGGCTTCGTGGAGTTCGGCGAAGCATTCGGCTCCTGCGAACATCTCATAACAATGCGCGCCCGGCAACCTATTCACCCCAGGAAACTCAGCCAACATGGCGTCGAGCAAACCCCCGGTGCCGCAATCGGAATAACCAACAAATACAGGGCGATCCCGAGCTATTGCCGCCGCAATCATCGGCCTCAAAGTTGGGACAATGTCGGCCGGCGAATTGTGCAAGTTCGCTGGGAGGTAGCTCACTTCGATTGTGTGAGCGAGATCGGATGCCGTGAGCACGGCCCGCAAATCGCGCGCCAACGCGCCGCACGCAACAATCAAAGGCGGGTTGGCCAACGACATCGCCGACTGGGTCATTGGTAACTCAGGCCGCGCGACGGGCCTGTACTAGCGCCTTGGCGGTTTCGGCAGCGATCGCGGCGTCGCGGCAATATGCGTCCGCGCCAACTGCGACACCAAACTCTTCGTTCAGCGGTGCGCCGCCAACCAACACGATGTACTCGTCACGGAGGCCCTTCGCCTTCAACGTGTCGATAACTACCTTCATGTACGGCATCGTGGTAGTGAGCAACGCCGACATGCCAAGAATGTCGGGGTGGTGCTCGTCGAGTGCGGCGAGAAAATCATCGGCCGAAGTGTTGATGCCGAGGTCGATCACTTCGAAGCCCGCGCCCTCAAGCATCATGCACACAAGGTTCTTGCCAATGTCGTGAATGTCGCCCTTGACCGTGCCAATCACGATCTTGCCAATGGGTTCGGCGCCCGTCTCGGC
>SXHN01000010.1 GCA_005773635.1 Actinomycetota bacterium
GATGCTCTACCAGCTGAGCCACGTCCGCACTGGTGGCAGCACTATAGCAATCTCGTTCATACCTGTAACACTCAACCAACACGGCCCCGCAGGGCCAACAATGCCGACCCGGTACCCTGACGTCAAAGATCTTGACCCCAACGAGAGGCATTCATGCGCATTGGAATTTTCGGCGGCGACACGGGCGACCGCACCATTGAACAGTTCATCGCCGACGCTCGCGACGCGCAAGCCCAAGGCTTTGCTGCGTACTACTTGCCCCAAATCTTCGGTATGGATGCGATCACATTGCTCGCCATCATCGGTCGTGAGGTGCCGCGTATCGAACTCGGCACTGGCGTCGTACCGACCTACCCGCGCCATCCGGGCATGCTCGCCAGCCAAGCCCTCACCACTGCGTCAGCATGCGGCGGACGTTTCGTTCTGGGCATTGGCTTGTCACACCAGATTGTGGTGGAAGGCCTGTGGGGAATGTCGTACGACAAACCCGCTCGCCATATGAAGGAATACCTTTCCATTCTCATGCCGCTCCTGCACGACGGCAACGTATCGTTCGTAGGAGAGACGCTCACCAACCACGCTCCCGCGATGGTCGCAGACCGCCAACCAGTGCCCGTGTTGCTCGCCGCGCTCGCCCCTCGCATGTTGCACCTTGCCGGTGCGGTCGCCGACGGCACGATCACGTGGATGACCGGCGTGGAAACCCTGTCGAGTTACATCGTGCCCAGCCTGAGTAAGGCTGCCGCCAACGCAGGCCGCCCCGCACCGAGGGTCGCTTCGTCGCTTCCAGTGTGTATTACTCACGACGCAGAAGCTGCGCGCACCCAAGCAGCCCAGGATTTCGCGGTCTACGGCACGCTTCCTTCCTACAAGGCAATGCTCGACCGCGAAGGCGCAGCCGGCCCAGCCGATGTAGCGATTGTGGGCGATGAGGCAGCCGTCGCCCAGGGAATCGCGCGCCTCGCCGACGCCGGTGTTACCGATTTCGCGGCCGCGGTGTTCGGCGACCGTGAAACACAAGTCCGAACCCGGGCGTTTCTTGCGACGCTCGTCTGAATCGGCGAGATTCTGCCGTGTCCGACGACTCCAAGCCAAGATCTCCGTTGCAACTACTCGGAGCGTTAGCCGCCGATGAAGTGCAGGTCACCCCAACGTTGCGCCATATCGAGGTGTACACAATGGAGGGTCTGCTCATGCTCCTGTGGCACGGCGCACCCGAGGCGCAACACGTGCTCATCACGTGTGGCGGCGGAATGGGTGGATTACTAGGCCCCGCCAATGGCCTGTATCACGAACTCGGTGAGCGTTTGTGGGCCGAACATGGCATTGCAACCATCCGCGTCGGCTACCGCTCGCCCAATCATCTACCACGGTGCGTGCACGACGTGGCAGCCAGCGCAGACCTCGCCGCGCGTTCCGGCGCCACGCGTTATGTGATAATGGGCCATAGCTTCGGTGGCGCCGTCGCCCTGCAAGCCGGCATCGTGCTCGCCGATCATTGCGCGGGTGTCGCCACACTCGCGACGCAGTCGGCGGGCTGTGAAGGTGCGGCAATGCTCACGGCCCCCCTGCTGCTCATCCATGGCGACGTCGACGAGATCCTGCCTATGGACACGAGCTACGTAGTCCATGCCATCGCAGGCCACGGCGACGTCACAATCTACGAAGGTAACGGCCACTTACTTGACAAAGCAGCAGATGAGATCCGCGCCCAACTACTCGATTGGATCCCCGCGCGTTTTGCGTGAGTACCGCGTTGTTAGGTGCCCGCGAGCTCAGCGACCACGGGTGCGAATGCTTCAAAGAAATCGTTACCAACGATGATGTAGGTGACACCCCACGCTTCGCGCCGCTCCAGCAACGTGTCGACCATCTGCGGCAACGTTCCAAACAACGCAGCACCGGAGCCAAGCAAATCTTCAGGCGTGGCATCAAAAGCCGGTGCCATCATCGCCGCGAAGCCATCGCGGTCCTCGGTAATCGCATGCACAAAGTAGCGAATCTGTAATTCGATATCGCTGAAACGATCGCCGGCGCCAGCTTTGATGTAGTCGATCTTCTTCAGTGTCTCCGCGCCGCTAGCGGTGGACGCGGCGTCGGCGGTAATCGCGCCGACGCGCAGGTTTGGATTGATGCCGATGATGTCGGCCTCACGCCCTGCGAGCCCGAGAATCTTCGGCCCTCCACCACCAATCAAGATCGGGAGTTTCGACTGCACGGGCTTGGGGATGCCCACATAATCGGTGATCGTATAGTGGTCACCATTGAAGGAGAACTTCTCTCCGCTGAAGCAGCCCTTAATGACCTGAAGACCTTCGTCGAGACGCGCGATGCGCGTGCCGGGTGAGTCGTAGTCGATGCCTAGCGCGTCATAGTCCACCTTCATCCAACCGGCACCGATACCGAGTTCCGCGCGCCCACCACTCAGCACGTCAATGGTTGCGGTCTCCTTCGCCAGGATCGCAGGGTGCTTATAGTCGTTGTCCATCACCAGCGCGCCGACGCGCAACGTAGAGGTGGCCTCGGCAGCAATCGCCATCGCCGGCAACGGAGCAAGCACGGTATCGATGAAATGATCAGGGAGGTACAGCGTCTCATACCCGAGCGCTTCGATCTTGTTTGCGAGCTCGCGCCACGTGGCACCGGTGTGGTCCCCTCCACATTGCACACCGAAACGAAACTTATGTTGTGAACCCATCAGCTGATTCTTTCTTGTTTGACGACGACTTCGCGTTGACTCTACCGAATCGTTACAGCGCTACACACCCGTAGAACCGTGCCCGGCTGCGCCGCGGTCGGAATCATCGAGCTGTGCGACCTCTCGCCACCCAACGTTCTCAACTCGCTGCACCACGAGCTGCGCGATTCGGTCCCCACGCCGCACTATGAATGAGGCGTTTCGATCGGTATTGAGCAGAATCACCATCACCTCTCCACGGTAACCAGCGTCGATGAGTCCAGGAGCGTTGACCACTGTGATCCCATGTTTCGCCGCCAGCCCACTGCGCGGCAACACAAAGCCAGCAAAGCCGCGGGGCAACGCAAACGCAATACCGGTCGCGACCACTGCACGCTCTCCGGGGGCAATCACATGATCGGCCCGCGCGACCAAGTCGTAGCCAGCATCGCTCGCGTGCTGGCGCTGCGGAATTGGTAGATCCGGGTCGAGCCGCAAGATTGGGATTTCACTCATGGCGCACTCAAGTCGTTGTGAAGCTCTTGCTGCTGAACGGCGCCCAATTCGGCGAGCTCTCTATACGCCGGATGCACCGACTCAACGGCATCAATCGTGATCCCGCCCGAACGAATTGCCATGCACTGCTCTGGCGCGAACGAAAACTTCAGGTAATGCACCGCAGAGGTCACCTCTTCGCGAGTCAGGCGATCAGCACTTGGATCAAAGCCGCGCACTCGCGACCCGTCGCTGAGCACCAAATCAATTGAATCGTGAATGCCGACGAGTTTGGGGAGCCACTCTCGCAATTGTTCGTCATGAGTCAGTTCGATGAACATCGTGCAGGACAACTGCGCGTCGTCGGGGATCAATGCGTTGTATACATTGACCTCATGCTCAATTGCCGCGTCAGTGGCAATACGTTCAACCCGCATCATTTCAGTGATTTGCCAACGCACTGTGTCAGTGTTCTCAAACACCAACGTGATGAGTGTGCCCAAATGCACGCGCCGACGCGCTTTCATGGCGATAATCGATCGTCGCAGTTCGTCTCGGGACTGGTTGTAGGCCCGTAGCTCCGGTATCTCTGCAACTTCTACCCTACGCATCTTGGTCTCCTTCGAGCCCGTACGCGCGCGCCAGCACTTGCAGCGGATGCACGGGTCGTTTGCCGGTGTCTTCCCGAATCGCTTGGTTTGAAAGGTTGCAGTCGCCCGCGACTAGCTGTGCTTCGGAACGAGAAATCTTCTCCATAAGTGGCTTGGCTATTTTCTTGGCCGTCTCTACATTCTCAGCTCGCAGACCCCACGTACCGTCTATTGCCGAACAGCGTTCAATCATCTCAACCTTGGCACCCGTTAGCGCCATGATGTCGCGCGACTTCGGCCCAATCTGTTGTGCGCGGTAGTGGCAAGCGTTCTGCCACACGATCGATGTATACCTCGTGCCATTGAATGAGGTCGACAACGGAGATTCTCGGTGGCGAACCATCAAGTACTCAGAAGCGTCAAAGGTATTGGCGGCCACTTCGCGCGCAGCATCAGTACCAAGAAAGTCAGGGTATTCGTGCTTCAGCACGTACGCGCACGTGGGCTGCGGCACCACTACTGGCTTGCCGGCGCGAACCGAAGGCAACAGGGCGTTCACGTTCTTTTGTGCATGTTCTGCAAACTTTTCGGTGTCGCCCGCGTCCAGCCACGGCATGCCACAACACACCTGACCCGCCGGGAGTGTGCAGCCAATGCCGTTGTGCTCGTACACGTTCACGAGCGCTTGGCCGATCTCCACGGCTTGGTATTCCACCAAGCAGGTTGGGAACACCGTCACTTCGCCACGGGGCGCGCCACCAGTCAACCGAGAACGTCGCTTGAACCAAGCAGAGAAACGCACTCGCGTATAACGCGGCAGCATGCGCACCGCGGAAACCCCGGTGAGTTTTTCCATCACCCGTCGAGCGGGCGCAAATTCAAGAGACTTGTTGACAATCAGTGCCGCTGTAGACGCCACCTTGCCTTGAAGGTCGGTACGAGCGAGCAAACGAGCATTTGCTCCAGGACCATTGCCTTCGTTGTGCTGGATCGAAAGCGACCGCAGCATCAGCCGCGGAAAGTCGATGACCCATTCTTGCTGTTGGTCGGGCGTGTACGGGCAGATGACGTAACACAGCTTGCATTGATAACACTCGTCGACTACATGACGATGCTGTTCGCCCGTAAGGTCCCCTACCTGATCAGTGCCACCAAGGTCGTCGATCATACGAAAGAGGTCTTTAAAGCTCGGACACAATTTCACACAGACGCGACAGTCGCTGCATTGATGGAATGTGCGGTCACGTTCAACGCGCGCGTCCGCGGTGTCGTAGTAGTTGGGCGCAAGCGGGTCGTAGAGCGACATTGGTACAGCTCCCTTCGATCAATGGAAACGAAGTACGCAGACGGCCCCGAACACAATGTCCAGGGCCGACCGCACTCACATGTCTCGGTAGGAATTACGACAGTGATTCAAGGGCTTTCGCATAGCGATCGGCGTGGCTCTTCTCGGCACGAGCCAACGTCTCGAGCCACTCGGCCACCTCTTCGAATCCCTCGTCACGCGCGGTCTTGGAAAAGCCGGGGTACATCTGGGTGTACTCGTAGGTTTCCCCCGCTACTGCGGAAGCAAGATTGTCGGCAGTCGCACCGACGGGTTCGCCCGTGGCAGGGTCGCCGACTTCAGCAAGAAAGTCAAAGTGTCCGAACGCGTGGCCCGTCTCACCTTCGGCAACCGAACGAAAGAGAGCGGCCACATCGGGATAGCCCTCGACGTCAGCCTTCTGCGCGAAATACAAATAGCGGCGATTGGCTTGGCTTTCGCCCGCAAACGCTTCTTTGAGGTTCTCGTGGGTCTTGGTCCCCTTCAGGTCTGGCATGGGTATCGCTCCTTGGTTGATGGTATGAACTTTCTGAACACTCGCGGCCCGACTCCTAGGCACATCATTCGCGACTCGCGTTTCGGCACTGCGCACACTGGCCCCGGAACAGCACTTGCACATCATCGACACGAAAATCACGCTTCACGCGCCGAGATAGCACCAGTTTTTCGCAATCAATGTTGACGTCGCGCACGTCGCCACAGTGGTTGCAGACGAGATGCTGGTGCGCCATCTCGACGTTGGGGTCGACCCGAACACTTCCAGTACCGAGGTCGATCAAACGAACCGCACCAAGCGCGTCAAGATCGTGCACAGTTTGATACACAGTCTTGAGAGAAATCGTTGACATCTCGCGCCGTGCAGCATCAAAAATCGCCTCGACCGTTGGGTGTGCGACGTTGCCTTCAAGGTGGCGCAAAATACATTCGCGTTGTGGCGTCACGCGAAAGCCGCGAGCCCGCAGAAGGTCGCAAGTCTCAACGACGGATTGCATGATCCGACCTTATCGACAAGCTTTGTCAACTAACAAATCCAGTGGAGAAAGCCCCTCGGTGCGAGACGACGCACTCAGACTGGCAACGTCAACGTCAACACACCAATGGTAAAGCGGTCGAGGGACGTGCTCGCGCGCACCGCCGCCGAAGGGCTCCATGCCGCACCGGTTTGGAATCCGATGCGGTCGATGTCGAGGCCAAACCCGTTGGACAGCGCGGGTAGTCGAGTCAAGCCACGGTCGATGGTGCTGTTGGCAAAATCATTTGTCGGATTGCGATCATCAGTGAGCGCTACTCCATCGAAGCTGAGCGAATCCCCGGTGACGCCATTGTCACCGTCGTACAACACCATTGACATTTCACCGGCCCGATGTCCACGCTCGGAAGCCGCCCCGAACATCACGTGGGCGCTGGATCGCGGCGTGACATCGTCCATCCCGTCATACACCGCGAGATTGCGCATCGGCAGGCCCACGTCTTGAGCGACAACCACTAACGACCAACCGCCATACGCTCCGCTGCCAGTTCCGATTGCAATGCCGCCGGTCGTGTATTGACCATTGCCAGCGCTTGCCACCAACGCGGTCACATCGGCGAAGCCCTGGTAATGACCGGCATTGAATTCGATCATTGATGCCCGGATTCCGATTGCGCTTCGTCCGGCTGCGGCGAAGCGCACTTCGGCCGCTGCGGCAGCGTCGCCCGCGCGCCCGCCATTTCCTCTGAGTAAGTTGCCGCCCCAATACAGGCCAGCGAAGAGCACTTCTGACCCGCCGGGAAGATACAACGACGCGGCGCTCGAATTCTCAGTCGCGGAATCGGCATCGCTGTCAACGGGCACCATATTCCAGGCATCGTTCGCGAGGCCCGAGGACGGCCCGTTCAATTGCTGTGCCGCACTGCACCCGGATTGATTGATATCGCAGGTGAGCACCGAATTACCGACCGTCACAATCTCGCCCGTATCTCGGGTCACGAATCGTGGAGCAAGTCCAGTGCGCCACACAGGCATCGTCCGAACAGCCTCGTTGTCGCCGGAGTTGAGATCGGTCGTTGTCGTTGCGACCTGGACATCAATCCCTACACCGCTCGCCTGAGGGGGCGCGGTTAGGTGCACAAAGATCGCCGAAGCGGTTCGTGCCAACAACTGGCTTCGGTCGCAGCTCGCCCGCAGTCCCTGCCACGAACACGACCAGCCGGGGGCATCTGTGCCAGAGATGCTCACGCCGCCCGAGCGCAACGTGATATCCAGTCGCACGGAGTTGGCACTCGCCGCGCCCTTCGCCATGACATTCACCGCAAACATTCCGGGACGGCCGCGCACCAAATCACCCAACGATTCCACTTGTACCCCGAGATCGCTATCGACGCTCGGAGGTACGACGAACGCTGTCGTTGTGGTGCTGTTCTGCTGTGCAACGGTCGTTTCTGTAGGTGTGGTCGAGGTCGACCCACCAAGCGACGTAGGCGTGATGGGGCGATCGCCCGCCCGCGCAGTGGTAGTCGACACGGCTGCGGTCGTTCGCGGCGCATCGCCACGCCTCACGGCGACAGTTCCCGACGAAGCTGGCGCGCCCACTGCCGGGACCTCCCCTCGCTGCGGATCCTCACGTCGACGTGCCAGGTTGGCCTCGTCGCTGGACGCGACGAAGACTGCCCCGGCGACGACTGCTGCTGCGGTTGCGCCCGCAACCGCTGCTTGCGCTCGGGGCCCTGCGCTCTTGATCCAAGTGACAGCCGTGCCCCGTTGGAGCCACTTTGCGGCCGCGCCGCCGAGAATCAGCACGCCGATGACGGCCATCAAGCCGCCCGCAGAATCTTGCAGTTCGCTATATAAGGCACTGCATCTTCCACAGCTGTCGAGGTGCTCGTCAACGTGCGCGGTCTCACGAATCGACAAGCTGCCCCTGAGATATTGACCAAGCTTTTCAACCGTCGGCTGACACAGGGGATCCGATTCACGTTCGAGGTGGGCTTGCACATACGCATCGCGCAACCCCTCACGGGCCCGCACCGCGAGGGCCGCAGCGGCGTTAGGAGTGAGGCCCAACATAGGGGCAAACTTCGCTGGCTTCAGTTGCTCGATTTCGGAATACCACAAGACCGCTCGCCAGCGCTCAGGCAAATCTTTGTAAGCGCGAGCAGCGAGTGAGCGCTCCAACTCGGCGTTCGTCTCATCAGTCGGATCGAATTGCAATTCGTCGTCAGGAAACGAATCAACCGGAGTTTCTCGCTGCCCCGCGCGCCCGTGGTCGATACACGCCCTACGCACTGTGGTGAGCAGATACGGACGAAAGGCAACGTTCGGACCTTTCCCTGCTTGAATGGCAGTCAACACGCGGGCGAATGAATCAGAAACGACATCGTCGGCATTGCTGCGCCGCGCCAACTGCGTCACCGCAACTTTTTTCGCCACTTTGTGGTGCCGCGCGAATAGCTGCCCGTAGGCAGCAGTTTCACCAGCCCGCACTTGAGCGATGAGTTCCTCGTCGCTCACCAATGTGGCGCTCATATTTCCTATATTCCACCTCGTGCACTCGGATGTCCAGCGAGCATTGCGCCGATCGACGTTTGCTGGACGCCCACCACTATCCCACACGCCCACGGCTGTGCCAAAAGCAGCTCAAGACGTGCGACGCAATTCGCTTCTTGCGTCACATCTAGCCCAGCGACAGCAATGGTGTTGCGATCGATACGAGCGACGGTCTCCCCATGGCGAAGAATTCGGCGTAAGCACCCACCCAAGCGAATCATCACACCGAAGGTATCCACCGCAAGATTGGGATCGATATGAATCGCGATGCATCGCAGCTGTGATACCGGCGTCGCGCTACAGGCTGCAATCTCGTTGACTCGCCGTTCGAAATACCCGGTGGTTGCGAGTCCGAGGAGCGGATCCACAGCAGCAGAAATCGAAATCCGATCCGGTTCCGACTCCCACACCTCCACCACAGCAGCCACGGTCTCTGCCGAGTCGAATCGTTCAGCGTCGCGCAGCGACAGTAACTCGCGAACTGTACGAAGCTCATCGACGACTTCTTCGAATGTGGCACCTTGGCGGTCGCGCGAATCGCCGTGACGTTCGAGCGCGGCGATGAGTTCATCGGTATCGCCGCGGGCCGCACCGATCAGCAGCGAGGCCTCGACCGCTGACGGATCGATCTGCCCGCAGACTGCGCGACTCCGCCAATCGCCACGGTTTCTGTCGTCACCCCCACTCCCGACTGAGGTGACATGGGTCGTCTGCGACGCCACCATGATTTCATGAAGCTGCGACGCAAAGAACTGCCGAGTTGGAGTCACGCGTTCAGTCCATAAGCGCCATCCTTCGACAGAGGCTGTTGCGAGCGCCGCCCGAATCGCTCGCAACAGCACAGCTGTCTCATGACACCGCTCGCGCAGAATCACGATCGTCGACGGACCACAACGCGCTGCGGTCTCGCCATGCACCAATAGTGGAGTAATCAATCGCGCGACCTCTGCCATCGACCCATCCAGATCGCCAACTGGCGGCACCGGTGCGGCCAACACAATGAGCGCGAACCGGTCCGCGATATCTTCGCCCAACGAGTGACACGAGCGGTAAGCCTCGGCGATTCGGCTGCGTAGATATCCCATGGTTGCAAGCGCCGAGAGCGCGTCGGTGCACCCAGAGGAGGTTGCACCTCGCAGAGAAACATCACGCCAACCGTTCGCCACCACTGCGCTGCGTTCAATCCGGCTGCCGAGCGTCGCCGCACGGTTGTGATCAGCGGATGCCCCGTATTCACTCAGCGTTGCTCGCAGCGACAACCCTCGCAACGCGCCATTCTCGCCAAATCGCTCGAGCGCCTCTTCGCACAGCGGCGAACTACGCCACCAACTGCGTTCCAACGAGGGACGAGTGGCAGGCCAGTTCGGCTGGCGACCGGGCTTCGATTGTCGAAAGAGCAGTTCTCGCATGGGTGCGCCTCGTCTTGATGTGTACAACGACAGTTATTGCCTCTGTACCCACAAGACGGACCTCGCACCGTTCTATGACGCGGAAATCAGAAAACTTTTGTGGAACTACTCCTGCATACTCCCGCCGTCGCGGCACGGAACCCCGGGTTCGGGGTTTTGTGGACCATCGGCATACTTCTGCACAAACTGATCAAGGCGTGGATCCGAGGTGGAGGTCAGATCAACTTGTAGTCCCCACGCGGTGGCGATCACGGGCGCGCGTAGCGTGGAATCCCACCTGCTCACAAGCACTTTGTCGTTCGACGAATAGGCCTTGAGCACATTGAGGTCGCCTTCGGAGATATCAGACCGATACACGATCCACACGGCGCCGTGCTCCATCGAATGCACCGCTTGCTCCTTGATGATCGTTCCGCTGTAGAAATTACAACCCTGCCAAATCGACGAATGGTTTCCTCCAACGGGCGGCGTCTGCGGATAGTTGACACACCCTTCAACGTGATTGCGTGACATGCCGACATACTGCACGACGCCATCGATTCCCGCGGGTTGGGTCGATGTTGCGGTGACGTCGTCGCCGACGGCACCGCAAGATGCCGCGGTGGTCGTGTCGCTGCCACCTGGTTTCGATGGTGCTGGCGCGTCGCTACCGCAGCCCGTCAGCGCGATTGCTGTGCTCACCAGCGTGAGCGTGACAACGATCGATCGCAATGAATGTGATTTTGCGGGCATCGGGGGATCCTAGAAGCCATCGAGGCGACTACGTTGGCACCGGATCAACCGCCTGGAGGTTCGATGGACTTTACGTACCCTGCGAAGGCCGAGTCGTTTCGCGCCGAGATTCGAGCTTGGCTTGAGATCAACCTCGAACCAAGATTCCGTGCATCTCCTGGCGCCCATATCGATCCGGATTCCGAAGCACTGGCACTCGCTCTTGAATGGAATCATCGGCTCGCGGATGCTGGCTACGGAGCGATTGCGTGGCCGCCTGAATGGGGAGGACGAAATGCAGGCGTAATGGAACAGGTTGTTTTTGTTGAAGAAATGCATCGAGTGAACGCACCAAGTTCACTGAATCCAATCGGGCTCTCCAATATCGCGCCCGCCATCATTCAATTCGGGACGCCCGAACAGCAGCAACGATTCTTGCCTGCGATGTTGCGAGGCGACGACATCTGGTGTCAAGGGTTTAGCGAACCCGACGCAGGTTCTGATCTTGCTTCCCTGAAGACAAGCGCGGTGCTCGACGGCGATACGTGGATTGTCAATGGACAAAAGACGTGGAACACGTTTGGCCATCTTGCGAACTGGTGCGAACTGCTAGTACGCACCGATCGCAATGCCGCGAAACACAAAGGAATCACTTGTCTGCTGGTCGACATGGCGCTGTTGGGCGTAACGGTTCGACCACTGATGACTCTCACTGCAGACAACGAGTTCAACGAGATCTTTTTCGATGACGTGCGGGTGCCCGTCGAAATGACACTTGGCCCCCCGAACGAAGGCTGGCGAGTGGCAATGACAACGCTCGCGTATGAACGAGGCGGCGTCGCAAAACTTCACTTAGGAACTCGGGCGAAGGTAGCCAAACTGATCGATCTCGCGCGGTCCACGCCAGGGCGCAGCGGCGACGGGGTCATGGCAGACGATCCGGTGATGCGGCAACACCTTGCGCAGTGCTATCTCGAAGGTGAATTGTTGAAGCTCGTGTCACAACGTGCGATTTCGGGGGAAATCCACGGACGGCCAATGGGGCCGGAGGGTTCGATAGCCAAGCTCGTGTGGAGCGAAACCGAACAGCACATCACTGAGGTGGCAAGCGACGTGCTCGGGCCCGATGCCCTCCATGGGCCGTGGGCTCGTGATCGCGCCTATGCCCGTTCGTTCACCATCGCCGGCGGAACAACACAGATCAACAAGCAAATCATCGCCCAGCGGATCTTGGGGATGCCTCGCGACAGATAGACCGTGCGGTCACGTGCAGATCTGTGGTGGAGCGCCTACACCGTGAACGATTCGCTACTGGCGGTCAGCGTTTCCCCAGCTTCGAGTGGGAAGTGACACGCCACGAAGTGATCGGCACCGACCTGGTGAATTTGCGGCTCTTGCTCAGCGCAGAGCGCCTCGGCTCTTGGGCAGCGAGTGCGGAACCGACAACCAGAAGGCGGTGTGACTGGCGACGGAATTTCACCTCCGAGGGTCATGCGTTCACTGGGTTTGACCGAAGGATCCGGGACAGGGATGGCACTCAACAACGCTGCCGTGTAGGGATGGCGCGGGTTTGCGTACAGTTCGTCGGGGCCGCCGACTTCGCAGATTTTGCCGAGATACATCACCACGACGCGATCGCTGATGTTCTTGACTACTGCGAGGTCATGCGCAATGAAAATCAACGTCAGGCCGTACCGAGCTTTCATGTCCTCAAGCAGATTGAGGATCTGTGCCTGCACAGAAACGTCGAGTGCTGAAACTGGCTCGTCGCAAATAATCAGTTTCGGATCAGTTGCAACCGCCCGAGCGATAGATATTCGCTGGCATTGACCACCAGAGAACTGATGTGGGCGCTTACCGCGTTGCACAGCCGGGTCGAAACCGATCGCCTCCATGAGTTCATTTACTTTGGCCTCGCGCTGCTCAGGCGTGCCGATCTTCCAGATATTGAGACCTTCGGCGATGATGTCTTCGACTTTGCGCCGAGGATTGAGCGAGCTAATCGGGTCCTGAAAGATCATCTGGAGCCGAGTGCGAATGGCGCGTAACTCTTCGCCCTGAAGCTTCGCGATATCGCGACCCTCAAACATCACGCTGCCGCCGGTCGGCTTGGGCAGTTGCATGATGGCTTTGCCAGTCGTGCTTTTCCCGCAACCCGACTCACCCACAAGGCCGAGTGTCTCTCCCGGCTTCACATCAAGGCTGATGTTGGTGACGGCGTTGACCTTGAGTCCGCTCCGTCCAACCGGGAACTCGACGAGCAGATTCTCAACCCGTAGTAACACCTCGTTGGCGTCCCGCAAATGTGCGGTACCGCTACCAGCCATGATTATTGCCCTCCGACTGCGGTGCCGATACTGCCTTGATTCTTCGCGAGTGCTTCGGCGCCCTGAGGTGTGCCGACCGGGAACCAACACGCGTATTCGTGACCCGGCGTGTCGTGCACCATAAGCGGAGGTGCCTCTTGATGACACTTGGCTTGTGCATAGGGACATCGCGGCGCAAAGCGACAACCAACAGGTGGATTCACTAGGTCGGGAGGCCGCCCACCGATGGCATCAAGGCGCGTATGGCTCGCCTGATTCAGCTTAGGAATGCTCTTGAGTAGCGCTTCGGTGTAGGGGTGGCGCATTTGCGAAAACAGAGTTCGAGTCGGAGCCATTTCGATGCTTTGCCCCGCGTACATCACCATGATGTTGTCGGCTCGTCCAGCGACAACCCCAAGGTCATGGGTGACCAGGATCATCGCCATAAACCGTTCGGCTTGCTGAGCCTCCAGCAAGTCAAGAATCTGAGCTTGCACTGTCACGTCAAGTGCGGTTGTCGGTTCGTCGGCAAACAACATTTTCGGACCACACGCCAGCGCAATTGCGATCATGACGCGTTGGCGCATACCACCCGACATCTCGAAGGCGTACTGCTTCAGCCGCCGCTCCGGCTCCGGGATGCCAACGGAACTCAACAATTGCAGGGCGGTTTCGTTCGCGAATTCCCTCGAAACGTCGAGGTGATGACGAAGCGACTCCGTGATCTGTTTGCCGACTTTCATCACGGGGTTCAGCGCAGTCATCGGGTCTTGAAAAACCATCGACATCTGGGTTCCCCAAAAGTCGCGCATGTGTTTTATCGATGGTCCGCCAATTTCTTGGCCCTCAAACTTGATACTTCCCGATCGGCTGGCGTTGCTTGGGAGCAAGCCCATAATGGTTTTGCTCAGCACCGACTTGCCGCAGCCCGATTCGCCAACCACTCCAAGCGTCTCGCCACGCTCCAACGTGAACGAAACGCCATCGACGGCTTTCACCAAGCCACGATCGGTCTTGAATGAAGTTCGGACATCTTTCACTTCGAGCATCGGCACACTCAGTGCTGTATCCACCGATTGGGTTGGTCGATCGATGTTCAAATCGCGGCCTCTCGTACAGCGAATTTGTCTCGAACCACGTCGCCGAGCAGGTTGAGCGACATCACCGACAAAAAGATAAATACCGACGGCACAATCCACACGTGGGGTGTTTCTCCAAGATCATCGACCTGAGACGCGACCATGTTTCCCCACGACGGATCGGGAGGGTTAATGCTCAACCCGAAGAGGGCGAGCCCACCTTCCACGATAATTACGCTCGCAAGCCCGAGTAAAGCTACTGACAGCATTGCCGGCACAACGTTAGGAAGCACTTCACGCAACATGATACGAAACGGTTTTGCGCCTTGAGACTTCGCGGCCATTACAAACTCGCGTTGCGACCAACTGAGCGCGTTGGCGCGGGTGATGCGCGCCAAGATAGGAATTGAAACGAGACCCACTGCCAACGCGACGACCAGCATCCGTTTTATACGAGACGGCGGGTCGGTTTCTGTAACCGGCGAGAGTACAGAAACCAATGTCAAGGCAAGCAGCAGCGGAGGGAAGGCAAGCAGGATGTCAAACATCGCCGACAGCGCTGTACCAATCCTGCCTCCGACATACCCGGCAACCAGCCCTACAAATCCGCCGATGAGCGTGCCGAACCCGATCGACAACGCTGCGATCGATAACGAGGTCGAGGTGCCAACGACCACGCGCGCAAGTGTGTCGCGACCCAAAAGATCGTTGCCGAAGATGTGACCCTCAGTGAAATAGCTCACGCCGGGTGTCTCACGAATCGAACCATTGATTGGATCGTCAAGTGGCAGAAACGAGGCTGACACCGCAAGAAACACCATGCAGCCCAGCCAACCAATAGCCAGCCACGCTGCGATTCCAAGGCCTCGTTTCGTCGCCTCCTCCTCCTCCTGTGTGGGCTCGGGTGAGGCTTCCGTCATCGGCGCGACTTCAGACATTGCGGATCCTGGGGTCGAGCACTGAATAGAGCATGTCAACAAGGAAGTTGATGACGACATACAAGATGGCAATCACGGCGACGTAGCTCTGAATCGCGATGTATTGGCGTTGTCCGACTGCGGTATAGATCAAACCGCCGATTCCGTCGATTTTGAAAATGCGTTCAACGATGAGGGCGCCACTCACTAGAGCCCCGATGTTGAGGCCAGCAACAGTAAGCAACGTCAAACTAGATGGACGAAGCGCGTGGCGCCACAAAATACGCCGGCTTGGAATCCCTTTGGCTTTCGCCATGAGGATGTAGTCCTCTTGCAGGGTCGAGATCATGTCGCTACGCAACAAGCGGGAATAGATAGCTATCTGACCCACCATCAATGTCATCACCGGCATCGCAACCGATTTGAAATGATTGCCGATTCCGTCGCCGATCTTGGTATAGCCCTGCGTCGGGAACCAGTCGAGTTTCAAACCTAGCCAGAATTTTAGCAATGCCGCGAGCACGAACGTCGGCAAGGCGACGAGAGCGAACGCCATGCCGTTGCCCCCCCGATCGAACAATGACCCTTGGCGGTATGCGGAAAATACGCCCAGCGGCAGCGCGATCAACAACGTAAGGAATTGCACGTAAAACACGATCGTCAGCGATGTAGGCAAGCTCTCGCGCACCCGCGCCGAGATCGAATCGCCTTGGAGCCCCGCACCCGCATACGTAGTGCCCATGTCGCCGGTGAAGAAGTTCCCGGCCCAATCGACGTAACGGGAGATGACATTTTTGTCGAGCCCTAGTTCTTCGGAGATTCGGGCACGATCTTGCGGCGTTGCAAATGGTGCGATGGTTTTGACCGGGTCACCCGGTAACAGACTCGTCAGGATTGCAGCGAAGAACGTAACGACCAAGACAACCACGACGAGCTGGGCAACTCGACGTAACAGCCATGTCACGATGCGTCCTTTCGAAATCTGTTACCGGGTTCCACGGCCGTGACTTACTGCTCGATCCAGAGACCGAGCAAGGAGTGTCCGGTTGCCAAACCGTCCGATGGCTTCGAACCGTCGGGAAGCGGCGGCCCAAGAATGCCGTGGACCTTCGGACTCGATGCGATGGACCAATTGGTGTAGTTCGACCAGAGGTTCCACAGCTTCTTTGCAAATTCGCGGTTCAGGTTTTCGTAGATCGTCTTGCGCTCTGCTTGGTCGGCAGATGCCCGGCCCTGCTCGAGCAACGCGTTGATCTCCGGGTCGTTCCAACCGCCGAAGTTGACGAGGTTGTCACATGGACCTTCTTTGGCATCGCAGTGCCACCAGACGTAGTTCGTGTCCGGGTCTCCGCCTGGGTGGTTACGCCAGCCAATCGCCTGCTGTCCACGACCGATTGCAAGGTTGATCAGCGTGCTTTGGTCGCCAACAGGATTGAGATTAACCGTAATACCCGCTTCTTTCATCAGTGTTTGCAGGAATTCGGCAGTTCGTACGCCCTCAGGGTCGGAGCTGAACGTATAGGTGAATTCGATATCGTTGCCAGTCTCGGCTTTGTACTCGGCGACCAGCGACTTTGCCTTCGCAAGGTCGTACTCTGGGTACCCGGCATCCTCAAGGAAGCCTGGGGTACCCGGGGCGTACGGTCCTTGCGCGAGCGCGGCGATACCACGGCTCAGGCGTTCGTTGCCGAGTTGGCGGTCCTGCGCATAAGCAACCGCTTGCCGTGCCTTGATGTTGTCGAACGGTGGTTTCGTGCCGTTCAACAATAGGTAGCTGACCTCGCCGAACTTGTTCGACTCAATCGATGCGAGGGTGCCATCCTTGCTTAACGTCCGCAAATCGTCGATGTTGTTGCTGCTCGACGTGTGCATGATCTGGAGGTCATCGGCCTTCAATGCAGTCAAACGATCGGCTTCAATCTCTTGCGGCACAAAGGTGATCTTGTCGAGATACGGCAGTTGAACGCCATCGGCGTCCTTTTGCCAATAGCTCGCGTTCTTTTCGACGACGACGCGTTGATTCGGTACCGCCTCTTTCAATGCGAAGGGGCCAGTTCCGATGGCGTTCTTGTTACACGTCGCAGCATCGTCGAGTTGCGCGCGACCCAAGATTCCGATGCGGCCACTGCCGTAGAGGAACCACGGATATGCAGGCCATGCCTTGTTCAGCGTGACTTTCACCGTAAGCGGCCCGGTTGTTTCGACACCCTTGGTGTACTCGCCGAACACAAACTTGAACAACAGTGGGCTTCGCGCCGCGTAAAGACCGGCGTAGGCCAGCAAGTTGTCACGCACGATCTCGGCGTCGAGCTTCGTGCCATCATGGAACACGATTCCTTCACGGAGTTCAATGGTCCACTCGGTGTTGTCTGCGTTAGCAGTCATTGATTTGGCAAGGTTTGGTGTGATCTCGCCATCCGCATTGGGGATCATCAACGTGTCATACACGGCACGAGCAACTTGGATGCCAGCGATAGCAAGCTGTGCCTCGGGCAAGCAATAGCCGCCAGCTGTGTCAGCCTCCAGCCCGTAGCTGATCTCGCCGCCCGGCTGAGGCTTCTTGTCCGTCGGCTTTTCGCCGACGGTGCCCGACGTAGGCTTGTTCGTCGAGTCTGGGGTTCCGGGTTTATCGCTGCCGCAAGCTGCGGCGAGCAGGCCCGCGGCGAGAACCGCGGCTACTCCTTTGGCGAAACGAACACGATAACGATTGGTCACGAGATCCCCCTCGTGGCACCCGGCGTGGGTGCCGCTTTGGATTGGTTGAATGGATTAACAGTGTGAAGTTGTTGCAAAAACAGGGTGACAACACTGTGACGTGAGTCACGGGCGGGACTATAGCGAGGCAACCTACGGAAGTGGTGGCGTTCCTGTCAACGTCTGCGGAGAATATTTTTGATGATGGGACCAAGCCGCGATTCAACCGCCGTTGGCCGCAGCTGCACCTCGGTGCCAATGAGCTCCGTCGTTTCGAGCTCCGCGAGGAGATCGAGGTCGTCAATCCACCCGTATGCACGGGTCGAATTGTCTAGATCGCACACCGCGACTCCGTGAGTCGGCGTTCCGTCGCGTCCATGTACAACCGAATAGGTGACCAACTTGGCGATGAGGAATCCGCTTTCGTACGGTTGAGGGAAATCTCGAATTGCCAACGCCGGCGCGACGCGTTCCACCTCGGTTTGCAATTGCGCGTCGTCGGGCGGGCGGCTGTGTCGCGGATTCGAGCGGTACACAGCTGCTACATGCTTAGTCATATGCATACCCACACCAGTGAGCATGCCGGCGGCTTGCGACTCCCGTACTCTCCGAGCCATCGCGGCGATCGAATGGGTCATATACCCACTCGCGGCACCGCCATGGTAGGGAAGGCCACCGGTCACCGTGAAGCCCCGACTGTCGTGCGAGGCTACGCCCATTGCATCGAGCGCGAAGTGGACGCTCGATGGAAAACAGCTGTAAATATCGAAGTGTTCAATGTCATCTACACCGCAACCCGCCCCCGCAAGTGCGGCGTTGGTGACCGCTCGCATCGCGGGGCTGCCAGCGAAATCGGCGTGTTCGGCGACGTACACCGGATCCGTCGCGTACCCCCACCCTTCGAGGTACACCCGCCGCTCTTTGGGTACGCCTAGTGCCTCTGCCGCGTCATCGGTAGCCACTACAAGTGCGGCGGCCATATCCACGTCCATCACCGAAATCATGTACTTCGTGTAGGGATACCCCACGAGCCGGTTGTCGGCGCGCACAGTCGCGATGTCCTGCGCCGTTCTCCGGGTGCGGTACCAAGCGTCTGGGTTGGCAGCTGCGACTGTGGTGAACGGACTCAATAATTCGCCGATTGCTCGCCGGTACGTATCTAGTCCGACGCCCAGCTTGGCGCGCCGAGCGTTGTCGAACAACGCAAACGTCAACCATGCTTGGAACACCTCATGCGCTACCTCAGCCGGGTGAAACGGGGCCTCCCACGGAAATGCCCGCCTATCCTGAGGCCGGTAGGAGTAACTCGGTTTGTCGCCAGCCTTTTTCAATCGCTGCTGCGTTGCCAATGCCTCTCCGCTCACGATGACTGCGACATCGAGATCGCCCGCGAGCATCCGTGTCGCCGTCGAGTTCACTAGTTGTTGCGGTGTCGTGCCACCAACTCCGCTGTAGTGCTTTCGCTTCGGATCGATGCCGAGCGCGTCGGCGAGCCGCTGCGGCGCGTCGTCGTATTGCGTGGTTTGGCAGTACACAATCTCTAGGGCATCGATGCGATCAAACAACTGCTGGTCACTCTTGGCGTGTGCATCGCCAATCGCGTCGCGCACCACCTGTTCCCACATGATGAGGGGTTCGGGCGCGCCTGCGACTCCTGTCGTTTCGGGATGCCACGTTTGCGTGGCGACGCCGACTACGCACAGTTGTTTCGTCATTGTGGCTCCGTCAACTACAGCGGCTAGCGGGCGGCCCATCGTGGTGCGCGCTTTTCGGCAAATGCTTTCGGCCCTTCCTTGGCGTCTTCAGTCGCGAAGATCTCATTCGCCAACTTCGACTCGTTTTCGAACGCAGTCCGCAAGTTTTTGGCCAATTGATTCAGAATCCGTTTGATTTCACTGTCGTCTTCAAGAGTCGCGGCAATCGACTTGATCGCGGACCGCACGGTCTTGATTTCATCCTCATCGTGATACAACCCCGCGAGTGCACTTTGCTTCGTGGCTTGCACCGCGAGCGGTGCATTCACCACGATGCGTTGCGCAAATTCGCGTGCAGTATCAAGGAGCTGTTCCCTCGGTACAACCGCGTTGAGTAATCCCATCTCATGGGCCCGTTGCGCAGGGATGAGGTCGGCGCAGAGCAAGAACTCCATCGCGAGCGGCCACGATATTTGCCGGGGCAACCGCACCGTGGTTCCGCCGCCAGCGAACAGACCGCGTTTCGGTTCCATCACTGCAAACTTCGCTTCCGGACACGCGACTCGGATATCGGTGCCGCCAAGCATTTCCATGCCCCCTGCGGTGCAAAATCCATTCACGGCGGCGATGACCGGCTTGTTGAGTTCGTAGTTGCGCAACACCGCCTTGCTGCCATCGTCGAGGCGATACCCGTTGATTTCGGTGGCCCCGCCTTGTGTGATCTGTTTGCTCAACTTGGTGATCTCGGGGATATAGGTCTTGAGGTCGGCTCCGCTAAAAAAGGACTCGCCGGTGCCAGTGATGATCGCAACCCAAGCCTGATCGTCGTCGCGAAAACGATCCCAGGCTTCGCGCAACAATTTGAAGTGCTCCATGTCCGCGGCGTTACGGGTCTCGGGGCGGTCGATTGTAATGAGAACTACGTGTTCAGAATCGTGGGCATAGTGAATCGCCATAGTCGAAACCCGTCACCGTACCGCACCCTCAACCCAACTCAACCCACTCCCATCGCTTCTGATCCTCTGGGAGTGCCCATACGGGCGCTCCCACGCGCGCAAAACCTCTATTCCGTCGAACCAGCATGGTCCGCACCGACGCAGCCACCGCCTCTGGTGAGTGTCTGAACTCCTCCCAGGTAAACCGGATGAGCTCGAATCCAGCGTCTTGGATGGCCCGCTGTCGTTCGTTGTCAGAACTGCGCTGCGCTCGGGTGGCGTGAGCTACGTGCCCATCGAGTTCGACGCCGCATTGCAGTTCCGGCCACGCATAGTCGATGAACGCCATCCGTCCATCGCCGCGCCTTACTTGATACTGCGAAACTCCACCGCCAAGCTCTGACGCTTCCATCGGCCGAACGAAGCGTCGCTCAAATGGGTTGGTCGGCGCGCTTCCAATCGGCTCACGATCGTGGAGAAGACTCGCAGCGATGCCAGTGCCGTTGCGTCCCGATACTTGGAGCCGCGACAGTCGTCGCTGAAGATCGTCCCTGCGGATCTTGCCGTCGCGCTCAGCGGCATCGAGAAGCTCCTCAAGGCGGTCCTGAGGCACAGATGCGGCAAGCATCAACCAGGTCCGTATCGGATCGAGGCAAGGAATGCCACGCACGAAACTGCGATCTTCGGGCAGCACGACACTCGTCGCGTGCACCCTAACGCCGGTACGCCGATAGCCTCGGCCTTGCTCGGCCACGACCACGTGGACCACATCCGCGCATGAGACGCCGTCGAAACTGTGCAACGCCGCCGCAGTTTCTCCTGTGGCCCAACACTGCGAACCCCCCGCCCAGACTGCAATCAACACGCGCTGATCCCAGGTGTCGGGTGCCCCACAGATCCGCATGATCTGCGGCGCGACCGGTTCCACCACTCCGTTTCGGGTGAGCGATCGCAATACCTTCGAACTCAGCCCGCCGGCGTACGCCTCACCACGGCGAATCAGACCATGGTGATGTTTCGCGCCTGCCAATACCGCTGCAACTGCTCCGGGTTCGGACATTTCCAACCTTCCCTATCTACTCACTGCGCTTGAAGGGAAGGGCGGCAACGGTAGTGACGGGGTGCGACATCGATCCGTCGAATGGCCGTTTTGCGCGCGTGGGGAGTCCCCTACGGGCGCTCCTTGCGGATCAGAACTCTGGTGGTCGGCGATGCCTCACGTTTTGCGCGCGTGGGGAGTCCCCTACGGGCGCTCCTTGCGGATCAGAACTCTGGTGGTCGGCGATGCCTCACGTTTTGCGCGCGTGGGGAGTCCCCTACGGGCGCTCCTTGCGGATCAGAACCGCGAATGGTGGGAGGTGACTGAGGTGTCAGGTGCGTGGCAGACTCCATTCGATGACTGCCTCCGAATCTGCATCGCTTCCAGACCGCCACGCCACCGCACCCGCCACCACGCCCGAGACCAACTCGGACCAAGTTCCGACCGCGCTCGTCACGGCCCCTTTCCGAGGCGACGGCATGGACACGCTGAAGGCCATCGCCCGAGTGATCTATGACCCATGGATCGAACACCGGCCGTTGCGGGTATATCGGGCTGCCGATCTCGCGGACCGAATCGACGCTGAAGGTGCCGACATCTTGATTGTGGAATCCGATCAAGTGAAGGGCCCCGTATTCGAACGGCAGCTACGCCTGATCGGGAGCTGCCGCGGCGATCCCAACAACGTCGACATCCCCGCCGCAACCGCAGCAGGAATACCAGTGCTGAACGCGCCGGGCCGCAACGCCGACGCCGTAGCCGAAATGACCCTGGCGTTGTTGTTCTCTGTGAACCGCTGGGTTTCGCCAGCGGACGCCGACGTGCGCGGCGGTCAGGTGTACGCCAACGGCGTGATTCCGTACCAGCGTTACCGAGCGTGGCAACTCGCCGGTCAGACGATCGGTCTGGTGGGGCTCGGCGCGGTCGGTCGCGCAACGAAATGGCGTCTCGAAGGAATTGGCATGCACGTGCTCAGCTACGACCCCTTTAACCCGGACGCCACACATAACGACCTCAACACAATGCTTCCCCATTGCAACGCCGTGAGCATGCACGCGGCCGTCACGCCCGAAACGCAAGGCCTGATGGGGACTGCGCAATTCGCATTGATGCCCCAGGGCAGCGTGTACATCAATAGTGCGAGAGCAATGCTCCACGACACCGACGCGCTCGTTGCCGCGCTCCAAGCCGGCCACCTCAGCGGCGCGGGGCTGGATCATTTCGAAGGCGAAAACCTCCCCACTGATCACCCGCTGCAAGCAATGAACAATGTTGTGCTCACGCCGCACATCGGCGGCGCCACCTACAACGTCGAAGCGAATCAAGCCCTGATGGTGTCGGCCGATGTGCAACGCATCCTCAATGGCGAGCGGCCCCTCTACTGCGTCAACCCCGAGGTGCTCGGCTAATGGCTGTCAAGCTCACTGATGAAGCAACGCGAGCGATGCTCCTCTTGGTCGCCAAAAAAATGATCGCCGACGGCCTCGTCGAAGGTACCTCTGGCAACCTCAGCGCTCGGCTTCCAAACGGCAATGTTGTGCTCACGCCCGGATCACTTGCCTACGAGACGATGACTCTCGAGGATCTCGTGGTTTGCGATATCGACGGCAACGTAGTTGAAGGCCATCGGTCGCCGACGAGCGAAAAGGACCTTCACCTTGAATGTCTACGCACCCACGATGACATCAATGCGGTCATGCATTGTCACGCCAAATACTCAACGATGTTCGCAGTCACTCGCCAACCTATTCCATGCGTCATCGAAGAGGTGCACGTCTACATCGGCGGCGACGTCGAAGTAGCCGAGTACAAGATGACTGGGAGCAAGGAACTCGGAGTCGAAGTGGCGCGCCATGTCGGCGACCGCGCCGCCGTGCTGATGGCGAACCACGGATTACTCACAGTGGGCAAGCACCCCGAAGACTGCCTCAAGCTTTCAACCCTCGTCGAGCGCACCGCCGAGATCGTGTGGGGTGCTCGCTCACTTGGCACCATCGTGCCGTTGCCAGAATCCACAGCGAAGCGAATGGCGCCCGTTTATACGAACTACATGCGCACCCACTGAGCCTGCCGCGGGCCTTCGCCAATTGTCCGGTTGTTCCACCTGACATGATCGTCAGAACTCTGTAGAGTCGGTCCCGACATTCGATCCGAGGGGACGCATGTGACAGAGCTCCACGATGGAGGAGCAACCGAGTCAGCCGCGTCGCTCGCTGCCGCTGTGCTCGAAGAAGAAGCGCGCCGCCAGGCGGCACAAGACGCTGCACGCGAGCAAGTGATATTCCCCGACGACTTGCTACCCGGCGTGAACTCCGAACCAATCACGTTGCGAGAGGGTCTCAAGACCGGCGGCCCCGCGATGTTTATCGTCCTGACGCTCATCAGCGCACTAGACGAACTCGAAGGCGCCGCGATGAGCCTGCTCGCACCCGAGATGCGGCGCAGTCTGAACGTGAGCGAAGGCACCATCGTGTTCATCGCAACTGCGAGTGCGGCGTTTTTCGTGCTGGGTGCAGTGCCTATGGGTTGGCTGGCAGACCGTGTGAAACGGACGCCGTTGGTTGGTATGTCGGCGCTTTCATTTGGCGGCTTCGTGTTTTTGTCAGGTCTGGCGCCCAACGCCTTCGCGCTGTTTTGGACGCGCCTCGCGAGCGGACTCAGCAAAGCGAGCACGATCACAGTGCACGGATCACTGCTGGCTGACAACTACCCAATTGGAGTTCGCGCTCGAATGGCGGCCGCAGGCAATATGGCAGCCCATGGTTTAGTAGGCCAGGCCAGCCCGATACTCGTTGCTGTCATCGCCAACGCTGCCGGCGGTCCGGATGGTTGGCGGTGGGCTTGGCTCATTCTCGGTTTACCCGTTGCTGTATGCGCCTTCGCGGCCTTCTCGCTCAAAGAACCACCCCGCGGACAATTCGAGAAGTTCGAAGTCATTGGGGAAGTAAATGAAGACGCCGAACCGATGCCTATTTCGATGGAATCTGCCTTTGCTCGCCTGAAAAAGATACGAACAATCCGCTCGGTACTCGTTGCGTTTTGCGCGCTGGGCTTCGGGTTGTTTTCCGTGGGTCCGCTGACAAACCTCTACGTCGAAAAGAAATTCGATCTCAGCTTGATGGAACGCGGCATTCTTGGCAGCTTGATCGGCATCGCAGCACTTCCGTTGTTGCCTTTCGTCGGACGCTATTTCGATCGTGTCTACCGAAAGGATCCAGCAAAGGCGCTCGCCCTCGTCGGAGCAATGATCATTCCGTCAGCAATTTTCACACCATTGCAATTCTCGACGGACAGCATCATCTGGTTTGCGATCTTTGGGATCCCTCAGTCGGTGCTCACGACGTCCGCGTTTGCAATGGTCGGGCCGGTGATGCAGGCCGTGTGCCCATACAAGCTCAGGGGGATGGGGGCCTCGCTCTCCACCATGTACATCTTTTTGATCGGCGGATTCGGCGGCGGCATCGTGGCCAACTTTCTCACCGACGCAATCGGCACGCGTGGCACCGTTATCGCATTGGGCTTACCAACGAGCGTCACTGGCGGACTACTTTTGATGAACGGTGCTCGCTTCATACGCAACGACCTTTCGCTGGTTGTCGAAGAACTACTTGAAGAGCAAGAGGAATTCACAAAGCGCAACGAATCCGGCGCGGCGACACCAGTCATTCAAGTTGCAAATGTTGACTATTCGTACGGGTCCGTACAAGTGCTGTTCGACGTCAACTTCGAAGTTCGTAGAGGCGAAACCCTCGCGCTACTCGGCACGAACGGCGCTGGAAAAAGCACCATCCTTCGGTGTATCAGTGGGCTCGGCGTCCCCGACCGTGGCGTAGTCCGACTCAATGGTCGAGACATGACATACGTAGCACCGGAGGCTCGTTGCAAACTCGGCGTCATGCAGCTTCCCGGCGGCAAGGGAGTCTTTCCCGCGCTCACCGTACGGCAAAACCTCGCAGTGAGCGCGCGGATGCTCGAAAACGACACCGATCAACAGCAATCGAAGATTGAGGAAGTGCTGCAAATCTTCCCTGAATTGTCGGAGCGCGATGCGCAAACGGCTGGGAGCCTCTCGGGTGGCCAGCAACAGATGCTGGCATTGGCTCGGGTGCTGATGCATGACCCAGAAGTGTTACTCATCGACGAATTGTCGCTGGGCCTCGCGCCGGTCGTCGTACAGCGTCTGCTCGAGATCATCGAATTGCTCAAGACACGAGGCCAGACGATGGTGATCGTTGAACAGTCATTGAACGTCGCGCTCGCGATCTCGGATCGAGCAATCTTCCTGGAAAAAGGCGAGGTGCGCTTCGAGGGCGACGCGAAGGAACTCGCGGCTCGAGACGATCTTGCACGCGCCGTGTTCTTCGGAGCCGACGGCGGATGACAATCGCAACGATCGTTACCCTGTCTGGGCTCGTCAAAGGCGTAGTCAACGGAGCGACCATCGCGCTGGTCGCGATTGGGCTCGTCTTGGTGTACCGATCGAGTCGAGTTATCAACTTTGCCGCTGGCGCGATCGGGCTTCCAGCGACGGCGCTATTGGGCTACATGGTCGCGAGGCAGGGCCTCCCCTACTGGCCCTCGCTCATTGTTTGTCTGGCCGTGGCAACGCTCACCGGCGCAGTCCTCGAAGTATTCGTACTCCGGCGACTCTCGAAGAGCCCGCGAGTGATCTTGTTCGTTGCGACAATTGGCGTTGCGCAACTGTGTCAAATCATCTATCTGCGGGTACCTGGCTACAAGACAGGCCAAGCGTCCAGCAATTTTCCTGTGCCGTTCACGGGTGAGTACCGAAGCGGCAACCTCGTGATCACCGCGAATCAGATTTCGATCGTGGGGTTAGCGGCCGCCGTTGCCATCGCTATGTGGTGGCTGCTCGGCCGCACCGCGTTCGGAGAATCCGTGAGCGCCGCGGCGACCAATAGCGATCTGGCCCGCCTCACCGGCATCAGCCCAAAACTGGTAACGACGGCAGTCTGGTCAATGGCCGGTGCACTATCGGCGCTCGTATTAATGCTGCAGGCAACTGCCCAAGGCGCGTCTGATATCTCGGCCATCGGGCCCAACATGCTCCTGAAAGGATTGGCCGCCGCGCTTCTGGGTCGAATGCGTTCGTTTCCCAAAGCTGTCGGCGGCGCAATCGCAATCGGGGTTGGACAACAACTGTTCTACCAAAACTTCACAGACGGCACAGTTGCGGACTTCGTTACGTTTGTGTTGGTGCTCGTGCTGGTCGCGCGTAACAGCCGAGACGGTGAAGCAGGCGGCGAGAGTTTTCAATTCGCGCCGAGAGTCTCAACAGTCCCAGCGCGGTTACGCGAGATCTGGTGGGTGCGCCGCATACCCACTGCGATCGGCGGGATCGGTCTCGCGATGGCGATCGCGCTCCCACTCACCACAGACCTATCTGCTCGCCATCTGCTGTGGTCATCAATTCTTGGATTCGCACTGTGCGCGGTGTCCGTCGTGATCCTGACTGGTTGGGCTGGCCAACTTTCACTCGGGCAAATGGCGTTCGCTGGAATTGGTGCGCTCTCGGCAGCCACCGCAGCCAGAGGATTCCAGATCGACATCGGTTGGGGTTCCACTCGGATACTGCGGGGTCGGCTCCAGCCCATCTTGTTTCCTTGGACCTTGCTCATCGGCGCCGCGCTTGCGTGCGCAGTCGCAACCTTGGTTGGCATCGGTGCGCTTCGCGTCCGTGGTCTTCTGTTAGCCGCGACCACGGTGGCATTTGCAATTGCGTGCCAGACCTACGTGTTTAATCGACCGTTCTTCATGGGAGGATCATCGAACACCAGCGTGCCGAGGTCCGACTTGGGTCCACTCAAACTTGTCGGCGACAACCGCGGCTACTACTACTTTTCTCTCACCGTCTTGGTTGTGGTTCTCCTTGTCGTTGGACACATCAAACGCACTGGAATTGGTCGCATCATTGTCGGCGTCCGCGAAAACGAACATGCGGCTGCAGCGATGACCGTCTCGCCGACACGCGCCAAACTGATGGCATTCTCACTCGCCGGATTCGTCGCCGGTCTCGGCGGAGCAATCCTTGGCGCAGTCAACACTTCATTTGGACCAACGCAACGATATTTCTTAGTCACTGACTCGCTCGCGTTAGTTGCAATGGCAGTAATCGGAGGAGTTGGCAGCCTCAGCGGCGCAGTGATTGGCGCGGTGTGGGTTATCGGAATTCCATCATTTTGGCCTACCAACAAGACAGTTCCGCTGTTCGTCTCAAGCGTGGGTCTCTTAATCATGCTGCTGTATTTCCCCGGTGGCTTCACACAAATCGGCTTCTACACGCGCGACTCGTTCCTGCGTTGGCTCGACAAACGGCTCCCGCATCGCCCTACGAAGGTCAGCGTTGAACCTCCGCGCTCGGTATCTCTTGCCAATCCCGTTGCGGCACACACGAATCACGACGGTTCCGTATTGCGCACCGACGGGTTAACGGTGCGATTCGGTGGCAACGTCGCGGTGCACGATGTCGCCATCGCCGTCGCCCCCGGCGAAGTCGTTGGGTTGATCGGGACCAACGGCGCGGGCACGTCGACGCTGCTCAATGCGATTGGTGGTTTTGTAGCGAGCAATGGTGGGGTGCAGTTACTTGGGCAAACTGTCAGCAACCGGTCGGCACATCAGCGAGCGCAGCTCGGGCTAGGCCGGACGTTTCAAGCGGCAACGTTGTTTCCAGAGCTGACCGTCCGTGAAACAGTGCTGCTAGCGCTTGAAGCACGCGAGCGGACTGGATTTTGGAGCAGTGCACTCGCTCTTCCGGCTTCTCTATCGCGCGAAAAGCGGCGGCTGGTCCAAGCCAACGAACTCATTGATTTCCTCGGTTTGGGACGTTACAGCGATAGGTACATCGCGGAGCTGTCGACCGGCACCCGCCGCATCGTTGAGCTCACGGCGATGCTTGCCGTACAGCCACGCGTAATTTGTCTCGACGAACCCACCGCGGGCGTAGCGCAGCGGGAAGCCGAAGCATTCGGTCCACTGATCCTGCGAGTACGTCAAGAACTTGATGCGACCATAGTGATCGTCGAGCATGACATGCCCATGATCATGGCAATCAGCGACCGCATTTACTGCCTTGAGGCCGGCCAAGTGATCGCCGAAGGAACCCCGCTAGAAATCAGAAGCAATCCGCTTGTGGTGGCCTCGTACCTCGGCAGCGATCAACGCGCCATCGAGCGCAGCGACACTGCGTTGTAGCAACCGGTCGGTTTTTGGACCAACGGCTACGCCGACTTTTTGCACGCGCCGTTTGATGAATCACCAATCTCGGTAATCGGGTCCCACTCGCCGCCCTGATTGCCTAACGAGGAATCGAACGAAACCAGTCGGGCCGCGTCATCTGCCGAATACTTGCCTGTGCACAGCGACGCATAATCGGTAGCCACCAACTTGATCGGGCCAAAACTGTTCACGGCCGCGATCCAAGAATCATTGGTGAGGTTCCCGCCCGCGCGCTCCGCGATGACCTTGAACATCAATAGCTCGCCGCAGAAATCGGTGACCCCAACGTGGGTCTCCTCGCGATCGCCGTTCTTGTCATTCTTTGCTTCGCCCGGCCCGAGCAACGTTGTTCCCGATGCGTCCTCCCAAGCCTGTACGCATTCCTTCAGAAGGTCATTCTTGTTGTCCCAACGGTCGGTAACGCTCTGTCCGTCGGCACTCAACATGCCCTCATAGGGATTCGGTCTACCAGTACCTTTCAACGCATTGGTGAGATCGCGAGCTTGCGATGCTGCCGACGAGACATCAGTGATTATCAATGCATCCGGAAGCTCCTTTTTGATTTTCTCCACGAACTGCTTTGCAGATGCCTGATTGCCGGAGATGAACACTGCGCCGACGTCTTCAGACTTCCATCGTTCAACGAATCCGTCCATTTGGGCCTGCGCGGCCGAGGTATCGGTGCCGGTAATGCTGATCGTTGCGGCGGATCCGGTCTTAACTCCTAGTTTCTTGAGTAGCGGGAGCACGATCGGCTTGTTCACTTTGGCGGCGGTGTCCTGATCGCCCAACGTCGCAACGACAAGTCCGTCAAGCTTGCCCTCTTTGTATGCGAGGTTGATCGCAGTTGACGCGACGCCTTCCTTCGTGGAGTCCGGAGTCAAGAGAAGCCCAGGTATCGAATCATCGATCATGAATTGGTTGATCTCATGGCCGATCATGATCGTCGCTTTGTCCTTGGTAAGGCATTTCTGGCCGTCGCCGCTGAAGTCGATGAAGACTCCGAGGACTGCAAACACCTTGTCGTCGTCAGCCAACGATGTACACAGTGTCAGTGGGTCGGGTTGCCGTCCCGGGATTGGACAGTATTTCTTGAACACGGGTTCGATTTCACGACCTAGCACACCGCCGTTGTCATTGATGTAGCTAATCGACGCCTCTGCGATTGCTTGCTGCGGGCCACGAGAACTATCAACGAAATCTTTGATGCAATCCTGATCGATGACCATGATTCCGACTTTGATTTTCTCTTTCGTCACGCCGCGAAAACTGTCGCTCAGTGGTTGCTGTTCAACGGAGGTAGTCGTTGCCAGACCTTGCTTGACGGGAGTTTCGGTCGTCACGGCTGCGGGATCAGAGGCACACGCCGACAAGGCGATTACCGTTGCAAACGCACATCCGAGCAGCTTCGATGCTGGCTTCATAACAATGACCCCCTGGTCGCGACGATGTGACGACGCCGTCAGTTTCCACCCCAAACGCCCAAACGTCAAGCATGCGCAACTTTCTGATCCGCTCGGAACGCCCAAACGGGGTGTCCCACGCGCGCAAAACCAAAAACCCGGCGGAGCAGGCGCAGTAGTCAGGCGAGGCTGACAAGATCTAAATAGTCGTTGGACCAGTAATCGAGCGTGCCTTCTGGCATCATGAGTACTCGTTGCGGCGCAAGTTCGGCAACGAATTCTGGATCGTGGCTCACGAGAATCATCGCGCCTTTCCACCCGTGCAGTGCTGTGCCGACCGCGGTACGTGATGGAGGGTCGAGGTTATTGGTGGGTTCGTCGAGCAGCAACAGGTTGTGGCTGCCGCCCACGAGCATCGCGAGCGCGAGTTTCGTCTTCTCGCCACCACTCAATGTCGAAGCGTCTTGTTTGGCCATATCGCCCGACAAGTTGAACATGCCAAGAAGATCGCGGCGTTGCTGATCAGTGAGTACTGGTGCATGTTCTTGCATGTGCGACATCAGATCGTGACCGGCCTTGACAGTCTCATGTTCCTGAGCGAAATAGCCCATCGATACCTTGTGCCCGAGCTTGTAATCACCGAGGTCTTGTTCGATCGCTCCGGTGAGGATCTTGAGCAGCGTGGTCTTGCCCGCGCCGTTGAGCCCCATGACAAGTACTCGTTCACCGCGGCCAATATCGAATGTCACGTCTTCGAACACCGTGTTACGACCAAAAGCCTTGGCGAGCTCGTGAGCTTGCAACACCACTTCTCCGGCGCGTGGAGGGTCGGGGAGCCGCACTCGCATTACCCGTTCTTTCTTGGCTGCGGTGAGCTTGGTGGCTTCCATCTTGTCGACGCGATTGTCAAGGGTCTTCGCCACGCGAGCGCGTTTTTGAGTTTGCCCACGCATCGAATCGGCCAATGTCGACAATCGTTTGATCTCTGATTCCTGGCGGGCGACAACTTTGCCGCGTCGTTCTTCATCGGCCTTGCGCGCGGTCTTGTATTGCGTATACGTACCTTTGTATTCGATGAGTTCACCTTCATCGAGATGTAGCACGCGGGTGATGGCCTTGTCGAGCAACTCAAGGTCGTGGCTCACTACCAGTAACGCCCCACGATACGACTTGAGAAACCCCATGAGCCATTCCTTGGCGTCGACGTCGAGGTGGTTCGTTGGTTCGTCGAGCATCAAGGCATCGCTGCCCGCAAACAAGATGCGGGCGAGCTCCACGCGCCGACGCTCCCCTCCGGAAAGCGCGTCGATAGGCATATCGAGACGGTCGCTTTTGAGACCTAGGCCCGCAGCAATCGTGCGCACTTCCGATTCCGCGGCGTAGCCGTCGAGTCGTTCAAACTCCTCTTGGGTACGGGTCAGCTTGGTGATGTTTCGTTCAGAAGGGTCAAGCTCAATGTCAAGACGCAACTTTTCGAGACGTTGCGCCAACAGATCGAGCCCGCGACCGCTCAACACGTGCGATAAGCCATTCGCATCGACCCCGGTGCCGCGCTTTTTCGGGTCTTGGGTGAGATATCCGAAGGCCTTCGGGCGCGAAATCACTCCCGCGGCAGGCTCGTTCTCACCGCCAATGACTTTGAGCAACGAAGTCTTGCCCGCGCCGTTGCGGCCCACGAGACCGGCCTTGTCGCCGGCGCGCAGCGTGAAGGACGCGCCCACTGCGGTGAGACGACCTCCTACCTCAACTGAGACATCGCGTATCGACAACATTCCCACCATCGTCGCGCACGCGAGTCGGTTTTCTGTGACCCATTTACAGATCGCGGTGATGTTCGGGGCTGGCGAGTGCTCGATCTATCTTGTGAGCCGCATTGGCGTGTGCCAAATATCGTCTTCAAGAAACCGCTCGCCGTCGACCACGAACCCGAATCGCTGGTACCAGGCTTCAAGACGGCTCTGAGCGTCGAGGACCAATTCGGCGGTTGGGAATCGTTCGACGGCTTCTTGCATCAGCGCAGCCGCGTGCCCGAGCGCGCGGTGCGACGCGGCAGTGACGACACGCGACAGCTTCACTCCCCCATCGCGGCACGGAAACGCACGTAAATACGCCACAATCTGATCGCCGTCGCGAATCCAAGCATGGGCGTTGCCGGGCAGCAGATCGCGGCCATCTATATCTTGAAATACACACGCCTGCTCGACGACGAAAATCTCGCTGCGCAATGCCAAGATTGCGTACAAATCACGCACCCGTATGGCATCGAACTCAGACCAGGTGATCTCGACTCCGGTTTGCAATCCATCGGGTTCAGGCACGGCCCTGTTCTAGTCGGTGGAGGACCGATCGCTGCGTAGCGCGGAGTTACCCCAGGCATAGCCAGGTGCTCCGTTGGCTCCCCAGTTCTCCACGTAGTCGAAGAAGGATTTCCCGAATGGGTCATCGCCTTCAAGCGGCAACGAGCCGCGATGGATCGTCCAGTCCCAGGGTGCAAGTGTGCGTGCCGTCTCGAAGTGAGGGCCTGCTGCATCGTCGTTGCCGACACGGTGAAGATGCGCGGCGACTCGACGGTGAAGCCGCGCAAGTTCGTCGTCGCCAGTTGGCACGTTCTGCAGCTTGCCGACATCGGCGAGGGCCAGCGGCAACACGCCACCTTTCACCCAAGCGCGTAACTCTTCGTGGTGAAGACTCGAATCGATTCCGGTGAAGTCTTTAAACAGATCGTTCACGGGCGTTACATCAGGCGGTCGCACAATCCGATCGTCTTCATCGATCCAAACACAGCTCGGCACGTTGATGAACCCGTAACGCTCCGCAACGACGTGGTTGGGATCGATGACGCAGGGGTAGGTCGGATTCGCGGCTTCGACCCATTCTCGCGCCGCTGCGACTTCGTCGAGTGCGACCGCTACGACGGTAAATCCGAATGATTCAAGCTCTTCTTGCAGTGCCTGCCACCCGGGCAGGTCATATCGACAGCCTCACCAACTCGACCAAACAACCAAGACTTTTTTCTTGCGGCCGATCTTCGACATGGTCATTTCCTGCCCGTTGATATCGGCAAGCGTGAAATCAGGAGCAATTCGATTGTGCAGTTTGTCGCCGACTTCGGCGGTCGATTCGCCAAGTGCGGCGACGCCCGCGCCCGCGTCGATTACGACTGGGCGGCGAAGCGCCTTCGCAAACGCCGCCAAATCAACTGCATCATCTACTACCAATTCGTTGCGATCGCGGACCGGTACGCACACATCGCCTTGGCAGAGACCTTCGGCTTTGAGTTGCCAACCGGTTGCGTTCAACAGGTCGGCAACACCGATGCTGGAGCCACTATCGCTGTCAACGGTTGTGGCGCGCTCGCCATTCAAAATCGTCATTTTCATACGCCAGACCGTACCCCACCCAGTGGGTTAGAGCAGCGTGCGGCGCATGACTGGGTAGAGATGTTTAAGTAAGAACAGCATCGCGAAGATCCCGGCGAACAGCACCACGGCTTTGCCGCTCCGGGCGACAATCCACTCGATCGAACGACTGAAACCTTTTCGGGCATCAGTCCAGGCCTTCGAGAGACCCGTTTCTGGCTTCGGCTCCGTTGCGATCTCGCCCGCTTCCGGCTTCTCGTGCAGGCTGACCGCAATCGACGCATACGAGGTTTGGTCGTTGAAGACATTGATCTGGCCCTGCAGGCGGTCAACCTCGGTCTGCACCAGGTTCAGTCGATCGCGGACCGCAAGAATATCGCCGATCGTGGTCGCCTTCGACAGCACGAGCGATACTTGATCTCGTTCCGCAGTCGCCGCACGCAAGCGCGCCTCGACGTCGGCAAAGGCCGCAGTCACGTCGGCACTTGTGGCGGTGCGCGAGACCACTCGGTTGCCAGATTTCTTCCCGGCAAGTGCGGTGACCGAAGCAAGGGTGCCTTCGAAACGCGCAACCGGCACACGGATCGTGGCGCTCGCTCGCGGCACTGTGCCGACCTCATCGGTCTTGCCATCGGCGAGGTACCCGCCATTCACCTTGGCAATGCGATTGATATCGTCGTAACGCTCCATCAATGTGGAACGGCGCAATTCCAAATCGACCGATCCGTTCTTTTGCAACTTCGGCTGATCCGTCAACGGCGAGGGTCCAGCAGACGCAGGCACCGTGTCTGCTGAGGTGGTAATCGGCCCCGGCCCAGACTTGTAGTAGTTCGCCGTGGATTTTGCGGCGCTCGAGTCGGTGAGCGTGGTGTCACGCACGCCACGAGCTTCATTTGCTTTGCCGCCGCCGCCGTGAAAGTCGTCGCTAACGACTGATTCTTTCAGTTTGCTCATGCGCGTCGTGTATCCCGTCGAGCCAGTCAGCGCGACGAAGGTGCCGCCCACCAGCGTGAGCACCGCGGCACTTGCTGCGATGAGTTTCCAGCGAGCTACGCCGCTGCGACGAACATCTACTCGATCATCGTCGTCGACCCCGCTCGCAACCCGCCGCACTCCTGCTAGTTCGAGTATCGACTGCGGTCCGTCGGCTGGAGTTTCGATGGAATCGCCCAAGACGCCCAACATCGCTCCAACTTCGGCTTCGGTCATCGATCCTTGATCATTCATTGCGCTGCTCCTAACAGTTCTTGCGCGAACCCAACCAAACTTGGATCACTCGCCAATCGCTTCCGCGCTTCATGAAGCCGAGATTTGACAGTGCCGGGCCGCCGGCGAATCGCAAGCGCGATCTCACGCTCCGATAAGCCAGTCCAATAGCGCAATACAAGCGGCACGCGCAGCGCCTCGGGCAATCGCGCAACCGCAATTGCAACTCCGTCAGCGAACATTCCGCGTTCAGCAGCCACCTCAGGGCCGTCGGCGGTGTCCGCTAGCCTTTCAGCATCAACTTCATCGAAGCGGTCGCGCTCGCGATCTCTTCGTGGGATTTCCTGGCGCAGTTTCGAGTAACACGAGTTGACGATGACTCGATACAACCATGGCTCGCGACCATCATCGGGCGGAAGCGAGGCCCGAAATCGCCACGCGCGCAGGAACGCGTCCTGCACCGCTTCCCGAGCGTCGTCAGGGTTTCGACAGATCATGAACGCCGTGCGATACGCCTTGGCGTAGCTCGCGTCGAGCCAGTCGTTGAGGTTTTGGAGGTCTCCTGTCACAGACACTCCGACGCTAGGCAGCACGATTCGGTTCGCGATTCCACCAAATTTTGACGCGCCCGAGGCCACACTGCCCAGCGTCGCTAAGCCCCGGGTGTGGCAATGAACTCGTTGTTCATCCACCGACCGCCGCCGGGCGCTGGCCACAATGGGCCAATCAGGATACGACCGTCCTCGGCGGCAGCGCTGAGAGCCGACCAGGCCGTTGCGGGGTCGGGATGCTGCAACGGGCATTCACCGGTCGCCAAATGTACGGGTGATATTGCAAGATGACCCAACATCGTCGCCTCTGGCGAATAGGCATCAGGGCCGAAATGCAGAATTGAGTGGCCAGGACAATGGGCCCCAGTGACTTGGGCGCGCACGCCATCGACGACCGAATCGCCGTCGACATATGTGCTCACAACACCCTGGTCGATGAGCGCGTGCCATGCATCGTATTCAATATCGAGGTCACCAACGCGTTCGCGAGCGAGAAAGCTCTCCAGGGCGGGCGCACTGACGATGACGTTCGCATTGGGGAAGAACGGCGACCACGAGCCGTCGTCGTTGTGCCATGCGCACATCCCGACACCTTCGATGTGTGTCATCACTAGGACATCAACACTGGCCCGATCAAAACCCGACACAACTAAGAGTTCGGCAATAGCTGTCTGCTGCGACCGCTCTGTGTCAGGATCTGACCGCAAAACAGGATCGGCAGCCTGCACCGGATCAAATGCCAAGCGTTGACCGTCGATATCTGCAAACCAAACTGCGGCACCCGCGCGCAACTGATCACCTTCGGTCCAAAGCGGTTCACGCCAATCGATGTCGGCGAAATCTTCGGCAAGTAGTCCAGCCGCTGCTGGATCGATCGCTACATCGATATAGCCGACACGCGTCAACGTGGCATCTTGCAGGACGACCGTGTCTACACTCATAACGCCAGTATTGCCCAGAGCAAGCTCGTCGAGCGTGGCATTATGGGGCGACCAAACTCCAGGGCCGCTCGGCTTCCGCGATGAGGCCAAGATCGAGCAGCCAGGCCTCCCGGTGGTGGGGCGCGAGAATCTGCATTCCGTAGGGCAAGCCGCCGCGCTCGGAGACGCCGATAGGTATCTGGATCGCCGGGCTGCCATAAATATTCGCAGGAATCGTGAGCGCACCGTTATTGCCAAACCCCACCTTTTCGCCATCCACCTCTTGGGGCATGGGGCCATTGCAATCAAACGCGATGTCGGGGTTTGTCGCGCCGATCACGAAGTCGACCTGATCGAAGACCTCCGCCATCGTTTCATTCATCTTGACTCGTTGCGCCTCAATACGGCCTCGAGCCTTGATGTCATAGATCTTGTGCGCCATCTTCAATCCGAACGCAATCTCGGGGGTGAGATCATCAGCGCAATCGGGATAGCGGTCGCCGAGCTCCATCACGATCTCCGACATACCGGCAATTGCCCACTCCCACGACAGCTCGGGAATCGGCATTTCTATTTCCACAACCGCGAGCCCAGCATCGGCTATCAGCATCGCCGCGTGTCGCCGCACTGCCTCAGCCAACTCCGGGTGCACAATTGCTCGCCCAAGCCCTGGCACGATCGCAACGCGCTTTCCTCGAAGCGACTCGCGATACGTGCCGAGGCCCGATTCCCAACCGTCAACACGGGGCAGTGAATATGGGTCGCGAGAATCGTGCCCGTTAGCCACGTCAATCCAACGCGCCGCGTCACGAATCGAGCGCGCCAAACATCCGGAAACCGCGGTTAGCGAGGCCATTACCATCGAAGGACCTTTTGGGATACGGCCGTAGGTGTGTTTCAACCCCACTAACCCTGTAAAACCGGCAGGTATTCGAATCGATCCTCCGCCATCACCGCCGGTGGCAATCGAACACAGACCGCCAGCGACCGCCGCCGCAGCGCCACCTGATGAACCACCGGGAGTGTGCGCAACATTCCATGGATTCTTCGTCGCGCCGTTCAATTTCGTGCGCGTGAGGTTGATCCCGCCGAACTCTGACGAAGTTGTGAGCCCAAACGGGACCATCCCGCCGTCGTTGATAAGTCGCTTCACCATCGTGGATGTCTTGGTTGCAATGTCGTTCTTGAACACCAACGACGCTTCAGTCGCGGGCCAACCTTCGACCGACGTGAGTTCTTTCACACCGAATGGCACACCGCCGAACGGTTTCGCAATATCCGCGCCGTCGCACCACGCGTAGGCGCGTTCCGCATCGACATGGCTGAACGCGTTGAGCTCTGAACCCTCCACCGCTGCCAATGAGGCATCAAGCTCTTCACGCGGCGAACGGTTGTGCTTGCGAAATTCATCAACCAGCGAACATGCATCCCCAAGCCACGGGCCATCAGTCACGGTCTTCTCCTTTTTCATCGCGAATCGAATTTTGCAGTGGATCGATCTTGGGATCAGCCGCACGTCGACGGCGATTGGTCGCCGCGTCGAGCACGACCATCGCACATGGCACGAGCAATGAAATCCACGCGGGAACAATCATGTTGTCGGACAACGTGGGCCATTCGAATACCGCCGGGTAGGCATGCCGGTATTGGGCCTGGGCAATATACAGCCCGATCACCCCGAGCAACGCCGCGCCGCCCACGCCGAACAACGATCGAGTGAGTGGCCAGCGGTTAGCGACAAGTACCGCGATCATGATGCCGAGGCCCATAGGAATGGAGCTGACGAACCCGGTAACCGCTCCAATCAGCACAGCCAACCCGGCTGCGCGCAGGGGTGGAAGCGATACGCGCGAACCCTGCCAGGCCCACTGCGAATCTTCAAGTACGTCGATACGCACGGCGCCGGCTGCTTCGGGCAGCGCGCGAGCTTGGCGAGTACGTGCTCGACTTCGCACTCCGGTGACGATAACAATGATGACGCAAGCGAGGATCGAAACCATCGAAATCGCACCGGCAATCCAAACGCGCCGCTGAGGTTCCCATTCCACCGTGACAGTGAAATTGGGCTTGCCCGCAGGATCAATTCGCCACCCGTTCGCAAACCCTTCAACCAAGGTTGATCCACCTAACGAGCCGCGTCCGTTGATCGAAGCGCGCCAACCCTCGTTGTTACTTTGCCCAAGCACCAACCAGAACGGTTCGTTTGCTGCACTCACCGATACCGTGAACTTGGTACGACCTTCGCTGACCACGACCTTCGGCGGACTTGGCCGTTGCGGAATCACGTCCGCGACCGGCGCGGCGCCACCTCCGGGTGCCGAACTGAGCACCAGACGATCGAGTTGTACCGCAACCGAACTGCCGGGAACCACCTCGATCAGGTTGCGGCCCTGTCGCAATTGGATTGCATTTGTCTCGCAAAGCGAAACCGAAAGCGGATCAGTCGCGAGCGCACGAGTTTGCGTGCCGACGATGCGGATCCCAATTGCTTCGCCGTTCACGGTGACTAAGTCGCGCCGACAGGGGGAAGGTATTTGTTCGGGATACGCACTGACGCGCAATCCACCGGCGTCGACCTCTGCAACCGACACGGGTAGATCCAGTAACGCGTCGCCTGCGTAATAGCTCTTCGTCGTTTTCTTTTCGATTTTGGTGATCGTGAACTTCACCAATGTCCCGGTCATGGCAGGGAATTTGATTCGCACCTTCTTGCGCGTTCCTATCTTGGTCCCTGATGTGATCGGCGGCACCGGCACTCTCGCCGATTCTCCCCCAACCTCAACGAGTACCTCGGTAGGCAGCGAATGGCGCGGGTCGGCGATGAGCTCGAGATCGAAGTGATCGAGTTTGACTGGAATCGGCGACTGCACTTTGAGCCATTGGTCGAGTACCGCATTCACTGGCGTCGTCCACGCAGTATTCGAATCGCCATCAAACGCAGCCGCGCCGCGACAGGCCAAGCATCCGGGAAGAAACTGATTGGCCCAAGCTTGCACGTCTCCGGTTGCCCCCAACACTTTGTCGATTTCGCGGGGGTCGATCGCATACGGGAACACCCGAGCATCACCAGCCAGCATGAAGCGTCGATCCGTTGGTAATTCGAACGAACGCACCATTGACGTCTCTTCGTCGGACCGCGGTGGAACTTCTCGGACACGAGCCCGCGTCAACGTCACCACAAGCGGGTGTTCCAGTGACTCAGAGCCAAACGCCTTCAACATGTCGTTCGGCAAACGGGTGATTTCCTTGACCCGTATTGGCGAATCGGGTGTCGCAGTGTCGGCGACCTCGATTTCTTGGAAACCGACTGCAGACATACCCCCGTACAAAGGTCCGTCCTCGCGATTCGTACCGGTAATCTCGACCGTCATCGATTTAAAACTTCGGTTCGGAAACTGCACGACTTGCCCATCGCCGCGCTCGTCTCGAGATTGCGGGCCCAGAGGCACCGAAATCGGTCTACCTCCGTCAAAACGCAATTGGACCGATGTGATGTATCGGTCTCGTGGGCCATTGATGATCTGTAACAAACGGATGCGATCCGTGCTGATGGTGTCGTTAGCATCAATTTCAATGCGCTGACCGACCACTTTGTCAAAAGCGCCGACCGACCAACGTGTTTCACGGTCGCCGTCGAACGCGAAGATCGGTCGATCTTCTGGTGTCAAACTGATCGGGTTACCGTACGCGGTGGCTTGCACGCGTTCAGCGCCAACCAGTTCGGTGACGGTGCGGGCATCATCGGTTGCGACGGGGAACACGGGGAGTCGATTATCGCCCACATCGACGCGCAACGGTTGTTCACCGGCTCGTTCGGTGTAACCGGTGTTGTCGAGAACGGTGCTCCACCGGCGAGCTCGTCGACGATTCTGATCGGTCAATACGAGAACCGCGCGATCCCCGGCAACGGACTTCAAAGCTTCGGGCCGTTGTTCGAATGGCGCGGAGTACAACACTGTGCCGCCCCCGGAGAGCGCGCCACTATCGGCAGCATCCACCAAACCCTCACCATCGCCGTCGACGATCACGGGTGCATCGGCGCTCTGAGTGCGGACGATCGCAGACGTCCCCGGGACCTTGAACACCACGATTGACCGCGGCCTCGCGACGCCAAGCGACTCCGGATTCAAAGTACGTTCGTCGGTAATACCGAGGACATTGTTGTCGAGAATCAGATCACCAAACGTACGATCAACTCGGAGCCCTTGCACTTCGCCGAGAAATCGAGAGAGTTCGCGCGGTCGTACCAAGTTGTAGCGTTCCCATTGGATGTCATTGCGAACCACAACCGTGTCGATCCCTGCACGTTGCAGTATTTCGATGAATCCTTCTGGGCTTGCAGTGCCTTCTTGCAACCGACGATCAAACGCATTCAATAGGTCGGCAGATGGAGCGCTGCCGAACGGAATGAGTTCACGCGCTACATACGGCTTGTCAGACAGGCCCGGAGTTACCGGATCGACGGTATTGCCGAAGGTGTAGGAAGCGAAGTCAGCACCAGGCAATTCCAATACCCGTGCGCCACGATCCGTGGCGTCAAGGTATCGAGCCAAATCGTTGTATCGCTGCGGGATGGTTTCCTCGCGTTCCAGGTTGGAGCCATAATACGTGCCGTCATACAACGCCGGAAAGTTCGATAAAACCAAGACAATGACCACCGGAGACACCACAAAGGCGAAACGATTCCAACGAATGTGACGCTGGAGCCAGCGCGTCGCGGTTGTCACTCCCACACCAAGCAACATCGCGAATCCCAAAATCACCAAAGGATCAGCGCGCCCAGTACTTCGCAACGCCAAGCCTGCGCTACTTGAGTTCGCAAAATCTTTGAACAGCGCTCCGAGTGGAGTTGGAGTGTCGTAGGGATGTGCGCCAACTGCAATGACGACACCTGTCACTGCAAGCAGCACGAAATATCCGCGGTACTTCCATCGAACCGTTGCAAGCGACAGCAAGCTGAGAGATGCAATCGCGTAGCCCGTTACGATAATTCGCGGCCGCTGGGTGTAGTTCGTAGCCGCTTCGATCCACGGCCCAATTCGATCACGACCGTAAAAGAACCAATAGCCGAGGCCGCGCATTACCTCGTGCGGTGACGACGTCCGAGCGACTGCCTTAATCGTCTCGGTATACTGCAGAATGTCGAGTCCGTAGCCACTCTGGAGTGAGAGACCGGCAATCCACCACGCAGACGCGAGCACAGTCGCAGTGCCAATGCGCCACGTGACCGACAGCACTTCACTGAGCGTTGAGTCGCGAGCACCCAACCACGACCACACCAACCACAACGCTGGCCCAAGACCAGCGAACAGCAACGCGGTCGCGTTGACGCCACCAACTAGCTGCACGACGATCGCAAATATCGCCGGATAGCGCCAGCCGTGTGGGTCTCGCGACGCCTTGACCACTAACGCGATCATCCACGGAAGTGCCGCCCACGGACCTAGCAACACCGAAATACGAGCGGCGTAGTGCAGCGAATACGGGCTGAACATAAACGCGAGAATCGCAACCGGAACTCCAGGCCCGCGGATGTGCAATGTCCGACACAAATAGACCATGCCGTATCCAGCGCCGGCAACGAGCGTTCCTAGCCAAATGCGTTGCGCGACCCAGTCGGGCGATCCGATCTGATCCATCAACCAGTAGTACGGACCCATTGGAAACAGGTACCCAATGTTCTGGTGCGTCACGGTGCCGAAGCCGATATTGGCGTCCCACATTGCCGCCGCTCGCCCCAACATTCGTGCTGGGTCGAGGTAGAGATAGCTCTTTGTGTCTGCTGCAACACGGCCACGATGAGTTAGCAGCGGAGGCAGGTAGGCAAGAATCGCTATAGCGATCAACCCGAGCTGCGTCCATGCAGTTGTCAATCGGGTTGGGTGACGCGCTGATTGGTCGCTAACTCGAAATTTCACCGGGAGTAGCGCTGCGCTTGTGCACAAAGAACCTTCAACGTGTCACGAGCAGCAGCAGCCCACGTAAACTGGCGCGAATGTTCAAGCGCTCCCGACGTGAGCCGTTGTCGTAATGTCGAATCGCCGAGTACCTGCGTGAGCGCGGCCGCGATTTCTGGAGCCTTGACGAGAAGACCACTCGTGCCATCGGCAACCGCATCGCGATGCCCGGCAATATCGGTTGCGACCGAGGGTGTACCGCACGCCGCGGCTTCGGTCACCGTCATCCCCCATCCCTCATGAGCCGATGCGCTAGCGAGCACCCAGGCTCGGCGGTACCAGTCAATCTTTTCAGACTCGCTTACGAATCCGACGAGCTTGATGTACGACGTCGCACCCGCAGCCTCAATCTGTTGTTCAAGTGCACCTCGCTCGTAGCCCTCGCCAACGATTACCAGTTCCGCGTCGGCAACAGTCGCGCGTACGTTGACGATTGCCTCAACCAACAAGTGAAACTGCTTGACTGCAACAAGGCGGCCACACGCGACAACGAGCGGCACAGTCGATTTTGTTCCTCCAGGCGAATAGGCGGCACTAATCCCAACTGGTACGACCGACACGGACTTTTCCCGAAACCCCAGCTTGGACACGAGTTGCTGTTTCGAACTTTGTGACAGCGTCACGATGGGCGTGCGCGTGAGCTTGTATGCAGGCGGCGCGTATTTGAACTCAATATTGCGCCCTAATTTCGCAAGTCGCGGCGGAAGTGACATTTCCCACATTGTGTCGTGAACGTGGTGGAGCCAAGCCATTTTCGGCCCTCGGCTCCACACCGGAGACAAAAAGGGCATGCCATTCCAGATCTCCACAAGCGCGTCGCGCGCCCCATGCCAACCCACCATTTCTGAAAACGCGGCGCGAGGAAACACCATGTAGCGCCCCGCTTTACGTATGACCCGATAGCCGTCGCGCCATTCAACTTGGCTCGTGCCGGGCGCGAACGATGTGCGCATGTTGATGTCGAGGTCGGCTTCCGCCCAGAGCCGCAAGATTTCATGGGCATGGAGTTCAGAGCCGCCCGCTTCTGGGTCGTCGAGGTCTCGCCATGCCAGTACGTGGATCCGCTTGATACCAGCGGATGCCGCAAGGGAGCGCAACTCTTCGATTGCGCGTCGGTCGTCGGCCACGGCGGGCGAGTGTATCGGAGCAGCAGGTCAAAAGATACCGTTCGCTGCCGCTACGCTGCCCCGAATGAAACTCACCGGAGAACGACCAATTGAAGGGTCGACACCAGACTCCTTGCTGGCTTTACACGAGGCGGGATACCGCGAGGTTGCGGCGCGACTCGGCAACGGTGTTGTACTCGACGTTGGCAGCGGTCTCGGTGACGCAACTTCGATGATGGCGGCAACCGAACGCTTCGTTGTAGGCATCGACTACGACCCACCGACAGCGATCAGTGCACAACGTCAACATGGCGGCCCGAACCACATGGGATTCGCTTCTATGGACGGAGGAAAAATCGCGCTGAAGGATCGCAGCATCCAGTACGTGTGTTCCTCACACGTGATCGAGCACTTCACGCAGCCAGAAACTCATGTCGCCGAACTCGCTCGGGTTGTAGCCGAAGACGGCACCGTTTTCGTGCTCTGTCCCAATGCTCCTGCCGATTTTGAAAATCCATTTCATGTCTACGACTTCGAACCGCCACAACTGGAATCGCTGCTTCGCCTATTTTTCGACGAAGTTCAAATCCTTGGCCTCGAAGGCGACGAAGCGGTGCAGGAAGATTTTGCGAAGCGCCGAGCATCCGGCGAAAAACTGCTCAAACTCGATGTCTTCAAATTGCGCAAGCGTCTTCCGCACAAGACCTACGTGTGGGCATACGAACGGGTTCTTCCTATCGTCTACAAGTTTCTCGGCTCCGACACCACAGGCATCGGCTCAGGCATCGACCACACTCACCTGTTCATTACTGAATCCGTCAATCGCACTACACCAGTGCTGTTCGCTATTGCGCGGCAACCACGCGCAAAGCTTGCTTCATAGGAGCTGTCCGTATGCGCGCGTTGGTGTGTATCCCCACGTATAAAGAAATCGAAAACATCGAGGAAGTGCTGCGCCGGACTCGCCTCGCCGCTCCCGACGCCGACATCTTGGTTCTCGATGACAATAGTGGCGACGGAACGGCCGAACTCGCCGAAAAGCTCGGAGAGGAACTCGGCCAAATCGAAGTATTGCGTCGCCCGGGTAAGGCTGGCCTCGGGGCTGCGTACCGAGCCGGTTTCGCGGTTGGCCGACAGCGAGGCTACGAGATCTTGTGCGAAATGGACGCCGACCTCTCCCACCAACCCGAGTCGCTTCCCGAACTCATCCGACGGGTCCGCGAAGGCGCCGACCTTGCAATTGGCTCACGCTACGTACC
>SXHN01000065.1 GCA_005773635.1 Actinomycetota bacterium
CCGATCTACCAGGAGATTTCGATTTCGAGTTCGGATTCTGAACCGACCTCGAGTTCGACTTTCAGCTCAACTTCGTTGGGGACCTCGACGCTGAACTGCTTGCCACCACGTTTAAATCGAAGTTCGTTGTTGCGTTCAAGCGAATCGGCAATGGCGTGCAACTGCTTCGCCGCTTCTTCGCGCCGAAGCTTCTGTTTGGTTTCGACTTCGAACAATTCCATGATTCCTCCAACTACAGCACCAATGTTGGCGTCAAACTACTGGCCGCCGCAGGAGTATGCGTCACTGCGGCGTTGCGCTGCAAGAAGATCAACCGTCGAATTGCACCGCGAAAAGGCGCCATGTGCCCTCGATGCCTTTGAGCGCATGTTCGCCACAGTCGGCGAACGTTGCGGCGCCGCCGAGCATCATGTCGCGCACGGTCGATGAGGCCCAGAGCTCTCCGTCGCTAGCCGCTTGTTCCACGCGCGCCGCGAGGTTGACCGCAATCCCCGATATGTCAAGATCATCGTGCACTTCGATTTCACCCGCATGCACACCCGCCCGAATCTCGACACCAATGTTGCGCAATTCGTTGCACAACGCAACGCCGCACGCGACGCCTTGCGATGGCACATCAAACACCACCAGCAAACCATCGCCGGTACTCTTCACCACGCGACCGCTGTGCTGATCGACCAGTTTGCGGGCCAAGCGATCGTGGGCGTCGATCGTCTGATGCCACTTTGCATCGCCTACCGCAGCCGACTGTCGAGTGGAGTCAACGATGTCGGTGAACAGCACCGTTGCGAAACGTCGTGCCGCCACCGTCGTCACCCGTTCCCCGGTGCAAAACTCGATCATGGGGTCCAGTAGCTCGCGCCAATTCGGCAATGCCCACGAGAAGTGATCGTCGCCAACAATTTCCAGATACTGCGCGTCCGGGATCACTTCCGCAAGCAGGCGGGCCCCTGCGACGGGCAACACCCGATCGCCCTTCACATGAACCACCAAGGTGGGCGCGTTGATCCGTTCGATCGCGTCGCCGGCATCGAGGCCAAACACCCCCTCAATTTGGCGCCGGAAATCGCGTGGGCTTGCGGACAAACGTTGAAATCGGCCGACCCAACGCACAAACGCTTCGTTCGCAGACTGATCGGGCATAAACCAATCGACGAATTCCTGCGAGTTGTCGGGCCAGCCTTCGGCGATGCTTTGGAAACGCGCCCAGATCTCATTCGCATCGAGAATCGGCGCGTCGTCCGCTTCGACGAATCTGGCGCTACGTTCCCAATACCGGCGCGGCGCAACCGTGTTGTGAAGAACGAGCTTGTCGACCCGTTCGGGGTATCTCGCCGCGAAGAACTGACTCATCACCCCACCTTCAGAAACGCCAATGAGGCTTGCTCGCTCCCACCCGACCGCGTCCATCACCGCAATGATGTCGTCGATACGTTCCTCAAGCGTCGGCGCTACATCAGGGCGATCGGAGAGGCCGATACCTCGCTTGTCGAATTGCACTACCTGCGCGTGTTGCCCAAGCATGTCGTAAATACGCTTCAGGTATTCGTGTTCCCACGCGACCTCGATATTCGACACCAGTGCGGGCACGATGAGCAGTGGATGACCTTCGCCAAATTGCTGATAGGCCAACGAAAGGTCGCCCGATCGCGTATAACGAGTTTCAGGCACCTGCATGCGCGTCATCCTCGCACAGACGCCAGCGGCCAGTCGAGACCCGCGATTGAAGGCTGCGTCGGAGCACAACGGCGCTGCCAATGGAGCGCCAAACCCACAGCGCTACTTCGCTGGGAGTGACCTCGCAAACGCGAGGCCGCGTTCGATCCACGCAGTGAGGTCCTCATCGCTTGCATAGCCGTCGGGTTCCACGTACACCATGCCCTTCATCGAACGGCCCGTGAAATCCATCTCACGGGTGTGAGGCCGTGTCAGAGCATCGGCCCAACCGTTGACACCAACGCGCACCATCAGCTCAGAGCCAATCACTCCGCACGCCATGTTCCCGTGGCACATGAACGCAAGGCCTCCAAACATTTTGCGCTCCTTTACATCGGGATGTTCAATGGTGTCGCGCACTCGCTCAGCCAGTCCTTCATCAAACGCCATACCCCCACGGTAACGCAGAAACGCCGATATCTCGTTAGCTGGTGATGAACCGACGAATGGCGTCGAACCCGGCTTCGGGTTGGTCGCGCCACACGCCGTGGCCGCAATCATCAAAGCGTTCGAAGGTGCCTAGGCCAGAGGGAATGCCGTCGGCGATGAGTTGGGACCCAACGACAGGACACACCGGATCGTCTTCGCCCGCAAGCACAAGCACCGGTTTGGCAATTTTGCGCAATTCGCCGGTGAGGTCGTAGTTCGTCTCTTCACCGTTTGACCAATGATTGAACAGATCCCAGTTGGCAGTCTCGAGTGTGCGAGCTTGCGCCGCCTTGCCGTCGGGGCGTGCTCGACGGTTGTAGAGCGGCATGCACTCGTTCAGGTAACGGCTCATGAGCTCGGGAGTTGGGCCGCTCCAAAACGCGCGCGCAAGGTGCGCGATTTCGGGGCCACCGAGCCGTTCGAATACCGGGATCATGATTTCGATGTCGTTAACCGCGGTGGTGCTGTCGAGAATCACTTTCGCCGGATGTTGGGGATGACGTATCGCGTATTTCAGCGCGACCATTCCGCCAAACGACACTCCGTACACAATTGGGTTTTCGATACCGAGCGTGTCACAGAGTGCAACGACGTCGTCGGCCCATTGCGCGAGATTCCATTCAGGTGCACTGCGACGATCGGATCGCCCTTGCCCACGATGGTCGTAGTACACGATCTGGGCAACGTCGCTGAGCTCCCCGAACGCGGGTTTGAACGACGAATGGTCGAAGCCTGGCCCACCGTGCAGGGTGAGCATCACCGGCCGTTCCCGCATGGTGTTGCCATCGGGCACCAGCCCGAGGCCTTCAACGTCCACGAACAACCGGCAGTTTCCAATGGCTACACGCATCGTAGGAGCCTAACCAGTAGCAGAAAATCGCCGCGGCTGCTTCGCGTTGGGTAGCTAGCGTGGCCGATCATGGCCATTTCATTGCACCGAGTGAAGACTGCTGATGACATCGAGGTCTGGGCCACGGCAGTGGTCCGCACGTTCCACTCCACTGCACCGATTGAGGATCACATCGCGTTGAGCCAGCGGTTCCACGACGAAGGGTGTCGCTCCACAATCGCCAAAATCGAGGGCGCGGTTGCGGGCACCTTCCGTTCCTTCGACACCTCGATGACGATGCCCGGCGGCGGCCACGTCGACGTTGACGCAATTACTGGTATCACTGTGCAATCAACGCATCGCCGCCGGGGTGTGCTCACCAAGATGATGCGCTCCGACTTGGCCGCCTCCGTCGAACGTGAACAAGCCGCCGCAATTCTTTGGTCAGCGGAGTATCCGATCTATGGCCGATTCGGCTTCGGACCCGCCACCCGCGGTCTGGGATACATCATCGACCGATCCCGAAGCGCGCTGCGAACACCCAAAGTTGCGACATCCGACACCGGTTCGATTCGCTTCGTTGGCGCCGATGAGCTGTGCAATATCGCACCGCAAGTGTTCGCACGCATCCGTCGCGACCGCGCCGGCGAAATCACGCGCAACGGTTTGCAATGGGAGTTGGAATCAAACCTCCGTGCGTGGCCGGGCCGCGAGTGGAAGGGGTGGCAGGTCGTCAGCACGGATGCTCAAGGCGCCTTCGATGGATACGCGCAATATCACGTCGATGATCATTGGGAGCATGATTCGCCCAAGAGCACCCTTTGGGTCGATACGGTATTCGCGACAACTCCACAAGCACACCGCCGTCTCTGGTCGTTCTTGCTGGGCATCGACCTCATCGCCACCATCAAAGCAGGCGAAATTCAGCTCGATGACCCGTTGCGCTGGATGATGCACGATGCCCGCGGCCTTGTCGCGGAGCAAATGGCCGACGGTTTATGGATGCGACCGCTGAATCCGCTCGCGCTCTTGGAATCGCGCTCAATGGGCGACGGATCGGTGACGGTTTCTATTGTCGACACTCTCGGCCACGCATCCGGCGTGTATCGCATTCAAGCCGGCGGCGTGAAACAGTTGCGACGTTCGACCGCGGACCTTACGCTCGACGTCGGCGCGTTTGGAAGTTTGGTGCTCGGTGGCGGATCGGCACATGTACTCGCGGCCGCGGGCCTCATCGACGAACACAAACACGGCGCAGTAGCTCGCCTTCACACGTTGCTACACACTGCTGTACCACCACATTGCACTACGCACTTTTAAGAGACCGCTTCACCCGGCCATCGTCCGGTCATTGTGGTGCTGTGAGTTACTGACCGACTGGCTTTCCCTCGACCAGGATTGCGAACTGACGGTTCGGGTCATCGACGCCGACACTCGACTCGGCCGGTTGTGAAACATCGCCTTTGAGCATTCGCGCACCATCGGGCGCGAATTGCAAGATGTACGACTTGCGCACCGCGTTAGTGGTGTTGGGGCCAGTGAGATGAGGCGACAACGACGAGAACACCACGATGCCACCTTTGCGCACCGGCGCCGCGATCGCTTCAGGGTGGTCTTCAAAAATTTCCCAGCCCAACGGGTCGTTGTAGCGATGGAGCAATGTACCCATGCGATGCAAACCTGGGACCACATGCGGGCAACCGTTCTCAGTAGTCGCATCGGTGAGCGCAACCCAACAGGTGAGGTACTGCTGCGGAGTGACGAACGTGTAGCCGTTGTCTTGATGCCACGGAAATCGCCGCGGCTTCTCAGGCTTTTTATACACGGCTTGGTCGTGATAGAGCCGAGCGTTCGGCCCGACAAGATCGTGGCAGAGCTCAGCAAATACCCGATGCGACGCAAAGCGCTTCACGGATTCATCGGCGAGCACAGGGAACAGGCTGAACGTGATCGCTCCGTGTTCCGCGATCGAGAACCGACCGCCTTGCTGCGCGGCAAGAAACCCGTCCGTCTTGGCTTCATGCACATCAATCGCGGCGATCACCGGAGCCAACTCATCGTCGGTGAACACATCTTCGAGCACCAAAAAACCAAGCTCATCAAACTGCTGCGCTTGAGCCTCGGTGAGCCTACGAAACGGTCCTGAGTGGTCGATCCATTCGAACTCCGTGTTCCACGGATGGAGCTCAACGGTAGGAATCGCCACTGCCATGCTCCGATGCTACCGGCGCGCGTCGACACGCCTATTGCGAGCCCGCCCGTATCGTCTCGACACCGAAAAAGGGCTCGTCTGAGTAATCGGCGGGTGAATCTCGCGGCAACTGAGTAATCGCTACTCGGGCGACAAACCACGACCTCGCGCATTCTGTGATCACAAGGAACACCACCCCAACGGCCACGATGGCCACCAACCAGGAGAACACGATGAACCGCAAAGCCAATCACTCGAAAACAGCTGCCGCCGAAACCCAACAGGACAACACGACCCTCGAGGCCCCACTACGCCACACCCTGCTGCGCAGGGGTATCAAACTCACCGCGCTCGCAGCGGCAGGAGCCCTCGCGATCCCGACAATTGTCGGTGCCGTCACCGGCGGCAACCCGACCCCGCAACGGGTCACCGGGTGTTTGAAGACTGACGGAACTGTCTTTCAGCTAGCGCTGGGCGATACACCACGAGCGGCCTGCACCGGCACCCAAAAGCAGATCACGGTCGCCAACGGAGACGTCACCGGAATCACCCCAGGCCTCGGACTCGCAGGCGGCGGCACCGAAGGCACCCTCTCACTCGGTCTCACCCCGAAATTTGCGCTTCCGCAAGGCTGCGCCACTGGCACCGCGGCGAAGGCTTCCTCGACCGGTTGGTACTGCGGCAGCGACTTCGGCCGTCTCAACCAGACTGTTGCCGCGCCTGGAATCGACACCCAAACCGCACCGCACAACGGCAGCAGCTGCGTTGGCGATGTCACAAGCGGCTATGTGTTGCCGTTGGTAACACAGACGGCAACGAGCGCTTCGTTTACCTTGCCAACGGGCACATTTCAGCCCACCACCTCCGCCACGACCCGTTGGTTCGTCAACCGCACATACGACATGTTCGACGGCGAACAATTCACGCAGGGTTACGTGCGCATGCAGATCATTCGGACACGAGCGGGCGTTGACACAACCGTCGCCACTTGGGCCCGGGTCGAGTCTGGTAATCAAGACGGTACCGGGATGCCCTACATCCAAGACTTGGGCAGCTTCACAGCGTTCGCGAGCGACACCTACCGCATCGTCTCAGACGGCCTCGGCGCCCGCTGCTCACGTGCCCGCCTGCTGAACCCCGGAGTCGATTTCACCCTGGTTGGATGATCCACGCTGCGAGGAAGCAATTCCTGGTGCAGCATTGAATTACCCAACTACAACGGCGGCATCCGTGCAAACGGGTGCCGCCGTTCTTAGAGCTGTGCTCCATAGCGACCAAGGGCCTCGACAAGTTCCGATCGGCGGCTTACACCAAGCTTCGCGTACGCGTTCTGCAGATGGTTACTGACCGTACGAGCAGACAGAACCAGCTGTTGTGCAATGTCTTTAGACGCCAGGCCTTGACTCACGAGCAGGGCGATTTCGAGTTCACGTGCAGTGAGCGGCACCACCGTATCTACCGTAACCAGCGTCGGAGGGCTTAGGCCATGCAGCTTGCGTGCAAGTTGATCGGCTCGACGTTCCGCGTGAGCAGCCTGGCGAGAACTGCCAGCGGTGCGCCATGCAACTCCTGCCGCGCCAGAAGCTTCAGCCGCGAAC
>SXHN01000066.1 GCA_005773635.1 Actinomycetota bacterium
AACACTCACACCGTCTTGGGCGTTACGGGTTGCGACTTTGAGGCCACTCACCTGAGCGCGAAGGCTCTGGCTGATCACAAGACCGGCCGCGTCGTCGGCAGCACGGTTGATACGGTAACCCGACGACAGTTTCTCGAGGCTTTTCCCGAGCATGCCGTTGGTAGCGGAAAGGTTGCGGAACGCGTTGAACGCCGCAATGTTCTGGTTAATACGCATAATTGCGCTGCTCCTCCATGATGGGCGGGCTCATTCATCCATGATCGAACCCGTTCGTGGTGACGACCCCTGATGGGCAATTACCACTCATTGTGTCGGTACATATGACGCCGACCTGGAGAGCTATTTATTCGGCTCGAGACCAACCCGCCATTGTCGGGCTGGAATTCCAAGGGCAACATCTGAGCATCAACGGACGCGAATCAACTTGGGTCCAATGTGGACAGTTGCAAACTCTTCCACAAAGCCAGCGGAAACATCGAGGTGAATCCACGCGTCGCCCAATGCGAAGCCATCTCGGGACTCGAAGATCAATACCGTGCGTCTCGGCGTCGGGTCGCACGCAACAGCAACGTTGCGAACCACCCGCACGCGCCGATCCCGGCCAGGAACGCGCATCTCGAGCACAGAATCAATCTCGCCCACCGTGGCAATATCGCAACTCACCCAAACCGACACTGGAATCGCTCGTCCGCCAGGCTGGCGCAGAATCGCACTGCGATCCACCCTGACCTGTATCTCCACCGGGTGAACATCCCGCGGCCCTAGGGACGCACTCGCCCCTCCAAGACTGAGTGCCGCAATGACGCTCAGCGTGGCACCCACCGCTCGCAGAGTACGTCTGCGGTGTTGCTGTTGTTGTTGAAGTTGCTCAGCATCTCTCATGTTGCCATCCTCCACAGGGTCATTCCAGATGTCACGAGCGTAGATGCCACGAAGCGTGAGCACTGGGATGTCTCACAAGTCGGATATTGACCGAACTTCAAGCATCGCGCCACGTACTTGTAGAGCGAGCGGACAGTCGTGCAAAATCACGACGTGACCCCTCGTGCTCCGCAACACCCATGCCGCGATGACATCGACCTCCTCGATGGCCGCTGGTATTCCACCGAGCCCCATGAGACCTGGCACTGGATGCGACAACACGCACCGGTGTATTACGACGCCAATTCCGACACTTGGGCGATCACTCGCTATCACGACATTCTGCGAATCGAAAAGGATCCTGCGACATTTTCGAGCGCGCGGGCGCCGCGACCACACGGTGACCCGCTCCCGATGATGATCTCGATGGACGACCCGCAACATCAGCGGCGACGTTCGCTGGTAAATCGAGGCTTCACGCCAAAACGCGTGCGAGCCAAAGAATCAGAGATCGTTGCGATTTGCGACATGATCATCGATGGCGTGAGCGAGCGAGGTGAGTGCGATTTCGTCTGGGATATCGCGGCGCCGCTCCCGTTGCTGCTCATTGGCGACATGCTTGGGTTTCCCAGGTCGTCATTCGACGACTTGCTGCGGTGGAGCGATGACCTCATCCGCGGAACAACCGTTCGCGATGACGAGGCGGCCACGAAAGCGATGATGGCAGCGATCGAATTCCGCGAATTCCAACTTGCGATCATCGCCGACCGGCGAGCACGCGAGCCACAGACCGACCTCGTCTCTGTACTGTGCCACGCTGAAATCGACGGAGAACACCTCGACGACGAATCGTTGGTACAAGAAACCCTCCTGATACTTATCGGCGGTGACGAAACATCGCGACACGTGATCACGGGCGGGATGCTGGCCCTGATGCGCAACCCGGATCAACGCGAGGCGCTGCGCGCCGACCGTTCGCTCATGGACGGCGCAGTCGAGGAAATGCTGCGATGGGTCACTCCCATCAAGAACATGTCGCGCACTGTTACGCGCGACGTCGAGCTCAATGGACAGACCTTGCGGGAGGGCGATCAACTGATTCTGATGTATCCCTCAGGCAACCGCGACGAAACAGTCTTCGCTGATCCGTTTCATTTCGACATTTACCGCCACCCGAATCCGCACATGGCTTTCGGATTCGGCACGCATTTCTGCCTTGGCGCGTCCCTCGCCAGGCTCGAACTGAAAGTCATGTTCAATCGATTACTCGATCGGGTCCCCGACGTTGCGCTTGCCACCGACGAACCGCTTCCCTATCGAAGTTCGAACTTCATCGTTGGGCCCGAATCAATGCCCGTGAAGTTCACTCCTTCGCCAAGGTCTGGCGCGGTGAACTCTTAGCTACGACCCGAAGCCTGGTCGCTTCTCGTCGCGCTTTGATTGTTTGGCGGCGCGTTTTTCCTTCAACGACCGCAGTGCATGGTGGCTCAGCAGGCTCTACCTCCGTATGATGTCTGGGTTCGGGGTGTACCGGACTTCCAAAGGAGTTCCCATGATCCACAGTCGCTTGTTCCCTACCATCGTCGCTTCCGGTGCCTTGGTGTTCGCAGCCTGCGGTTCTGATGCGAAAGTATCGCCGAAGGCGACTGAGAAACCGTCCGCCTTGATAACGACCACCACCACTGGTGCGCATGACGATGGTGGACATGGCGACGGACATAGCAAAGAGTCAGTCGACGACCGCGGCTTTTCAAAACTCGAAAACGGCATGGAACACGGCTACGACTTCCCACAAGCAATTTCGAAAGCCGATCGAATAGTCCTCGCAGAGCAACTCGTATTGGCGCGGACCACGGCGTTGCGATACCCGACGGTCAAAGATGCTGTTACAGCCGGGTTGCGCCGCGCAGGGCCGTTCTCTCCCGGTCTCGGAGCGCACTACATCGATTACAGCAGCGCCGGCGGCAACGATGGCAGCCCGATGACGAACAACGACATCGAACATCCGCTTGCGTGGATCTACGACGGCAATCACCCAGATTCGAGAATTGCGGGCTTGTTTTACACAACCTCGAGCGACGACCCTGAGGGTTTCGCTGGACCGAACGATATTTGGCATGAGCACCGCGATGTGTGCCTGGTCAACAACGGCAACGAAATTGACACACCGCTCGGCGCCGACCATTCAGCGACCAAACAAGAATGCGACGCGGTCAAAGGCACCTTGCTGAAACAAACCTCGAAACTATTGCACGTTTGGGTCGTCCCCGGTTACGAAAGCCCCGAGGGTGTGTTTTCACACCTGAGTTCGACGATGACTTGCGACGACGGCACGTACAACATGATCCCCGACGTGACGAAAATCGGCACCAGGAAGACACAGTGTCTCGACGGTACCGAGGGCTAAGGCGCAATCGGCTTGTAGTCGCTACCGAGAAACGATCGCCGGTTAGCCGCGACCCAATAGTCCACCGACGATGCCACCGCCCGCACCAGAATTTCCTGTCCCAATTGCAGCGCCGAGCCACGAAACCAATTCATTTGGGTTTCGGGTCTGTGTGTAGACCTCGCCCGGCCCGGTGAAATCAAATACAAACCCTTCGCCGCTCTTGAACGTTTGCACGAGCCCACCAGTGACCTTGCGAATTGCCATCTGAATCGTGTCTTGGTACGCGACCATGTGGCCTGTATCGACGGTGATGGTTTCACCTTGTGCGAGCGTCCATTTGTCAAGGGCGCCGTAACAGCCAAGCACGACTTCACCGGCGCCAGACGCCCGCACGACGAAGCCTCCTTCCGAGCCAAAAAGATTCTTGAACCCACCCCACTTGGTATCGAGTTCGACGGTCGCGGGCGACGCCAGCCATGAGCCCTTCGAAATCACCCATGATGCTCCCGGTTGAATCACCACGTTGATGAGGTCGCCCGGAAGCCGAGCCGCAACATCAACCCAACCTCCTTGTGCTGGAGCGTGATAAGTGGTCACAAAGAACGATTCGCCGCCCACTGCAGCGCGTTTCAGCGACTTCATCACTCCCCCTTCGGCTTTTGCCGAAAGCGTGACGCCGGCCGACATCGCCATCATGGCCCCGGCCTCAACACGGGCACTTTCACTCCCCACCAAATTCAGGCGCGCAACTCCAAACGACGGGCCTTGACGCGTGACGATCTCCATTGAATCTCTCCTCAAATGCGTACGCGCAGCGCGCACGCCGACGAACGTAGCAGCGCCCAATGCCGACGCAAAGACACGTGCGCTGCGCGGTTCTACTGGATCAACTTGATGATGTTGAACATCGGTAGATAGAGCGAGATCACCATTCCACCGACCGCCGCACCCATCACGACGATGAGTAACGGTTCGATTAACGAAGTCAGTGCAGCGACCGTCGCTTCGATTTCCTGATCGTAAAAGTCGGCGATCTTGTCGAGCATCTCGTCGACGGCGCCGGTTTCTTCACCGACGGCCATCATCTGGGTGACCATCGGAGGAAAGACAGGGTGCTGCTCCAAACGCTGCGCCAGCGGCTCACCTTGCTTCACTGCGGTCTGTGCGTCGCGCACCGCTTTCGCTACAACAGAGTTGCCCGAGGTGTCTGCGACAATGTCGAGCGACTCAAGAATTGGTACACCTGAGCGCACCAAAGCCGCGAGCGTGCGCGAAAACCGGGCGAGCGCGGTTTTGCGTACAAGTGGTCCAAACACCGGCGCCCGAAGTTTGATGGCATCCCACTTCTCGCGGCCAGAGTCTGTGTTGATCCAACGACGAAACCCGACAACGGCTCCGATTTCGACACCAAACATCACGTACCAAAAGTTGCGGACGAACGTAGACACGTTGATGAGAAACTGAGTTGGTGCCGGGAGTTCGCCACCAAGCTGTGTGTAGAGATCCTTGAACATCGGAATCACGAACAGCAACATCGCCGTTACGATTCCAATAACGAGTACTGCAACAACAACCGGATAGGTCATCGCGGATCGAACCTTGCGACGCAATTCCACTTGCTTTTCAATGGTTTCGGCGAGCCTCAGCAATACCTCATCGAGCGACCCTCCGACCTCGCCAGCCTTGACCATCGAGACGTACAAACGATTGAACGTTTTCGGGTGTTTTCCCAACGCAACCGAGAGGCTCGACCCAGTTTCCACATCGGTGCGAACCTGCGTGATCACCGAAGCCAACAACTTGTTCTCAGTCTGATCACCCAAGATGTACAACGCACGCAACAACGACAAACCAGAATTGATCATCGTCGCAAACTGGCGGGAAAATACCGCGACGTCTTTCAGTTTCGTTTTCGACCGACTGAGCCCCGGAATCTTGACGTCTTTCGACAACGTCTCGGATTTCTGCGCAGTTATGTCGATCGGCGTGTAGCCCATCGACCGGAGCTTGGCAACGAGTAACTGCTCATTGTCGGCCTCAAGGCTGCCTTCAACCAGGCGTCCGCTCTTTTCTCGGACCTTGTACGCATAAGTAGTCGAACTCATAATGATCGATCGCCTCTCACATTTGCGTCGGGAGCCCCAACCCGACGCCGGTACGCATAAGTAGTCGAACTCATAATGATCGATCGCCTCTCACATTTGCGTCGGGAGCCCCAACCCGACGCCGGTACGCATAAGTAGTCGAACTCATCTTTGGCCTTCCTTAGCCAGCTAGCAATCGGCGGAAATCTTCTTCGTTGGCGCAACGCTCTTTCGCGGCGTCGAGGCTGATGCGCCCGGCCTTTACTAACTGGGCGAGAGACATATCCATCGTCACCATGCCGTACTTCCCGCCGGCTTGCAGCATGGAGTAGATCTGGTGCACCTTGCCTTCACGAATCAAGTTGCGGATCGCGGGGGTCGCGACCAACACTTCACACACCACCGCGCGCCCCTGAGCATCCGGCGTGGGAACAAGTTGTTGGGTCACGATGCCTTGCAAGCTCGCAGCCAACTGCACCCGAATCTGTTGCTGCTGATGCGCGGGAAATACGTCGATCACACGGTCGATCGATTGTGGCGCGTCTTGAGTATGCAACGTCGCGAACACAAGGTGCCCGGTTTCTGCGGCCGTCAATGCCGTTGAAATCGTTTCGAGATCGCGCATTTCGCCGACCAGAATCACATCCGGGTCCTGACGCAAAACATGCTTCAGCGCCTTCGCAAACGAGTGCGTATCCTCACCGACCTCGCGCTGATTTACAAGTGCTCGTTTATGTTGATGCAAGAACTCAATCGGGTCTTCGACCGTCATGATGTGCACGGCTTTCTCGCGATTCACGATGTCAACCAAGCTCGCGAGCGTGGTGCTCTTACCGCTTCCAGTCGGGCCGGTAACAAGCACGAGCCCGCGCGGTAAGTGTGCAAATTGCCGCACCGACGCTGGGATTCCAAGCTGATCGAACTCAACAATCTCGTACGGGATTGCACGCATCACCGCACCGACAGAATCCCGTTGCAGAAAAAGATTCAGCCGAAACCGACTACGTCCCGGCAACGTGTAACTCGTGTCGAGTTCGAGCTCAGTCTCAAATTTTTCGCGTTGTTTCTGCGAGATGATCGAGTACACCATTTGGCGAATCTGACTGCCATTCAACACCGGCATGTCGCTTTGCACGAGCAATTCACCGTGCACACGAATCACGGGATGAGTCCCAGCACTGAGGTGGAGGTCGGAGCCGCGCATTTCAATCACTCGTTCAAGCAGGTCATTGACGTGCACATCGTCTGGGCCCATGCCGCGGCCAAGTTCCGGCGGACCTTCGATCGAGTTGGGATCAGCACCGTAAATCATCGCAATGGCGCGCTCGAGTTCGCCACGGTCGGCAACCGCAGCAACTACTTCATATCCAGTGGCGCGCCCAACTTCTTGCACGGCAATGTCGTCACCGGGCTCGGCGAATGCAACGATCAAACGCGGCCCGTCGAAGTCGACTGCCAGCGCGCAATGAACGCGGGCTATATCGGCTGGAATCACTGTCGCCGCGTCATGATTGAGGGGCGTCTCATGAAAGTCGACGAATTGCACGCCCAGACTCTCTGCCAACGCAGCGGTCACATCCTTGGCGGCGACCAGGCCCTTATTGAGCAACACGGCGGGCAATGGCTTTCCGAGTGCTTGGGCTTCCGCAATTGCCTCTTCAAGCGCGGCGCGACTGAGAACATGGCGGTCCACGAGCGTCTCGCCGAACCGACGTGCTTGTTGTGCCAACACGAGCCGAACTCCTTCTCCCCCGCGGTCACAATTTTGTATACCGCTCCCCTGCTATCGGCGTGGCGGCCGCCACAACTTGAAGAACCCAGGTAACTACCTCCTAACCCTCCGGGCTATCTCCTCGTGATCCCTCCTGGCTCATGCTGTTGATATGCAACATTGGGTCGGATCAACAGGAGGTGCACCATGAACCGTCGTCGTGGAAGTCGCTGGAGCTAATGCCCCACGCAATCAGAGAAATCCCCGCCTTCACGGCGGGGTTTTTTCGTTGGAGGACCATTACAACCCTCCGCAATAGGCGTCGTGGCAACGAATTCGATCAGCCGCCAACCGCAGTTCGTAGGGCTCGCAAGTACTCGGCCCGCGCTACCTCGATGGCACCTAGCGAAGCGAGGTGATCGGTGTTCCATTGCACGTCGAACAGTTCGACGCCGCCAAGTTCGAGCAACTCACACGTCGCCCACAGCGCCACTTTCGAGGCATCGGTCACGCGATGAAACATCGATTCTCCGGCAAACAAACCCGCGATGCGTACACCGTAAAGACCTCCGACCAGCTCACCGGCCTGGTCCCACACCTCGACGGAGTGGGCGATCCCAAGATGATGCAGATCGGTGTAGGCGCCGAGGAACGATTCATCGATCCAGCCGTGGCTCCGGGCCTCATCGCCGCAGCCCTGCATGACGCCCACAAAGTCGCAATCGAGCGTGACGCTGAAATTGGTACGCGCCCTGCGCAGCGACCGCGACGCGTGAAATCCTTGGATCGGCATGACACCGCGAGGGTCAGGCGACCACCAACCCAGCAACCCCGACCGCCCGCTGAGGCGCATCGGAAACAATCCATGGCTGTAAGCAGCCACAAGGGTTGATGGCTCAAGATCGGCTCCGACCCCGGCCACCCCGTTGGAATCAGCCTGCAACGGGTCTGGTAGCTCCCAGACACATTCGCCGACGGCTTCCCACGGGTGATCGGCGGCGGCCATGGCACATTCTTGCAAAAACGCTTGACATTCCTATTCTTGAGCGTATGCTCAAGTCAATCGCTCAAAGCAACCGCTTAGGTCGACTGCTCAATATGCCGAAGAAATCAACACTCCCAACCAAAAAGGACACCCCATGATCGCAGCATCCAGCAACTCCGGTTACCTCGTCCCGGTGTACGCCGCCTACGCATTTGCAGCCGTCGGTCTCACCGTCTGGCTCGCTCGCACACTGTTTCGCAGCGGCGCAGTCTTTCTTGAAGACGTGTTCGAAAAGCCTGAACTCGCCAACGCAGTCAATCGCCTGCTTGTCACGGGCTTCTACATGATCAACCTCGGATACGCGGCGTTCCTCCTCAAAGCCAGTTCGGTCGACTCCAGCACCGCAGCAATCGAAGTGTTGGCAAAGAAGCTAGGAATTCTCCTGCTCAGCCTCGCCGTCGTGCACTTCGTCAACGTCTCGGTGTTTTACCGATTGCGGCGCCGCAACGAATTGCGTCACATGCCTCCACCGGTTGCACCGCACCGTAGCGTCACGCCCCCTCCCGCGCCAGCTGCCCCGGCCGCATCAATGGCATAGGGCGACACGATGATGCAGGAATCAGTTCAACCAATGCAGAGCATCACGGTGATCTACGACGAACAGTGTGTGTTGTGCCGACGCTGCCGCCACTGGCTCGAGTTGCAACGCACCCACCTGCCCATCGAGTTTCTTGCCGCCGGTTCGCCGGCGGCAAGAAATGTCTACGGCGACTTGCCGTGGCTCGGCGAAGATCTGGTGGTCGTCAGCGACTCCGGCGATGCCTGGGTCGGCCCCGCGGCCTTCTTGATGTGTCTATGGGCAACGGTCGAATATCGCCCTTGGTCGTACCGGCTCAGCGGCAAAACACTGTCACCGCTTGCCGAACGCTTTTTTCATCTCGTCTCAAAACAGCGCGGTTTCATTGGTAGAAACATCAACGATGTCGACTGCGACGACGGCAGCTGCAAACATCGGTCGCCCGCAAGCCGAGTCGTTCGAGCTCGCGTCGCTACGCCTCCGCGACCTTGGAGCAACCCGGCGCCACGAACCGGTAACGGAGTGCCCACGGTGTACTCACCGCCAACCACGCCGTGGCAGCCCGCCTCTGCTGCGGAAAAGCAACGATGAGAGGCGCGAAGCGTGCGATGCTGGAGACAATGCCAAAGAAACTTACCGCCCCCACTTCCGCAGCCAACGGCGTCGAAACACGCGCCAAGATTATTCGAGCGGCACTCGATTGCCTCCGTAATGAAGGCATCGCAGGTACCAGCGCTCGTGCAATCGCTCGAACTGGCGACTTCAATCAAGCCTTAGTCTTTTACCACTTCGGTTCAATTGATCAGCTTCTGGTGGCAGCAAGCGTGACCGAAAGTGAACGCCGTTCGGCGCGCTACACCGAGCGGCTCGCAACCGTCACATCCTTTCCCGAACTTGTGAAAGTTGCACGCGAACTTCACGAAGAAGAAGCTGCGGAAGGCAGCATCGTTGTGCTGACCCAGTTGCTGGCTGCTGCTGAATCATCACCCGAGCTGCGGCGCGGAGTCTTGTCTGGGTTGCAACCATGGATGGCGCTCATCGAAGGGGCAGTCGATCGGGTTACCAAGAACTCGCCACTCGCGCAAGCGCTACCCGCACGAGACCTCGCGTTCGCGATTTCATCATTGTTCATCGGCATTGAACTGATGGCAGGGCTCGACGAGCACCGCGACGCAGAACGCCGCTTGTTCGCCACGATCGAAACGCTCAGCTATCTCGTCGATGCTCTGCTACAGATGAGCCTGCCGATTCCACCGCTGCCATCAGAACCGGCAACCGCTGAATAGACGTCATGCCGATGGGATCTTTCATGGCCGTACAGATGCAAGAATGTTGAATTGATTCAGCTATTGCGCCGAGCACTTCCGTTTGCCACCCGAGCACCGCTCACGTTGGTGGTTTCGATCCTGAGCATCCGCCTCGTCGATGAGTTTGCGTCGTTCGCACCAGCAGGAACGTTCGAATCGTTTCGCGCTGATCTCGGGCTTACGTATCGAGAGGCCGCCACAGTTCTCGCCGCTATCGGCATTGGGGGCGTGCTCGGTGGCGGATTTTCCATCTTGGCAGATACGCGCAGCCGGCGCGTAATTGCCTCGTTCGGCGCGTTCATGTACAGCGCAGTCATGATCACATTCGCGGTCGCGCACAACTACGAAACGATGCTTGTTGCTTCGGTAGGTCTCGGAGTCGCAGCGACAGCAATGGTGGACGCCATTGAGCTGGCAATCATCGACCTCGCCGGAACGCAGCTCGAAGCCACTCTTGCGAGAATCAATGTAGCGGCGAGTGCTGGAGATTTCGTCGGGCCGGGAATGATCGCTGCGATTGCTGCGGTCGGGTGGAGTTGGCGAATTGCCTTCATCCTGACCGCGGTTGTCACTGGGCTGTATGGAATCGTCATCGCGTCGACGAGCCTCCCATCACCCCTCCACAATCGCACTCCGCAAGACAACGCTGAGGCAATACCGCGCAGATCGATCCTCGCTATTTTGCGGCGTCGAGCGGTGTGGCAGTTCGGTGCCGCCGGCGCAATGCTGGTGGCGCTCGACGAGTCATTCTTTGCATTCACACTTGCGCTGTTCGAACGCGAACGCGGCTACAGCACGGCGGCGGCGACGCTGTTCGCAACCTCAATCGTGGTAGGCGGCCTCCTCATGTCCGTTGCACTCGCTCGCGATGTGCATCGCGTCTGGACACCGGAGAGTCGCATGGTCACGAGCGCCTCAATCCTGGTCGTGAGCGTGTTCGGCCTGGCACTCCTCGCCCATCCCGTCTCCGCGATCTTCATGGGAATATCGCTGGGCGCGGCAACGATCGCTTTCTGGATCCCGTTTCAAGCTGTGGTGCTCGCAGCATTCCCAGGGCAGGCAGGAACAGCCAAAGCAATCGTTGGCGCAATCGAGATGCTTGGCTTGCTGATTCCACCATGCATCGGGTGGATCTCAGATCGCCACGGTCTCACGACGGGCCTCGTCGCTTACAGTGCTGCACCCATCATGCTGCTGCTCTTGGTGCCACGGAATTCACCAAGCGTTGGCGCGGGAACAGCACCTGCCTAGGCAAGTAACGCTTTGGCGATGTGTGTTATTTGGATCTCGTCGGTACCTGCATAAATCTGCAACACCTTGGCGTCACGCGCCAATTGTTCAACTTCATACTCAGCCATATAGCCGTTGCCGCCGAAGAGTTGTACAGCTTCCAATGCGATCTCAGTTGCAGCCTGTGCGCTATACAGCTTCACTGCCGATGCCTCCGAAAGGCTCATGCCTTTGCCAGCCGCACTCATTTCGAGCGTGCGAAACACCATGTTTTCCACGTTGAGTCGCGCCACTTCCATTTTGGCCAACTTCAACTGAATGAGTTGATAGTTACCTATCGGCTGACCAAACTGCACGCGCTCTCTCGCGTACGGAACACACAGTTCTAAACAACGCTCAATAATTCCGAGCGCCATCGCGGCCACGCCAGTGCGTTCCATCGTGAAGGTTGCCTTGCTCGCTTCGCGGCCGGCTTTTCCACCAAACGACTCAAGGGTTTCGCCCAAGAGACGGTCGTAACCAACACGCACATCATCAAGAAACAACATTCCCGTCGGCGACGAATGCATTCCCATTTTGCGCAACGGCTTGCTCTGCTCAAGCCCGGGCATCCCCGAGTCAAGTACGAATTGCACGACACGCCGCTCTGATTGCGGATTGCCTTCATCGAGTTTGCAGATAAACACAATCGTGTCGGCGTACGGACCGTTAGTGATGAACGTCTTGGAACCATTCAGCACAAACTCATCGCCATCGAGGCGCGCAGTCGCTTGCATCGAACCGAATGCATCGCTGCCGGAGTTTGGCTCCGTAATGGCCCATGCCCCGATCTTTTCAAACGTCGCAATGTCGCGCGCCCAACGTTTGCGTTGCGCGATAGTGCCTTTGCCGTTAATCGCGGCAGCAGTCAAACCCACGCTGACGCCCATGGCAGTCACCATTCCTGGTGAGCATCGGCACAACTCGATGATGGGCAGCATCGTCATCCCGGCATTGCCACCACCCTCTGAATCGTCATCGCGGCGGCCTGATTCGCCGGCTTCTTCGCGAGCAATTCGCTTGTCGAATGACGCGGCCGCCATCGTGTCGAGCCCGAACGTCTTATACAACTTCCGCAGAATGTCGTACGGCGCCATATCGCCGTGTTCAAGTTCCTCGCGATGAGGACGGACTTCTTTTTCGACGAAATCCCGTACGGCACCGCGGATCATCTGGTGTTCTTCTGACCATTCAAACATGGTGCGATCGTATGCCGGAGCGCATTGACTGGTCCTAATGTCGGGCCTGATGCGACTTGATTTAGTTCCGACTCCCGACGGTTGGGCCGATATCGCGCTTGCCGACGTCGAAGCGCTGTTGTCCGATCATGCTCATTGCGAAAAAAAGGCCGCAACGACTGCGCTAGGCCTGATCCAACCATTCAGCGACTCACCCGAGGTTGTGATGCGACTCGTCCGCCTCGCCGAACAAGAGACCAATCATCTTCGTCGAGTCCTTGAAACGCTTCGCTCGCTCGGATTTTCGCTGCAGCGAGATCCTGGCAATTTGTATGCCGGCCTGCTGATGCGCCAGGCGAGCGATGTCGTTGATCGATGTATCGCCGCGGCATGCATTGAAGCGCGCAGCCACGAACGGCTCGAACTCCTCACGGTCGCATTTGCATCACGCCCCGACCTCGTGCATCTGATTCCGTTCTTTCGAGAGCTCGAGGCGTGCGAAGCCGGGCATGCTCACACGTATCTTGAGATCGCCGCGATCGTGCACGGCGAATCGACGGTGGCATCGCGTGTATCGCTGTGGCAGCAACGCGAGGCAGCCGCGATCAACGCAATACTGCCCCGAAGCGCGATTCATTAGTGGTGTCCAACACCAACCGACAGCGCGGCTTCAGCGTCTCGACGCTGTTTCAACACGAGATGGCAACACCACAATATGAACAGTATGAGCATGATCGCGCCGGCGATCTTGATGGCCCGCCAAGTACCAATTCGAGCCGCATCGTCAATCTGGTCGACTGATCGTTGTGAGTACGTGATGGCGAGGCTCGATTCGTTGCGTTCCAGAGCACTCACCGCATCAAGAATCGGCTGATCAGTATCGGCACCAAACAGACCAATGGATTGCCATACCGACCGATCGGCGTTCGTTGCTGCCTTGGCTGCGATCACACTGTCAACCGCACGCCCATAGGCCTGCAGCGTCTTCAGCACTCCGTCAAGCTCACCGTTACCCGCATCCTCATAGGATTTCTGAAATGACTTCGGCAGGTCAGATTTCAGCGCTTTCAGTTTCAAATTCACCCGATCGCGCTCCGCCAACACCTTGTTCGCAGTCCCGACTGGTGATTTCACCGAAGTAAATGACCAATCCGCCATCCGTTCGCGAATGATCGCCGGAGCTGCCCATGACCCACCAAGCTCTTCAAGTTTGCGATAAGCCTTCAAAGCTGCAGTTCGATCTTCGAGGGCGTCTCGCTGAAAGTCAGCAACGACATAATCGCGAAACAGACGTGGAGCAGTCTTCGACCCACCGACGAGCTCAAACGCGTCCAGCATGTTGCGCCAATCGAACGGTTCGGTGAGCTCGTCAGCGACACCCCGCACACCGTACGCAGCTTCATCCTCAAATGCCGATTGCACGGCTGCTGCCATCTTCTTAGGACCAATCTCATTGCTAATGGTGCGCATCACATAAAACGATGCGTTGTATCCAAACTCCTCGACGCTTTCAGAATCAGCGCCGTCGAAATCCGGGTCGGACCACTCGTTCAGAGTGACGGTGCCTTCTGACTTCAGGTCAGGTTTCGTCGGTTCGTCTTGCGTCCCACCCGAGCGTTGCACCGCCCGGCTCGCGAAGTCTTCGGCGAATCCCTCGCTTACCCACCGATCATCGAACTCTTTGCGATTGAACCAGGCATGCGCCGTTTCGTGAAGAATTACTAGCGAGTCGAGCACGTCACCGATTTCAATTGTGTTGTCTGAGGGCTGATACCAACCTGCGTAGCCATAGATATAGGGAGTCGCGGTTTCGGTGACCTGCAGCGTTCGACTCGTCGGTAGCTTGCTCCCGATGAGTTCCTCAAGCGCCGGGATACCCTTCGTGAGTTGATCAGCCACAAACTTGCCCCATTGCGGGTCGTCGGGCCAGGACCGAATCGAGATGTCATGCCCCGCAACGGTGAGCCGATCGACTGTGAGTGCATCCTCGTCGCTTGCTGTTACTGACGCAGCCCACTCATCGGGGTTCTCGATGTTCGCCGCGGTATAAACGTTCACGCCCGATTCGAATGTCTGATCCATGTCTTCCCATGTCACATCAACATCGAAGTTGTCCGGCACCCGCACCGAAACTGTTGTCAGCGATGGGTCGCCGAACGCGAAGGCGACGAACGTCATGTACGCAGGGTTGATCCGGTTCACGCCCGGCACCCGGGCACCGGACGGTGGGATGTCATAGGTGACACGGACCACCTGGGTCTGGCGGGACCGCAACGTCGGCGACAGCCTTACCTCGGCCTGCGAGTAGAAACGATTTTGACTCTTGATCGAAACCGAGAGCGGCTTTCCGTTACGGGTCGCCTGCACATTTGCAGCGTTCGCAGTCACCGCAAGGGTGACGGTATCGAAATAGTAATAGGTCAGCCCCGAGTCGGATTTGGTGTTGGTCAGCGTGAGGTCGAACGCCACATGCACAACACCCGCGGCATCGACCGTGTACACGGCATTCGACTGATACCTCAAATCACCTTCGGCAAAGACCGGGGTCGCTCCACTACCAATGACAAGCCACAGCGAGAGCCCAACAAACGCGCCTACTCGACCCCACCGATGCCCGAAATTTCCCACTCTTCCTCCAAGAATCGTCACTGCGACAGCCATTCTGGTTGCCAGGGTGACCGATCTCCAAGTAATCGCCCAAAAAACCACTTGGCCTGCCCACATCATCCGCCGAAACAACCTGCGGGATGGATGGAGAGGCAATGGAAGTAGAAATTCGATCGGGTCGTACTGTGCACTTGAATGCGATCGAGACGGCCGCGGCCGTACTCGGCTTGCGCCGAGAAATGGACGCAGCACAACAACGTTGGACGCTTGGCCCCTACGGCACGTTCGAGCTGGATAGTCAATTCGTGGGTCTAACGCTCAACTCCCAAACGCGGCGCGGGGATCAACGCATCGAAACCAGCGGTCGCCTCTGGAGCCCCGACGGGATGGCGGTCGTCAGCGTTTCGGTCGCCATTGAAAGCGCCCTTGCGCCCCCAACACAACTCTCCATAACCGTGTCTTCCCACTTGCCGCCAACATTCGCGCACAACCTGGTTGGCTTGCGTGCCCTCGCACACGCAGCGCTTGAAGAACTCACTGAAGAGATCCTCTTTCACGCAGCAAACGTCCGAGCGCACGCAAGGTCGTAGCGACCGATCGGGTTCAGCGCATCGGCGCAGCCGTCGGTTCGATAGCCACAGGGAGCTGAGTCGACCCCTCAAGAAATCGATCGACGTGATGAGCCGCTGATCTGCCTTCGGCAATCGCCCAAACGATCAAACTCTGACCGCGCCCCATATCACCCGCCGCGAACACCTTTGCCACGCTGGTAGCAAAGGTCGAGTCGCGCTTCACATTGCCGCGTTCATCCAATTCGACGTTGAGCTGGTCGAGCATTCCATTGCGCTGCGGCCCAACGAAACCCATGGCCAAAAACACAGCTTCGCACGGCAGATCGAAATCAGACCCTTCGATCTTTTCGAACGTCATGCGGCCATCGGTAAATTTCTGTTCCACTTGATGCGCGCGCAACCCAACAAGATTCCCTTGGTCGTCGCCTAAGAAACATTCGGTATTGACGGCGTACACACGCTCTCCACCTTCCTCGTGCGCGCTCGTCACCTTGTACGTCATCGGAAACGTCGGCCAGGGCATCGACTCATTACGAACCTCCGGCGGGCGAGGCATGATCTCAAACTGATGCACACTCGCCGCTCCTTGGCGATGCGACGTCCCGAGACAATCCGCTCCAGTATCGCCACCGCCGATAATTACAACGCGCTTGCCCTGAACGTCGACCGGCGCCTTGTCGTAGTCACCGAGCTGCACTCGGTTCGCGCCCGGGAGAAATTCCATGGCCTGGTAGACGCCCGTGAATTCGCGTCCAGGAATCGGGAGATCTCGCCACGCGGTCGCGCCACCCGCGAGAACGACAGCATCGTGTCCGAGCACCTCGTCGAGAGCAACCGAGTCGCGGCCATCGCCGCCGACTTCCGCGTTCACTCGAAACTGAGTTCCCTCGGCTTCCATCTGTGCGATCCGCCGATCAACATGGCGCTTTTCCATCTTGAATTCCGGTATTCCATACCGCAGCAGACCACCAATTCGATCAGCTCGTTCATAGACCGTGACCGAATGCCCAGCGCGGGTGAGTTGCTGCGCTGCGGCAAGCCCCGCCGGACCGCTGCCGACAACGGCTACTCGTTTGCCTGACTTCTTCGACGCAACGATCGGCGTTACCCAGCCTTCTTCGAATGCCCGATCGATGATCTCAACTTCAATTTGTTTGATACTCACCGGAGGTTCGTGGATCCCCAACACACATGAACCCTCACACGGCGCGGGGCACAGGCGTCCTGTGAACTCGGGAAAATTGTTTGTTGCATGCAAACGCTCAGCCGCGGCTTGCCAACGCCCGCGATACACCAGGTCGTTCCACTCGGGAATCAGGTTTCCGAGCGGACAGCCCGTGTGGCAAAACGGGATCCCGCAATCCATGCAACGCGCGCCCTGTGTGCGGATCTTGTCTTCGGGAAAGTCTTCATAGACCTCGTTCCAATCCAACAGACGCACCGGGACGGGGCGTCGAGTGGGAGTCTCACGATCAAACTTCATGAACCCTGCGGTTTCACCCATGATTTGTCCTATGCCCTTGCTGCGGCCATCACGGCCTCATCGACGTCGACACCACGCTCTTGCGCACTGCGAATTGCTGCCAACACCCGTTTGTAGTCCTTCGGGAATACCTTCTGAAAATGTGCTGATTCCGCACGCCAATCGGCGAGTATCCGTGATGCAACTGCGGATTCGGTTTCGTGAGCATGAGCCTCCAAGATCGTCCGTAGCCACTCGAAATCGTCGTCGTCGGGCGCATCAAGGTCGATCATTTCGCGATTCACCCTGTCCCACAATGTCCGGTCGGGGTCGTACACAAACGCGAAGCCACCACTCATACCTGCGGCAAAATTGCGCCCGGTAGGCCCAAGAATGACAGCGCGCCCACCGGTCATGTATTCGCACCCGTGATCGCCGACGCCCTCGACAACCGCGATCGCTCCGGAGTTTCGAACGCAGAAGCGTTCACCCATTTTGCCACGCACGAAGAGTTCGCCTGCGGTCGCGCCGTACAACGCAACGTTGCCCGCGATCACCTGTTCCTCGGCAGCGAACGGCGAATTCCTGGGAGGGAAAATCGCGATCCGGCCGCCACTCAGACCTTTGCCGACATAGTCGTTCGCGTCACCTTCGAGACGCAGCGTGATCCCGCGGGGTACGAATGCTCCGAAGCTTTGTCCCGCGCTTCCTGCAAGGTTCACGGTAATTGTGTCGTCGGGGAGGCCGTCTCCGCCATGACGTCGAGTCAATTCAGAGCCCAACATCGTGCCGACTGTGCGGTTGACGTTACGAATCCGGCTGTGAATCACGACCGGTTCTCCCCGGTCCAGCGCCGGCGCGGCTTGGCGGATGAGGTCGGCGTCAAGCGCGCTTTCGAGGCAGTGATCTTGGCCCCGCGAGTTTGTGAAAGTTGATCCGTAGGGGTTTTGAGGTGCCGCAAGAATCGCGGAAAGGTCGAGACCCTGTGCCTTCCAGTGGTCCACCGCCGGACGCATGTCGAGGCACTCCACGTGACCGACCGCGTCTTCGATCGTTCGAAATCCGAGTTGTGCGAGATATTCCCGTACTTCTTGTGCGATGAACTCCATGAAGTTCACAACGAACTCAGGCCTGCCACTGAATTTCTTGCGCAGTTCCGGATTTTGAGTCGCAACACCTACTGGGCAGGTATCGAGATGACACACCCTCATCATGATGCAACCACTCACCACCAACGGCGCGGTAGCGAAACCAAATTCCTCAGCACCAAGCAAAGCCGCAACGATTACGTCTCGGCCGGTCTTCAATTGTCCGTCGCACTGCACGACAATTCGGTCGCGAAGCCCATTCATCATCAGCGTCTGCTGGGTTTCGGCGAGACCGAGCTCCCACGGCGCGCCCGCATGCTTGATGGACGTCAATCGCGCGGCGCCCGTCCCGCCGTCGTGGCCGGAAATAAGCAACACGTCGGCGTGCGCCTTACTGACGCCAGCCGCCACCGTGCCGACACCAACCTCGGCAACCAGTTTCACGTGCACGCGCGCACGTGGATTGGAATTCTTGAGGTCGTGAATCAGCTGTTTGAGATCTTCGATCGAATAGATGTCATGGTGAGGCGGTGGCGAAATGAGCCCGACGCCCGGTGTCGAGTGACGAGTTTTGGCGATCCACGGCCACACTTTGTGCGCAGGAAGTTCGCCACCTTCGCCCGGCTTCGCGCCTTGCGCCATCTTGATCTGAAGGTCATCCGCGTTGACGAGATATTCGCTCGTAACCCCGAAGCGGCCGCTAGCAACTTGTTTGATCGCACTTCTTCGAGAATCGCCGTTGGCATCAGGGGTCCAGCGTTCGCTGTCTTCGCCACCTTCGCCGGTGTTGCTGCGACCACCGATTCGGTTCATCGCAATCGCCAAGGTTTCGTGTGCCTCTTGGCTAATCGATCCGTAGCTCATCGCTCCCGTCGAGAATCGCTTCACGATCTCGCTCACCGGCTCGACTTCATCAATCGCAATTGGTTGACGATCACTGCGAAATTCAAACAAGCCCCGCAACGTCGCAATCCGCGTACTCTGATCGTCAACGAGGCGCGAATATTGCTTGAATACTTCGTATCGACCCGTGCGCGTACTGTGTTGCAGCTTGAACACGGTGTCGGGGTTGAACAGGTGGTATTCCCCCTCGCGCCGCCATTGATAGTCGCCACCGACCTGAAGTTCACGATGCGCGAGCTCTTCAGGCCGGTCAGGAAAAGCGAACGCGTGTCGAGACGAAACCTCTTGCGCGATGACATCAAGATCGACACCCTGAATACGTGACGCCGTCCCGGTGAAATATTCGTCGACCACACCTTTTTGCAAGCCCACGGCTTCGAAAATCTGTGCACCGGTATAGCTAGCAACTGTCGAAATACCCATCTTCGACATCACCTTGAGTATGGCTTTCCCAGTTGCCTTGATGTAATTCTTGACTGCTTTGCGTTCGTTCGTATCCGAGATCACACCCTCACGAATGAGATCACGGATCGTGTCGAACGCAAGGTACGGGTTTATCGCTCCGGCGCCGTAACCCACCAACAAACAGAAGTGGTGTGGCTCAACGGCTTCGCCCGTCTCCACCACCAAGCCAACTTGCGTACGCGTCTTTTCCCGCAACAGGTGGTGGTGCACCGCCGCAGTGATCAACAAGGCAGGGATCGGCGCAAGATCCGCGGTGCCGTATCGGTCCGAAAGAATCACGATGTTCGCGCCGGCGCGTATCGCGGCGCTCACTTCCGTGCGTACACGGTCGATCGCATCGCGCAACCCGGCACCGCCTTCGCGTACCGAATACAGGCATCGGATCGTGACCGGAGCAAACCCGAGATGAGGAGCGTCTTTGTCGATATATCGAAGCTTGGCAAGCTCGTCGTTGTCGATAATTGGATACGGCACGACGATCTGATGACACGATGCCGCGACGGGATCAAGCAGATTCTGTTCAGGACCAATCGTCGAACCCAGCGACGTCACCAAGGCCTCGAAGTTGGCGTCGAGCGGTGGGTTAGTCACCTGCGCGAACAGCTGTTTGAAATATTCGTAGAGCTTTCGTGGTCGATTCGACAACGCCGCGAGCGGCGTGTCGGTTCCCATTGAACCCAGTGACTCAACGCCATTTTTCGCCATCGGCGCCACAATCAAACGCAGATCTTCTTGGGTATATCCGAACAATCGTTGCTCATGAACGGCAGTGCCGTGCACCGGCACGAGCGCATATTGGCTTGGCAGATCATCGAGATGAACAAGACCTGCTTCGAGCCATTCCTGGTATGGAGCCTCTGCGGCCAACGCATCTTTGATTTCGTCGTCTGGGATCATGCGACCTTGTTCGGTGTCGACCAAGAACACCTTGCCGGGCTCGAGCCGCCCCTTCTTCACAATCTTCTCGGGAGCGATATCGAGAACTCCAACTTCACTCGCCATGATCACAAGATCGTCATCAGTGACCCAATATCGGCTCGGCCGCAACCCGTTGCGGTCGAGTACGGCACCGATGACTGTGCCATCAGTAAACGCGATCGATGCTGGGCCATCCCACGGCTCCATCAAAGCCGAGTGATACTGGTAGAACGCTTTACGTTGAGGGCTGATCGTTGTGCTGTTCTCCCACGCCTCGGGAATCATCATCATCACCGCGTGATGCAGTGGGCGGCCCGCGAGGTTGAGAAGTTCAAGCGCCTCGTCAAACCGGGCGGTGTCGCTTGCACCAGGCGTGCAAATCGGAAACACTCGTTCCAAATCTCCAGGGAGCACAGTGCTCACCATGTTGCCTTCACGTGCCTGCATCCAGTTTTGATTGCCTTGCACGGTATTGATTTCGCCATTGTGCGCGACCACGCGATACGGGTGAGCCAACGGCCAACTCGGAAACGTGTTAGTCGAGAACCGCGAGTGCAACAATACGATCGCAGATTCGAGTCGCTCGTCATGCAAATCGACGAAGAACTCACGTACCTGCGGGCTCGTCAACATGCCTTTGTACACCATCGTGCGCGCGGACAAGCTGGGAAAGTACACACCCACTTCGTGCTCGATGCGTTTACGAGCACACCACACGTGCCGTTCAAGCTCGATGCCGGTCAACCCAGTTTTCGAAATGAACACCTGGCGAAATGCTGGCATGGCATCCGCCGCAGTTTTCCCCGGTACCGTCGCATCAACGGGTACGTCGCGCCACCCGAGTACATCGAAACCTTCGTCACGAAAAATCTTGTTGATTCCGTCGATCGAAGCGCTACACGCGTTCGCGTCGATAGGCACGAACGCCATGCCGGTTGCATACGCGCCGACTGCCGGAAGATCGAAATCGACCACGGCTCTTAAGAACTTGTCGGGGACTTGTATCAATACGCCGGCGCCGTCGCCGGTATCAACTTCGGCACCGGCCGCGCCTCGATGGTCGAGGTTGCATAGACTCTGAAACGCTTGTTCCACGAGCTTGCGGCTTTTTCTGCCTTGCATATCAACGACGAAACCGACTCCGCAAGCGTCGTGTTCAAAGCGCGGGTCGTAGAGGCCGTGGGCTTCGGGAAGGTCGCGCAGATAGGCAGGCCGAGAAGGGGTGTTTTTCGCCATGGCGACAATGTCCTTTGAATGCTCGTACGGGTTCGGCTACTGGTGTTGCGTAAGTCGGACCCGCAGGCAGGACATCGTTGGCCAGCCGTGCGGTGAAGGAGCCATATTACATGACACGCACGTCGATTTCCGCTTCGATTGCTCCGAAGCCAAGTGGTTCCCGAAGCGGTAGAGCGGGATTTACCAGGTCAAACCAATCGTCGCTCGCATCGTCGACTCGAAATCCGCGTCATCAAGCTGTTTGCGAACTCCGAGAATCAGCTCCGCGTCGGCGCCGACCCGTACCCGCAATGGCGTATCAGGGTTTTCGATCGCGTCCGCAATTGCATTGCCGACAAGTTCGGGGCCAGGGCGACCACCAGGACCAACCATTTTGGAATCAATTCCGTCCCACTGTTCACGGAGCGCGTCGTAGGCGCTTGGGCCAGGCTCTTGGTAGGACTGCTTCATTCCCGGAGCGATATACCCAGGCTCAACAATGACCACTCGAATGCCGAAATGGCCCAGTTCGTAATGCAGCGTTTCGCTGAGTGCCTCCAACGCGTACTTCGTGGCTGAGTAGGCGCCTCCGAGAGGAGATGCGACTTGTCCTTGCACTGAACTGACGTTGACGATTACACCGCTGCCACGGGTGCGCCATTGTTCGGCTACCTGCTGCACCACTGCAACGGCACCGATCGTATTCGTCTCGAACATCGCGCGAAGTCGATCCAACGAAAACGATTCCATCGGCCCGCTGCCGTCTAGTGCAGCGTTATTGACAATCGCATCGATTTCGCCGGCATTACTGAGCGCGGCCGCAATCGACTTCGCATCGGTGACGTCAAGGGCAAGGCGCTGCGCGACTGCAAGATCATCGAGCATCGATACGTCGCGCGCGGTAGCGATCACATGATGACCTCGCGAAGCCAGCACTTCCGCCGTACTTCGTCCGATTGCACGCGCCGACCCAGTCACAAGAATTCGCATTCGGCAACCTTACCGGCGCCCCTCAATGCGAGCCGAGGACCTCGCTCAGCGGAGGCGCACCAGAGTCCTTCTGCGACACTTGGGCGAAGTTCGTCGTGTCGACAGCAACAGGCCAATCAATGCCGAGCGCAGGGTCGAGCGGATTGATAGCCGAACCAGCCATCCCCGGCATCCACTCTTGGTCAAAGGCGTAGAGATATTGCGTCGGGGCAGCGCTCACCGATTGAAATCCGTTGCACACCCCCTTGGGCACCAACACCTGCGTACCGATTGTGAGGTGTTGGGTAACGACATTGCCACGAGTGGGTGATCCATCACGCACATCGACCCAAGCGCCAAACGCCTCGCCCGAGACAATGCCGATGAGTTTGTACATCTCTTCGCCGTGCAGCCCGCGAATGACACCGTGATTGCTCTCGGTCACATTCATCTGCAACCACTTGCCAAGCGACGGCAGCCCCGCTTCGAGAAACGAACTCTCCCGATAAAACTCGCGTACTAAGCCACGGTCATCACGGATCTCTTTGACCTGCATCAGCATCAGGCCATCGATCGCAGTGGTTTGTACAGAAAAGGGAGTCACAGACATATCGACCACGTTAGGACTCAGCTCAATCGGTGGGGCGCATCGGTCAGCAGGTGGAGAGCAGCCGCGCCCCAGAAGCGGGAGGAGCACTCCTCGGCCCTTGCGTTCCACTGGTACGCACGTCCGGCTGCGAATTTTCCGCTCGAAACCTTGCAAGCTGTGTGATGCCCTCAGCCGTTGGAACCAGCATGGCGTTTGCCACGGCTTGTACATTGAGGATCTCTAAGGCGATTCGCGGTCCACGAATTTTCTCAAAAAACTGCGCAAGGTGTTCGCCGCGCAAACTGGCGTCAACCGTGACATGCGAAAGCACCTCGCGCAACACACCAGCAGGATCGAGACCAACGTTGTCTCGCGCCGCGCGCCCGATCTGCGCCAACACCAGAGTTTGGCGTTGCATCCGCCCTAGGTCTCCGGTTGGATCGACGCGCCACTCACCTTGGTCGAACGATTCCAAATGTCGAGCGCGTGCCAAGCTCAGCGCCTCGGACCCGCCTAACACCTGGCACCCAACGCTTTGCGTAAGGCCGGAGTAGCGATCACGCACCTCAAAGTTGAAACGAATTCGTATGCCACCAAGATCATCGACGAGTGCGATGAACTGATCAAATCCGATATCAATGACGTGATCCACCTCAACATCAAAGTTGGCACGAATGGTCTCAACGAGCAATGGTGGTCCGCCCAAGGAATATGCCGAATTGATCTTGCTGATGCCATGGCCAGGAACGTCGACCTGTAAATCGCGTGGGAGCCACAAGACATCGACGCCCAAATCGTCGCTCGGATCGAATCGCGCCAAGACGATTGTGTCGGATCTGCCTCGCTCCGGCGACGGGTTCGTGGCTTGTGGAATCGCTTTTCGTGAATCGCTTCCGATCAGAAGGAAGGTGAGTGGCCCGGAAAGATTCCCACGGGCAGTCGAGTTCGAGATGTTGATCGTGTTCGTTGGTTTCACATCTTCGATTCGGCGTTGTTGAATTGCGAAGATGCCTGCCACCAATGCCGCAGTCGTCGCCAACGCGATCGTCGAACGCGCCGCCAAGGATCGGGCGCGAGTGCGGTGAGGTTGAAACATCTCCACCGCGGGCGAGCCGTCAGTCCACGGTGATTGCGCGCGGGCCTTTGCCGATGCTGATGCAGATGCAGTGCTTTCTCGAACGAAGCGCACCGCGGCAAGATCGGGATCGGCTCGATCAGGAGCCTGAGCTTCAGGATCTTCATCGCTTTGGTTCATCGCAAGTCCTCCAAGGTCACGCGCAATTTTGTTCGCGCCCGATTGATGCGCGATCGCACCGTCCCAATCGGAACGTCGAGCGCGACCGCGATCTCGTCGTAGGTCAAATCTGCCCACACGAGCAGCAACAACACTTCCCGCTCCTCAAGGGAGATTTCAGCTAGCGCAGTTGCAACGGCCACCTCATCGAGTCGAGGCGCGGCATTGACGTCAAGGGGATCATGACCGTGTTTCGCGAATGCTTTCCATTGCGCCGCGTCCTGGCGAGCCCGGCGCCGCAACAAGTTTGCGGTGATCCCGAATAGCCATGGACGCGCGTCGGCCCTCTCAACTGCAAAACGAGTGCGGCCCGCATACGCCTGAGCGAACACCTCCGCAGCAACGTCATCGGCGACATCGGCTCCAAAGCGACGAGCAACATAACGGTGAATGGCATCAAAGTGGCGATCGAACACTCCCCCGAAGGCGGCTGGCGTATCAACCGACATACGGATCGTTTCCCCGTCATGGGGCACCAGCGATGAATCTCGAATAGGAGTCTCGATACCTGACATCATCATCTACTTGCCACGACACCGGCAACAAGTTCGCGTGCACGTGCCGCGGTCACACAAAAGCCGCGCAAACCGCCAGATCGTGGGACCACGTCAAGTCTCGGCGCCGGACGTACCTGCCGCGGTCACACAAAAGCCGCGCAAACCGCCAGATTGTGTGACCGCCAATGGGTTTACGAGGCGCATTCTCGGGTGTCGGCGGTCGGCTTTGACACTCGGGGAACGGCCCGCGTTGCGAGCCGAATATCGATTTCCGCCCACATCGACTCGTACGCGGCCGCCGCAGTGCAATTCGGAGCGAAACGCGCGACCGGGGCGAGCACCACACCCATGCGTTCCACATCGGCTGAATACGGAACTGGCGCCGACAATGTCTCGGGGCGCGCGAGTTGCACCCGCTCAATGAGGTCGCGGTGCAGCTTTCGGCGCCGGTCGACCATCGAAAAAAACGGTAATACGTACGGGTATCCGCAATTGAGCGATTCGATGCGATCGTGCAGCGATTCCAACGTGCGCACTGACAACGGCGAGGGAATCAGCGGCACCAGCAGCGCCTGCGACATCGCGATCACGCCATCGGAAAGTTCCGAGAGGCCGGGCGGACAATCAAGAATAATTTCGTCGTACCAGTCACCGATAGCGTCGATGGTGGTTCGTAACCAAAAGGGGTCGGGCAACGAGGCATCGAGGCCATCACCTGCCACCATCCACCCGGCCGGCGCCGGAAGAACGTCGAGCAACGGAATTTCAGTTGGGTGCGCTTGGCCGTCTGCGGGGCTCTCATTCTCCGCGCCGCGGACCCGCAACAGATAACTCGCCGCGCCCTGGGGGTCGAGGTCGACAATCAACGTCCGACATCCAGATACAGCGCTCAGGTACGCGAGATTCACAGCAGTCGTCGTTTTTCCGACGCCGCCCTTCACCGCTGCAACTGCAAGAACCCTCATACCGTGATGCGTTTCATTATCCGAACCGAAAGTACCCGTGTGCCGCCCGTCGACTCACAACTACCCGACATTACGAGACATCGACACGTTCGACCGCACGCACAAGCGCATTATCGTGCAGCCGTGTCCGATGAAACTTGTGACCAGGATGATCGCGCGCTCGTAATTCGAGATTTGACAAAACGCTTTGGGTCATCGATCGCCGTTGCAGGCGTCAATCTCGATGTCCCCAGGGGTTGCTTTTTCGGATTGGTAGGGCCAAACGGAGCCGGCAAAACGACCACCATGAACATGGCGACCGGATTGCTCCGCCCCGATACCGGATCCGTGTGGGTCGACGGACTGAATCTGTGCAACGATTCCGTTGCCGCCAAAGCACGCATCGGAGTGTTACCGGACGGACTGCGGCTCTTCGAGCGGCTGAGTGCAGCCGAATTGCTCACCTACCACGGCTTGTTGCGCAACATTCCCGAAGCAACCGTCGAGGAGCGGGCATCGCAACTCCTATCGACGCTTGATCTCGCGAACGCGGGGCGCAAACTCGTTGCCGATTTCAGCCACGGAATGCGCAAGAAAATCACACTCGCCGCTGCACTCATTCACAACCCGCGACTTCTGTTTCTCGACGAACCATTCGAAGGCGTCGATCCACTTTCGGCGCGAACTATACGAATGGTGCTGGACCGCTTCACCACTCACGGCGGAACCGTCGTCCTATCAAGTCACGCTATGGACCTTGTAGAACGACTTTGCCAGCACGTCGCGGTGATGCATCAAGGTTCGATTGTGGCAGCTGGCCCGATCGACCAGGTTCGTCAAGGGCAGTCGCTCGAAGATGCGTTCGTTGCTCTCGTAGGAAGTTCGTCGGAAACGACTGATCTGTCGTGGCTCGGCACTTCGCTCGACTAAAGGTCACGCTGCTTCGCAACGGGTTGCTTCGGAACCGATCGAAGCTCCCGTTTGTGATCATCTCGGCGTTGCTTCCGATACCGTTCGTGCTGATCACGTGTGAAGCCATGGTGAACGCTTCAGATGCCCGCAATCCGGCAACCATCATCACGGTCACCGCGGTCGGGCTCTCCGTTGCTTGGATCATGATCCCGGTGTTGGGATACGGCAATGATGACACGCTGGATCCAACAGTGTTTGCATTACTTCCGTTGCGGCGAAACGAGCTACTTCGCGGCATGTTGGCCGCAGCGTTCATCGGAGTCGCGCCACTCTTCACCGCAGCTGTACTTGTCAGTGCCGTTGTTGGTTTTGCTAACGATCTAGCAACGCTCGGCGCTGGCCTCGTGTTGGCCTTCCTTCAACTCTTGGCCTGCATCACGTTTTCGAGAGCGATGACGACATACCTCGGGACGTTGCTGGGGTCGAGACGCGGCCGCGATCTCGGCATTCTCGTTTCCGTCGGACTGCTCGTTGGCCTGCAGGCCGTCAATTTGCAGGTACAACGGGGCAGTTCGAACGCGCTCGACGCCGCCGACCGATGGCTCCAGTACTCACCACCTGGAATGATCGGGCACGCGTTCGCAGCGCTTCCAGCGCATAATTGGACCCCTGTCTTCGGGGCCATCGCAGTCAACGGGATCCTGGTGTTCGCTTCGCTGATCTGGTGGAGTCGAGCGCTGAGCGAGACGGCAATCCGAAGCGGGACGGCCAACCGCGCCGAGCGCGCAACGCGCAATCAGCAATCGGCCACGCTGTTCGGCAACGTCGGGCTCATCCCGCACAATCGCAGCGGCGCCGTCGCTATGCGCGAGCTTCGCAGTTTCCGCCGAGATCCAAAACGCGCGGCAATGCTCATTCCCGCAATCGCGATTCCAATGCTCTGGGCATTCTCCCTACGACCGTCGGGTACATCCCTCGAGTCCGGCGCACCCCTGCTCGCGCTGACAGCGGTCATATTCACTAACCGCTTTTCGGCAAACATGTTTGGCGTCGACGGCAGCGCGTATTGGTCGCATGTCGCCGAGGGATCCGCACCAAGGGACGACATCATCGGCAAACAAGCAGCCATTGGAATTATTTCGGCCCCAATCGTCGTGACCATCAGTATCGGCCTTGGGGCGTTCGCAGGCTCGCTCAGAGCAACGGTGCTGACAATTGCTTTGTTGCCATATGTACTGCTCACCCACCTAGGCATCGGAGCACAATCCAGTGTTCGGTTCCCTCAAGCACTGCCGGAACGTGGCAGCCCGTTTGGCACACTGAATGGACAAGGCTGCGCGAACGGGCTCGCGGCAATCTTCATGCTTGCACTTGAGCTGATGCTGATGCTCCCAGTCGCGATCGCGTTGGTGGTCGCGATTGGACACGCGCCGGTCGCCGTTCCGTTCGTCATCGTGGCGTCGTGGGCCATCGGGTACGGCATTTGGAAAATCACGACGAATAATGCTGCGACCTTTGCGTCGACTCGACTACCAGAGTTGCTCGCCCTCATTGACCCGAAACAAGCCTAAAAACAGTCACAATCGCGCAATCGAAGGTCTCACGAGTAACAAATTCACAGTTTTCACGCGTCTTTTCCAAAAAAGTACCCAAATCAGCGATGAAATCCACGACTTCGCGTCGCGCGCGTGCAATGCTCACGACCGCCTGACATCCCCTATTTGGAGGCATACACAAAGTGAACCGCAGTGAGTTGGCCAAGGCTTTTGCCGAACGCACCGACACCACCCCGCGTCAAGCAAAAGAAACCATCGAAGCGCTCGTCGATCTGATCACCGAAACAGTGTCAGCCGGCGAAGACGTTGCGATCTCGGGCTTCGCGAAATTCCGTCGCGTCGACCGCCCAGCACGTATGGGACGTAACCCAGCCACCGGCGCGCCGGTGAAAATCAAGGCCAAACGCGTGGCGAAGATCACCCCGCTCAAGGCATTCAAGGACGCCGTGATTTCGGGTAAAGCACCGAAGAAAGCCGCAGCCAAGAAAGCCGCTCCTGCCAAGAAGGCAGCAGCGAAAAAGGCCCCAGCCAAAAAGGCCCCAGCCAAGAAAGCTCCTGCGAAAAAGGCAGCAGCCAAAAAGGCCCCAGCCAAGAAAGCTCCTGCGAAAAAGGCAGCAGCCAAAAAGCGCTGAACCCATTTCCGCGACCTCAGTCCGGTCGTATTGAGAAAAGCCCCGCCTCCCTACGGCGGGGCTTTTCTTGTTCGGCGATTCACGTTCCCTTGTAGTTAAGAATCTGGTGCAGCGTGTGGTGCACCTTCACAAGATCCTTTTGGTTCCGCATCACTACGTCGATGTCCTTGTACGCCGTCGGAATTTCGTCGATGAGCGCACGAGCCTTGTCTGCCTGCCAGGTGCGGTCACCCATCTGATCACGAAGATCCTTTTCGGTGAACCGCTTCTTCGCCTGCGTCCGACTCATCCGCCGCCCAGCTCCGTGCGCGCACGAATTCCACGACAGCGGATTGCCGAGCCCTTCCACGATGTATGTCGCAGCACCCATCGAACCAGGAATCACGCCCATCCGACCTACATCCGCCCGTATCGCACCCTTGCGGGTGATCCACAGCTCCTTGCCGTGGTGCATCTCTCGGTCGCAGAAGTTGTGGTGACAGTTGATACGGCGCAGTTCACGGCCATGACCGACCGCGTGCACGAGTTCTCGCAGCACTGTATTCATCATTTGCTCACGGTTGCCGAGTGCATAGTCCTGGGCCCACAGCATGTCGTCGATGTAGGCGTCAAACTCGGCAGTTCCTTGTACGAAGTACGCAAGATCAGGATCCTCAAGTTCGAGCATCGCCTTTTGAGCGAGTTTTTTCGCGATTCCAATATGGCGCTGCGCAAGCTTGTTGCCCACACCACGGCTGCCGGAGTGCAACACGATCCAGACACAATCACGCTCATCGAGACACACTTCCACAAAGTGGTTCCCAGCTCCGAGTGTGCCGAACTGACTCAGTGCCCGCTTAGTGTCACTGTCGCCCAACGCATTTGGCGGCGGGAATTTAGCGAACCAGCTGTGACTGTGTTGCGAGCGAGTGTCGTGGCCCTTCCCCATTCCCGCCGGAACTGTCTGCGCGACGCGCTTCAGCAAACCACCGAGATCATCTGGCAGGTTCTTAGCGGCAAGATCGGTTTCGACCGCGATCATTCCGCAGCCGAGGTCAACGCCAACCGCTGCAGGGATAACGGCACTCTCGGTTGGGATCACTGAACCAACCGTCGCGCCAAGACCCAGGTGAGCATCGGGCATCAGCGCGACGTGACCTTCCACGACAGACAAACGCGCGGTGCGCTCGGCTTGGCGAATGGCGTCGCCTTCGAGATCGGTGGCCCACGACCATAGTTTGGGGGCTAGTTGCTTTGACATAGTGCCAGGCAACGTAACGCCTGGCAAATTCAATGGTACCGGCTATTTCCGTGGTGTACGCGCTACCGCCTCCATTTGCGAATCGTGATCTTCGAGGCTTTGGGGTCTTCGGGATCGAATTCGATTTTCAGGCGATCGCGATCTCCCTCGCCGCCCCCATCATGATTCACCACCACAGGGGCGGTTTCGCGTTTACGGGGTTCGAGTACGTTGCCGAGCGCGATCATGCCCGCGCCCAACGTCGCACCAATCGAACTGCCAGCAAACCGTTGAATCGCTGGCCGTTGGTAATACGAAGGGATCAGTTCGTTTCGTTCGTGCTGCAACGAGACCACTGATGACGCGACAGCCAACGACGCGCAGTGATACGCACCGACGTCGAGTTCGATCATGCTCCAATCGCTCGGGGCTCGGCACAGCAGCCCACCGCCAATACCGGCGCCGGTTGCTTTGAGATACGCCTCAACCATCGTCCAGTGTTGTGTAAACGCGATATTGCGATCGGCAGTCAGCAGCCACTCAGCGTGCTCGACATCGTTCATTGTGCGGCGAGCCAAGCGATCGAGATACGGGTGAAATCGCAATGACTCCACATCGATTCCAACTTGCACTGGTGCTCGCACGAGCAACGAACACCCTTCGGTATTCGATGCATTGAGAAAAGTTGAGGCGTCTCCGACAAAGTCGGTCATCTGGACCCGCTCGCGCATCTGGCTGGATGTCAGTTGTTCATCGAACTGCCAAACCTCCACCACGGTGCTCATTGGCCTTACCCTACGCGGAATTCGCGCGATGGGGTCGGCGCGCCATCGTTGCGCGCATTGTCGAGAGTCGCGCGGATGGGGAGCTACGCCAACAACTCCGCGACCGCGGCGCCAAACACCTCAGTATGACGATCGACTTGCGCAACCGTTGTCGCAGGCGACATCAGTGCCATGTTGTGAAACGGCGTCAACAAGATGCCACGATTCAAGCAATATAGATGCAAGAGCGATTCGAGTTCGTGGTCTATCGCAGCCGCCGCCTCGCCGCCGTTGGCAGGAGGTGGGCAAAACCAATATTCGGCTCGGCACCCGAGACGATTCACGTGCCACGCCAAGTCTGCAGCGTCAATCACCGCGGCTACTCCATCGGCCCACCTCACGGCCAACGCCTCCATCCGAGCAAACGCGGCATCGGTGAGCACATGCTCAAGCGTCGCTCGAACCGCGCAGAGCGCCAATGCGTTGCCCGAAAGCGTTCCACCTATTCCACTGACGTCGGCGTTGGGAGACTGGGTCACCTCCGACGCGGCTGCTGTCGCGACTTTGTCGCTCATACCAAAGGCCGCGGCCGGAATTCCACCTGCGATTGGCTTGCCGATGGTGAATAGATCAGGTTCGAGCCCCCATGCACGAGTAGCGCCACCCGGCCCTGCGCAAAGAGTGTGGGTTTCATCGATGATTAGCAGTGTTCCGTATTTGCGAGTGAGTTCGCGTAGTGCGGTGTGAAAACCAGGTTGCGGATGCACAATTCCGATATTTGTCAGCGCAGGTTCACAGAGCACGGCGGCCACATCGCAAGGCGCCAGCGCCGCCTCAAGCGCGGCCACATCGTTGAACTCAACCACCTTGGTGGTGTGACTCGGATCCACGGGAGGCCCAACGTTGCCAGGGCGAGGCTGCATCAAGCCGTCGTTCAGTGCGACCAACGTCTCGTCAACCGTGCCGTGATAACACCAGTTGAACACCAACACTTTCTGGCGCTGCGTCACTGTGCGCGCTATTCGCAATGCGAAGCGATTCGCATCCGTCGCGCTCATCGCTATTTGCCACCACGGCAAACCGAAGCGCCGCTGCAGTTCGTTGCCAACCCATACGCTGTCTGCGGTAGGCAACATCATCGTGATACCGCGTTGGATCCGTTCCTGGACCGCAGCAACTGTCGCCGCTGGAGAATGGCCGCACATTGCTCCAGTATCACCGAGGCACAAATCGACGTATTCGATACCATCGACATCCACGACCGTGGCGCCGTTAGCCCGTTCCGCAAACACTGGGAATTTGCCCGGCCAACGTCGCATCCAGTTCATGGGGACTCCGCCGAGAAAACTCGAAGCGGTTTGTAGACCCAACTCTCTCGACCGGGAGTGCAATGCTTCAAACGTCACATGTTCGCGTTCGAGCAACTCTGCGACCCGCTGCGGGTCGATTGTGGGAGACACCAAACACCTCGTCGTTGTGGTTGGCGCGAGGTTATCCATGTCCAAGCCAGGAGCAGCCAATAGACGTCTAGTGACTGATCAATCGTTCGGTGAGCGTGCGGCCAGTGGGAGGCTTACCCGTGCGATTCGCTTTCGCGTCGATACGCATTGCGCCAACCTGGGCAAGCCTGGTCGCCAAGAACCGCAGCGGTTCCGGCTCCCAACTGCGACCGTGGTGCTTGGTCATCGGTAAATCAGTGAGGTCCGACTGCGTCCCGGTAATCAGATCGGCCAAAACCCGACCGCTGAGGTTCGTAGCGGCGACGCCCTCACCGGTGTAGCCACGTGCCGTAGCAAGACCGCTCGCTCGGTCGTAGCGCATCACAGGCATGAAATCTCGAGGCACGCCAAGACAGCCGCCCCAGGCGTGCGAAAAGGCGATGCCTTTCAATTGAGGAAACCATTCAACAACTGCTTCACGAAGACGCTGATGCGTGGGTGCGTGAAGATCGTATTCGGGTCTGATCGACGAACCCCAGTGATACGGAGCACCGCGCCCACCAAACAGGATCCGCCCATCTTGGGTGCGCGAGAGGTAATCAACGGTTAAGGCCTGCGACGCAGCGACGGCGCGATGCGTCCAATTGATATCTGCAATTTGCGAATCGCTCAACGGTTCCGTCATTACGATGAGCGAATACAACGGCAATACCTGGCGTCCGACTGCTTTGAGCTGCGCCATATAGGCCTCGCCGGCAAGCACCACCACGTTGGCGCGAACATCACCGCGAGCTGTGCGCAGAACTGGCCTGGCACCAGCTTCGACGCTCGTCACTGGAGTGTCTTCATAAATGGTCACGTTGCGGTGTTGCTCAACGTTGCGAGCCAAACCGCGCACGAGCCGGCCTGGGTGAATCGCCGCGGTTGCTTCGTTGTGCAACGCGCCAACGATGCCGTCGATATTGAGAAACGCTTTCGCTTCACTCGCATCGAGGCGGCGCTGAAACTCAGGAAACCCAAGTTGCGTATATTCCTGTTCGATGTGCGCAAGTGCAGGAAGCTGTTGCTTTCCAATCGCCGCAAAAAATTGACCGTCGCGTTGGAATTGCGCGTCGATCGACTCCCGTTCACAGACACGGCCAATTTCATCGACCGTGTCGACCATTGCGAGGTGAACCGCTCTCGATGCGGCGAGGCCGTAGTTCTTAGTCAGTGTCGCCGGGCCCGCCGCAAATCCTGACGTGCACCAAGCTCCGTTGCGTCCCGATGCGCCATAACCCGCGATCTCGGATTCAAGCACTGCGATTGTGAGGCTGGGGTCGCGTTGCGCGAGGTAATACGCAGTCCAGAGTCCGGTGTATCCAGCGCCAAGGATTGCAACATCAACCGCGATGGAAGTGTCGAGTCCGACACGAGGGGTGAGGTCGTCACCGCAGGTCTCCAACCAATACGACAACCCCGAGTAGTCACGCTGCTCCATCCCCAAAACCATACCCACCAGCAGGCAGGGTTCTGATCCGCCCACAGCGCCCAAACGGGACTCCCCACGCGCGCAAAACCCGATTCGGGCGTTACACCAGAGTTTGTTGCAACTCCGCAAGTCGTTCGGGAACTATGCGATACCAGACCCATCGGCCTCGCTTTTCAGCCGACAGCAATCCGGCTTCGACCAAAATCTTGGTGTGGTGAGAGACGGTGGGCTGGCTCTTGCCCAGCGGAGCAATGAGATCGCAGGCGCAAATCTCGCCCGCGCTCGATGAAGCAACCAAGCTCACAATCTTGACTCGAACTGGGTCGCTCAACGCCGCAAAAACGTGCGCGAGATCGGTGGCCACCTCATCGCTCAGCGGCGCGAGCAATGAGCCGCAACACCCAACCATCGATGTTGCCGTCACTGGCGCTCCTGCCGCTACCGAAGTATTGCGATTATTCATCTCGAAGCCACCTTCCTGTCGGCGTTTTGGCGTTAGCCATATCCGTGCATCGACACGTATCAATGTACGCTTCGATGCATCGACACTAGTCAATATATGGAGCGCGAGGAATGACTACTGCACACGCTAAGCCGCAAGGGGATCTCGCGCGCATTCTCGTGGCCGAGGCACTCGGAACCGCCTTACTGATCATCGCCGTAGTGGGGTCGGGAATCATGGCCGAAACGCTGTCGCCGAACGACGTCGGCATCCAACTCCTCGAGAACGCGATCGCGACTGGCGGTGCACTGGTTGGCCTCATCTTGATGTTTGCCACGGTGTCGGGTGCACAGTTCAACCCGCTGGTAACACTGATGGCAGTGATGGATCGCTCACACACACCGGGTAGCGGCCTTGCCATCGTCGTTGCGCAGATCTGCGGCGGAGTCGTCGGGACCTTGAGCGCCAACGCAATGTTCGGTCATCCCACACTCGAGTGGTCAACCAAGGTCCGCAGCGGCGGGCCGTTGTGGTTCTCCGAAGCGATCGCGGCATTCGGACTGGTATTGCTCATCGCAAGTTTGGTGCGCACCAACCGCGAATCGTTCGTACCAATTGCTGTCGGAGCGTGGATCACCGGTGCATACTGGTTCACCTCGTCGACGTCATTCGCCAACCCCGCGGTGACGATTGCTCGCATGTTCAGCGACAGCTTCGCAGGAATCAAGCCGTCGAGTGTGCCCATGTTTATCGTGATGCAACTCATCGGAGCCCTTGTCGCTATTGCGGCTGCGACCTTTCTGTATCCAGCTCGACGTCGAACGGATCAAATGTGAGCGAAGCCACCCCCGAGGTTCTATTCATCCTGACGCTCATGCAAGCACTCGGCATTAGCGCCGCTCCACACGTCGCGTAATAGCCTCTGGCACGATGCCAGATTTCCTGCCCGGCCTCGAGCTTTCGCGCCGGTACTACCGCGAAGTTGTCGGACCGATACTCGGCTCGACTCCGCACGCCGCGGCCCGTGTTGGTTGGGGCTCGGACGTATTGGGATACGACACCGAACGCAGTACGGATCATGGATGGGGACCGCGAATTCAAATCTTCGTTGCGAAGCAAACGCGAAGCGCAGTCGAAGCCAAAATAACGGCTGAGCTGCCCGTCGAGTTCCTTGGCTGGCCCACACACTTCGGCTGGGACGCGGTTGCGCCGCGTCATTGGGTGGAGGTCTTCACAATCGCCGGATGGCAACGAACGCACTTCGGATTCGTGCTGCCCAAACCAATGACCACGGAAGCTTGGCTCGCCCAGCCGTCGCAGCTCCTACGGACGGCGACCGATGGCATCGTCGTGCACGACCCCGACGGAACGCTCGCCGAAATGCGCGACCGTCTTCGGTGGTATCCCGATGACGTGTGGCGCTACGTATTGGCGAGCCAATGGCAGCGAATTAGTCAAGAGCATGCGTTTGTCGGGCGCGCGAATGAATGCGATGATGCACTCGGAGCACGCATTATCGCAGCGAGGCTCTTGCGTGACTTGATGCGCTTGGCATTCCTCATTGAACGCGTGCACGCCCCATATTCCAAATGGTTCGGAACCGCTTTCAATTGTCTCAGTATCAGCTCCGAGCTTCGACCAAGACTAGAGACTGCGCTCACAGCGGCTTCGCCACACGACTGCGGATCAGCGATGGCGGACGCCTACGAAATTCTCGGCCTCGCAACGAGCCGTCTCAATCTCTGCATGGCCTTCGACCCAAGCCGCAGACCATTCCACGCACGGCCCTTCGTCGTCAGTAACGCCGACGTAATCGTTGGCGCATTGCGCGCCGCGATCACAGACTCCGAACTGAGGCAACGTCCGCTCATTGGCGCTATCGATCAGTGGACCGACAACACTGAGATCACCCAATACGGCGCTTGGTCACTCCGCCGCCTCGGTGGTCGTGAGTCGCTGTAACGCAGCTTTCACACGGTCGGGGCTCGTCATGCGATACATCGGCGGCAGTGAGTCGATGATCTGAGCGCCATATCGACTTGTCACGAGCCGACGATCCAATACCGCGACGACACCGCGATCCTCTGCACTGCGAATCAAACGGCCGACGCCCTGTGCAAGCAGCAGCGCGGCGCGCGGCAAGTCGAACGTTGCAAACGGATTGTGGCCTTCGCTTTCAGCCTGTTCACGTCGAGCCATCGCCAAAGGATCGTTCGGACGAGCAAACGGAAGCTTGTCCACAATGACCAAGCTCACTGCCGGGCCTGGCACATCAATGCCTTGCCACAATCCAAGCGAACCGATCAAGCACGAATGCTCAATCCGAGCGAACTCTTCCATCAGTCTTGCACGAGGCATGTCATCGGGCGAAAGAACTGGCACATCTGGTAACCGCTCCTGGAGGGCTTCGCGCAGCGCGGTTGCGGCGCGCAGCGAAGTACACAACCCCAGCGTGCGGCCGCCCGCGGCTTCCACGAGACTGCACGCCTCGTCCAGCCACGCGGCACCAAATTCCTCTTTACGCGGATCCGGGAGGTGCGCGGCGATATAAAGAATGGCTTGTTTGCGATAGTCGAACGGGCTACCAACATCGAGTGCAGTGAATCGATTCGCATCTTCCGGCGGATGTTCATAGAGCGGATCGTCAGGGTCGTCGTCGCCAAAAGTCGTGGTTCGTTTCGGCGTTGCATCTTCGGGTCGCAATCCAAGCCGCCACGCCATCGGACCAAAGTCGACACCCAATGCCAACGTGGCCGAAGCCAACACAACTGTGCGTTTGGAAAACAGCGCCGTCGACAACGGTGGGCCAACGTCGATACGCGCGACGTTCAACACCGGAGGTTCACGACGTTCGACCCAAATGGCGTCCCGCTCGGGTGTCGCGTTCAGCATGTACTGCACATCTTCGCGAGTGGATGTGACTAGCCGGGCAACACGGTGAACACGCTGCGCAGGATCGGTGACGTCAACTGGCATTTTGGCTATCTCACCTGCGAGCGAAGCAAGTTGTTCGTTGAGCACCAGCAGGGCCGGGCGCAAACCGGCGTCGTCGAGATCTATGCGATGCTCGTTGGAGCAACCATTGAGCAACTCGGTCCAGCGTTTGCCGCGTTCCGACAGCGCGACAACGAGATCGGCATCGCCACCATCTTCGCCCGCCATCACGGTGCGTACCTGTGCGGCCAGACGGGTCAAACGCGTCGCGCCCAATGTCACCCCAAACGCGTCGGCGGCGATATCTTCGAGCGAATGCGCTTCATCGATCACTACAAAATCATGAGGCGGGAGCACTTTGCCGTTCGCAACCAGATGTTGCGCGTACAAAGCCGTATTGACCACCACAATGTCAGCAGCCGCCGCGGCGTCGCGTGCCTTTTCCGCGAAACACTGGTCGCCAAACGAACATTTCGTTTTACCTGGGCATTCTTGCGAATCGATGCTGATCTGTGCCCACAGCGATTCCGGCACAGCCACGGGCGCTTCGCCGCGCTCCCCCGTCTTGGTGTCGTGTAACCACTCATCAAGTTCGTCAAGAATCGCATCATCGGCACGAGTCCCCGCCAGGGCGGCGGCTCGATCCGAGTCGATCTCCTGTTTTCTGGCCAGGCACACATAATTCGACCGGCCTTTGAGTTGAGCAAACGAAAACTGCTTCGACACCGTTGCCTGCAGAAACGGTAGGTCTTTATTGCACAGCTGCTCTTGCAGAGCCTTGGTCGCAGTCACCACCACGACGCGTCTACCGACAAGCACAGACGGCACGAGATACGCAAGGCTCTTCCCGGTGCCAGTTCCGGCTTGCACGAGCAGGTGTTCGTGACCTGCAAACGCGGCCGCGACCGCGTCACACATTTCCTGTTGCCCTTCGCGCACAATGCCATTGGGCAACGCTCCAACGGCGTCGGCCAGCGCGGTGCGCGCCGCCGCGACTGCGGATGTATCAGAAGTCACTCGACGATGTCGAGAGCGCTCAACGAAAAGATGGGCGCGATCAACATCAATGCCGGGTCGACTTCGCTCGATGATGAATACGCCTTGATCTGCGCTGCACTTCGACGCCCCGTCGCGGCCCGCATGAAGTCAAAACGAGAGACGTCCAATGAAGCGCTCGCCGGCGTTACTCGACCAAACTCAACCCGGCCAACTTCGGTGTTGAGCACCAACGGTTGTTTCGTCCCCAGTCCGCCATTGGCAACCACCCAGTCGAACGCCAACCCAGCGGCCGGCACTGAGTGATCCGTGACGATTCCCAGTGCGTGCGCGATATCAAGTTCATGGGTATAGGCATCAAACACCATCTGCCCGAGACTCACGATCGGGAACATGCCCATAATCGGGTCAAGCTGGGGAGCCTCTACATCCCAGGCATCGAGCATCTGTTCTGTCGTGAAGTCTCGTCGAGCGTCTACTTGTGCTTGCGTCCAAGCATCAGACGCAACGTTTTCCATCCGTCCCGCAAGAACGTCGGAGGGAACGCCGGACACGTGCGCAAGGGTGTCACGGACGCGCCACGCGGGTGTCGTCGGACAGATCATTTCAAGCTGCGCCGCGGTGGCGTCGGTGATCATCGAGCGCACACGCGCGCGGAGTCCGTGATACGCCGTTGCATATTCCTCGACAGTTGGTAGATCAGTCATCAATAGTTTCCCTTCGTAGCAAATTTGGTTTCGAGTTAACTGCAAGCAACAGCGTCCAGGCCGCGCCAAAGATCAACACAAACGACACTGACCGCTTCGCGACGGGTGCCCACATCAAGCTCGCGAGTCCAACCGCGCCGCCGAACCCCATAATCCACAACGACATAACCCGACCGCGAACTTGATCGGTGATGTTCGCTTGCATCACAGTCGAAAGTGCAGTGATGGCAACAAAGTATGTAAAACCAAGCACCAACACGATGGGATATGCCGGTGTAGACGACTGCAACAAGCCAAAGATCAGGAGTGCGCCGGCCATGCCTACGAAGGCAGGCCGAATCATTGCGGCTTTGTCAAAACGAGCAAAGACCGTTCCAACACTCATCGCTCCAGCTGCTGCACCGAGTCCGAAACACGCGTACAGCGCGCCGTACGCGTCGCTCTTTGCAGGGATGTCAAGGTTGTCTTGGGCGTGACCCGACATGAACTGAATGAAGTTCAACGAAAGCAGTGAAAGGGACCACAGGATCAACAACACTCGGCGCACAAGTGGGTCGTGCCACGCGATACGAAAGCCGGACGCCAAGCGAGCGAAACCAGTTTCAGAAATCACAGCACCTGTTCGTCGCGGATACTTCGCGAGGATCAGCCCAGCCATCGCGAAAAGATAGGTGACTGCGTTGACAACAAAAACCGGAGCGGGACCGAAACGCACATATATCGGTGCGCCGATCAGTGGTCCGACAACACGAGACATATTCATCTGAAAAGAAAACAACGAAATCGCGCCGGGGAGATCTTCCTTGGGCACCAACGACGGCGAGATGGCACTCATCGCCGGCCCAGTCAGCGCGTTGGTGACGCCGATCAACAACACGATGATCCAGATCACCAATTTGGATGGGCGATCAACGGTCACGTATCCAGCGAGGCCGAACGCTCCGAGGAGCTGCAGTGTCTGCATCGCTAGGAGGAAGCGCCGGCGATCGACCACATCGGCGAGCACACCAGAAACCGGAGCGAGTAACAGCAAAGGTCCGAGCACCGCGAAACCCAGATAGCCGACAAAAGCCTTGTCTCCGATTTTTAGCCCGTACTGCGTGAGCACAATGGTTTGCATCCACGTGCCAATATTGGAGGCAAACATTCCCGACCACAAGATCGTGAAATCTCGGTGGCGAAGCGCAGCCCGCGCCGTACCCCTACGCCACGTGACGCCACCATCCTCGCACGCATCAGCGATCGCTTCTGCGTCGGCATCGTCGGCGCGGGTCGCAGTGGTCACAGTGCCGACGATACCGGTGTGCCCATCACCGCGCCTAAACGTCAGACGCGGCATTGGTCAGACGCGGCAGTCGCGCCAGCTAGGCGATGCTCGAGGCTAGGACTCCGGAGAATCACCGATGATGCGGTCGGAGACAAGCTGCGCGTATTGCGCTTCGGTCATCCCCAACTCGCCGACGAGAATGTCGTGGTTATGTTCGCCGAGGCAGGGCGCGGGCTTGTCCCAGAAGCGGTGCGGGCCCGCGCTGAATCGAATTGGCCAGCTTGGAAACTGCTGTTCACCAACCACTGCGTGCGTAACCGGTTCGAAATATCCCCGAGCGAGCATTTGAGCGTCGTCGAGCGCCGCATAACCAGGGATAGCTGCACATGCAGGTATCCCTTGCGCGAGTAACTCCTGTTCCGCGACAACTTGCGTCCGACTCGCACACCACACAACCCGTTCCGGCGACGACATCGGGTCACGCAACTCATCGATCGCAACCCAGGCCTCTTCGCCATCGCACTGGTATACACCATGAGCGCCGCGGCGATTCCCGACATCTCCAGTCCGCTGGTAACGCAATACTTGGTCGGCGGTCGTTGCCAACGCCACCTCCACCATTGGCACCTCTACCAGCTGCCCGACACCGGTGGCATCGCGATGCGCGACGGCGGCGACGACTGCGAGCGCCGCATGAGCACCCACCATCGGATCGACCACCCCTCCAGCAATGATGGGCGGACCGCCTTCGTAGCCGGTCGTCCAAGCCATCCCAGTGAGTTGTTCCATCGTCTGCGCAAAACCTGGACGATCTCGCCACGGCCCAGTGAGGCCAAACGCCGGAAGCCGCAACATAATCAGATCCTCGCGGTCGCCGCGCAAATCGTCATAGGTGAGCCCGAATTCTTCCATCACTCGCGGCGTAAAGTTCTCGCAGACAATGTCGGCCGTCGCCGCGAGGCGCTTCGCAATCGCCACGCCTTCGGGGCGAGTGAGGTCAAGAGTGATCCCGCGCTTGTTGAGGTTCGACGCGTGAAACAACGGCGACAACTCAATAAGCGGCCCCGCGTCAGAGACGACCGGCCCGGCTAGCCGCATCCCGTCGGGGCGTTGAATCGATTCGACTTTCACGACATCCGCACCCATCGCGGCCAGCCACGACACACCCGCAGGTCCGGCCCAAAACGCCGTGAAATCGAGCACGCGCAATCCGGCGAGTGGCCGGTCACCGAGGTTGCGCTTCACCGCGGTGGTCAACGGGCGCGCCCCCCATGGTGTTGCTTTCGTATCGGGCTGCACCGCAGCTGGCTGCAGCCCGCGATCCGACACTTTGCTGAACCGAAACGGTGCACGGGGCCGCACCTCATCGTGACCCGGCTGCCTGACCCACACGCCGCGCGCTTGGAGATGTTCAAACTCGAGCAACAACTGCCCGTTGCCAACGATCGCCACGGGCACACGCGCAGCTTCGCATTGCGCTTCAATCTCAGAAGCAGTGTGACGGCCAGACCACGCTCGAATCGCGCCGTTCACGAGGTCGGCTTTCGTAAAACGGCCCAACATCGTGAAGAGACTTTCGTCTTCGAGTAAATCTTCGCGCCCAATCGCGCCACATAGCGCCTTCCATTGCGCAGTGGTGTTGGTGGTAATTCCGACGTAGTTGCCATCGGCACACGGCTCGTTGCCGGGGATCATCACGAAACGGAACGCATACTTCGCGCCGCCTGGGAAATTCGCGAACAGGGTCGGCATCGTGAGCATCGTGAGCTGCATGGACTCCAGTTGCGACACGTCAAGCTGCTCCGGCTCGCCAGTTTGCTGCGCCCGTCGCAACGCGGTCGCGCCGCCGAGCGCGGCATGCACGCCAGCGCAGTAACTGCCGAGTTCACCAGAAACCGTCAGCGGAGTTTCAGTCATCATGCCATGGCCCATTGCCGCGCCGCTGCGAGCCTGCAAAATCGCTTCGCTCAAACCCAGCGAGTTCAGCGCATCATCCGGCCCACCAAACCCCAAGGCACTTATCGTGACGCTGACCAAAGCGTTACTCGGGCCTGGTGTGTTGCGCAACAGAATGTGCGCGCCCGCTTCCCATCCATCAACCTCAGTGACACACCGTTGAGATGTCCGCAAGTACTCGTAGTGCATGCCGTCGATACCGTCGTCGCGCATCGGGTCGCCGCCTTGGGGTTCGACCCTTACCACATCGGCACCGAGGTCCGTCAGCAACTTCGCGGCGTAAGCGCCAGGCAAACCAACGGTGGTGTCGAGCACTCGTATGTCGTCATAGATCACAGCAAAGACCGTAGCCAATCGCGAATGTCGCTGTACAAGCTTCCTCTATGACGTGTCGATCCCATAGTGGCGGAGTATGTCAACGGGGTGTGACACGAAACATGGGCACCCGCACCGATACACCCTCGACGGTTGGGAAGTTAAGGTCGCGAAACACGACTTCGCACGGCATTTCCGCCACGAGCGCAGCAGTCTCGCTGTCAATCAGGTATGTGCAAACCCGCACCGCTGGATCTTCGACAAGGGCCACCAACGCCGTTACGTAGGGAACTTGCTCCGCAAACGCTGGAAGAAACACGCGTTGGACGACAGCCCATGAAAACAACGTTGCCAGCCCACTTACGGGCCGCCACTCAAGAGATCCGCCGCAGCTAGGACACGCTGCTTCGGGATACCACACGAATCGAGCGCAAGCGACACAGCGCGGAATTTCCAATGCGTCGCGCGCTGCGGCCGCGAAGAAGGGCGCGGTCATCGCGTCGTCGACATCGGGCAGGGGAAACGTCGAACGCTCGATCGTCATATCAACGATCTTTCGTGAGCACGAGTGTGCTTGCCATGTGTCCGGTATAGCCGCCGTATACCGCAACTTCGCAATCTCGTACTTGCGCTCCCGCGGCGCCGCGCAATTGTTTGACGCACTCCACCACGTGCGCTATCCCCAACACATAAGCATGCGACAACAACCCACCATGGGTGTTGTACGGAAGCGATCCAGTATCAAACGCCAAGGCACCCGACTCCGCCAACGCTCCCGCTTCTCCTTTGCCACAGAACCCCATGTCTTCGAGCTGCATCAGCGCGACGACGGTGAACGGGTCGTAGCAAGTAAGCACGTCAACGTCGGCGGGTACCACACCGGCCATCGCGAATGCGACGGGCGCGCTGAACACTTGTGGAGTAGTGGTGAATGCAGCTTGTTGCGCCCAATGGGTACCGCTCCCCGAATACCCTTCAGCAACACCCTGCACAACGATCGGATCGTGCCTGAGATCGCGCGCGCGCTTCAGCGACGTCGTCACGTACGCCGCTCCCCCGTCCGAAATGGGACAGGAATCAAAGAGGCACAGCGGGTCGGCAAGCATGACTGCGTCGAGGTACTGCTGAAGTTCCAGAGTCTTTTCGTGGAATACCGCTCCCGGCGTGTGATTCGCATGGCGACGCAGTTCGATCGCGACGGCACCGAATTGTTCTCGTGTGGTGCCAAACTCAATCATGTGCCTCCGCATGATCGTGGCGAAATACACGGGTTGAGGGAAGAATCCGAACGGAACCTCAAGGTTCTGCTTCAGGGATTGCGCGGCATGCACTTCGCCGGGGCCCCCGGTCATCGAAGACCGTTGCGTTGCCCACGCGACGGGAAACACATTCAGCACGTGGCGAGCCTTGCCCTCTCCAATGGCCTTCGCCGCGAGGTACGGCGCGGTTGCGGCCCACGCCATCCCGCCGCCCCACGGTGAGGACCACATGTCATGGCTAGTGCCGAAGTGTGCGTGAAACTCGGCGACGCCAAACTCGCCAAACGTCCCCGAAAACGTCAGGCCGTCAATATCAGATGGTGTTAACCCGGCATCAGCAATCGCGCGTTCCGCGGCTTCAGCTCCGATCTGACGGGCGCTACGACCAGAAGCCTTTGAATACTCAGTCTCGCCAATCCCAACAATTGCAACCTGACCGGCAACATCGTCGAGAGGGTTGCTGTAACCCCAATCCAGGTTGGCCTTCATACATCGTGACCGTAGCGACGACGAGTCGCCCGTGTCAGATCTCCACCGGCGGCCGACGCGACGTCACGACCACCATCTTCCCGTGGTCGCGATCAACTAACGACGGCGTGAGTAAACCACGACCACCGCCACCCAACCACCCTCCCGTGGTCGCGATCAACTAACGACGGCGTGAGCGAATCACGACCACGGGCCACGGGTCGCCGGCCACGGGTCGCGGGCCACGAGCTTCGGCTGATCTGACGGGGCGTCAGATGCCTTGTTATGGTCGATTGCATGGTGATGCCCACAGACATCGGCGTGATTGATTTGATGATCGGCTTCCCGATCGACGACCGCCGCCACTACTACGAGTTCCTCAAACCACAACTGCACGACAGGGAATCGAGAGAAGATTTCGAGTTCCCCGCGCAGTACATGTTCAAAGAGCCGCCGCATTTCGACGAGAGCGCAGACCCAATCGATCACCTCGTCGAGTTGATGGATCACTACGGCATCGCCAAGGGCATGATTGGCGCGCAAAAGGTCGGCGACCAGGGATACACGGCGATCAAACGTCACCCTGATCGGTTCTTCGGTTCGCTAGAAATCGACGCCAATCGCGGAATGGAAGCTGTGCGCGACATCATTCGTGCCCGTGACGAAGTAGGCATCAAAGCAGTCACGGCGTTTCCTGCCGGCATGAATCCGCAGGTGCCAATCAACGACAAGAAGATGTTTCCGATCTACGCGAAGTGCGTCGAACTCGACCTGCCGATCTGCGTCTGCGCCGGAGTGCCCGGGCCACGAGTGCCGTTCGCGCCCCAATACGTCGGTCTCATCGATGAAGTGTGCTGGTACTTCCCCGAGTTGAAATTCGTCACCCGCCACGGCTGCGAGCCGTGGGCCGACCTCGCGGCGAAGCTCCTGTTGAAATGGCCCAACCTCTACTACTCCACCAGTGCGTTCGCCCCCAAGCACTACCCGAAGGACATCATCAATTTTGCCAACACCCGCGGCGCCGACAAGGTGATGTACGCGGGTTATTTCCCGATGGGTTTGTCACTCGAACGCATCTTTACCGAAATGCCGAACGTAGCGTTTCGCGATCACGTGTGGCCAAAGTTTCTCAACGAAAACGCTCGGCGGGTGTTCAAGCTAGATGAAGCATGATTGCAGAGTGAAATGCCAAGCGTTCCAGTGTCCGATCACGTATGGCCCAAGTTTCTTCGGGAAAACTCCCAGAAAGTATTCAAACTCTCATGACTGACGCACCAAAGAACAAGGCCTTCGAGGCGGCACGCGCCGACGGCGTAATCGACACCTTCCTCGGGTTCCCGGCACCGCGCGCAGAACAGGCCAAGAAGTTCGATTTCATTCGGGCGATCAGCAACGACAAAGAAACCCAAGAAATGGAGTTCCCTGCGCAATACATGTTCAAAGACAAGCCAATCTACGAAGAACTCGATGATCCAGTGTCGGAGACGCTCAAGCTCATGGACAAGCACGGAATCATGACCATGCTGCCGGGCATTGCCGAAAACGAGTCAGCGCGGCGTGCGTGCAGTGAGTATCCCGACCGCTTCAAGGGCATGGCGAACGTCGACCCGAATACGGGCATGGAAGGCATACGAACCCTCGAGCGTGCGGTGAGAGAGGATGGCGCGATCGCGGCGCACACATGGGGCGCAGGACTCAGCCCTCAAGTCGCCACGAACGACAAGAAGATGTATCCCATCTACGCGAAGTGTGTTGAACTCAACATTCCTATCTTCATCTACGCCGGTGTTCCCGGGCCGCGCATTCCCTTTCAGCCCCAGATGGTGGAACACCTCGATGAGGTGTGCTGGTTCTTTCCGGAACTGAAGATCGTGACTCGCCATGGTGCAGAACCGTGGACCGCGTTGATGTGCAAGCTGTTGTTGAAGTGGCCGAATCTCTATTACTCAACGAGTGCCTTCGCCCCGAAGCATTACCCGCAAGACATCATCCATTTCGCCAACACCCGCGGCGCTGACAAGATCTTGTACGCCGGGTATTACAGCGCGGGCCTGCACTTGGATCGCATCTTCGAGGAATTACCCAACGTCGCGTTTCGAGATCACGTGTGGCCAAAGTTCTTACGCGAAAATGCGCAACGAGTGTTCAACATTTAATTCACTCAGGAAGCGCAGGCGCATCGACGCCAATGAGCGATTCGATCTTCGCTGCCGCGAGTTGCGACGCTACCTTTGAATAACGCCCGCAAAACGCGAAAACTCCGGCGCCATCGGCAACAATCGTGTTGCCATTCACGAGGGCTGCTGCATCGGTGCACAACATAACAACGGCTTGCGCGACTTGTTCTGGAGTGGCAGCCAAGCGCATCGGATGAGTTTCGCGTTCGAGATCCATCGCGAATTCATGCAGCGGCCCCAGCATCTGTTGGATCGAGTCTCCGTCGATCCAACCCGGTGAGATTCCAACTGTCGTGATGTTCTTACTACCGAGTTCGCAGCCTAAATAGCGCACCATGGATTCCATCGCAGCTTTCGCACCGGCCAGCAGCCCGTGGCCAGGAATCCAAGTACCGGTGTCGGCGCCGGATACGGCGACGATCCGACCTCGGCCGGCGTTCAACATCATCGGCAGCGCCCTCGTGACCAGTTGATGAAACCCGTATACCGAAATTGCATAGGTGCGTTCGAGATGGCGGCGTTCGGCTTTGTACAGCGGACGAAACGTCGTGGCCGCAGCGTTGGCCACCACAATGTCGAGTGCACCCCAGGAGTCCTCGACCTGATCCATGAGTGTGTCAACCGATGCCTCTTCACCGAGATCTACCTGAACCACCAGCGCATCGCGTCCAAACGAACGCACTTGATCTGCCACCGCTCGGGCACCTTGTTCGTCGTTGCGAAACGTCACCACCACATCCACCCCGTGCGAGGCGAGCATTACCGCGGTCGCGGCACCCAGCCCACGCGATGAACCAGTCACAAGCGCTTTACGATGATGCAAATCAAAAAGTTCGTTCACGAGCTCACCTTAGAATGGCGACAGTAGGGTGTGGCATATGTTCATCATCTGGGGATTTCGCAACAAAGTCCACGACCACGGAGCAGCGATCGCAGCCACCTGCCCTCACTGCCATAATTCGATCGTTCTCAACCACCTTCAAATCCGGCGGTGGATGACAATCTTTTTCATTCCGCTGATCCCGCTCGGCAAGGCGCGGCGGGTGCTCGTGTGCCCGATTTGTCAATGGTCCCGAGACGTCCCCAATGCGGCGGCCGATCTCACCGAAGAGATGGGCATCATTACCAAGCAATGGCAATCCGGTGGGCTCGACGACGCTTCATACAACCAAAGAGTTGAGGCCTATTGGTCGTTCGCAACCCGAAACGGGTCGTCACCACTGCCTAACGACGCCGATCACATTGAGCCTCCCCAGTAGCACAGCACCGATTCGGGATTCACAGCAATCCTGACCACATCGCCGACGCGCAGATTCGGCGCGCTGTCGACGTATACCATCGGGCCGCCCCCGACCTGGATCGCGGCTTGCGACCTGTCGCGGTACGGGGCGATCGACCGAACGATCGCAGTGCACAAGCCTTGGGCGTCGATCGAAAAAGCGTCAGGGCGAAACACCACGTCGACACAACGGTCACGAACATGTTCCAAATGCTCGGGTGCCGCCACTGTCATCCACCCGCAATCAATTACTCCCTCATGCGCAGTCGCCCGTATTGCCGTGCCGAATCCCAGCGCCTCGCATACTGCTGTCGATTCCGGCCGACTCCAGACCTCAATTGGTGAACCGAGTTGTGCAATGCGCCCACCGATCAATACAGCAATCCGGTCAGCGATCATAAACGCTTCGCTGTGATCGTGCGTGACGAGTATTGCCGCGATCGAATGGTGGTGTACAAGGTCACGCAGCTCAGCGGCCAAGCGTGCGCGCAGGGTTGGATCTAATGCACCAAAGGGTTCGTCGAGCAGCAACGCGCGGGGGGCTGGCGCCATAGATCTTGCCAATGCGACACGTTGCTGTTCGCCTCCAGAAAGTGACGAAATGCGACGACTTTCGAAACCAGCTAGACCCACCAGTCCCAGCCAACGCATGACCTGAGCGACGCGATCGCGACGCGAAACGCCACGCATTTTCAGACCGAATCCGACGTTGTCGGCAACACTCATGTGCTCGAACAGAGCGTGGTCTTGAAACATCAATCCAATTTGTCGGTTGTGTGCAGCGGTGGAATCAAGCGAACAGCTTCCCCAACTCACTGATCCGTCATAAGGAATCAAACCGCAGATCGCACGCAACAGTGAACTCTTCCCCGACCCGCTGGCGCCGAGCACCGCGACGATTTCGCCGCGCGACACTTCAAGATCAACATCAGCAACCACGACCCGTGATCCGTAGACGACATTGAGATTGCGCACAGTCAACGTCATCGATCTACCTCCAATCGGCCTCGCCGCTGGATTCCTGCCAAGCCAATCACAACACAAACAATGACAATCAACACAACAGAAACGGCGTATGCCGTCGCACGGGTCGACGCACCCGGACGCGACAACAATTTCGCGATAGCGATCGGCATCGTTGGCGTATCGGTGCGGGCGATGAACGATGTCGCGCCAAACTCGCCGAACGAAATCGCCGCGGCGAATGCTGCTGACGTGCCGATCGCCCGCCGCGCAACAGCTAGGTCGACATATCGCACAACTCTCGAAGGAGACGCTCCCAAAATTATTGCGGCTTCACGCGTGGACTTGGCGATGCCCTGAAACACCGGCAGCAACGTGCGCAAAACAATAGGCAGAGCAACAAGTGCGTGCGCCACGGGCACGAGTTGCCAACGATCGCGGACATCGATGGGCCGGTCCAATGCGATGAGAAATCCGAAGCCCAACGTCACGGCGGAAACACCGATTGGCAACACGCTCAATGGCCCGAGCACTCGTGCGCCTGTCCATCGCCTTGAGAGTGCAACGGCAATCACAACGCCAAGAACTAGCGCGATTACCGTCGCCCATACCGCCATCTGTAACGATTGTTTGACGCTGTCGATTGGACTCCATCCAAAGGCCGATTTGCGCGCGAGCATGCGAAAGCCCAGTCCATCATCTCGCAGTGCGCGCTCGACAACAAACGTCAAAGGAGTTACGACGAACGCGATTGCACCGATCATCATCACCACATCCGTTACGGCTGTTGCGCGCCGTCGGTGCAGCATTGGCTCGGCAACTCGTAGCTTGACCGCCTCAGATCTACGCCACGACCTCTGCGCGATCCACATCGTCGCCAATACGGCGGACAATTGAGCGATTACAAGGCCAGAGGCGCGATCAAGCGCCAATTCTTGCGTCGTGAGCCGGTAAATCTCCGTCTCGATAGTTGTGTTGCGGGGTCCGCCAAGAACCGCGACCACACCGAACGACGTCATACAGAACAAAAACACCACTGCGGCCGCGTTGACAACGACGCCAGCCAGTGCTGGCACTGTCGTTGCCTTCCAGCAATTCCAACTGCCGGCGCCAAGCACGCGAGCTGCCATACTCGGTCGCTCATCGAACAATCTCCAGCGCGGCCCAACGATACGCACGACGACCGCTACGTTGAAATACACGTGGGCGACCACGATGATGGTCGTCGTTTGTGCGATTCTCAACTCGCCCAGCGGGCCAGTCGCTGCGAAGAACGCGAGAAAGGCAATGCCAACCACAACTGTCGGCAATGCAAATGGCACGAGCACTAAAGCCCGCACAAGTGCGGCACCCCACGGGCGCCGACGTTCGAGTAAATACGTCAACGGCAGACCGATTGCCAACGAAACCAACGTCGATATCGTCGCCTGCCACAACGTAAATCCGACGATCCGCCTATTGCGCCGATTGCTCAAGACATCAGTCAGCGGCTCGAAGCGCAGTGAGCCATTTGCCCAAAGCCCTTGTCGCAATACGTTTCCAATCGGCCACACGACGAAGTAGACCAAGAGCGCAGCCGTAACAAGAACGACCACGATTTGACCGGCCCGCGTTAGCCGAGAACGAGTGCTATCCACTCGCGTATCCACTCGCTGCGATCGCGACCAATTGCGAGATAGTCAATGGTCACCGGCGACTCCGGCACCAAAGCGAAGTCGCTGAACATCTGCGGCAATGCAACCTCACGACGAGCAGGAAAGACAAAGTTGCTCAATGGCAGCTCGCGTTGGAACTCATTCGACAACATGAACTCGACAAGCTGTCGGCCTGCCACTTCGTGTTTCGATCCCGCGAGGACCCCTACAAACTCGTATTGACGCACACATCCGTCATCGACGGCGGCAATCGTCGGTTTCGTCTTCGCGCCTTCAGAGTAGAACACATCGGCAGGTGGGCTCGACGCGTAGGAGATCATGATCGGCCGGCTCCCTTCGCCTCCGCCCGCGGTGAACTCCGCCTGGTAGGCGATTGTCCAGTCATCAACGACCAACACATTGTTGCGTTGAAGTGCTCTCCAGTATTCCTTCCATGCGTCGCCCGGATACCTTTCTCGGGTCGCGATAAGAAACGCGAGGCCCGGAGAAGAAGTTGCAGGGTTCTGAACGATGGTTAAACCCGAATACTTCGGGTCCACAAGATCATCGAGGTTCTTCGGAGGCGCGACATCACGTTCCGCAAACCAAGCGGTGTCGTAGTTGATACAAACGTCGCCATAGTCAACCGGCACAACGAATCGGAGTGCATCGCCAAACTGGTCACGGTGCTCGGTATCGATCGCATCCAGCGCCCGATACGCACCCGGTGCAAAAATTTTCTGCTCGATAGCGCGAGACAGAAACGCGTTATCCACGCCGAAAAGTACATCAGCTTGGGGGTTATCGCGCGTGAGGATGGCTTTGTTGACCAACGCACCCGTATCACCATCTTGCAGCAACTTGATAGAGACTCCAGTTTGTTGCTCAAAGAGCTCAGCCATGCCTTGCGGCATCACAAACGCGTTGTGTGTAAGCAACGTGATCTCCGTCGTGACCGATGGAGATCGGGTTGACTTGACGCTCGTACCGCTGCTACCCGATGCACACCCAGCAAGCACCGAGACAGACACAGCCAACGTAAGACGTCGAATATACGTTGAGACCATTACACAATTCCTTGGTCGACGACCAGCAGTGTGCCGCAGCCGAGCGCGACACTAACGACAGATTCGGTACAAATATTGCTGACGCATCGCGACGTGCCACGGCGCAGTGAATCCTTGCGCAATGGGTACAACAAACCCTCAGTCTGCGCACCTTCGACGTCTTCAACCACGACAAGCGAAATCGTCGTTCCTTTGGTACAGATCACCGACAACGGCCGCAACTCGGATACAACCCATCCTCGAGTGTTCCCCACGCACAAACTCACACCGATGGTCACATACTTGGCAGCGGTCAAGAGCATTGCTGACGCCATGAAATGATCAACGCGTCCTTGCATCGCGTCAATAACGCACAATTCGCGCGCGCCTCTCGCTATGGCTTCATCGATGGCAAGTTCGAGATCGGTTGCGTCTTTGTCTGGCGGAAATACGACCACGTCGGTCTCGTCGACGTCGATTTCGGCGCGGTCTTTGGGCGATATCGAGTCGAGGTCGCCGACCACTGCGGTCACACCAAAGCCAAGTGCTTGTGCCGCGCGAAACCCTCCGTCGGCTGCGATCACCATCGGCGCGGTCCACGACGGCAATCGAGCTTCGGCAACGGACTCAGCCGTCGCTCCTGCACTCACAACGAACGCTTGCACACTCACCGAACTCCCTCCGCCGGCATTACCCGGGCAGGTTCAAGGGGTCGATGACATGTTGGTCATCCTCTCAGCCCGACTATCCCGAGCTCCCCCGTATGGGTTATTGAGGATGATGGTAGGGCGCGTCAGCTATGCAGCGCGAAGCCGGCAACGCCGCCCGTCGTGGTCGATGGCATTCCAAGCGCCTTGGCATCGCCGAATGCAAGCACCGAACCAGTCGTGGACACAATCCAGTAGCCCTTGCCAGTCGGCGTCACAATCATGTGCGATGCCGGAGAGAGTCCGCACGCTCGTTGGTCGCCGTAGTGTTTTGCGTCTCCGAAGGCAGCCACCGCACCATCTTTGCGCAGCTGGTAGTACCCGTTGCCGGTGGGTGTGCGTTTGAGTTCGACTATGCCGTTCGTTGGGTGAATGTTGCCGAAGTGCTTCGCGTCTCCGAAGGCCCAAACCTTGCCCTGCTGTTCGACAAGCCAGTATCCCTTGCCGGTCGGAGTGGTTTCGATGCCGATCACCGGGCTTGTGAGCGCCACACCACCAAGCGATCCTTGGAACTGAGCGTCGCCGAAGCTGAAAACGCCACCGTCGTATGCGATGAGCCAGTAGCCGTTGCCACTCGGCGTCGTCGCAAAATCATTCACGGGGGCCCAGAGTTTTACGCCGCCAAGGGATCCTTTGAACTTCGCGGACCCGAAAGCGAATACACCACCATCGAAGCCAAGCATCCAGTAGCCCTGTTTATTCGGCGCGGCTTCGGCACTCACTATCGGTCCCCAAAGCTTGAGGTGCGTGAGGCCGCCGTATCCCGATGCACTACCGAACGGATACGTAGCGCCATCGGGCCCAAATAGCCAGTACCCATTACCCACGGTGCCGGTCTGCGCGCCTTTGAAGTACACAAGGCATTGACTGTTGATGCCGTTGCGCGCCAACACGCCTTGATAACTCGTCAAAATTGTCGTTCCGTAGTTAATCGCAGTAGCCCAAATTGCCTTGCCGCTCTGCCCACCGAAGAGTTCCCACCAAGGTGCAGCACCAACACGGTCCGACGGCGGCTTGATCAAACGCGTCAGGTTCTTGACGCTCGCGTCGGCGTACCCACGCAGCAATTGAATTTGGTGACGAACACCCATGGTCGGGCTCGAGAAGCACCGCGATGGCGCGGTTTCAGCAGCGCACGTCGTGCCTTTAGCGCGACCGTTGAATGCGAAAATACCCGCGAAGTTATTGAAATCACCGCGAATCTGACCGTAACTCGGAAACATGAACGCGCCGGTCTCGTGAAACGCCTGCACAAAGGCGACGTCGCCGCGGACGCCGTCAATATTTCCTTCACTGAGAAAGATCTGGGCGAGCTTCTTGATGTCGTTTCCGAGGTTCGGGAGATTCGGAGGGCCGCTGTGCTTGCTGTGATACCAGTCTTTGAGTTGATCTGCGTTGAGGAGGCTCGGCCCCATAACCGGTGTCTGAACGCTCGGCACCGCAGCCGCTTGCGCGGGCGCGCTCCCAGTTAGCAAGACCGCGTTCGCAGCCAATGCCGCACACGACATGACCGCAACGAATGCACGAACCAAAGGAACCCGAAACCCAATCATCGAATTCTTTATCGGCTGTGAAGGATGTCGCTTGAGCCTTCCGACCTAGAATAAAACGGTCATTGAGTAAAGATTTGCGCAATTCGTTGCGATAGCGGTGCGCGACCCGATCGGCCCTAGGAGTTTGCGGCCATTTCGACCGCCATCGCCTTGGCTTTGCGATAGTCAGGCTTGCCATTCGCGTGGCGAGGTATGGATTCCACAATAAACATGCGCCTCGGAACTTTGTATCCGGCAATCGCCGACCGCGATGCTTCAACGATGCTTTCCAGCGTGGGGTGTGTCGACTCGCGAGGCTGCACCACTGCACACACGGTTTCACCCCAACGGTCATCCGCAAGCCCAACGACCAAAACGTCGAATACCTCGGGATGCGACTTCAGAGCTTGCTCCACCTCCTCGGGGAAGATTTTCTCACCCCCTGAGTTGATGCACACCGAACCTCGGCCGAGCAATGTGATTCGACCATCAGCTTCGAGTCGCGCAAAATCACCTGGGATCGACCAGCGCTTGCCATCGGCGTCGACGATGAACGTCTCGGCAGTCTTGACGGGATCGTTGTAGTAACCCAACGGGATGTTGCCGCCCCGAGCAAGTTTGCCTACGGCGGTAGTTCCAGCTGGGATGGGTCGAAGGTCATCATCAAGCACCACCGAATCCAATCCAGCAGTCACGGTCGTGATGCCTTGCGCTTGGGTTTCACCTTTGGCCACCATTCGGTAGCCGTTCATCCCGGTCTCAGTTGAGCCAATGGCGTCCATCATGGTGGTGTGCTCCGGCAGCACCTCACGGAAGTAGTCCTTCAACGACTGGGAAAAAACGGCCGCGGTACTGCTGAACGCAAAGAGGCACGTGACGTCGATTTCGCCTTTGATACGTTCATACACATCGGCAAGCGGACGAGCCATCGCGTCGCCCGTGAATCCAACGCTGTTGATGCGCAACTCGTGGATCCGCCGCCACACCTTCTCCGCATCGAATTGTTCCATCACAACGGCCGTGTTGCCCTCGAACAAGCATCGCATCAATCCGAATTGGCCAGCGCCGTGCATGAACGGAGCGATCTGCATCATCACAAGGCCTTGGGTTGCCTCAGGATTGATTTTGGCTACCAACGCGTGTGGGCTCTGAACCTTCTCGTTGGTGAAAACGTCCACGCCGCCGCCGAGCGCGTAAAAGACGTCCTCCATCCGCCACATCACGCCTTTGGGCATTCCAGTGGTACCGCCGGTGTAGAGCAAATAGATGTCGTCCTCGGACCGCTCAGCGAAATCATTCTCTGAGGAGTTCGCGGCCAGCGCGGTCTCGTAGTCGACGGCTTCAGGGATCAATGCCGGCGCGCCCGACTCGTCTGCGAGCCGCAGCATCGTCTTCAGCTTGGGTTGAGCATTCCGCGCCGCGTTGAGAATCGGCTCGTACTCTGACTGAAATATAACGGCGACCGCATCGGAATTGTCGAGCAAATATCGGAGTTCTTCTTCCACGTAGCGATAATTCACGTTGACAATCGAAGCGCGAATTTTGTAGATCGCGAAAATCGCTTCGGCCCATTCGATGCAGTTCTTCGCATACACGGCCACGTGGTCGTGAGGCTGAACACCACCAGCCTGCAAGGCGTGCGCCAAACGGTTCGCCCGCTCATCAAGTTCTCGATACGTGATACTGCGTCGATCGTCGTGCAATGCCACGCGATCCGGCACCGCACCGGCGGCGAGTTCAAACAGATCGGCAAACTGATAATGACGTTCCATAGCTGCAACTCTTTCAATTCCTGGTGACAGCGGAAGCTGGCTCCGCACAACTAGACCAGGTTCTACGGTAGCCCGGCCGGTAGGCCATCGTCCCGCTTACGCAAGAAGGAGCTTCGACGCTATTCCAAGATCCTCATCGACGCGAGTGATCGGATCAACGCCTCCAGCCCAACCGATCAAGCTCGACAGCCAGACCTGCGTGATGATCCGCGCGACTTGATTGGCACGCGTGGTATCAGCGCCGATCGCCGCGGTGATGATGCCGGTCATGAGGGTCGACACTCGTCGCACCACGTCGGCGTTTTCCTCGCGCGACGCACCAAACGAACGCACCATCGCCAAAGCAACGTCCGGGTACCGCGCCAACGACGCATTCGACCCGGCCAACACCGAGCACACTCTCTCCGCCGCACTTCCGCCAGGGATCTGGTGCGAGTCGACATACCGCGCTAGCCCAGAAAGCTGCTCAATCATCATCTCAAGTATCAGGCGCTCCTTCGAGTTGAAGTACCGATACACCGTGCCAAGCGCGACATCGGCTTCCGTCGCAACATCTCGCATTTGCACTGCGTCGAAGCCACCGGCTTGGGCCAACACCAACGTCGCATCCAGGACGCGTCGCCTCCGTGCCGCTTGGCTCTTGGCGAGCGTCGATTCGCCCCGGTCCACATCAGAAGTCATGACCGACGAATTAGAACAGGTTTTACTCTTGACTGGCAAACAGTCAACCCGAAACGATGCTGGTATGGATATCGAAGGCACCACAATTCTGCTCACTGGAGCATCGTCGGGGATCGGCGCGGCACTTTCGGTTGTGCTCACCGAACGCGACGCTCACGTCATCATCGTGGCCCGCCGCAGCGAGCGGCTCAAGCTTGTGGCACAACAGTGCCGCGACGTGGGGCGTGAGCCCACGATCTTTGCCGTCGACCTCGGCGATCTGGCTGCCGCCGGACAGTTGGCGTCGAAGTTGAGCGCTGAATTCGCCACGATTGATTGCATCGTCAACAACGCTGCGATTCCGCGTCGAGTGCCATTCGGTCGACTCACCATGGCAGAGGTCGAAGAAACCATGCGAGTCAACTTTCTGTCTCCCGCGCAACTCACCCTCGACCTACTTCCCGCGATGCTGCACCGCCAGCGCGGACTCATCGTCAATGTCTCGTCGATGGGTGGACGCATCCCGATCGCGAACGAGTCGGCCTACAACGCATCAAAATTCGCGCTCGCCGGTTGGAGCGAGGCCATGCGCCTCGATCTCGACGGGACAGGCGTCGACGTCAAGCTCATACTGCCAGGCCCGATCGACACTGAAATTTGGGATCAACCGGGGAACGATCCCGCAATCTTCGACATCGAAAAGGTGTCAGCCCGCGACTGCGCAATGGGCATCGCCGACGCGATGCAGGACAATGGGTTCGAGTACTACATTCCGCCGCTGTTTCCCGGCGGCATGGATGCCAAGGCCATGGCGGTCGCGAAATACCAATCCTGTGACGACTACCTAACAGCTATGGCGCGGTTTTCTCAACGCTGAATTCTTGGGCCTACTCCGCCCGGCCTGCGAGGAGCTCTGCACGCAATTCAACACGCAACAACTTCAACGGGAATTCCACTCAAAATCGCGTTGCCTGAGAGCGGGTCGTAGTTGTCAACGCTCGCCAGGATGTTCGAGTTAACTCCCGCGTTCGCGCCCGCGATTGTCATCTGGGCACCGGGAGCGTCATGGCCCCAGCCGTGCGGAATACTCACCACGCCTTCGCGAATCGAGTCAGTAACTTCGACGACGATTTCCACTTCCCCTGTTGCCGAAGTAACACGGGCGCGTTTGCCGTCAACCAAGTGCAGACGAGTCGCGTCGAGCGGATTGATATGCAGCGTGCAGCGATTCTTGCCTTTGACCAACACATGCAGGTTGTGCATCCATGAATTGTTCGATCGCAGGTCACGCCTTCCGACCAACGACAACCCGCCAGGGTCTCGTGTCAGCGTTCCAACCAAGCGATCCCGCACGTCCTCGACAATGACTTCAGGTGCAAGCTCAATACGCCCCGACGGGGTGCGCAACACATCGGGCAATCTCGGCTGCAACGCGCCAAGATCGATACCATGGGGCTGCTCAATGAGTTGATCCAACGTCAATCCGTATGGCCCGGTGCGCAGCATCAGATCCAAAATTCGTTCTGGTCCGCGTCGATCTCCCGAACTCAACGACGCAAGTAAATCAGCAGGTTCCTGGCCGCCGCGGCTTGCGGCTTTGTCGACAAGACCACTGATCACAAAATCGTCAACCACACTCGCAACATCGTAACTATGACCGAGACCTTGCAGAATGCCGGCAAGGCGGCACAGCGTTTCCCATTCGCGATGTTGGCCTGGCTCAATGTCGAACACCGGCGCTGAATAGGTCGCGACGTTACGGATCGCCAACGACCGCAATGCAATGTCGTAGTGGCCACGGGCCAGCATCGATTCGACCGGCAAAATCACATCGGCATGACTCGTAGTTTCGTTGCGGTAGATATCGACGCTCACCATGAATTCAAGCGACTCCAGCGCCGCATCCAGACGCCGTGACGCGGGATTCGAAACGACCGGGTTGCCGGCGACAGTAATCATCGCTCGAATCTGACCATCGCCAGGTGTTTCAATCTCCTCGGCAAGCACGACTGCTGGATATTCGCCAAAGAACTCAGGAAGGCCACGCACGCGTGAAACCCGTCGACCAAATCGCACTCCGCGACCTTTGCCACCCTCTCCCGCGGTGTTACCACCTCCGGTGGCAGGTTTGTTGAACATCGCTCCACCGACGCGATCAAGATTGCCAGTAAGCACGTTGATCACGTCGACTGCCCACGATGCGGTAGTTCCAAACTCTTGCGTGCACGTGCCGATGCGGCCGTACACGGCAGCCGTTGGCGCGGCCGCGAGCTCGCGGGCGATCCGACGAATCACCTCGGCATCCACTCCGCACACGGGGCCCACGATCTCGGGCCCAAAGTGAGCTGTCAGTTCACGCACTTCATCAAGCCCGACAAGGTGCGGGCGCAAATGTTCACCTACGTCGACAAGATTGTCGGCGAACAACGTGTGCGCGATTGCGAGCAGAAAATGTGCGTCGGTGCCGGGAAGGATTGCAACCCATTCATCAGATTCTTCGGCAGTCTTGCTGCGACGAGGATCTACGACTACGAATCGGCCGCCGCGCGCTCGAAGCGCTCGAAGCCGTCCGGGCATGTCCGGAGCAGTCATCAACGAGCCATTGGAGGCGAACGGGTTGGCGCCCAGCATCAACAAATAGTCGGTGCGGTCTACATCGGGTACTGGCACCGAAAGCCCAGCACCAAACATCAAACCGGATGACACCTGCTTCGGCATTTGGTCGACAGTTGACGCGCTAAAGAGGTTGGTCGTCTTCGCCGCTTGATTCAAGACTCGGTTGTAAATCATTGGGGCGAGATTGTGAGCACACGGGTTACCCATGTAGATGCCGAGGGCATCGCGACCATGCGCGTCGAGGATCGGCAACAATTGATCATGGATGTATTCGAAGGCTTCGTCCCAAGTCGCGTCGCGCCAAGTATTCGTCGACCGATCACGAATTTGCGGAACTTTCAGGCGATCTGGATCTGATTCCAATTCTTTGATCGCAGTGCCCTTAGGGCACAAATAACCCTTCGAGAACACATCTTCTTTGTCGCCGCGCACAAGTTTGACTTCGCGGCCCTCCATATGCAGTTCTAAGCCACACGTGGCCTCACACAGCGGGCAGGTGCGGTACGCAATCGTGGTCATGTCCCATCATTGCACGTTGCGCCAGGAATCGAGAGGCGTCAGCTCAGCGATAGCAAGAAGATCACAATCCCTGTTGCATATTTTTGACTTTCGGCGTCAGTTAGCCCAACCCATTTCGAAGTCAGCGCATTGAGTACCGGCCTCTCGGCAGCAGGCCACTGGCTTGCGAGGCTGACCGTGCCACCCGCTGGAGGATCGATGGCGATTGGGCCAGTCACGCCCGCGATGCCGTAAATGAACTCAATAATTCCGACCGAGTCGTGTTGCAATTGCTCCGGTGTGAGGCCGACGCTCACTGCAGCCGTAACCAACAGGTCGTATTCGATCTGGTCGTATTGCGTAGTGACAGCATCGGACTCACTCGTCATCGTGACGGTAAATCCCCCTTGTTCACACGGGTAACTAATCACTTGCAACCAAACCGTTTGGCCGGCGACAAGGTTGGCTGAAACTGGCGAATCTCCAGTGCTCGTGGCATCTTCGTATGTCAATTGATCTGCTGCGGAGCCGGTGAACACCGTGAGGGCGTGATACGGCGCGTAATCAAACACATTGTCAGACGACGACGACACAATAGAAAAGCTCGCGACATCGTTAGTGAGCACCGGGAAGCGATACCACACCGTGTTCGTCGCAGTTTCGTCCTCGAACTGATCGATTTCGGCAGTGGCCTCATCGGTGATGCCGTTGATCGTCAGTCCTGGTGATGGTGCAACGACCGAAGCATCTGCAATGTCGTCGTTCGCTGGCGGGTCGCCCCGCACGTTGTTCCACTGAAGATGGAGATTCGGCGACTTGTCAGCAGGATCCCAGCTATCGATTTGAATCCAATAGGTACGACCAGCAATCGCGTCAAACTGCACCAGACTTTGCGTATCGCAGCCAAAGCCATCATCATCAGACGCAACTTCGTTCAACGTGCCCAGCGACACTGGGCCCGACGGAACGTCGTACACCGCGAGCACGGTGTCAATGTCGCTGCCGATGGTGTCCACAATTGCGCGATGGTTGGAGGTAGATACCCACCTAAACCAAATGGTCGCGACTGCGTCTCCCGTGACGGGCGCAGGTTCGTTGGCCTGACCATCTGCGCCCACATTCGAGCGCACGATGCTTCCCGAATTCGCGAGCACCTCAGCGTTTGCGAAATTATTGTTCGCGGGCGCCGCCGCCGACGCCGGGCGTGCGGTTGCCACCGCACCGGCGCTCAACGTGACGATTGCGAACGCCCATACCGACAAACGGGTTGTGAGTTTCATGCGATGCCTCCCCCGCCCGCCATGAGCGATCGTACAGTTTGCCCCGAATCAGGGGTATTTAGCCAATAGTGTGGCAAGCTTCACGAAACTCGCAGCCCCGCGTGCAAAGATCGAGCATGGAACGTCTCTACTTCAAGCAGTTGCTCTCGGGTCGGGATTTCGCGAAGTCTGATGCCCTTGCCCACCAAATGGTCAATTTTTGCTATCTCATCGGCGATCGAGAAACCGGCGAAACGGCGATCATCGACCCGGCTTACGGGGCCCAGGACTTGCTCGAAATCCTCGCCGCGGACGGAATGCACCTCACCGCGATGCTGGCGACGCACTACCACCCAGATCACGTTGGG
>SXHN01000011.1 GCA_005773635.1 Actinomycetota bacterium
GAGCGATCGTGCCGGCCCGCAGCAGACGTTCTGTTTCGCAGTGCTGCAGCGGTCTACGGATCTGGCGTACTCGCTGTGGTGCTGACAGGCATGGGTGACGATGGAACGCTAGGTGCAGAGGCAATCGTCAAAGCCAACGGTCGAGTCATCGCACAAGACAAAGCAACAAGTGTTGTTTGGGGAATGCCAGGGTCGGTTGTGCAAGCTGGACTTACAGACTGTGAACTGCCGCTCGCGGGAATCATCGCCGAAATCGTGCAACGCATCCAAGCTGGAAACGGGGCGTTCGCCGCCTCACGAGCGCTAAGAACTGCATCATGACGGCGACCGCAGAGGACGTTGCATTCGTATGCCAATTAGTACGCACCGAATCAGCGATCATGCTCGACGGTTCAAAGCAATATTTGATTGAGTCTCGGCTTCGACCACTGGCCCGTGAAGCAGGTCTCGAAACGATAACTGCGCTTGTAGATGCGATCAAGCGCGGTTCTCGAGAACTCAAAGTCAACGTCGTGGAAGCAATGACAACGAATGAAACATCGTTCTTTCGCGATAGTCGCCCGTTTGAATCCTTGAACAGCGGGGTGATTCCGCTACTCGCTCAACAACGGGCTGCAACGCGCACGCTTCGCGTATGGAGCGCTGCTGCATCATCGGGCCAAGAGGCATACTCGATAGCAATGACATTGCGCGAACATCCGGCTTTGCAAGGATGGAATATCAAAATTCAGGGCAGCGATATCGCAAACAGCGTGCTCGCTCAGGCCCGATCCGGCCGCTATGCACAACTTGAGGTCAACCGCGGACTACCTGCCACCAAGCTTGTGAAATGGTTCGAAAAAGACGGGCTTGGGTGGGTGGTCAAACCCGAGTTGCGCCAGCTCGTCAAATTCGATCAGCTCAATTTGTTATCGCAATGGCCCGCGACGTACGCACGATTCGACATCGTCTTTCTCCGCAACGTTCTGATCTATTTCGATGTTGAAACCAAGCGCAAGATCTTGGAGCGCATGAAACGAGCCATGTGCGAAGACGGCTATCTCCTACTCGGTTCGGCCGAAATGATGAACGGCATCTACGACGGCTTCCGATCCGAAAGATTCGGCCAGACCGGTTGGTTTCGGTCTGCCTGAATCCGTCGCTTCCATTCCTGCATTTCAATTCTTGCTTATGTCGGGGAGCGCGTCGCCGCCGTTGTCGACCAAGGCTCGTAGCGCTTCGTCAAGTGTCGCGACAGGAATGATCTTCACGCCTTTCGCGTTGTCTCGCGCCTTTTGAATTCCGGCTTGACACGCGCGTAGAGCATCAGGATATTTTTTCGGGTCAGCCTGACAAGTCGGCACAAAAAATATATCGGCGTCGCGGTTCTTCGCCGCGACCGCTTTAAGTTCCACGGCCCCGATTTCCTCGACGCCACCGTCTGGGAGTATCTCGCCAGTGGCAACGACGCGTCGATTCCCCGTGAGCTCGCCCGGTGTCAATTCATCGAGCAACGTCAACGTCATCGCGAGTCCGGCGGAAGGGCCACCGATCGCCCCAGTATCGATTGTGAGCTCTACCGGGTAGTCAATGATCAACGACGGCAACACACCAAGGATCGGTCGGCCATCGGGGGCCGAGATGAGTTGGATATCGGCTTCTTTGCGCGCTCCTTTGCGGTCAAAGCCGACACGAACGGTCTCCCCCTTCGCGTGCTTGCCAATCACCTCCGAAAGCGTCGAGAGTTCGGTGATCTCCACGCCATCAACCTCTCTAATCACATCTCCGCATTCAAGTGCCTCGGCAACCGGCGCGGAGCGATCCGCGATAGCGCTGACCAAAACGCCAGGCTTCTTTGACAATGTGTAGCCGAGCTTCTCCAACGCAACTTGCTTCGCCACCGCTTGAGAATCGCTCATCATGCAGAGGCTCTCTTGTCGGCTCGCAGGCTGCGAACCCTTTTGAATCTTCGTGATCTCAGCGTGGTCGTCGAACCACTTAGCTTTGAGGTACTCCCAATAATTGAGGTCTTGCCGTTCGCGCACAAATACGAGGTAGAAATCGCCCTCGGGCTCATACTGTTTCGCCCCACCGATCGTGACGCGCGCCGCGATCGGCTGTGCATCACCGGGAACGGTTTCGTCGTAGCCAGGGTGATAGCGGAAACCCCATACAACGACGCTGAGCAATGCGACCGCTGCGATCGTCGAGATCGCACCGAGGACTTTTCGATGTCGACTCGGTGACGCCGCGCCATCGAGCGGCGCCAACTTCCACTCTGGGCTTGACCCAAAGTCACCCACAGAAATCTCTAGTCATCGTCGTGTCAAGTCGCACGCGACAGCTTGGCACGTGAGAGACGCAGGGAACTACGTGAGCGATTCAGATTTCACAAGAACGCCGATAGTGATCAACCGTTGGCGATTACTCCCGATGGGGTGGCATGTAAACAGGGTGACATGGCGACCTTCAGTTTGATCAACAATCCACATAGCGTCGCTGCCAACTACAAATTGACGCTCAACGCTGTAGGTGTGGCGCCATCCTGAGGCAGTTTCGAACACGATCGTGTCAGCCTGCTTCAAGTTGGCCAGGTCATGAAACGGCCGCGAATAGGTGCTGCGGTGCCCTGCAATAACAACATTGCCGAGCCCGCCCGGTGCCGCAGTGCCTGGCCAGTGTGCTGGTCCAGCGTCAATAACGTTTTGGGCGATTCCTTCGCGGAGCGTTTCATCGACCCCAGCGGCTGGAATCAAGATCCGGCCAATCGCAGTGAGCGTCTCTGCAACTCCTCGGCCAGGCACCGCCGCTGGAACCAACACGGCTTGATTGGCACTGGGGTCGGACTCTGAAACCGTCCGCTCCGTGCCGAAATCTGTGGGCGCAGCGTCGGGCGCTGCAGTAGTCGGCGAAACAGCTTGCGTTGTGCTGGTTACTTCGGGTGTCGAACTCGTAGACACGTCGAGTACTGGCAGTTCAGCCGCGGCCTCGCTGGTCGAAACGCCGGTCTGAGCATTTTCCGACGCGATCGCCGCGATCCTGCTGCCGCCCGGTGCCGCTCGCAATTCGGGGGCACTCGACCCGATCGCCAACGGGAACGCTGCGAATGTGACACCGGCGGCCAAGACGCTGCGCCAAAGGCGACCCGAAAGCATTGTTATCTATCGGCAGATTGCCAGGTACTTGTAGGGTCGACTTCGTGTCAGATCTCACATCTTGTCGTCCGCACTTCAATCTCGAAGCTCCCGATGCTCGAGACCGAGCCACCGCCGCCGTCGTGTTGAGCAGATCATCGGCTCGACTACCCAAGGGCGCCACGGACCGACTCGACACCCTCGCGCGAATTGACGACAGCAGCGCCGTGCGCGCCGCTGCACTTACCGCACTTGTTCGCAAGGCCCACCCAACTCGGGCTGACACCGCGTGGCGCCGAGCGACCCAGGATCAAGACGCTGCCGTACGCGTCGTGGCGGCCCGACTTTCGACTCACCTGCGGAGCGTCGCGCCAATTGATGCGCTGGTGGCATTGGCGCGAGATCAAGATCCGTTTGTGGCCGAGGCGGCATGTTTCGCGCTTGGTGAGCTTCCAACCAACGACTTTCGTGTGGCGAAGGAAGTCCAGGCCTGTTTGACTCACACCGCAACGCATCACTCCGACCCGCTCGCGCGAGAAAGTGCCGTAGCTGCCTTGGGCTCACTCGGACACCCCGACGCGCTCCCCACCATCTTGGCTGCCTGCAGCGACAAGCCCGCGGTACGTCGACGGGCCGTGCTTGCGTTGGCAGCGTTCCACGGCCCCGAGGTAGACGCGGCGATCGAGCTAGCGCTTCATGACAGCGATTGGCAAGTTCGACAAGCCGCTGAAGATCTCAGTTCTACATTTGATATCGAAGATGATCAACCGGGATGATTGACCAATACGACGAATTCGTGGTTCAGCGACTGCTTCGCTGATCCTGGGTTCGAGCGATAAACATTTCGCGAAGCGACTCGAAGTTCGTCAAGCATCGCCCTGCACCAAGAACGACGCACTCCAATGGCGCATCGACAAGGTGAACAGGCAATTTCGTCTCTTCGGCAACCCGCCGATCGAGCCCTTTCAACATGCCGCCGCCGCCAACGAGGTGGATACCGTTGGCAATAAGGTCCTGGGCGAGTTCTGGCGGCGTACGAGCAAGGCACGATACGACGGCGTCGCACACGGCTCGTACCTGTTCTTCAATCGCACCGCGCACCTCGGCAGGTTCCAGCATGACCGTCTTCGGCAACCCGCTCATGAGGTCTCGACCACGTACCTCGGCCTTCCATTCGTCTGCAACCGGATACGCGGATCCGATCGCAAGCTTGATTTCTTCGGCAGTTCGTTCACCAATTGCGATGCCATATTCTTTACGAACATAGGCCTGTATTGCGGCGTCGATGTCGAAACTCCCAACCCGCACCGCTTCAAGCGCGACGATGCCGCCGAGCGAAATCACTGCGACCTCAGTTGTTCCGCCACCAATATCGATCACCATGTTGCCCATGGGTTCGTTGATGGGCAACGAAGCGCCGATCGCGGCAGCCATTGGTTGTTCCAGCAGATGAGTTTCTGCCGCACCAGCAGCTCGCGCGGCGTCTTTGACCGCACGTTGTTCAACGGCCGTAATCGCCGACGGAACACAAATCAGTACACGCGCCCGGTGGAAACGATGCACCCCGACTCGTTGAAACAGCAGGCGAATCATTCGCTGCGTAATGTCGAAATCAGTAATGGCTCCGCCGCGCAACGGCCGAACCGCGACGATATATCCAGGAGTTCGGCCGATCATTTGCCACGCGTCGTGGCCCATGGCAAGCACTTCTTGGGTACGACTGTTGAGCGCAATCACCGTCGGTTCGTTGAGCACGATCCCTTGATTGCGTGAATACACAAGCGTGTTCGCAGTTCCAAGATCGATTGCCAAATCACGAGCCATCATTCACGCCCTTTGACCGTGGCCGAGCGCCCGACGTCGCGCCCTGCTGCGGCGCAAGCGCATCGAGGTTTCTTCCAAACTCGCGAATGCTGTCGTCGGTGGAAGTCTTCGGTCGATTCCGCCAAACCACCACCGTGATCCCGAAAGCGCTCACCAGCACCGCAAACAGAAGATAACCCACCGGCTAAACCCCTTGCACCGGCTGCACGCTGTGAGCCCCAAGCGCCCACGCCGACTCGCCTGAGAAATGTTCCTTTTTCCAAATCGGAACCGACAGCTTCAGCGTGTCAATCGCGAACCGTGCCGCTTCAAATGCCACATCGCGGTGGGCAGAGGCAGCGACGACGACAACAGACGCCTCACCAAGCTGCAGCTCACCAAGCCGATGGGCAATCGCGAGGCGTTCAACTTGAGGCCAGTTACGCCGAGTTTCCGACGCTATTTCGTGCAATCGGTGCAGTGCGGGGCCCTCGTAAGCTTCGTAGGTCATGGCGTAGACGTCGTCTCTCCCCTCGGCATGGTCTCTGACGACACCGCTGAAAACAACAACCGCGCCCGAACGCGCAGTGGTGGCCCACCTCGTCAGGACGTCACTCGACAGGTGGGCTTCGGTGAGCACAATCCAGTCTTGTTCCTTGTCCGACGGGGGTTCCAGCACTCGGCCAGTGTAGGAAGCAATCTGTCGAATGCCTCGCTCGCGAGTTTGAAGGGGCGATGGTTCTCTACACTCTGGCTCCGTGTCCACCTCTCGCCCGATTTCGCCATGACTGATTCCGACCAACCTGGCACACAAGGCGCTGGCAGTTCGCTACCCGATCCGTTGGACCGGCTTTGGCGCCACCCCACCGAAATCAACGATGGCCTCCAAAGTCGCCGAGGTATCGAGAATCCCACCCGCGGCCTCTGGCAGCTCATCGGCGTCGCCGTCGGTAGCGCAATGTTTGGATCGCTTCTGACGGTCGGCATCCTCGGCCTGTCAGGGCTGCTCTCTGGGCCTCCCAAACCCACAATTCGAGACCGTTTGTTGACGGTTGCCAACGATGACGCACGAACCGACGCTGCCGATGCGGTACGGCCCGCGATGGTTGAAATCAACTATCAAAGTCCGAAAGGCCCAGCAACAGCAGCGGGTTTTTGCATCAAGCAGGGTAGCTACATCCTCACCAGCGCAATAGTTATCGGCAAACCGGGCACAATCAGCATCGTTACCGCCAAGGGTGAAACCTACAAAGCAAGTGTTGTGGGAACCGATGCCACAAGCGGGCTCGCCATTTTGGAAACTGAGGGTTCGATGCCGATCGCAAGCCTTGCCACAGCATCGCCCAAACCGGGCGACTCAGTCATCGTGATTGGTTCCGGCGCCACTATCGGTGAAGGAATCATCAATTCCACGGGTTCGGTCGCGGTCTCCAAGAACGGAGTAGCCCTCCCGAACCTGCTCATTACTTCGGCGCTTCCCATCAACAACGTGCCGGGCAGCGCCCTCGTCAATGGGCAGGGCAAGATTGCCGGCGTCATCATCGCTGGAAACTTGGGCGCTGTACCCATCGATTATGCCCGCAGCGTGATCGAAGCCCTGACTGGCCCAACCAAAACGACGCACGCGTGGGTGGGAATACACGGCAAGGATTCCGCTCGTGGACCGGTCGTGACGAAGGTCGATCCTGGGAGTCCGGCAGCAATCGCCGGAATCAAACGCGGCGATGTCATCGAAAAGATCGACGGTCGAGTGACGCTTTCAATGATCGATCTACAAGCAATGATCCGGTGGCGGTGGGCTCGTGACGAGGTCGTCATCAGTATTCAACGGTCTCAGTTACCACTTGAGGTGACGCTCATTGCCATGGCGCCGCCCGAGGTCGAACCGGACATCTCGGGAGCACCTCCGACCACCGCCGCGACGGCCCCATCGGCCACAGCATCGCCATAACAACTCGCCAGAACATCTGTGATCACGCGCATGACAATCGGGCGCACCGAATGTTGGTGTGCAAGCATGGAGCCATGTCCGACTCCGAATTGAGCGAAATCGACCGTGAGCTCCTCAACGTATTGCAGTGGGACTTCCCGCTCAATCCCCGCCCGTTCGCGACGATCGGTGAACGCATAGGCATTTCAGAGTCCGAGACAATCGAACGTTGTGAGCGAGTCAAGGACCTAGGAATCTTGCGTCAGCTCTCAGCGATCTTCGACACGCGGGCACTTGGATACACCTCCGCGCTGATCGCGGCTCAAATCGAGCCTGCCAGAATCGATGAAGGCGCCTACCGAGTCAGCGAACACCCTGGCGTTTCCCATAACTACAAACGAAATCACGTGTACAACCTTTGGTACACAATCGCCGTGCCGCCTGGAGAAGACCTCGACGCACACATCGATGTGCTGCACCAGCGATCCGGCGCAACGGTCACACGGAAACTCCCCACAATCACGCTGTACAAAATCGGCGTGAAACTAGATATGACTGGGCAGACCGCAGCAAATGCCAAGGCCGAAGTCCTCGCGCACGAGACTCCGGAACGCCGCGTGGATATGGAAGCACCCGATCTCACAGACACAGAAGTCGCAGCGATACGCGTCGCTCAAGAGGATCTCCCGTTGTGCAACGAGCCGTTCGCCTCATACGGACATTCCATAGGGCTCAACGGTGACGAGATGCTTGCGACACTCCAGTATTTCAAGGATCGCAAATGGATGCGGCGGTTTGCTGCAGTCATGAACCATCGCACCGCGGGATTCAAAGCAAACGCCATGGGAGTATGGGCAGTCCCCGAGGACCAACTCCCGCATATTGGGCCGCAAATGGCTGGATTTGCTGCGGTTTCGCACTGCTATCGCCGACCAATCTACGACGACTGGCCCTACTCAGTTTTCACCATGGTGCATGGGCGAAGCGCGCGCGATTGCGAAGCAACGATCGAGGCGATCAGCACGGAAACCGGTGTATGCGAATACGCGTTACTGTGGTCGATCAAGGAATACAAAAAAGTACGATTACGATATTTCACTCCTGAGTGGGACGACTGGAACGCGAGCAGCCTTGCGTCACTCGGTCAATAATTTGGCACGCGCGCGGCTCAACGTTGCCGGCGTCGGGTCAGCCACCAGGTCGCAGTTGCAGCACCACCGAGCAGCGCGCTGACGGCGGCAATCCACGGAAGCGGTCGACGACGAACATCGGGATCTCCAGCGAGCAATATCGCTTCTTCGTTGGTGTGGCGTGGCATCCACCCCGTCGACTTGAGCTTCTCGTTGCTGATGACCCATGGATGCATGAGATATGGCAACACTTCGGGCGGGGCATCACCGATGCCACTCGCCCACAACGCGGTGAGGGCCTTGTGGGCAACGTCCAACGGCACAGCGGGCGGACGTCGATGGGGTGCGACGGCGACGGCATCGTCGTGGTCCAGCCACGAGTCGGCAGCAACATTGAATACTCCGTCAATATCCCACTCGACAGCATGCACAATTGATGATGCTGCGTCGTCAAGATGTACTACCTGCACGGGAGGTGCGCAGCCTCGGACCGCGGCAGGCATGCGCCCAATGGCAACACGAGCAAAGACAGAAGTTGCCCCGGAACCAACAACTGGTGCACAGCGAAGCGTTGTGACGACAACATCAGGATGTTCAACTCGCCAGTCGTCGACAACACGTTCACATTCCGCGTCGAGCGCCGCCGGCTGATATCCCAGGTTCGGTCGCAGCGAGGCATCCTCGGTGAGTGGCATCTCATTGTTCGGCCACGCCCCGTACACCGCCGCGCTGGAGATGCACACGAGTTTGGCGACTTCCGCAGCAGAAGCCGCCCGAAGCAATGCCTTCAGGCCATCGACGTTGACGGTACGAGCGACTTCGGTATCCGTCGCCGGACCAATAATCCCAGCAAGATGCACCACGACGTCGACTGATTTCAACAGGCCGACGAGATCGCCACCGACCAGATCGATGAGGTGAAACTCCATCGCGCCAACCCGACGGCTTGGCTCACGGACATCGATGCCCACGATGCGCTCCACGCCGTCGATGGCCTCCAACAACGGGAGCACGCGCTGTCCGATAATCCCCGACACCCCCGTGATTGCGATACTGCGGGGAGTGCGAATAGCAAGGACAGGCGAGGCAATTTCGGTTTCCATGACCAATAGAGTGGATTCAGTGAGCAGTGAAAACCAAATGGACGGCGAAAATTGGCCCTTCGGCCCGAATGGACCGCAGGGTTTCGACCTGAATGCACTGTTCGCGATGTTTCAGACGAACGAGTCTGGGCCAATCAATTGGGAAACGGCACGTCAACTTGCAGCCCAACTGTGCACGCAGGATCCCGATGAATACCGGGATTCCGAACCCAACCCATTCAGCGTGATGCAAGGAACGAGCAGCGTCCGACCCGACCCACCGGTCGACCCCGCTCGAGCGAACTACATCCAGTCACTCGTACAAGCTGCACAATCTCAAATTGCCGCCACAACCGGCCTCTCAGAAAGCACTGGAGTGCCCTGTCGCTGCGTCACACGGGCCGAGTGGACACTCGTGACCCTCGACGGCCTCCGTCCGGTCCTGGAGTCGTTAGCGCAACGGATGGCAACGGGCTTCGACGGCGCGATTCCAGATGTAGCCGGTCCTGAAGCAGAGATGTTCTCCGGACTCATCAAGAATCTCATGCCGCAGATGTTCGGAATGCAGGCCGGATCCCTCTCGGGATTGCTTTCACACCACGCGTTAGGCCAATTCGATCTGCCGCTGCCGCTCGCAGCTCCCCCGCAGTTGGCGTTCGTGGTCTCAAACATGGAGAAGTTTGCTGACGACTGGTCACTGCCGTTCGAAGAGCTTGCGTACGCTTTGGCTATTCGCGAATCAGTACACGCCGCGCAGCGTTCGGTCGGATGGCTGCGCGAACGCTTAGTGCGACTCTGCACCGAATACGTCGACGGATACGAACTACGCATCGACGCATTCGAGCAGCAGATCCCCGATGAGTACCGAGAACTCGAATCAAGCGGCGAGGAATTCAACCCCTTCGAGCTCATCCAAAAGCTGCAATCGGGCGAACTACCGGGACTGCAAATGGAGCCTCGAGAACTCCTCGCAGGGATGCGATCAGAAGGTCAAGGCCCGTTGCTCGCTGAGCTCCAACGGTTCGCAGCCGTGCTCGAGGGCTACGCCGACGTGGTCATTGACACAATCGACACCCATAACACCGCGAGTCACTCGCGCATCGAAGAAGCGCTGCGCCGCCACCGGGTTGAGCGCGGTGCCGCGGCCGACTTCGTCGACGCAATGCTCGGATTGCAACTCGGGCGCCAAGAATACGAACAGGGGCAAACATTCTGCAGCGGAGTCATAGAACGTGGCGGCATCGCGGCGCTCAACCGGCTCTGGGAACGAGAACAGCACCTTCCCACCGCCGCGGAATTCACCGCTCCCGGCCTCTGGATCGCCAGGATCGAGCTCGACCTCGATTCCTAGCCCCTACATCTGGGCGGAGACCTCATCATCTTCGGCCGTCGTCTCAGGCGTTTCCGACTCCCAACGACGCACGCTGCCTAGATACGCGAACCCAGCGAACAGCATCACAATCGCGACCAAAAACAAGCCGACTCTCCCACTCAAGTAATCGCCGAGCGGTAGCGCGACCGCTACTACGCCGCCCCCAACCCATACGAGTTGAAAATGAGTCTCGAACCGTGCGATGGCGCGACCCCGCACTGCTTCGTGCGCATCACGTTGCAAAATGCTGTCGAACGCCAATCGCGCGCACGCTGCGGATCCCGCGATCAACGCGGCCGATGCCAGCAGCGCGGGCACGCCATAAAACCGCGCCGCGAACACCATCAACACTGCCGGTGCCGTGATGGCCCCGACCAACAACCACTCCTCCCGAACCCGCCTTCGCAGTGGTGCAGCAATCAACGTTCCGATCCCGTTTCCCATCGCGCTCGCTCCGATGACCAAACCAAATACCCCCGGGCTCCGGTCTTCGACCTTCAAGACAAACGCGGCAAAGAACGTCATGAACCCAACCACACCTCGTACAAATCCCATTGCGTTGCCAGCGGACACGATGCTTGGCAAGTGCAATGTGGCGCGGTCTCTTGCGGTTTCAGGAACCGGTTGGGCCTTCGATCGCGGAATGGCCAATGCCAAACACGCGGCTGCAAGAAACACAACTGCCCCGACTCGCAACACCCACTCGCCACCGAGCACCTTCAAGATGAGACCTGCAAACGGCGCGCCCACGATGCCCGCCAAGATTCCCATCAACGCGAGCCGCGAGTTCGCGCGAACCAGTTCACTGTCATCGTCGACCACCGACGGGACGAGCGCGCTCTTGGTGATTCCGTGCGCTTTTCCGAGCACCATGCCACTCAGTGCGAGAGGATACAAACCCAAATCACTGATGTGATTGGCAAGTACCAGACACACAACTGCACGAAGCACGCCAATCGCCACCATCACCAGTCGGCGTCCGCCGCGCGTGCGGTCGAGGAAAGGTCCAAGTAAGGGCGCAACGATGGCAAACGGGGCCATCGTCAACAAGAGGTAGATCAACACTTTGCTGCGAGCCTCACCGGAGGCGGCCGAAAAAAATAGGGAGTCCGCGAGCGCGACGGTTACAAATACATCGCCGCACACGGTGGTCGCATGGGCAACAGCAAGTTTGGCAAAGGGCGTGGCAGTCGTCGACTGCACGGTGCGGGCCAACTTCGGAAATTGGTTTCTGCTCGTACTTTGAGCGTACCGGCCGAACCTCTCGCAGAAGCACCGAGTCGGATTTTCAGATCCTGGAAGCTGAAAGAGTTCCCGCATCCGCGAATGTCTGCGGACCGCTGATTCTCGGCCGATCTCAATAGGATGGGGCTGATGTCTTCGCTCTCCACAGTCGTCGGGAATACCGTCGCTGACTCCGACCGCTATCTCGACCGCGAAATGTCGTGGCTCGATTTCGACGCGCGGGTGATGGCACTCTGCGAATCACCAACAACACCGACTCTCGAACGCGCGAAGTTTCTCGCTATCTTCGCCGCGAACCTCGACGAATACTTCCAGACTCGCGTTGCTGCACTCAAAGAGCGAGCGGATGCTCCAACTGCGAGTGCACGCAATATTCGTCGCCAGCTCCAACAAATACGTGAACGCGCCGGTGACCTCGTCGACTACCAGTCAAAATTATTCGCCGTAGGTATCGCGCCAGCACTTCGAGAAGCTGGCATCGAGTTCGTGAACTGGCACGACCTCAACGACACCGAGCTCGAATTTCTGCAACAAGAGTTCCATGCTCGCTTGTATCCCGTGTTGACCCCTCTGGCGGTCGATCCGGCGCACCCGTTTCCTTACGTCAGCAACGTGTCGCTCAACCTCGCGGTCATGGTTCAAGACCCAACCACCGGAGAGCAGCGCTTCGCGCGTGTCAAGGTGCCGCCGTTGCTCCCGCGATTTGTAGCCCTCGGGGACACATCACGTTTCGTCGCAATCGAGGAGATCATCGCCGCGAACCTTGACGCCTTGTTCCCGGGGATGAGGATCGTCTCACACCACGCGTTTCGAGTCACCCGAGACGTTGAAATCGAGCTCTCCGACGACTCCGAAGATCTGCTTGAAGCCGTCGAACTCGTACTGCAACGTCAAACCAAATTCGGACGCGCCGTGCGCCTCGAATGTGCGTCGACAACACCAGCCGACATCATCGATTTGGTCGTCGAAGAGCTCGAACTCCACCCCAACGATGTATATCGGGTCGAGGGCATGCTCGACTTGGCGTCGCTCTTTCAGATTTACGATATCGACCGTCCCGAA
>SXHN01000067.1 GCA_005773635.1 Actinomycetota bacterium
AGCGTCATGTTGGGTTCGCCGTAGGCGTTGAGACCCGTGCCGCGGTTGCAGGTACCGCCGCGAACTGTGCCGCCGTTGTAAGCCTGGCGTAGACAGTTGCGCAGGGCTTTTTGGCCCCAATAGCTCGGGTGAATTCCTTCTTGCAGTTGATAGGGGCCGAAGATCGTCGTGGCGGTACGCACCTGGCTCACCCATTCCGTCTTATCAGCGGCGCCGGTGCTTTGCCAATTCGCCACGCCCTTTTCCTCCAATAAGCCAACGGTGTTTTCACACAATCGACGGCCAACCAACGCATTGGTCGCGTTCAGCACCACAACGTTCGTGAGACCACTTTGGGTCACGCCGTTCGTGATCGAACCGTTGAGTGCGGGAACAACTGTGTTGTTCGCCCAGGTGGCGTCATTGTTCCATATCCCGCAGCCACCGATCGTTTGACGACTGTACCCCGATTGCGAATACCGAATCCCCGAACCGTTGGGAATTGGTGATGAATACGTCTGTGCGATGATCTTGTACTGCGCATCGACATAGCCCGCGTTCGTCATTGCTTGACGCACGTTGAGCAGGGCACCCTTGACCTGAGTCGTGATCAGCGCGATGTTCGACGCAGTGAACCGAGACGTAATGCTGGAATCATCGTTGCAGTAGTTCTTCCACCAACTCGGTGACAACAAGAAATTCTGAATGCACTGCTGCACTATGTCAGCGAAGCCATAGTTGTTTGCACCGATCAGAACGGTCACGGCTTTCACGTTGTGAGTCGCCGCGAAATTTTGCAACGCCAACGCTTGACCTTGGCGACCACTCGAATCGGAATAGAAATCGATGCCGGGCTTGAAGTCTCCTGAACCGGGGGTCTGCGTGTAGGTACGGGCACCAGAACACGCAAGGTTCATACTGTTAATCCCGCCGCCAATGTGCACCTCGGCCGCAGTCGATCGGTGGCACCCCGCAATTAACTCAGCGGTGTTCGAGGCATTGTCGAAATACGCAGCTGATCCGCCAGCGTCGACATTGCTCGAAGAATTGTTGGTGTTCCCGGCCCAACGGCCAGCTTCACCCGAAATCGCAGAGTCGCCAACCGTGACCACCCAAGGTGCGCCTATCCCGGGGCCATCGGCATACGCGGGCTGTGGTGCAAGGGCTACGCCACCAGTGGCAATTGCAAATACAGCAACTGCCGATAGCACCGAACGGCGAACACGAACGCGACTCATGGTTTCCCTTCTGCGGCTCCCCCCGGGAAACCGTCACCGCGCAGTCTGGTCGACTCCTTGCCCAAGTGCAAGCACTGCGAGCGCAAACATTTCCGGTCCCAAGATGGATACAGTCAATGGATGACCCCGTGGAAAGAATCAGACATCCCCGATCTCTCAGGGCGCATCGCGCTCGTAACCGGCGCCAATAGCGGCATCGGTTTCGACGCCGCCCGTGCGCTGGCACAGCACGGCGCCCACGTTGTGATGGCATGCCGAACCCGCGCAAAAGCCGAAGCAGCTCATGACACAATCGTGGCGTTGCGACCGAGTGGGTCGATCAGCATTCTCGATCTCGACCTCACCGACCTCGATTCGGTGCGTCGCGCGGCGAAGACATTCCTCACCGACCACCCGCGCCTCGACCTGCTGATCAACAATGCCGGAGTAATGGCCGTCCCCAAGCAAAAGACCGTCGACGGATTCGAAATGCAATTTGGTACGAACCACCTCGGTCACTTTGCATTGACTGCCGATCTCATGACTGCACTGTTAGCAACGCCACGATCTCGAGTTGTCAACGTCAGTAGTTTGGCCCACCAAGGTGGTTTCATGAACTTCGACGATTTGCAATCAGAAAAGCGATATTCGCCGTGGTTGGCCTACGGCCGTAGCAAAATCGCGAACTTGATGTTCACCTACGAACTGCAACGCCGATTGCACGAAACCGAGACCACAACCATCGCGACCGCGGCACACCCCGGAGGTTCAAACACCAACCTTGCCCACGACGTATCCGGCATCGGAGGGGTGCTCATGCGGGTCGCAGAACCCGTGGTGCGCAAGGTCATGCAATCTTCCGAGATGGGCGCGCTACCAACGTTGCGAGCGGCGGTCGATTCTGACGCCAGTGGTGGCGACTACTACGGACCGGACGGATTCATGGAACAACGAGGACACCCAGTGAAGGTGAAATCAAACAAACGGTCGCACGATGCATTGAAAATGCGCCAGCTCTGGGACGTATCGTGCGAGCTCACCGGCGCGGACTGGACAGCGCTGTCGGCGAGCTAGTCGGCGAGCTAGTCGGCCACGCCCACGGCCAGCGCGATCGGCACGACCGCGTCGCACCCCGCACCTCGCAATACATCGGTAATCACCGCGACAGTCCAGCGCGAATCGATGACATCGTCAACGAGCAGCACCGGGCCGTTGGGCGTTTCGCCGACAACCGCGAAGGCACCCACAACGTTGCGGCACTGCTGGGCACTGTTTTCCATCTCGCGCTGAGCCGGGCGCTGATGTTCGCGCACCAAGACCTCATAGAACGGCAACCCCAGGCGATCAGCCAACCGACGAGCAAATGACGCAACGCCTTCGACGTCGCGCAACGAGGGCACAGCGGTGACCCAACGGGGCCTTGGCTCAGGGCGCCACCCTCGATAGAGCACGGCAACGGCGTCGACAAGTTCGTCGCTGAACTTGCCGTTGCGACGCTGATCCAAAACCGTTTCGCCCCACCCGCCATCGCCCAGTTGGCACAGCGCTTTGCCGGCCGCTGCTTGGCGATCTGGAACAATGCGTTTGAGGTCAGGCCATTGTTTGCGGGGCTCAATATCAATCGAATGCCCCCGAAGAAACGTAACTGCTCGTCGAGCGACATCGGAATCAATCGCTACATCGACGACAGGTCGCGCCAGGCAACGCCCGCAACGTCCGCATGGCTGGGGGTCTGGGTCGTCGAGTTCGGCACGGACGTGCTGCATCAAGCATCCGTCGCCATCGAGGTAATTACGCATGCGAGCCTGTTCTTGATGCCGCTGCCCCGTGATGTGCTCAATTCGATCGACGGGGTAGGTCCAGGGCTGATCGGTGCGCTGGAACTTGGCACCGACTCGCTCGACAACGCCTTCTACTTCGAGCACCTTCAGCATGTTGGTGAGCCTCGAACGCTTGATGTTCACCTCACGTTCGATCACCGCGACGCCCACCGGGCCATCTTGGTCGGCGAGCATCGTCATGATCGCCTCTGCGTGCTGCTGCGGAGGAAATGCCGTATTGATGAACCAATTTTGAATTCGTTCATCTTCCTCCCCAGCCAACAACACGCCGACCGCATTCGGCAACGCACGACCTGCGCGCCCAACCTGTTGGTAATAAGCGATCGCGGAACCAGGAGACTGAAAGTGGATCACAAACGCCAAGTCGGGTTTGTCGTATCCCATCCCGAGTGCAGAAGTAGCTACAACAACTTTCAGATCGTTGTGTTTCAAGCGGTCTTCGATCGCCTGTTTATTCGACGATTCCTCACCGCCAAAATACGCGGCCGCGGCAATACCTTGCGCACACAACCAGTCGCTCACCAACATTGCGTCACGCACCGTGAGTGTGTACACGATGCCCGAACCTTCGATCTGCGGGATCGCAGCAGCAAGCCAAGCCAGCCGTTGCGCTTGCGACGGCAGCTGCACCACGTCGAGGGCCAAACTTTCACGTTCGAGTTGCCCTCGCAGCACCACAAGGTCGTCGCCTAATTGATCCACAACGTCGGCGACGACGCGATCGTTCGCAGTCGCGGTCGTACACAACACCGGAATCGCCGACGGCAACATCCGCAACACCTGCGCGAACCGTCGGTAATCGGGCCGGAAGTCATGACCCCAATCGCTAATACAGTGCGCTTCATCGATCACGAACAAGCCAGCCCGATCAACAAGTTTGGGCAACACCGATGACCGAAACTTCGCATTCGCAAAACGCTCCGGAGACACGACCAACAAGTCGACCAAATCAGCTTCCACCGCTTCGTAGATCGAATCCCAATCGTCTTGATTGTCGGAGTTGATCGTGACCGCTTTGATGCCACCTCGCTGCGCGTGCTCAATTTGGTTGCGCATCAATGCCAACAACGGCGACACCAACAACGTTGGGCCTGCCCCATCATCACGCAACAACCTCGTCGCGACAAAATAGACCGCGCTCTTGCCCCACCCAGTGCGCTGTACGCACAGCACACGTTGTTTGTCGCGCACCAACGTCGCGATGGCTTCCAACTGACCATCACGAAATTCAGTCGGTCGGCCCACCAGCTGCGACAGCGCAGCACCGGCGCGCGTTTCAAGACTCTCTGGCATTAGCGACCGATTCGGCGAGGAGACATCACTGCCACAAAGTGTGACAGGTGCACCCGACACTGACGGCACTGGCGATACCGCCGCGACCATCGAAACGGCGGCGGACTATCGCTAGGCAAGGAGCTCATCAACCAGTTCGAACTCATCAAACAAATCAAGACAGCCACACGCCAACAGCTGATGACCACAATCGGCGCATTCCTCCACATCGCACCCCAAATGATGCAGGCCACCCGGCAAGACCGCGCAATCCGGACACCGCTCCCCTTCTCGAGGACGCCAACTCGACTCCGAGCCCCACGGACGCCGAATCAAAATGCCGGAACGCAACGGAATCACCGCTACCGAACACGCTGCCGCCGTTGCCATTTCCTGTCTGCAATCAATACAAGTAGCCATAAGGACACTCTGCCAGAGGGGTGCGACACTCGTTCTTTGCGCCTACTCCGTCCGGCGCTGCGAATGTCTTGTCACCCATTTCACTCCTGCGTCGCTCCTGGGCTGCCATCGCCACCGCGAACCGCTCGTACTGTGCGGAAGGTGAGATTGATTCTCGGCCCGACGGCTTTCGCTCGCTTGGGCACGGCGTGCATCCAACATTGCTGAGTCCGCCCTTGCATGATCAGCAAGTTGCCGTCGACGAGCTCCATTGAGTGTCGCAAGGATGAATCGGTTTGATGTTTGAGCTTGAAGGTGCGCGTTGCACCGAGACTCACTGACGCGATAACCGGTTCGGCCCCGAGTTCTGGTTCGTCGTCAGCATGCCACGCCACACTGTCGGCGCCATCGCGATACAAGTTCACCAACACGCTGTTGAACACAACACCCACCAACGGTTCGATCAATGCCTTGATTTCAAGTAGTGGTGCGTTCCAAGGTAGCGGAACAAGATCAATGTTCGAGTAGGTGTATCCAGCGTCTGCGTTTCCATGCCAAGCCGACAGGCGCGGGACCTTCATAGTGCGGCCGAACATCACAATGTTGTCCTGTGTCCAGGGCGTGACGTCGATGAGTTGTTCGAACCAGCGCACGCGATGCTCAACGGAGGCGAACGATCGCACCAAAGACAACGACGCGTCCGCAAGTTGGATCGAATCGAAAAGCGCCGCTTCGGGCGCGGTGCCCGAGTCAAACAGATCAAATTGCTGGGTCACCGCAACTAGCTCGTGAATGGCTCAAGCCCCAGGCGCTTTCGCACTTCGGGCCTTCGCAACGGCGGAACCGACTTTGGAGGATTGCGGCGATCGGGCAATTGCGCAAGCAACTCCGTGGTGATCGCAGCAATGTCGTGTGCCGCTTGTTGCATCAGCGCGGCGACGTTGACGTTCGGCTTCGTTACACCCGTCACTTTGCGTACGAACTGCAGTGCTGCCGCGTCGACTTCTTCAGACGTCGCAGGCGGTTCGAGCCCACGAAGTTCGGTGATGTTTCTACACATACCCGCATGGTACCGACACCGCTCTACCCAGCCAGTGGTTACTCAAGCCCATGCCCATAGCCACTGCCCATAGCCACTGCCCATTCAGAGCCTGTGCGCTCTGAACAGCATCGCCGATAGGATTCGACACAGCCAATTCGGGCAGGAAAGGGAAAATGTCTTTGAGCAAACCCCACGCAACCATTCTCGCGATAACGCTGTGCGCGACCACTATCACCGCGTCTGTTGATGCAGTGCACGCCGCGCCACCGAATTACCCCGTGCCCCGCTGCGCCGCGACCGCAGTGTGTATCGCGATTGGCGACGCAACCATCATCGAAGGCAATGCCGGCAACCGGACGCTCACGTTCCCCGTCACACTCAACCGCCCAGCGACTTCCTTGATCACTGTGCAGTATTCGATCCAGGGGATAACCGCTACCGGCGGCGCGTCAGCGAGCGCGGGAGTCGACGTCAAGAACAAGAACGGCGCTCTGACGACAATCAAATTCACGCCGGGCACCTTGGGTACTACTCCGGTCTACAAAACTGCGATCATCACGGCGTATCCCGACACCAGTGTCGAAAACGACGAAACCTTCGCGGTGACGTTAAGTAACCCGGTTGGTGCCACGCTCCAACGCACCGTCGCGACCGGAATGATTATCGACGACGACGCCAACACAAACCTCACCGTCGGCGTCGGCGACTCGGCACTCTACGAAGGAGACAGCGGCAAAAACCGCAAGCTCACTATCCCAGTGTCGTTTTCGAGTGCGCCAGGTATGACGGCGACTGTTGGGTACGTCGTGTCACCGGTCGGCGCGACCCCCGGCGTTGACTACAGCGGAGTCGCTTCAGGCACGCTTACATTCACCCCTACAACCGTGGTGAAAAAGCTGCTGTTCACCGGTCTAGCTGGCACAGCGGTGGAAAACGACGAGACCTTTACGGTGACAATTACGCTCCTGACCACACCCTTCGGCACAACAATTTCACGAGCCTCGGGGACTGCGACGATTATCGACGATGATCCACCCCCAACCACTGACCCAATCCCTAATTCAATGGCGGCGATCGGCGATTCGATCACGCGAGCGTTCGATTCATGCCCGCCGATGTTCGGAGAGTGCCTGACCGCTTCGTACGCAACCGGCACGACGGTTGGGAGCCATTACGAACGTATCCTTGCGGTCAATCCGGCCATCGCAGGCAATGCCTACAACGATGCCGTTACCGGTGCAACGAGCGCGAACCTTGCGAGCCAAACAGCCGCCGCGGTCGGACAAAACGTTGATTACGTCATGATATTGATGGGGGCTAACGACGCATGTACATCGACACAGGGGTCGATGACCTCGACGTCGACGTATCAAAGTCGCATCACCGCCACTCTCAACACGCTTACCACCAACCTTCCCAACGCGCGTATCTCGATCGCGAGCGTTCCCGATATCTACCGACTTTGGGAGGTTGGAAACCCAAGCACTTTTGCTCGCAACGCGTGGTCTAACTTCTCGATTTGTCAGTCGATGCTCGCAAATCCGTTGAGCACCGCTCAGGTCGATGTCGACCGCCGCATTGCCGTTCGCCAACGCGTCATCGATTACAACACGATTCTTGCCAACACGTGCGCGGCTTACACCCATTGCAAATTCGACGGCAACCTTGTGTTCAACTATCAATTCATACTTTCAGATCTCTCGCCAATCGACTTTTTCCACCCGAATTACGGCGCACAAGCAACACTCGCGCTCGGCACGTACGCGGCCGGTTACAACTGGTAAGCAGGTACCCATGACTATTTCAACCGACGTCACTGCCCTCGATCTCCCCGACCTCACGCTGGTTGGTCTCGACCGCGATCAGCAACTCGCGGCGATCGCCGATGCGCGCACACAGCATTGGTTGGCGAAAACGATGTTCGGAGTAGCGGTGACGCACTACGACGATGCAGTTGCGGTTCTGCGTGATCGCCGTTTTCATTCTGCGCTTTCGCTCATCCCGGAACTACAAGGCATCGGCGATTCGGGATTCGAGACGTCGCGTCGCCAGTCGATCCTGTCAATGGAAGGAGAGCCTCATGCCCGCCTGCGCCGCCTCGTCGCGAAAGCATTTACCCCAATGGCCGCGGACGCGCTGCGGCCGTTCATGAGGTCAGTAATCAACGACCTAATCGACAGCGTCGACCCCCTCGGCGGAGGCGACTTCGTCGAAGCGATTTGCGAGCCCTACCCGATTCCGATCATCTGCGAACTGCTCGGCGCCCCCCCGCAAGATTGGCGACTGTTTTCTGATTGGGCCACGAATATCTTCAAGATCTTCAATGGCACATTGGCCGAAGATCTCCCCGCGGTCCAGCAGGCCGGTAAGGAGCTCGAGCAGTACGTCACGGCCATGATCGAACGTCGCCGCAACGACCCCGCCGATGATCTGTTGAGCACCATGATTGCGATCGAAGAAGCTGGTGATCGACTTTCCACAGATGAACTCATCATGATGGCCGAAGCAGTCCTCATGGCGGGCACCGATACCACTCGAAATCAACTTGCGTGCACCATGGCACTGTTCGCAACCCATCCTCAGCAATGGGCAGTGCTCGTCGACCGCCCCGAACTTGCAAGCAAGGCGGTCGAAGAATCGATGCGTTACCTCGGTGCCGTGCGCGGCACGATGCGGGTTGCCTCAGAGCCGGTCGAGATGCGAGGCGTACTGTTTCCACAAGGAACCCTCGTCAACATTCCGCTTGCGTCGGCAAATCGCGACGATGACCATTTCGATACGCCGAACGTATTTGACATCACGGCCGAGCGCACCAGCGTGCAAATGACGTTTGGGTCGGGAGTGCACTATTGCCTTGGCGCGGCATTGGCTCGAGCCGAACTCCAAGAAGCCCTTGCGCTGCTCGCCGAACGTTGGCCGATATTCGCACTCGCCGGCGACATCGAATGGAAACCAGAAACCTTTGGCATTTGGGGCCCTGCCAAACTCCCGGTTCGGTGGACCAACAGCTAACGGTTCACGCAATCGAAGTTCCGGATCGGCCGGTCGTTCCTGAGTGCGAATCCAGCACCATGACGGAGGTCACGACAGCACCCTCGGCAGCTCTCTGCAACGCTGAGGTGAGCCATTCTCCCGAGAGGTCGTCGAGTTCAATCGAGATCGTCAACACCTCGAGACTACGACGCAGGTAAAACCGCGGAACGTGGCAATTCGGGTACTCACGGCAGTAGCCAGACCGAATCATTACCTAGCTATACCGATTGTTTACCTAGGACATTCAACTTTTGGTGCCCGAACTTCCGATACTTATGTCACGGAGAGTGTGCATGGTCCTCGTCAGCGACGGCCGGCACACATAACGCAAGGAGCGCACCAAGAATGTCAGCCACGCCGCATTTCGGAACCCGCCGCAACCGACACCACTACACGGTGGCTCGCGCTCGCTCGATCGCTGCAACTGTCACGGCAATGGCGGTCACGGCAGGCGGTATCGGCGCAGTCGTGAGCCGCGATGCGTCGCAAGCTGTCGCCATTGGCGGCAACTACGAGGTGCCCACCATCGCAGACACTGCTTACACAATTCCGCCAGGGGCGCTATTCGTGGCGACAAACGGGTCTGACACCAACCCAGGCAGCCAAGCAGCACCATTTGCAACGATTGCGCGCGCCATCAGTTCGGCAACGTCGGGGGCAACAATCGTCATGCGCGGCGGCACGTATCGAGAAACACTCGGCTCAATTTTCAAGCGCGTCACGCTGCAGCCCTACCCACACGAAATGGTTTGGCTCAAAGGCAGCACCGTCGTCACGGGATTCAGCTCCAGCGGCGGTAGCTGGGTCAAAAGCGGCTGGAACCCCACCAACGTCTGTATCACCTGCCACCCGACCACGATGATCAACCCGGCGTACCCAGCGGCGGGTCACACCGACCAGGTGTTCATCGACGGAGTACCGCAGGTGCAGGTGCTCAGCAAAGCCTCGCTTGCGGATGGCAACTTCTACGTCGACCGTGGCAACGACGAGCTTTGGCTCGGCACGAACCCAGCCGGTCACACGATCGAATCAACCGTTCACGATAAAGCCGCACAATTCAACACAAGCGGAGCTTCTGGTTCCATCGTTCGCGGCATCGGCATCGCCCACTACGCAGGGCACTACAACATGGATGTCCCTGCGGCGATGATCGCCAACACGCCCAACATCACCTTCGACAACAACACCTTCGCATGGAACGCTGGCCGCGGCCTGAGCATGTTGTACTCCGGTGCCGTCGCCACGAACAACCTTGTGATCTACAACGGCATCAACGGCGTACACGCTAACAACGCCGACGGTTTGGTATTCACTGGCAATCGGATTGCTCACAACAACATCGAGCACTTCTCGAACGCTCCCGGCTCGGCAGCTTCAATCGCAGGCTTCAAAATCACCTCAAGCGCCGACGCGGTGGTCAAGAACAACTTGATCGAAGGCAACGATTCCAACGGTTTGTGGTTCGATGTCGCTTCGTACAACAACACGATCACAAACAACGCAGTGTTGAACAACCATGGCCACGGCATCTACTACGAAGTGTCGAGCAAAGCCGTCATTGCATCCAACCTCAGCGTCGGCAATACGAGTGACGGCATCAAGGTTTCGGGTTCCACCAACGTTGATGTCTGGAACAACACCTCGGTCGGCAACGTCAAAGCGCAGATCGGCATCTACGACGATGCCCGAGTCAACACAAATCAAGCTGAGATTGCATTAGGAATCACATTTGACACCGACGACGTCACGCTCGCCAACAACATCCTGGTTGGTGACGCAAAAGCTACAAAGCCGTTACTGCTCAGCATGGACGCCAGCTCACCGAAACACCTCACTTCTGCTCAGATGATCTCACTGAACGACCGAAATCTGTGGGGACGCCCATCCGCGGCGGTGCCTAGCTCGGCAATGCAGTGGCAGCTCACAACCGCGGCCTCGAAATCCTACGCATCGCTTGCCGCGATGCAGACGGCCACCGGTCGTGAGATGAACAGCAGCTCTGCAGACAACGTCGCATTGTCAACCATCTTCGTCGCTCCTGCGAATGGCGACTACCGCCTCGCAGCGGGAAGCCCAGGACTCAGCACCGGCGCCTCATTGCCCGCAAACGTACGAGCGGCAATGGGAGTTACGGGCGCCGTACATCTCGGTGCCTACATCTGGCCTGCGAGCACCGGTGGAAGCGGTGGCGGGGGCACTACAACGACGATCCCTGCGCCAACCACCACCACCGCACCCGCGCCAACCACCACCACCGCAGCGCCAACCGGCAACACGGCGCTGACCACACCGGTCTACCAGCTGCACAACAACGCTACGGGCGACTACATCTACACAACCGATACGAACGAACGCAACAGCCTCGTCGCTTCGGGCTACACGTCAAACGTCGCGTTCAATGCGGCCACCGCCGGGAGCGCTTCAACAACCGCAGTGTTCCGACTTCGCAGTACCAAGGGTGCACACCTCTACACGACCACAGTCAATGAACGTGACAAAGTCATCGCACTCGGTTGGACGTTTGAAGGCACCGCATTTTATGGAGCTCGCAAGTCGGCGGCTGGCCTG
>SXHN01000068.1 GCA_005773635.1 Actinomycetota bacterium
ATGCGCATCAACTGATCCTTGACAATTTCATCTGGTCGTCACCTTGCGTTCTCGCGGCACACTTGTATCGTGCAGTGCATGCGGATATTGGTTACGAACGACGACGGCATCGATTCTCCTGGCCTTCATGTATTGGCGTCGGCGATTGCGAGCGCCGGATACGACACAGTGGTCGCGGCACCGGACTGTGACCAAAGTGGCACCGGCGCGGCGATCGGGATCTTTCGCCCGGAAGCCCCTGTCGAGATGCAACGAGCGGCCATCCCCGGATCCCCCACCATCGATGCTTGGGCTGTAACGGGCACGCCCGCGTTGTGCGCGCTCGCAGCGAGGCTCGGCGGCTTCGGGCCTCCTCCCGATCTCATCGTCTCGGGCATCAATACAGGTTTGAACACCGGCCGCGTTGTGTTGCACAGCGGCACGGCGGGTGCGGCGTTGACCGCCCAGAGCTTCGGCGGCAAAGGCCTCGCAGTCAGCGTGGAAGCAAGCAACCCGTTTCGTTTCGATACGGCAGCGCGATGTGCGGTCGACGTGATCCCGATGCTGCTCAAAGGACCGAAGTACAGCGCACTCAATCTCAACGTGCCGGCATTGGCCCACAACGAACTGAAAGGTATGCGGTGGGCGCGCCTCGCTCCGTTTGGTGCCGCGCGTTCGGCCATCGTGGACCGAGGCGATGATCACCTGTATCTCGAATTGCAACTCACCAATAGGGCGTTGCCACCAACGAGCGACACGAAGTTGTGCAACGACGGATACGCAACGCTCACGGCATTAGTCGGGTTGGCAGAAATTTGGACAGGGGCCGACGGACACGACCTCGCGAACACACCCGTAGATCTCGCGCACGAGATGCCCGACAGTACCCACACCACCAACATTCACACGCGACTGCACGCCTAGATTCGAGAGCATGTTCGTTCCGTCACCAAAGGTCATCAACACTCCGGCAGGCGTCCGCATCGCCACATATGCATGGGGCGGGTCAGGCGCTCCCGTATTGCTGTCACACCCCACAGGATTTCATGGTCGCATCTGGGCGCCGGTCGCTTCCTTGCTCGTCGACGCGGGCCGATGCGTCTATAGCTTCGACTTTCGCGGGCATGGCGACAGTGATCCGTCACCCGACGGCTATGCGTGGCGCAACTTTGCCGCCGACGTTGCGGCCGTCGCGGATCACTTCGAGATCGCAGCGCGCGACGATCTCATCGCAGCGGGCCATAGCAAGGGAGCCGCGTCGATACTGCTCGCGGAGCTGAACCTGCCCGGCACCTTCCGCAACATCTGGGCTTACGAACCAATCATGTTCCCCCTTGGCCCATCGCCGTTTCCGCCGGGGAGCGATCCGCTTGCCAGCGGTGCGCGGCGGCGCCGAAACGAATGGGCATCAACCGAGGAGGCCTTCGCGGCATACCGGTCGAAACCACCGCTCAAGGTCATGACCGACGAGTCGCTGCGGGCCTACGTCGAATACGGAATGCGAGATCGCGGCGACGGAGTATGGGTATTGAAATGCGACCCCGCGAATGAAGCGGCTACTTACGAAGGCGGCGCGGCCAACGGGATCTTCGAACGGCTTGGCGAGATCAACGCGACGGTTCACCTCGCGGTAGGCGAAACCACTGACGCAATCACGCCGAAGTTCGCCGCGCTGATCGAGTCGAAGCTCAGCAATACATCGCTCGGAGTGTGGGAGGGCCGTGGGCACTTCGGCCCTCAAGAAGATCCGAGGCGATGCGCAGACGTTATCTTGAAGCTGCCTTGAGCTGCTCGACCACTGCACGCCACCGTTCTGGGTCACTACGGTACGGCGCGTAAAACGAACACCGATCAACTACGTCACCGAAGCGCTTGATCATTTCCGGAGCGATGCCTTCGATCGTTTCCGACACAACGGCAAAAGTATCGAGAATTTCGGGTTCGATGAGCTCACCCATCTCGACCCATTTTCCCTGCTTCGACAAAGCGTTGAGCTCAGGCTGCAGGTCACCCCAACCGTGCAGATCGAGCACGCCGCGGTACGCGGGCGTGGAACCGTAAAACGCGATCTGTTGTTTCGTCGCCGCGGCCGCGGCGGTGAATTCCTGTTCGTTCGCTCCCGACACGACGAACAGCGGGCCGTTGATTTCGAAATTGTCACGAGCGCGGCCCGAGGTCGCGAGTCCACGTTGGATTGCGGGCATCGTGACTTCACGCAAGTAGCGCTCAGTCGTGAAACCATGAATCAAGATTCCGTCGCAGACTTCGCCAGCAACTTCGGTCATGAGCTCACCGACTGCTGCGAGCGAGACTTTTGGTGCGCCCCATTCGTTGGGGCCGGGGTTGAAAAATGGTGTCATCAACGTGTGGGTATAGAACTCCCCCGCGAAGTCGAGCTTTGTGCCGTCTTGCCAGTTCGCCCAGATCGAACGCATCGCCAACACCAATTCGCGCATGCGAGCGGCAGGGTGCGACCACGGCATCGAGAATCGCTTCGTGATGTGCGGCTTGATTTGCGAACCCAAGCCCAGATTCATCCGGCCCTTCGAATACAGATTCAAATCCCATGCGGTGTTAGCGAGCGTCATTGGCGAACGAGCAAAGGCAACGGCAATACCGGTTTGCAACTCGATGCTGCTCGTGTGCTCGGCCGCGATCATCAACGGCAAGAAAGGATCGTGGGCAGTCTCCGCCGTCGTGAGGCCGTCGTAGCCAAACTCTTCGAGCGCTTTTGCCCGGGCGGCCATCTCGCCAAACCCAACGCCCATCAACCCGCTATCGATCTTCATCGCAGCTCAACCTCACGTGTTCACAATCGGCCGCACCCTGCGGCAACGAAAAGGTACTAGCCGACGCGCAGCGACCCGGCAACCATGCCAACGTTGTTGCCTTGCGCGGTGTCGACGGTCAGGGTGATCTCGCCGCTGACAGACACATGCGTCGATCGTTGCACTGTCAGGGTAATAGTGACAACGGTCCCCGACAGCCTCAATGTTGGCGTTCCGCTGAACACGATGCCCGACGGCGTCGTGATGGAGAAGCTCCCCAGTAGAACCGAACTCGGTGGCGAACACATCTGGAACGCAAACGCCCAATCACGCTTCGCTGGGCGCGTGAATATTCC
>SXHN01000069.1 GCA_005773635.1 Actinomycetota bacterium
ATTCCGCCGAGGATTTCGTGACGCACGAGGTCTTCAAGCATCTCAGGGTTATCTGGATCCCACCGGCCGGCGCCACCGATGAACGACAGCACCATGCGTGCCATGTAGTCACAGGCCCGCGCAACGTCCAGATCACTGCGCACCCGGCCTGCGGCCTGTTCGCGTTCCAAATACGGGTGCAGAAAATCAGCGATGAACGGCAAGGTCTTGGCCGATTCCGTTGTCAAGAACCCCAAGAGTCGCGCCGGCTCGGTCGTGAGCATCGTTTGCAACAAGGCATGTTCACGCACTGCGTGGTGGGCTTGGCGAGCCCCCAACACCAAGAGTTCAACGAGATCGGCCGCTTCACGAACCTGATCGCTGAGCCGCACAAAAAAATTGGCGACCTCCCAACCAACGGTTTCGCGCAACAACTCGTCGCGCCCACCGGGAAACTGGCGATAGATCGAAGCCCGAGACACGCCCGACTCCTTCACGACATCGTCGATGGTCGTTTTAGCGAGTCCAAAGCGCGCAACGCAACGGTACGTGGCGGCCAGCACAAGATCTCGGGCGGAAAGCGGGTCATCTGCAGCGATTGGAACAGTCACACCACCATTGTCGCCCGTACGATGCCTCAACATGAACATAGGACACGACGACTGGGTAACCCGAGACGTGAATGTCGTCTGGCACGGGTTCACTCAGATGGACTCCTTTGCCGCGAATCGCCCCATGATTGTTGCGAACGCCGAAGGTCATCACCTCATCGATACTGACGGTCGGCGATACCTCGACGCGGTTTCTTCGTTGTGGGTCACGACCCTCGGCCACAGAGTCCCTGAACTCGACGACGCGATTGTTCAGCAACTCGCCAAGGGCGCGCACAGCACGATGTTGGGCAATGGCAATCAAGTCGTCATCGAACTCTCCGAAGCGCTCGCCAAGGTCGTTCCCGTCGATCGACCTCATTTTCTGTACGCGTCAGACGGTGCAAGCGCGGTGGAACAAGCACTCAAGATGGCGTTCCAGTATTGGGCCAACGTCGGAGAACCCGCGCACTCAAAGTTTCTTGCTTTTCGAGGTGCGTACCACGGTGACACCATCGGCGCGTTGTCAGTCGGCGACGACGGATTCGGGGCCGACATCTTCAACGCACTGCGTTTCGATGTACTGCGCGCACCGGCGTTTGATGACCCCGAGTGTTTCGACCGTGCGATTGCTTTAGTCGAACAACATGCTCACCAACTCGCAGCAGTGATCATCGAACCCTCGGTGCAAGCCGCCGCCGGAATGCAACTCTGTGACCTCGATGGATTGCGCCGCTTTGGCGCGGCGTGCAAGGCCAATGGCGTGCTGCTTATCTGCGATGAGATCGCCACGGGATTTGGTCGCACTGGTGAGCTGTTTGCGTCGACGACGTGCGGACTGGAACCCGATCTGCTCTGCCTCGGCAAAGGGCTCACCGGTGGCTACTTGCCGATGTCTGTGACTGCAGCAAGCGATCGCATCTTCCAAGCATTCATTGGCCCCGATCTCGGCACAACGACCTTCTATCACGGGCATTCTTATGGTGGAAACGCGCTCGCGGCTGCAGTCGCGCTTCGTCACCTCGAGCTCATCGAAGCGTGGGATGTGCTCGCCAACGTGCGCGAACGGTCACTGGAATTCGAACAATTGTTGCATGATCGCATCGACGCCAACCCGGCGGTCAAAGAGATACGGCTCCGCGGACTCATGGGTGGCATCGAACTCGCGCCTCCGATCCCCGGCTTACGTTGGGGTCGCAAAGTTGCTGCAGCCGCGACAGACCGCGGAGTGTTCCTGCGTCCGATTGGAGATACCGTCATTCTGATGCCGCCGCTCACCTTGACCTCTGAAGAAGTGCACGAGATCGTGCACGCGCTGAGCGCGGCCATCGACGAAGTCGCGAGCGATTGATTCCGCGATGACCTGGTTCGATTGGGCCCAACACGAAACCGATGCGATTCATCAGCTCGGACGCTGGCGTTCACCGCGGGCGTTCGACTCGCGGGGCCCTGTCGGAATGCTCCAAGATGGCCGAGAAGTTGTTTCGTTCGCTTCGAATGACTACCTAGGCCTTTCACAGCATCCAGCGGTTATTGCCGCGGCGCACGCCGCGCTCGACAACTTCGGTGCGGGCAGCGGCAGCGCCCGTTTGATCGTCGGCGCCCGAACGTTGCATGACCAACTTGAAATGGAACTCGCCCGTTGGAAGCACTGCGAATCGTCGGTGTTATTCCCTACCGGATTCGCGGCGAACCTAGGCGTGTTCAGCACATTCGCAGATCCGAACACGTTGATCTGTTCGGATGAGCTCAACCATGCCTCGATCATTGATGGTTGTCGCAACTCAAAGGCCGAAATTCGAATTTATCGGCACCGCGACTTGCAGCATCTCGATGAACTGCTGAGCGCAGCCGATGGTCGCCGTTGCATCATCGTGAGCGACACCGTTTTTTCGATGGACGGCGATGTCGCCGATACCGAGGGCCTCGTACGACTCGCGACTGCCCATCAAGCACTGCTTGTATTGGACGAAGCCCACGCGGTGCTCGGCCCCGACCCTGACCTCAGCCCCGTTGCCCATCTTCGGGTTGGCACAATGTCGAAGACGCTCGGTGCGCTCGGCGGTTTCGTCGCCGGGCCGCGGATCCTCACCGATTTGCTGGTGAACCGCGCACGTTCCTATATCTTCACGACGGCTGCTACTCCCGCCGACACGGCCGCGGCCCTCGCGGCGCTCGAGGTCGTGCGATCCAACGAAGGCACATCGCTCATTGACCGACTCGGGGCCAACGTTCGACGAGTGCGCAGCGATCATGCATCGCCAATCATCCCGATACTGCTCGGCGCTGAAGACGCCGCAATCGCCGCCTCCCAGCAACTTCTTGATCGCGGCTTGCTGGTGCCCGCAATTCGTCCTCCAACCGTCGCGCCCGGCACCTGCAGGTTGCGAATTGCGATCAGCGCGCTCCATACCGATTCGCAACTCGATGATTTGTGTAGCGCTCTCGCAGCGATCGAACCCACGCTTGATTGCCGACACACATGAAGACACTCGTTGTGGTCACCGGGACTGGCACCGAAGTCGGAAAAACGTTTGTGGCAGCAGCCACGATCGCACAGCTTCGCAAACAATCAATCACGGTGGCTGCACGCAAGCCAGCGCAAAGCTTCGACCCCGACGACCAGCACCCCCATGATTCTGCGGTCTTGAGTGCCGCGAGTGGAGAAACCGACACCGAAGTCTGTCCGGCGAATCGCCGCTACCCAATAGCGATGGCGCCCCCGATGGCAGCGGATGCGTTGCGATTGCCACCCATTTTGCTCCAGGATCTCATGAACGAGATCGCGGCAACCTCAGCTGATGTCATGATGCTCGAAGGTGCCGGCGGCCTGAGATCACCGCTCGCCCACGATGGTGACGGGTTAGATCTGATGACGCAGTTGCCAACCGCGCTAGCGGTTGTCGTCGCAGACGCGGGCCTCGGCACCATCAACGCGGTAACGCTTACCGTCGATGCGATCCGATTGCATTGCAGAGTACCGATCGCCGTCATCTTGAATCGGTACAACCCAGCAGATTCCCTCCACGTTGCCAATCGCGTCTATCTCCAACATCACAGCCCGGCTCGAATCCTCACCACGATCGCCGAGCTCGCAATCGAAATAATCAACGTTCACCGAGAGTCCTTGCGCAACGATCAGCGGTGAGCAGAACCCGCTTGCTCGATGCGCCGCGAATGAGGGCCCGTTATAGACCGAGCAATGCATCCAACCCGACGGTGAGACCGTCACGTGATCCGACCTGTCGAACCGCAAGCAACACACCCGGCATATAGGCATCGCGATCAAAACTGTCGTGACGGATGCTCAACGTCTGGCCAGCCGAACCCAAGATCACCTCTTGATGAGCAAACATGCCGCGCATCCGCACCGAATGCACAGGAATTCCTGCAACAGTTCCCCCGCGAGCACCCGGCGCAACCTCGGTCGTTGTTGGGTCGGGTGCCCATTCTTGGCTTGCGGCACCCATTCGTTGCGCAGTTCGCACCGCCGTCCCGGACGGCGCGTCGATCTTGCGGTCATGGTGGAGCTCAATGATCTCGGCAGTTTCAAACCACGGTGCCGCGAGCTCGGCGAATCGCATCATCAGAATCGCGCCAATGGTGAAGTTCGCTGCGATGATGGCGTTCGCTGCCGAGTCTTTGAACTGCGACTCAAACTGAGCCATCTCCTCGTCGCTGAAACCGGTGGTACCCATAACCACATGCACACCGTTCGCGGCGCACCACGCGATGGTGTCGCGCGCCGCCGCCAGCACAGTGAAATCGATCACCACTTCGGCTGCGGTCGAGATAAATGCATCGCGATCGGCGGCAATTACCATGGTGCTGCCAGCAACGGTCTGGCCGGCACCGTACGCATCGACGGCTGCCACAAGTTCTAAGTCGTGGGCCTCAAGAATCGCTCGACACACGGTCGCGCCCATGCGACCGGCCGCACCACACACTCCAACACGAATCATGCTTCGACAGTATCGGAGCCAACCACAGCGTCGCATCGTCATTGTGGGAACTTTCGTGCGCTAGTCGGCTGGCACCCTCGACGTGCAGCGAGGCGCACACCGCGTCCCGAACCGTTAGCATGCTCATATCGCAGTCGTCCGGGGGCGAGCCGGGAGATGTAGGGGACGTTCAGTTTTGCTTTCACGAATACGACGAGCGGCCACTGTCGCGGTCTGCGTCGCGACATCCGCAGTCATCGTTTCGTGCACCTCGCCGCCTCCCGCCATGACAGTCCGCAACGGTCTGAGCGCCGTCGAGGCTGCTCCATCGTGCTACGCGATCAAACAAAGTTTTCCTGCGAGCGGCGACGGCATGTATTGGCTCGTCACGCCGCAACTGATCGCGCCGAGTCAGTTCTATTGCGACATGACCACCGACGGCGGAGGGTGGGTGCTCATTGGGCGTGGCCGCCAAGGTTGGCGATTCAACGGCGCGGGCCAAGGCAGCCCCGCCACATTGCGCACGGCGATCTCAGGGCCTAGCGCATTCGCCCCCGCATCGCTCAGTACTTCCACTATCAACGGGCTTCTCGGGGGCGGGCGCACCGATGCTCTGAACGACGGCATCCGGGTTCGCCGAGCGGCCAACGATACCGGCACAGCATGGCAGGAATTGAGATATCACTTACGCAGCGAGCACTCGTGGTCGTGGGGTTTTGGCGGCGGCATTCTGCTCAACTCAATCGATATCAACGGCATCAACTATCCCCTTCCCAATTCCAATGCATTCGCTGCGAGCACCTCCGATGTTGCGATCGACGACGCAACGATGCGAGTGTTTACGTGGCCTTGGTTTGGCCACAATTCTCAAGCTGGTTTCTCGTACGGCTCAACGGTTGCCGGATCCGCAGCAGGCGGCTCGTACCTTTGGGCGGCGGCGGACGAAAACTATGCAGTTGCATTCGCGCAGGTGTGGATCCGTCCGCAATTCGGTGACGCCGAAGCCGGATTCACACCTATCGGCAACGGTGGCCTCCCGTCAGACTCCCAACCTGCAATCGTGTCGAACACGCCCTCCACCATGAATTGGGGCGTGACCGGGGTGCTGAAAGTGGCCGACCCTGATCCTGCCAACGACTCGCCAGTACTTGCGCTTGCACAAGTCGGCAACACTGTTTTTGTCGGCGGCAAATTTGAACATGTGCAGAACGGGTCGGCCGCAACGCCAATTGCCCAAAACTTTCTCGCCGCGTTCGACGTCACCACTGGCAATTGGCTCAGTGGCTTTCGCCCGGTGCTTGACGGCCTCGTGTACGACCTCGAAGCCGCACCGAATGGGCAACTTCTCGTTGCGGGAAATTTTACGAGTGTCAATGGTGCCTCGAATACCGCTGGCCTCGCGATGCTCGATCGGACCACAGGCGTTCCCGCCGCCGGTTGGCAAGCTCCCGTGTCGAACAAGCGCTTCGCGGGCTCTCGCCCGTGGGTGCGCGCCATTGATGTGCAGGGCAACTACGTGTACGCCGTCGGAAGCTTCAACACCATCAAAGGTGGAACCTCGTTAGCTTCGGTTGCGACCGGCGGCGTTGCCCGCGTTTCGACTACAGACGGCACACCGGATCCATCGTGGACCGGCGTCGTCAATGCAATACCCACAGACATCGACGCCAGCGCCGACGGCGAGCGAGTCAGCATTGTCGGACGTTTCACCACATACAACGCAGCGTCGTCGACTGCAGTCGCGGTGGTAGATCAAGCGACCGGCGCGCCGATCCCGGGCCTTGGAGCCTACGTACCTAGCGACACGGGCCCCACGACTCATTTCATGCTGGCGGTACTCGACCAAGGCAGCACGTTCACGCTGGGTGGGAGCCAACATTCCTTGCAGCGATACCGGCGTAGCGACCTGCAATTTGAGCGCGCCCACGTCACTCGATACGGCGGCGACTTCCAAGCGCTCGCGGCTTCCAATGGCCTCATCTACACGTCGTGTCACTGCGGCAACTGGACCTACACCGATACCAACACGTATCCCGTAGATCATGACTACTCCCGCGTGATCCCGGTGAGTTGGGCGCTCGCCGTGGATGCCGCGACCTTCGACGTGGTGGAAGCATTCGAACCACAGATCAGCATGTCGACCCAATATGAAGGGCCGTGGGATCTCCTCGTCGATACCAATAGTTGCTTATGGATCGGCGGCGATTTGATCAGCACATGGACGAACCAGTGGCTTGGTGGCTTCGCTCGACACTGTCAACGAGATGCGACGGCGCCGCCTACTCCTGCGGCCATCAAACATGTGCGGTCCAAAATCGTGTGGCGCGCGGTCACCGACCCTGCTGGCTCGCCGGTCACCTACGAAATTCTTCGCGACGACCGCGTCATTGCTGTGCAAGCGGAGAAGACCTACCTAGCTCCCAGCCCCGGCCGCTACTTCGTACGTTCGATTGATGCGGCAGGTAACCGGTCAGCAACAACCCCCGTCGTCGTGATCTGACGCGCGCGACCGCTACTGGCGCGGCGGCTACTGGCGGCGTCGATGCATCGTCTGTTCCGGGCTAGCGCCGATTTCCACTTCATTGTCTCACCCGGGCTGTAGGTTCCCTACAACAAATTGTGAGCAACGATGGGGAGACCTCATGACCAACCTCTTGGGCGCTCGTGCCTGCGCGATAGCTGCTTTCGCTGCGATCGTCTCAGCAGGCACGGCGGCAACCACGGCAACCACCGCTGGGCCATCGGCCGCCAGGCCGCGCCAAACGCCAGCAACACCCGCAGTTGCTCAGTCGAACGGCGACCCACAAGTTGACCACGCCGAGCTGCGAATGTTCGGACAAGACATGGCGCATGAACATGCGCAGGCTCGATCCGAGGGCGCCAACGGAGCAACATTTGCACCTGCGGTCGCGACCGCGGCTGCCACACCTGACGTCGTCGGGCAATGGTCTGCTCCCAAGCAAAACGGTACCCCTGTCATCGGCGTCCACACCACATTGCTCACAACTGGCAAGGTGTTGATGTTCAGTCAGCTCTCGTACACCCTGCCCGACGGCCGCACAACCGGACGCACGATGGCTGCGGTCTGGGATCCCGCGACGCAAACCGCACGGCGGGTTGATCCCTCGTCTACCGATAACTTGTTCTGCGGCGGAGCCACGGTCTTAGCCGACGGCACGGTGCTGGTCGTCGGCGGGGTCGATATTTTGAACGGCGGATCTTCGGGCATTCCGGTCGTGTATTTGTTCAATCCGCAAACTGAATCGTGGTCGCAGGCCCCGTCCATGAGCAAAGGCCGCTGGTATCCCACAGTTATCGAAACGATGAATGGTGGCGCGGTCATCGTCGGCGGGCGAGACGTGTTGAAGAAGGCGAATTGGGACGTCGAGACGTTCGGTCCCTCGCTCACCGCAGCACCACAACTCGTTGGTACCTATAACCTCGACTATCAACAAGGCTTGTATCCCAACGGATTCCTCTTGCCCGACGGTTCAATATTTTGGTTCGCCGGCGATCGCAGCGATTTCATGGATACGGTGAATTGGCGCATCGATGCGGGGCCCGTTCCCAACGTTGTGCATATGGACTACCCCAATGCAATGCTGCTGCCGCTGAAACCAGGCGGTGATTTCGAAATCGCCGTCTACGGCGGCAAAAACAAGCATCACGGCATCACCACGGCCGTAGCTGAGCGAATCAACTTGTCGGACCCTCAACCGAGCTTCCGGTTGACCGCACCAATGCCCGCGGCCCGCACGAACATGAACTCTGTGGTGTTGCCAGATGGGACTATCGCGGTGATCGGCGGCAACGGTCTTGACAAATTTGGCCAGGCACACCTCCAGACGTTGCTCTACGATCCGACGGCCGACACGTGGACCCCAATGGCGTCACAAACACTGCGCCGCGCGTATCACTCCACCGCGATCCTGCTCCCCGATGGACGCGTACTTTCCGCCGGCGACAATGGCTCTTCAGTTCCTGGTGGAGGCGGGACGCAACTCGAAATCTATTCACCGCCATATCTGTTCAAGGGTGCTCGCCCCATCATCGCGTCGGCGCCTGCCAGCGCGGCACGCGGGGCCCGCATTGCGGTGTCAACGACCACCAACATCGCGAAACTCGTATTGATCCAGCCCGGTTCCACTACCCATGCCACCGACATGCACCAACGCACCGTTGAGTTGGAAACTTCTGCAAGACCAGCAGGAAAGGTCGGGCTCCGCGGCTATCTCCCCGCAGACGGGACAGTTCCGCCCGGTCCCTACATGTTGTTTGCAGTCGATTCGGCAGGAATCCCGTCGGTCGCAACGTGGATTCAAGTGACGTGAGCCAGCACTGAATCATGGCTGAGCCTGGCTCAGCAATCGCTACGCGTGAGCTGCTGCGAAATCAGATGCTTCGAACGGGCCAACTACAGCCAACGATCTCGGTTGATCCCGCAACACACGGTCAACCACTCGAGCCACATCATCGAGCGTCACACGATCAACTCTGGCCGCCAACTCATCAAGGCTAGGGATTTCGCCGTCGACAAGTTCGCCACGTCCAAGGCGGCGCATCCGCGAGGATGAAGTTTCCAGCGACATGACGAGCGAACCTTTGAGACTGCTCTTCGCCGCATCAAGCTCCGTTGTCGTTACCGAGCCATCACGAATCAGCCGATCCAGTTGCGCGTGAATCACCTCAAGGGTCTCGTGCACGCGCTCCACAGCGGTGCCGGCATAGATCCCCAGAAATCCGGCGTCTTCATAGGCGGCTCGAAAGGAGTACACCGAGTACGCCAAACCCCGCATCTCGCGCACTTCTTGAAACAACCGCGACGACATCCCCCCACCTACAACATGATTGAGCACCGTGAAGGCGTAACGGTCGTCGTCATGCTGAGCGAAACCCCGTGTGCCCATCACCAGATGGGCTTGTTCAGTGTCGCGCTCAATCAAACCGAGGGGCTTGGTCACGCCAGCATCAGCATTCGTGCGAGCCGGGCGATGTGCCGATGTCTGCGGAGCATTGTTGCCAACGAGCGTCGCAAACTGATCGTGGTCGAGGTCACCCGCAGCCGCAAATACGACATTGCTCGGCACGTAGTGGGCTGCGTGATATTCACGAATCGATTCGCGGCTCATCGCCGCAACCGTTTCAGAAAAGCCAATTACTTCACGACCTAGTACGTGCTGCGGAAAGATCGTCGTGCCGAACAAGTCGTGGACGAGATCATCGGGCGTATCGTCACGCATCCCGATCTCTTCGAGAATCACTTGACGTTCAGTTTCCACTTCGTCGGCGCGAAACGCAGGGTTCCAGACCACGTCACTCAACACATCAGTTGCGAGCTCAAGGTGCTCACTCGGCACTCGCACGTAAAACACAGTTTGTTCGTGTGAGGTAAAGGCGTTCATCTCGCCGCCCACATTCTCAATCGTCTCTGCGATTTCGCGTGCCGATCGATCGGCACTGCCTTTGAACAGCAGGTGCTCAAGAAAATGACTCGAACCGGCTTGCACGTCGGTCTCGTCACGTGCACCAGTGCCGACCCACGCGCCAATAGTCACCGAACGCAACTGTGCAAGCGTCTCAGTGACTACTCGCAATCCATTGGGGTGCAGCGAGCGCGCGATCGCGTCAGTCATACGAAAGCCTCAATCATTGTGGGCGTATACCAATTGGTTGGGTCGAGCCTCGCGGCCCGACCCAGTAGACCAAATTGGTGAACTAGCGGTTGCGGCCACCGTTGTTACCGCCGCGACGGTTGCGGTCGCCGCCACGACGCGGGCCGCGATCGCCACCACCAGCGCCGCGCTCGGCTTCGGGGCCGAGGTCACCGAACTCGCCCGATGCATCGCCTTCCCAAGCCGACTCGAAGCTCACGGTCGCAACCCCACTCGAAGCCGCAGGGGCTTCCGCGCGGGCAGGGCGGTCGCCGCCGTCGCGGCTCGGGGCTGAGGCTCCGCCGGTGCCAGCGTCGCCACTGTCATCGCCGGTCAGCGTCAATGAAAGTTTGCCGTTTTGATCGATGTCATCAACGCGAACTTCGATTTCGTCGCCGAGGTTCACCACGTCTTCAACTCGGTCGATGCGCTTGCCGCGACCCAACTTTGAGATGTGAATCAATCCGTCACGACCAGGCAAGATGTTGACGAACGCACCGAACTTGGTGATGTTTACAACCTTGCCGAGGTACGTACCGCCAAGTTCCGCAGTTGGCGGATCGAGGATGAGCATGATCCGACGCTGTGCTTCTTCGACGCGAGCCGACTCTTTCGATCCAATTGACACGATACCCACCATGCCGTCGTCACTGACCGCGATGTCGGCACCGGTGTCTTGCTGAATTGTGTTGATGACCTTGCCTTTGGGCCCAATCACCTCACCGATTTTGTCCATCGGAATTTCGAAGCTGATGATCTTCGGCGCACTGTCACGAACTTCTTCACGCGGTGCGTCGATGGCTTCTGCCATCGTGCTCAAGATCTTTAAACGGGCTTCCTTGGCCTGCTGGAGCGCAGCGGCCAAAACGTCGGCTGGGATCCCTGAAATCTTCGTATCAAGCTGCAGCGCGGTGACAAACTCACTGGTGCCCGCGACCTTGAAGGCCATGTCGCCAAACGCGTCTTCGGCACCAAGAATGTCGGTAAGGGTGGTGTATTTGCCCTCGGCGAACACCAAGCCCATCGCGATACCGGCTACAGGAGCTTTGATCGGTACACCGGCGTCCATCAGCGACAACGTTGAGCCGCACACTGAGGCCATCGAAGTGGAGCCGTTGGAAGCCAACACGTCGCTCACAACCCGCAGTGCGTACGGCCATTCTTCAACCGTTGGAAGCACTGGTACGAGTGCGCGTTCCGCAAGTGCACCGTGGCCAATTTCGCGGCGTTTCGGCGAGCCGACGCGCCCAGTTTCTCCGGTGGAGAATGGTGCGAAGTTGTAGTGGTGCATGTATCGCTTCTTGTCGTCAAGCGACAAGGTATCGACCATCTGTTCCATCCGCATCATGCCCAGCGTCGTCACCGACAACACTTGAGTTTCACCACGTTGGAACAAGCCAGTGCCATGCGCGGTGCTGAGGATGCCAACTTCTGCGCTCAGCGGACGAAGTTCGGCAACCCCACGGCCGTCGATGCGAGCACCTTCATTAACAATCCGGCTCCGCACAACTTTCTTTTGCACGCTGCGCGACGCTCGCTTCACTTGCGCTGACCGATCAGCAAACGCGCCAGGAGCATCCGAGGTACCGACCAGCGCAACCAGAAGGTCACTGTCGATTTCGCCGAGCTTTTCGTTTCGGTCGTGCTTGTCCGCGATTTTCATTGCTTCGGCAATCGGTGCGGATGCATGAGCTTCCACTGCAGCGAAGACGTCGTCGTCGTAGTCGGTGTGCACTTGGTAATCGATCGTTTCGATCTTGCCGTGCGCGGCTTCGACTTTGGCCTTGAGTTGCAACTGCAATTGCACCGACGCGGCGATCCACTGCTTTGACTCTTCGAGACCCTGAGCAATGATGGCTTCGTCGACCTTCGGCGCACCGTCTTCGTACAATTCCCATGAGCGCTTGGTGCCACCGGCTTCGACCATCATGATCGCAACATCGCCGTCGTCAAGTTGACGCCCCGCAACCACGATCTCGAACGTCGAGCGCTCGCCCTCTTGGAACGTTGGGTGCGCGACCCACTCTCCATCGAGGTGTGCCAAACGCACGGCGCCAACCGGGCCGTCGAACGGGATCCCGCTGATCATCAACGCTGCCGAAGCTGCGTTAATCGACGGAACGTCGTGCGGATTCTCAAGGTCGACACCCAAAATGGTGGCGACAACCTGAACTTCGTTGCGGAAACCTTCGGGAAAGCTCGGGCGCAACGGACGGTCGGTCAGGCGACAGGTCAAGATCGCTTGTTCACCAGGACGACCTTCACGACGAAAAAACGAGCCGGGGATCTTTCCGGCCGCGTACATACGTTCTTCGACCTCAACGGTGAGCGGGAAGAAGTCGATGCCGTCCCGTGGCTTCGAGGTACAGACGGTGCTGAGCAACGTCGTCTCGCCGATTTTGCAGAGCACGGCCCCGTCGGCGAGATTTGCCAGCTTTCCAGTTTCGAACGACATTTCAAGGCCGTCGGCATTCACCGGGCCAGATACACGAATGGCGTCACCCATGGGTGCACGCTCCTCTCATTGATACCCACACGCTTCGCGTGGGTGTTGTGGTGCCTTGGAGAGGAGACGTTCCCAGTGGTCAGCGTCTCGGTGCGGGACTCTGTCAAACGACAGCGGTGCCGAGGCGGTGGCAACCGGCAACCTCCACCTCTTCGCAAAGCAGTGGATTGTTGCTTCGATTGCGCCCGGACCTCACTACGGGCTTCTGAATGAGCTCAGAAACAGTCACGACGCCAGACGCAAAACGAGGAGTGCAGTTTTGCACTCCTCGCGGTGTTAGCGGCGGATACCCAGTTTGGCGATCAACGTACGGTACCCCTCGACATCATTGCCTTTGAGGTAGTCGAGCAATCGCCGACGTCGCCCCACCAGCATCAACAGGCCTCGACGAGAGTGATGGTCCTTTTTATGGGACTTCAGGTGCTCGGTAAGGTGTTGAATACGTTCGGTGAGCAACGCGATCTGGACCTCCGTCGACCCAGTATCTGAGTCGTGGCGGCGGTGTTCGGAGATCGTGGCGGTCTTGTTCGGCATGTGCGAAAAAAGCTTTCCCAGATAAACACTTGGCTAGATCAGCTTCGAGACAGCCCCGAAGCGACCTCTGAAGCTACCACGGCACCACAGCCGACGTCGGATCACCGAATCTCGCCTCGACACCACCGCGATCAGCCCACCTAGGCCATGAGGCGTCGAGTTGCTGCGACGTCAAGACGCATCTGGGCGATCAACGGGTCAACGCCGTCAAACTTCATCTGGCCCCGGAGGCGGTGGTGGAACCGCACTTCCACCTGCTGGTCATACAGGTCACCGTCGAAGTCCAATATGAACGGCTCCAACAGTCGCAAGCCTCGTTCGTCGTAAAACGTGGGCCTGCGGCCTAGAGAAATCGCAGCTGGGCGTTCTACGCCTTGCCCATCGACGAAGGTTCCCGCGTAAACACCGTCCGATGGCAAACAGGCGTTGGCTGCCACTGCAACGTTGGCCGTGGGGTAGCCAAGCTCTCGACCCCGTCGATCACCGCGCTCAACGAGGCCGCGAACCGAGTGCGGACGGCCAAGCAGTTCCGCGGCGGCGCGCATCTCGCCGTCGGCGACTAGGGCACGCACGCGGGTCGATGAAAAGGGCTGCGCGCCCGGTTCAGCAGCCACAAGACCAAGGCCAATTACTTCGAAGCCCAAACGAGCACCCATCGCTTCCAGCAGCGCAACGTTGCCAGCGCGACGATGGCCGAAGTGGAAATCCGCGCCCACGACTACCAACTTGGTGTTGAGCACGCCAACCAACACACCGTTCACGAATTCTTCGGCGGTCTCAGTAGCTCGAACAGCATCGAATTTCACCACGACTGCGTGGTCAACCACACCCGTGGCCGCGAGAAGTTCAAGCTTCTGGTCCAACGTGGTGAGCAACAGCGGTGCCGACTCCGGCCGAACAATTTCTGCAGGATGGCGATCAAAGGTCACTACGACCGCTTCGAGACCTCGGGCAGTTGCAAGGTCATGGACCAACCGAAGCAACGCTTGATGCCCCCGGTGTACCCCGTCGTATGCGCCGATCGTGACCACTGCCCCATCGACAATCGCCCCTTCGACAGCATTGGGGTCATGATGAATCTGCATCATGTGCTCGCGGCTCGACACCATATGCACATCATTGCGCAACGGCGTGAGCGAGCACGACCGCAGGCTTGACGCCACGCGGATCGTCGCGCCGCTCATAGACCGCAACGAGATCGCCGCGGGCATTGCGGACTGCGAATGGGCCCGGATGGTCAAACAGCGTCACGGGCAAGAATTCGGAACTCGAAAACGTTGACCCATTGCATATCTTTGCCAGCTGCTCAGCAGACGGCTCGAAATGGGGCATCGAACGAACTGCTTCCAAGGGAGACAGCACTGCGGCGATTGTGAGGTCGGCGATCTCATCAAGCGAGCGGCTTTCGTGTTCGCCAAACGCCCCCACCGAAAGCCTCCGCAACGACTCCAGATGCGCGACGCCACCCAGCGCAACACCAAGGTCTGCGGCGAGCGTGCGGATATACGTGCCGCTGCTGCATTCAACGAACATCGTTGCGGTCTGCGGTTGGGCAGCACATTGCGTTGCTTCAACCTCGATGCGATAAATCGAGACCGGCCGGGCTTCGCGTGCAATTTCGATGCCTTCCCGCGCGAGTTCGTGCAATCGCTTACCGCCGATTTTGATTGCTGAAACCATCGGAGGAACCTGAAGAATTTCGCCCTCAAACTGTTGTGTCGCATGGCGAATTTGGAGATCCGTGACATGCATGTCGACCGTCTCGGTAACAACCCCCGCCGCATCGAGAGTGTCGGTCGCAGTTCCGAAACACACTGTCGCTCGGTAACTCTTTATCGACTCCGACAGATAACGCAACAACCGCGTGGCGTCGCCCAGCCCCACGAGGAGCACGCCAGTTGCATCGGGGTCGAGTGTGCCAGCATGGCCGACCTGGCGTTGTCCGAAAATCTTGCGGCACCTACTTACAACGTCGTGGCTGGTAATGCCTGCGGGCTTATCGATCACAACCAGACCATGCACATTCGCCGGGCGGACCATCGATCTACACGGCTTGCGCGAGCGCGGCACGAATGCGGCCGACAATCGCTTCAGCCGGGTCGCGGCTCGAGAATCCTGCCGCGAATCGGTGACCACCTCCAGCGTTGCATTGCGCGATCGCACACACGTCGACAGATCCGAGGCTGCGCAAACTGACTCGAAACGTGCCGTCGACGTCTTGTTTGAGCACCGCGCTCACTTCAGCTTCACGCGTCCGACGCACCACATCGATCAGGCCTTCGACTTCTTCCATGGTCACGCCGAATTCGTCAAGGTCCTTCTGCAACACGACTGTGCAGACAAAGCGTTCGTCGACAAACAGTTCCGCGCGTTGTACGACTGTCGCCATGAGCTGCAAATACGCGAACCGATGCTCTTCGAACAATGTGCGTGAAAGATCGGGAATCGGCACATCGAAGCGGGCCAATTCCGCGGCTAGCTCGAACACCTCGGGCGTGGTACTCGAGTATTGGAAGCGACCAGTGTCGCACACCAAAGCTGCATAAAGGCATACGGCCGCGTCTCGATTAAGCGCAAGGCCTAGTTCGGCGATGAGATCACGCACCACGACACCACTCGCCGCGGCGTTCGGGTCGATGACATTGATTGTGCCGTACCGCTCGTTGCTCAGGTGATGGTCCACGACGATGAGTTCGCCTGCGGCAATCGCGGGCGCGCCGAGGTCGCCGAGTCGGCCGAGCGAGCCACAATCGAACGTGATCATCACTTCCGGTGCTTTCGGGAATTCAGCCGGTGGGATGATCAGGTCGAGACCGATGAGCTCCCGATAGTGCGGAGCAATGACAAAAGGTTCAGAAAACGAACAGACCGAGCGAATGCCCGCGGCCTGCAACACATGGTGGAGCCCCAGCATCGAGCCCAGCGCGTCGCCGTCGGGGGTGACGTGGCACGCCAACGCGACCTCCGTCGCTGCTCGTATTGCGCGCGCCGCGGATTGCAGTGCGACACGGTAACTAGCTTCGGTCACTCGTCGTCGAGGGTGTCGTGGCGACGCCCGCCCTCGGCAAGAATTTGTTCAATTCGGTTGCCCGCTTCAATCGAAGGATCCGCAACGAATACCAGCTTCGGCACCTGGCGCACCCGCATGCCATTACCCAGCACGCTGCGCAGATGAGGAGCCGACGAGTCGAGTGCTCGCTGGGCGTCGGGAGAATTCATCGATGAATAAAACACCGTCGCCGAAGAAAGGTCGTTCAACACGTTGACCCCAGTAATCGTCACCATTTCAAGGCGAGGGTCCGACATGCGTTCAAGTTCATTGGCCACGACTTCGTGCACCACCTCGTTGAGGCGAGCAGTGCGTGGATATCGCTTACCGGGCATCGGACCAGACTACCGGCGGAGGTCGCATCAACCCCGAGCAGTAACCGATGTACAGCTTGCGCGAGGCGACCGGAGGAGCCCAAGGGCAGGAATGAGCGAATTGAGTCCGAAGAGAGCTCGCAGCGTCGGGCGAACAAAGGCGCAACATACAAGCAATCTGTTGCAAATTGGACGCCTACGGTGTCGTTAGGGGTATGAGCAGACACATGGGAGCTAACACCATGCAACGAGCGCCACAATGGGACGAACCGTTGCTATCGCAACTTCGTAATTTGTACGAGCCGTTACGGCGCTTCGCAGCCATCGTTGGCCGCGTCGACGTCGAACCGGACGACCTCGTGCAAGAGGCGTTCACTCGATTCTTGAGCGGTGATCGATCGGCGGTGATCGATATCGGCGCCTACCTGCGTCGATCCATCGTGAACCTCGCAACGAACGAACGGCGTCGCAACCGTCGGGCCGAGGCCGCGCATATCCGGCTCGGAGCCGTCGACGGCGTCGACGACAACTACCCATCAGCACTTTCAGACCTATTGGCGATCGACGCCCGGGACCGAGGCTTGTTGTACATGGTCGACGTCGAGGGATTCCCAACTCAAGACGCCGCACAAGCGTGCGGCATGTCTGGACCGGCGGCGCGTATGGCGCTGTCACGCGCCCGCAAAGCACTTCGGGGCTCGATTGAAATGGAGCAAGGACGATGACCGAACCCAACGAACTTTGGAACCAACTCGCACAACGCGGCACCACTCGGGGCGCCGATTCGGTAGTACACGCCGCCGCGCTCGCGGCCGCGCAACCCCTCTCTTCACACATCGGAGCAACGTTGAACGATCACGAAGTCCCCTTAATCGAAATGACGCCGAACGCAACGACACGCAAGTCCCGTAGTCGGCGCGGCTTCGGTGCAATGGGCCTTGCCGCGTTGCTCGGGGTTGGCGGGTTCGCAACGCTGTCAGTGCAAGGCAGCGGCGGTGGTGCGGATTCACCGAACGAAGCCGTCGAGCAACTCGCGAATGCCATCAACAATGAAGACCTGCTGGCGGCCGTCGACATCATGGCCCCCAAGGAAGTGCGCAGTCTGCACAAGTCAGTCGACCAGGCTCAACGACAAGCTGCAGAAACCGAACTCGTGCAATCTGCGAGCAAACCGTTCGCTGGACTCGATCTCGACGTAAAAAACCTCAGCACAGATGTAGAGACGTTGGCTGACGGCTATGCGAAGGTGACACTCAGCGGAACGATCAACGCGCAGACCAACTCGGCGGACTTCGGTCGGATGCTGCGCAACGCAACTCGCGCCGACGAGACAACCGGAGACTTTGATCTTGCCGACCTTTCGGTCAACGAGGCTGACCCGTTCGTGATGGTGGTGCGCGACGGCGATGGCTGGTACATCAGCCCGGCGTACACCGGCCTCGAATACGCCCGCGTCGCCTACGACCTCCCAGCTGCCGAATTCGGTTCTGCCGACGGCGCGAATCTTGGTGCCAATACACCAGAAGATGCTGCAAATGAAATGTTGCGAGCGATCTCGGCGAAGGACTGGACCAAGGTGGCAAGCCTGGTGCCGCCGAGTGAATTCCCGCTCTACGACTACCGCGCCGCATTTACACAGTTGATGAACGACAATCTGGGCAAGGATTCCTTCAACATTGCGAAGCTCACGTCCACTGCAAAGACCGACGGCAACGAAGCGACGGTGTCGCTAGATGCGAGCGGCACCACCGACAGCGGAGCTTCGTGGTCGATCACCAAGAATTGTTTCGACATCTCGGATGATTCAGCTGTTGGTCATATGGAGTGCATTGCTGCAACTGATCTCGTCCCGTTCATAGGAATGCGGAACTTCGGACTTGCACCCCGCGACACCGACGACATCGCAACGTTGCAAGCTAGCGAACGTGACGGTCGTTGGTTTGTGAGCCCGATGGGCACAGTGCTCGACGGCGTCGACAGTTTGGTGAACGCATTCGACCGCAACACGCTCGCACAGCTCCTGAACCAACCCCAGGAAATGACGTCATCGGGCTCAATAACTCTCGGCACGAGCGTCGAGGTTCCTCGCGCTTCGGGCGCTCGTCGATACACGTTGACGCTCACCAATGCCGAGACAGTGGTGTCGCGCCTAGCGCCCGGCGTCAACGGTCACGTCAACGGTTACGTCGAGTTCTTTGGACCGAAGGGCGAGCAAATCGAAAGCAGCTACGACTTCGAATCCGAGTCATACGAAGAGACCTTCGAACTCGACGCAGGCGTCGAATATTCGGTCATCGTCAGAAACTTCTCCGACCAACAGTTGTCTGTGACGATTTGGCGCAGGGCCAATGCCCCAGCGCAGTCCCAACAACAGGTTGAACAACCCGACGGCTCCAACTGCGTCACAACCGGCGGTCGGGCCGTCTGCAGTGATTCGAGCGTCGGTGTAGCGGAAGTTGAAAAGACCGAGGCAACCAGCAACCCGTCTACAACCAGCCCGACGATGCTGCTCCCACCAACCACAGTCGTGGCTGCGAAGCCTTGACCACCAGGCGTGCTCGGGCATCGGATGCATGCTTTGTCCTCGGGGGTGTGGCGTTACTCAGTGCAGCATTTCTGCACTGGGTGCGCCGCGGCCCCGGCGCCGCGTTACGCGGCCATGAGCTCATCGATGCTGCAGCCCGCGTAGCGAATCGGGTCGATGGGGGTGGCTGGCAGGTCACTGCGCTCACCATCGTCTGGTATCTCATCCCTGCGTCGGGAGCCTTGGCGTGGGTCGTTGTTGGCTTTGGCGACCCGAAAGGGCGCAGCGGGAAAGCCGTGGCCGGCATCGCCACACTGGCAACATCAATCAGCGTCGCCGGACTCGGGACTCAACTCCAGTGGAGTCGGCTCGGCCCAGGTACCGTCGCAGCGAGCCTCGGCGCGACACTCCTGATCTTTGGCGCAGCGATACCCCACCCGCGGTCCCACACAAGCCGCGCAAACCGCCAGATCCAGTGACCACCCCCGGTCCCGGCGCCCGACTCCCCTGCCGCGGTCCCACACAAGCCGCGCAAACCGCCAGATCGTGGGACCACCCGCGCGCCGAGTCGCGACGCATCTTGCGTACGCCGCGCACCGCCGCGCCGAATGTCGCAACGACGTGCGAGGATCACAACTGAGACTTCCCCACTCTGACACCCACTGAATCAGATAAGGAAGCTTGCCATGTCTATTCGAGATCGCAACCGCACGACCACAGCCAAACCCGACCGCCGACATGTGGCACTGGCGAAACTCGTCGGCCCCGAACGGCGACTGTTTACCTATGCGGAAGCGCTCTGCGCCGGATTCGATCCCGAAGCAATCCGGCGTCGCCGGGCCCACAACGTATGGCTGGAAATTTCTCCTTACGTGATGTGTGCAGCGCCAATCGGAAGGCTCAGTCCACTTGAGGAACTGTTGGCCCACACTCTGTCGGGCGATGCGCACGCCTGTCGAGGGAGCACACTTGCGCTGTTCGATCTGTGCAGTTTTCCGTCGTTGCCCAACATCGTGGTCACACGATCACGGCGCAACCTCAACCGCAAAAGCCTGCACTCGTCACGGTCATTGCCTCCGATCGATCTCACGACCGAGCGACACGTCTCAACCACCACAGTTGCGCGTGCCCTCATCGACGTTGCGACGCCTCTATCGGACCAGAGGGTCCAGCAATTGATCGCCAAAGCAATTGTGCGGCGCAAAGTTCGCGGCGAAGAGCTGTCCGAGCGGGCCGAAGCGCTGCGGGCCGGTCGAGCGGGAGCCGCACGGGTCGCACGCGTCGTGGCCGCGCTCGACCCCGATTTGAGTAACTCCTACAACGAATGGGAGGTGCTCGTCACCGACTTTGCCGCGAAACACGGGCTTCCCACACCGCAACGCAACTACCGAGTCGAGCTGGAACACGGCCCGCGGTACGTCGACGTCGCATGGCCCGAAGTGAAATGCGGTATCGAATACGATGGCTATTGGGAACATCTCACCAGCATGGACCGTTTTGTGGATGATCGCTTCCGAGACATCGACTTCAAGAACTCGGGTTGGCGCATCGATCATTGCAACAAACAGATGCTCGACGGCGCTGCAGCTCGGATCTTCGAACCAACGCTGAGGGCATTCGAGCGACGCGTGGCCTGAAGCTAGGCCGCACCGTCAGCCACGCCGCGGTCACACAGACACCGCGCAAACCGCCAGATCGTGGGACCACCCGAGTCCCGGCGCACCGTCACCCACGCCGCGGTCACACAGACACCGCGCAAACCGCCAGATCGTGGGACCACCCGAGTCCCGGCGCACCGTCACCCACGCCGCGGTCACACAGAAACCGCGCAAACCGCCAGATCCTGGGACCACGCTCGGTCCCGAGGCCCTGCGCACCAGGCGCGCCCGGTGCTAGGTGCGGACGATCTCGCGTTCTTCGTAGGTTTCGATCATGTCTCCCGGTTTCAAGTCCTGGTAGTTGTCGAGGCCGACACCGCATTCGAAACCGTCTCGCACTTCGCGGGCATCTTCTTTGAAACGTTTCAGCGAGGAAATCGAACCGTTCCAGATAACCGTGCCTTCACGCAGGAACCGCACCTTCGAACCGCGAGTGATGACACCGGTTTGCACATAGCAACCTGCGATGGCACCAATCCGTGGGACTCGGAACACTTCGCGCACTTCAGCTTCGCCAGTAACAATTTCTTCGAACTCGGGCTTGAGCATCCCAACGAGAGCCTTGTTGACGTCTTCAAGCACGCCGTAGATCACCTCGTAGAGACGCATGTCGACGCCTTCACGCTCGGCGGTTTCACGCGCTTTGCGATCCGGGCGCACATTGAACCCAATGACCGTTGCGTTCGAAACAGCAGCGAGGGTGATATCGCTTTCGGTGATACCGCCCACACCCCGATGCACAAACGAAAGTCGCACTTCGTCGTGAGTCTGATCGACCTTGCGCAACGCTTCGGTGACCGCTTCAAGCGAACCTTGCACATCGGCTTTCAAGATCAAGTTCAGCGTCGCAACCTCACCACGCTGCACCATTGCGAAAATGTCTTCGAGTCGAGCGCCACCACCAAGCACCTCGCGGTGCACAAGCCCAGCCGTACGACGACGATGCTTACGGGCTTCGGCAACGGTACGAGCAACACGGTCCGAGGGCGCGGCGCGAAGCTCATCGCCAGCAAGCGGAACGTCGTCGAGTCCGAGCACCTCGACGGGCTTCGACGGGCCCGCTTCGGTAACCGACTTGCCGTGCTCATCAAACATCGCACGAACCCGACCCCACGCGGGGCCAGCAACAATCGTGTCACCAACGCGCAGCGTTCCTTCGAATACGAGTGCCGTCGCGACTGGCCCACGGCCGGGATCGAGGTGTGATTCGAGCACTGCAGCCCGCGCAGGTTTGTGAGGGTTGGCGACGAGTTCCTCGACGAGGTCAGTGAAGTCGGCCACGTTGAGTAGGGCTTCAAGCAACTCATCAATGCCGGCACCCGTCTTGGCCGCAACATTGATCACGGTGACATCGCCACCGTATTCTTCGGGCACGAGTTCGTACTCAGTGAGTTGGGCGCGCACGCGGGTGGGATCGGCATCTTCGCGGTCGGTTTTGGTAACCGCCACAACAATCGGAACCTCAGCCGCCTTGGCGTGATGAATAGCTTCAATCGTTTGCGGCATGATGCCGTCGTCGGCAGCAGCAACCAACACCGCGATATCGGTGACCTGCGCGCCGCGTCGCCGCATTGCAGTAAACGCCTCGTGACCCGGGGTATCGATAAACGTAATAAGGCGATCGGTGCGATGCACGTGGTACGCACCACTGTGCTGGGTAAGGCCGCCGGCTTCGCCCGCAGCGACATCGGCTTGGCGGATCGCGTCGAGCAACGTGGTTTTACCGTGGTCGACGTGGCCCATCACTGTGATGATTGGTGGGCGAGCCTCAAGCTGCGTTTCGTCATCATCGTCATCATCAGCCGTGAGCATCGCGATGAGCTCAAGTTCTTCTTCGCTACCAGGCTCGACAACGAGTACCTGGGCACCGAGCGACTCCGCGATCAGTTCGATCATTTCGTCAGCCAATGACGCCGTCGAAGTGATCATTTCGCCGGCATCGAACAACAACTTCACGAGGTCGGCAGGTCGACGGTTCAGTTTGGGCGCGTAGTCCTGGATTGTGATGCCGCGCGGCACAACAATTTCGCCTTCGGGAACTGGAGTGTTCTCCGGCGTCAGGGACAAGCTCTGTTGGAGCTCGCTCTCATCGAAATCGCGACGCCGCTTCTTGCGACGCGATGGGCGTCGTTGACTCCCACCAGGGCCTCCACGGCCACCGCCACCAGGACCGCCACCACCGCCAGGACGACCGCCGCCACCTTGGAAACCACCGCCACCAGGACCGCCACCACCGCCAGGACGACCGCCGCCACCTTGGAAACCACCGCCACCGCCACCGCCACCAGGACCGCCACCCGTTCGCTGACCGGGCGCGCTACCGGTGCGGGCGCTGCCCGCGCCGCCAGGACCACCTGGGCGCTGACCTGGGCCGCGCGGCGGCGGAGGAACTCGGCGACCGCCGAGGCCGGGCGGCGGCGGAATTACTTTGCCGCTTTCGGATCGCAATTGCGCCGCAGATCGAGACGAAGCCGCAGCGGGCGTCTCGGGAATTGCGGTGCTCGGGGCAGGCGCAGGTGCGCCAGCAGACGTTGCGTCAGCTTCGACGCGTGCGGCCGGACGCTCGGGCGTTGGCTGCGGTGTCGCAGTCGGCGGGTGCGCGGGCACACCACCAGTCGAACGCACCACGCCCGCTCCTGCGGAACGAACCGATCGAACCGGTGCGGCTGGTTTCGCCGCGGGTGCGGCTACATCTGTTGTGGCGGGTCGCGACGTGACAGCCGGGGTTTCAGGGGTGGCAGTGTCAGAAGCAGCAGGCGCAACGGGCGCCGCAGCGGCGGGCGCTGCCACCGGCGCAGGCGTCGGTTCGGCTGCGACCACGGGTTCGGGAACGGGCTCTTTTTTCAGTCCCTTCGACGTCGCGAGGCGACGTACGCGGTCCGCGGATGGGTCATCGATGCTGGATGATGGACTCTTGACGCCGAGCTTCAGCTCCGCCGAAAGTTCCAATACCACCTGGTTTTCCACGCCGAGCTCACGTGCAAGCTCATAGACCCGGATCTTCTTAACTGCCAAACCAATCGCTACTTTCGTCGCCTACTCAAAGAGTCTCGCGCGCAACACCGTGAGGTCATCGCTCGAGACCGGGCGGCGTAACGCTCGATCGAACGCACGCCGCTTTTCTGCTATGTCAAAACAATCCACCGAGCAGCACCACGCTCCCCGTCCAGGCGCGTGATCACCAGTTTCGATGCCGCCGTCACGCTGCGCTGCAATTCGGCGCCACCCCGTGGTGGGAGTCGCCTGGCTTCTGCAGCCAATACACGTACGGATCGGTTTACGCTTCGTCGCCGGTCACCACCTGGTCGTCGTTGGCTTCGGGCGCACCATCGTCAACACCAGCGGCGTCGGCTGTTGGCCCGGAAACGCTGGACTCATCCATCGCGTCGGGCGTCGGTGCTTCGGCCGCGGTTTCTGGTGCGGCGACAGCGGCCGCCGTGGCGGTCGTGGGTTCAACACCGGCGTATCCAGCTTCAGCGGCCGAAATTGTGTCGCCACCCTCGGCTGGCTGCCAGACCATCTCGCCGTTCGAATCGATCCACTCACCTTCGGCGTACTCACCAGATTCTTCCTCGGCCAGTTGCGATTCGCTTTTGATGTCGACCCGCCAACCTGTGAGTCGAGCGGCTAACCGCGCGTTCTGGCCCTCTTTACCGATCGCCAACGAAAGTTGAAAATCGGGGACGATCACTTCAGCAATACCAGTGTCTTCGTGGATCCGTACTTCTTTGACCTTGGCAGGAGCGAGCGCCTTCATCACAAAGTCGGCCGCGTTGTCGGTGTAGGGAACGATGTCGACCTTTTCACCGTGCAATTCAGTCACAACCTGACGTACCCGCATGCCGCGGGCGCCAACGCACGCGCCGACAGGGTCGACGTTGGGGTCGTGAGAGGCAACCGCAATCTTTGTGCGATGCCCAGGCTCACGTGCACACGCTTTGAGCTCGATGACACCATCAACGAGCTCAGGAACCTCAAGTTCGAACAATCCTTTGACGAGCCCGGGATGGGTGCGCGAAACAACGATCTGTGGGCCTTTGGCTGTGCGCCGAACCTCAACGATGTAGGCCTTGCAGCGACCGCCGTGGTCGTAGCGTTCGTTTTGAACCTGTTCGGCTTGCGGCAATAGAGCCTCAACTCGCCCGAGATCGAGCAAGGTGTACCGCGAATCGGTCTGTTGCACAATGCCAGTAACAATCTCGCCTTCACGGCCCGCGAACTCTTCGTATTTGCGGTCGCGCTCGACCTCGCGAATGCGCTGCGTGATGACCTGCTTCGCAGTCTGCGCTGCGATGCGGCCGAAGTCTTTTGGCGTATCGTCCCATTCACGGACGATGGTGCCCTCTTCATCAATTTCAAGCGCGATCACGCGAATTTCACCCGAGTCGGGGTCGATTTCGACTTCGGCCTCTTCAGCCGACGTGGGCAGGCGCTTGTAGGCAGTCACCAACGCGTTGGCCAACGCCAACAATAGATCCTCTTCAGAGATCCCTCGCTCCATGGCCAGGGCGCGCAGCGCCTCCATCATGTCGGGGTTCTTCATGACCGCGTCGTCTCCTTCGTGCGCTGTGCAGCAGGCTGTTTGCCTTTGCCGGGGCGCGGCGCAGGGCCCCATTCGAAAACCGTGTGCGCCGCGGTAATCGCGTCGTGGCGAATAGTTTGTTCGGTGCCGTTCGCCATGAGCACGAGGACGCATTCGTCGTCGGCGCTCACGAGTTGCACCCGTTCACGCCGTACCGTGGCATTGGCATCAGTGTCGCGAAATTTGACGCTGATTGCCCGTCCGAGCGCGGTCGCGAAATGCTCCGGACGGCGCAAGGGCCGCTCCAGCCCGGGGCTCGAAACTTCGAGCATGCACGGACCATCGATCAACGCGTCGAGTACTGCGTCCAGGGCGTGCGTCGCGTCGGTAATTTGATCAATTCCCAGACCTCCGTCACTTGCAGTCATTGTGATGCGAAGTGTCCGAGCGCGTCCGGAACCAGTGATTTCAACGTCGTACAGATCGAGGCCAAGTGTCGCGAGGACGGGCAGCGCCGCGCTACGGATCTTGTCGATATCAATCATTTGGCACCTCCTCGCTTCGCATCTGGACTCAAACTCGCACGTACAACTGAACCTAAAACGGGCCGTAACAACAAAGAACGTGGGCATAAAGCCCACGTCCATGTGCGGGGTGACCCGATCCTAGGGACTCGAACCTCCGAAAGTTACCAGACTGGAGGCCCAACGAACGGTTTCAGCGGTGAGGTATAGACACCACGCGTAGCGGTGCAAACCATCACGAATTATCGGATTGACCGGGGAAAATGCGTAGCGATTCGGGCGCCGCTATTTCCCAAGTCGACGGCGCACTGCGACGACCGGGTTACCAATCTGTTTGGCGTTCATCGCCGCGGCGACACCCAGCTTGACCGGCAGCATGGCGTACCAACTACCTAATACTGCGGGATTGACCGATACGTCATCGCGACGATAGCTGTGACGATCCATCGCGTCTCCGGCTACCTTCTCGCACAGCTTGATCTCGGTCGCGGAGAGGCCGCCATGAGCGCGCCACGCCTCGGCCATTTCGGTTCGAAGACCACGTTCGTTGTGATCATCACTTGCCAACGAGGAACTCACCTGTGGTACGTCAAGCATCGCCTCGGAGTACTCCACATTGCAGTGCTGTGCTACTCGGCGCACTGTGGCTTCCGAGTCGCCTAGCAAATCCTCGAATCGCACAATCATCACACGATCATCGCGTTGCGCGGCCCGTTCTCCTGCTTCTACGGCGCCCTTCCACAGCCGGGCAGTCACCAACGGGTGGTAGTTAGACCATGATCGCACTACTTCACGCCGCGGCAACGCGGACTCGCCAAGAGATCGTCGTCGCCACTTGTTTTTCTGCGACAACATGACGGCACGCGGATCGCGCACCATCACAATCACCCGCGAGTCTGGAAACGCCGTCAGGATCTCGTTCAAGAAAAACACGTTGCGAGGGGTCTGGTCGCAGCCAGACTCCCCTTTTTGCCTGGCAGCTTGCTCACCGAGAAATGCGCCGTACACCCCGAGCGGAGTCCGCTGCTCACCAAGCGCCGCGACGATTTCACGGGCCTCGGCATCGTGGTCATGCGAATCGCCCTGTTTGTAGAACAATCCTCGGTGCTGGGTGTGGATCAATCGCGCGGCAAGCGTGGTTGCAGCCTCAACTGTCATTACGCCGTTACCTTGCGATGGATTCCAGAGGCGCTCAAAAAAATGTACTTCCGAGAGACTGCGAAAGCGGCTTGTGCGCGCAACAACACGACTCATCAAGGTTGTGCCACTACGACTCGGCCCCACTACAAATACAGGTCCTGCTGGACTACTCATCTAGCTCAGCTTCTCCGAAAAGAGGTGACGTAATTCGGCGGGCGCGACCGCCTCAAGCTGATCAAAACGACAAGTCACGGGATCTCGATCGGTTCGCACTCGCCGAAACCGAGCGTTGTGTCGAAATCGGCCATTGAGGAGCTCTTCGTAGGCAACCTCAACGACCAATTCAACTCGCACTGGCTCCCACGAGAGATCCTTCGTCGCGTTCCAACGACTCGGACCCCCTGGCAGCCTCGTGCCATCCGCGCGAGCGTGCGCGACGGCTTGTGCCCACTCGGACCAAGGATGCCCGTCAAGTGCGTTGGCTCGATACGGCTCGAGTATCAACAGCAGTTCGCTGCGCGTCGCGGCATTGATACCTGCAGCCACGCCAACATGGTGCAGTCGACCGTCGTTATCGTGAAGCCCGACGAGCAGTGATCCGACGCCATTGCCATCTTTGTGAACTCGAAATCCACCGATTGCGCAATCGCAAGTGCGTTCATGCTTGACCTTCAAGAGGGTGCGCTGCCCGGGCGTATACACGTCGTCGAGCGGCTTGGCCACGACACCATCAAACCCCGCGCCCTCAAATCGGGCGAACCAGTCGCGTGCGAGTTCTGCGCTCAACGTCGCGGGCGTCAGCACAATGGAAGGTTCCGAAACAGCAAGGATTGCTTCGAGTCGCTGGCGACGTTGCCGAAAGGGTGTTGTGAGCAAGGAGTCCTCACCTTCGGCCAGCAGGTCGAACGCCACGAAGGTGGCAGGTATCTCCGCGCTGAGTTTGCGCACTCGCGACTCGGCCGGATGTTGGCGCAGTTGCAATGCGTCGAAATCCAGACCTCGATCACTGACGATCACGATCTCGCCGTCAACCACACACCGTTCGGGCAGCACCCTCAGCAGAGGGTCTCGCAGCTCCGGAAAATACCTTAGTAACGGCTTGGAGTTTCGGCTCTGCAAGTCGAGATCGTCGCCGTCGCGAAACACAATGCAGCGAAAGCCATCCCACTTCGGCTCGAACAAGCAGTCGTCGCGCTCGGGTACTTCGCGCGACAGCTTGGCCAGCATCGGAGCGAACGGTCGATCGATCGGGAGGCTCATCGAATCGCTGCCACTACCCCATCAGCTGCGATGTCATCGCGTTCCCCGCTCGCTCGTAGCTTTCGTTCAACCACGCCGCGAGCGAGTCCCTTGGCTCCAACGGTAAGTTGCACTGGAATACCAATGAGGTCGGCATCTGCAAACTTGACGCCTGGGCTTGCATCGCGATCGTCGTAGAGCACATCGATGCCGTGAGCTCGCAAATCGCGGTACAGCGCATCGGCCGCAGTGCGAACCTCTTCGGCCGCTGCGCCTTTGCCGGCGAGCGCGACGAGATGTACGTCAAAGGGCGCAACGCTGGCGGGCCATGCGATGCCCTTGTCATCGTGGTGTTCTTCGGTGATTGCTGCGACAGTGCGAGAAATTCCCACGCCATAACAACCCATCACCATCGGATGCGATACGCCGTCAGCATCAACAAACGTCGCACCCAACGCGGTTGAATACTTGGTGCCGATCTCGAACACTTGCCCAACCTCGATGCCCCGATCTACCGACAACGCCTTTCCGCACTGGGGGCATTCGTCGCCCGACTGAATCGAGGCGATGTCGGCCCAAATACCGACCGTGAAATCTCGATCGCACCACATGTCGGTGATGTGATGATCGACCTCATTGGCGCCGGTAACCCACGGATGATCGGCCCGAATCGACGGATCGGCAACCACGACGGCGACGCTGGGATGGTGCGGGCCGATGTAGCCCTTGGGTAGTTCGGGGTGCGCGGCAAAATCGTTGTCGTCGAAAACCCGCAATTTTTTCGGCGCGATCGCGCGTGCCAACGCAAACTCATTGACTTCGCGATCTCCAGGCACAAGGGCCAAACCCATCTCACCATCAGCGTCGAACGCGAAGCTCTTCAGCAATACATCTTCACTTTCGCCGAGATGCTGGGCAACCGCAGCAATCCCCGGCATATCGGGCGTATGGACCCGAGTCGGTTGTTGTTGGCTCTCGTTCTCACTGGGCATCGCTTGCGCAGGCTGGCGCTTCGCAACCTCGACATTCGCCGCATAGTCACACGATTTACACCAGACAAAATCGTCTTCACCGACCGCGGCGACTGCCATGAACTCATGGTTGATGTCGCCGCCAATTTCGCCGGCCTCGCCTTCAACTGGCCGGAACGTTAAACCGCACCGCGTAAAGATCTTGTGGTATGCGTCGTACATTTCCTTGTACGTCACCCGGAGATCTTCAACGTCAGTGTGAAAGCTGTAGGCGTCTTTCATGAGGAATTCCCGGGCCCGTAACAATCCGAATCGGGGCCGGAGTTCGTCGCGGTATTTCCAGTTGATTTGATAGAGGTTCATGGGCAGGTCGCGGTAGCTGCTGAGCTCATTCGCGACGGTCGACGTGATGACCTCCTCAGCCGTCGGAGCAAGGCAAAAACCGGTCTCTTTGCGATCTTCTAGGCGGAACATGAGCGGGCCGTATGTCTTGTCCCGGCCCGATTTTTCCCAGAGCTCGAGTGGTTGCGCAATCGGCAGCGTCAATTCCTGGGCTCCGGTGGCGTCCATTTCGTCGCGCACAATTTGTTCGACCTTGCGCAGCACACGTTGGCCCAGCGGCAACCACGAATAGACACCCGCTGCAACCTTGCGGATGTAGCCAGCCCGTACCAGTAATCGATGGCTATCGACATCGGCGTCGGCCGGATCGTCACGTAACGTCCGCACCAGGAACTTCGTCATCCTCATATGGCGGCGAGACTACCGGGGAGAATTTCGCACACCGCTGTAGTTTCTGATCGCGTGGGAGCGCCCGTTTGGGCACTCCCACGCGATCAGAACCCGCAACGTGAATCCCGACCTTGAAGGTCGGGAAAAATTCCCGACCAAAATGCTGGCAATTAGCTTCTGAGTGGTTTAGCCTCGCCCCATGTTGATCCGCAATGACGGGGCCCCGTCGATCGCCATGGGTCGCACTCCTCACGAAGTGCGCGACGAACACTGTCGCGCCACGTTGGGTTGAATCGCCCGCCCCATCGGCCTGCGATCACCCACCTCGCTCTTGCTCACCCCCGCCTACCAAGGAGGCTCGCATGGCTCTTGACGTGCGTGAACTGCGTTCCCAGCCCCTACCCACAGATCTCGAAGCCGAACTTTCCCGCTACGAAGCCACGGTGGCCGATTACCTTGCGGGCACCCTCGATGAGGACGTATTTCGCGTCTACCGCTTGAACAATGGCGTGTACGGCCAACGCCAAGGCGGCCACAACCAGATGGTGCGGGTCAAAATCCCCTATGGCAAAGTCACTCCCGAGCAGCTTGAGGTCCTCGCGCACATCAGCGAGACCTACAGCCGCGGATGGGGCCATCTCACGACCCGCCAAAATGTGCAATTTCACTTTGTGCAGCTTGAGGACTCAGCTGAAGTGCTCCGGCTGCTCGCGGCCTGCGGGCTCACCAGTCGCGAGGCATGCGGCGACACGGTACGCAACGTCATGGGATGCCATCTCGCTGGCGCCTGCCCATATGAGGTAGTCGACATCTCCGCCTGGGCCGATGCTACGGCGCAATACCTCTTGCGTCACCCGTACGCTCAACGACTGCCGCGCAAGTTCAAGATCAATTTCAGTGGTTGTGCAACCGATTGCGGCCAAGCGATGTTCAACGATGTTGGCGTGGTCGCCGTCAATCGCACTCGCGACGACGGCACGCTTGAGCCTGGATTCAAAGTCGTGTTTGCAGGCGGCCTCGGAGCAACGCCGCACCCAGCACAAGCGCTTGAGGAATTCACCGCGCGTGAAGATCTTTTGCCCACGATCGAGGCGTTGCTGCGGACCTTCGACCATTACGGCAACCGCGATAACAAACTGCGTGCGCGCATGAAATGGCTTGTCGACACGATGGGCATCGACGAATTGCGCGAACGCATTCTCAAAGAGCGCAAGTTTCTGCGCGGCTCAGTCAGCTGGCCCGGAGGTATTCCCGGGCTGGTCACCGAACGCGGCGACGCACCCGCGGGCACCGGCACCGGGCCAATTGTCGGAGCTCCCGGCGCGACCCCGATCAAGTTGCTCAAGACCGATCCGTTCGAACGCTGGGAAGAAGCCAACGTTGTACGCGGAGTCGCCAATGGCACCGTGAGTGCATACGCCTATTGCGATCTCGGCGACATCACGACGTCTCAGTTCCTCGCGCTTGCGGCAATTCAACGCGACTTCAATCTCGACATTCGCATTACTCCTCGCCAGAACTTGGCGATGCGTGGACTCGCCAACGGCGATCTGCGGGCACTCTTCGATCGCCTGTCTGAAATCGGCATGGCGAAGCCGGGTGCAGAACTGGCACGCGACGTTGTGAGCTGCCCAGGGGCCGATACCTGCAACCTCGCGGTCACGCAATCACGCGGCCTCGCAACTGCAATCGGATCAGCCCTCGACGACGCCGGTCTCGCCGAAGTTGGAGGCGTCCGGGTGAACATCAGCGGATGCACAAACAGTTGCGGTCAACACCACATCTCCGACATCGGATTCTTTGGGCTTGAACGCCGCGCGCACGGCCAAGCTGCTCCGGGTTACCAAATGCTGCTTGGCGGTCATCTTGGAAACATCGAGGTGGAATTCGGCGACAAGGCCACGAAGCTTCCGGCGAGAAACGCACCCGAAGCTGTCGTGCGAGTCGTGCAGCAATTCGCCAACGAGCGTAACGCTGGCGAGAATTTCAGCGGTTGGCTCGAACGAGCCGGCGGCGCCCAGAAGGTAGGCACTGCACTCAAAGAACTTGACGTGTTCCCTGATCCTTCAGAACGACCCGAATTTTACGTCGATTTCGGCGAAACAGGTCCGTACGTGAGTGAAGTTGGCGACAGCGAGTGTGCAACGTGATCGCTTTGCGCCCGCGACACAGTGCGAGTCGGCGCGAGCGCCACATCGACTTCGTGCCAACTCAGTCCTACCCAACGGCGTTTTACCGGTCCCAATGATGCTCGCGCCCGAATCGACCGCACGCGCCAACTCCGGCGGTTTCGACCTCGAAGAGTTCGCGCGCGTCTCGGCAGAATTAGAACGCAAACCTGCAGGCGCGGCAGTGAAGTGGGCATGGGAACGCTTTGGGACTGGCGTGTTGGTAGCCGCGAGTTTTCAAGACACCGTGCTGATCGATGTTGCAGTCAAAGCCGTGCCCGACATTGAGTTCGTATTCCTGGATACGCAGTACCACTTCGCCGAAACAACGTGGTTTGTCGAAGCCGTCCGAAAGCGGTACGACCTCAACCTCACAATCATGAAACCCATGGTCGAACCCGACGACCTGTGGCAAATCGATCAAAACGAATGCTGCGCCATTCGTAAAGTCGAACCGTTGGCCAGGGCACTCGCGGGCAAGCAAGCTTGGATCACCGGGTTGCGGCGGACTGAAGCCGCGACGCGAGCCAATGCCGCGATCGTCCACCTCGACCTCGGTCGCGGCGTCGCCAAAATCAACCCTCTTGCAGCATGGACCGATCTCGACGTCGAGGGCTATGCCCACGACAACGAACTTTTGATACACCCGCTCAAGACTCGGGGCTATCCGTCCATCGGGTGCTGGCCCTGCACACGGCCAGTTCGCGAGGGCGAAGACCCGCGCGCCGGCCGTTGGGCGGGGTCGGGAAAGACCGAATGCGGATTACACGGCTGGCCTGAGCCACAATCGGCGTAAATCTTCGCCTACTCGAGAAACCACTGATGTCACACCCCGTACCTCCCGATAGCTAGACCACCATTCCCGCAATAACATCTCAGCCTGGTCCGCATGGCAGCCCTCATTCGGGTATCGGGCTGTCGTGTTCTCAACTTCAATCAAAGGATTCCCACGTGCAGATGCAGCTCTCGCACCTCGATGCGCTCGAGGCCGAGTCCGTGCACATCATTCGAGAAGTCGCTGCCGAATTTGAACGGCCGGGTTTGCTGTTTTCGGCAGGCAAAGACTCTGCGGTGATGCTTCACCTCGCTTCCAAGGCCTTCGCCCCCGCGCGGATTCCATTTCCCCTCATGCATGTCGATACCGGGCACAACTTCCCTGAGGTCATGGAGTACCGCGATCGAATGCTCGACGTGTACAACGTGCGACTCCTCGTTGCCTCGGTACAAGACTCGATCGACAAGGGTCGAGTCACCGAGGAAACCGGACCGCGTGCGAGTCGCAACCGCCTACAAACAACCGCGCTGCTCGACGGCATCGTCGAACACGGATTTGATGCGGTGTTCGGCGGCGGCCGGCGCGACGAGGAGAAAGCCCGCGCGAAAGAGCGGGTCTTCAGTTTCCGCGACGAATTTGGTCAGTGGGACCCGAAGAACCAACGCCCCGAATTGTGGAATCTCTACAACGGACGTCACCGCAAGGGCGAACACATTCGCGTCTTTCCAATCTCCAACTGGACCGAAATGGATATCTGGCAGTACATCGCCAGAGAACCAGTTCCGATCCCTTCGATCTATTACTCGCACACCCGTAAGGTGTTTCAACGCGACGGCATGTGGCTCTCCGAATCTCCGTTTATCGAGATGATTCCCGGCGAAGAACTCGTCGAGAAGGTCGTGCGATACCGCACCGTTGGCGACGCAACATGCACCGGCGCGGTCGAATCGACAGCCGCGACCAACGAGGAGATCATCGTAGAAGTCGCCGCAAGCACGATTACAGAACGGGGCGCTACCCGCGCTGACGACAAGTTCACAGAAGCAGCCATGGAAGACCGCAAGAAAGAGGGCTACTTCTAATGCGCCAGCATTACCCGATCCCTCTTTCGAGGACTGACCATATTGAAGAAGACCGCAAGAAAGAGGGCTACTTCTAATGCGCCAGCATTACCCGATCCCTCTTTCGAGGAC
>SXHN01000070.1 GCA_005773635.1 Actinomycetota bacterium
ATCGGCGTACCATAAGAAGGCGCGCTGGCGAAGTCAAATGTGCGCGAGCCCATCAAAACTCACGCCGAAATTTTTTCGGAAATGATGTTGGCGCGAGTGTCCGGATCTTGCGTTGCCGTTCGTCGTGTGGGTGACAAGCAACACACGATCAACCCGAGTCAAAGGACATCACACAATGAAGTACATGCTCATCCTTGCAAGTAACCCTGCCGACGAACCGACCCCGGACAGCGACACGTTTGGGGAGTATATGGGCGAATGGGAGGTCTACACCCAGGCCCTCATTGAGGCGGGTGCCATGGTCGCGGGCGAAGCGCTACACGGTGCAGAGACCGCGAGCACTGTCAAGGTTCGCGACGGCAAACGCATCGTGAACGACGGGCCGTTCATCGAGTCGAAAGAAGTGATCGGCGGCTTCTATGTGATCGATGTTGCTGACCTCGACGCGGCACTCAGCTGGGCCGCCAGGATTCCGAACTCTCACTTCGGGACGATCGAGGTTCGACCAGTCATGGATTTCGACGAGTGAGGAGCCACACCGGCCGGGTCTATTCGCCGATCCGATGAGTGTCGCCGACGTCTTTCGCCTGGAGTGGCCGCTGCTGGTTGCCACGCTCATGCGCGATGTCGGCGACCCCTTCGAGGACTCCAGGCTGCCACGCTGGGCTGAGCAACCATTCGGTGCGGGTTTCGAAGTACAACGATTCGTTGAGATGCTAAAACCGGCGGGATGACGAACGATTCAGTTCCGGGGGCTGCCGGTGCGTTTGCTCGTGCTGTTGATGCAGTGCGTGCCGGCACTTCCGCGCAACGCGAGGCCCTCGCGCTGTACGAGCAACTCACCGCAGAAGAACGGCTCGGCTTGTTGGATGGTGATGAGCCGTTTTGGCCGTTGCTGCGGTCGATGCTCATCGAGGGCTACAACGTGCGACCGTATGTGCATGGTGAAGTCGCTCGTCTCGGAATTCCGGGTACGAGATTCGTCGATGGTCCGCGTGGTTGTGTCGCGGGGCAAGGTACGGCGTTCCCCGTTGCTATGGCGCGCGGCGCGTCGTGGGATGTCGATCTCGAAGAAACGATCGGCGAAGCCATTGGGCGCGAGATTCGTTCGCAAGGCGGAAACTTTTTCGGCGGTGTGTGCATCAACTTGCCGCGGCATCCAGCGTGGGGCCGCGCGCAAGAAACATACGGGGATGACCCGTATCATCTCGGTGAGTTCGGCGCGGCGCTTACTCGCGGTAGCGAGCGTTACGTGATGGCATGCGTGAAACACTTTGCGCTCAACAGCATGGAAAACGCTCGATTTACCGTCGATGTGTTGGTTGATGACGCACCACTGCACGACGTGTATCTCCCGCATTTCAAACGAGCGCTTGATGCTGGCGCAAGCGCGGTCATGGCTGCCTACAACTCAGTGAACGGTGAGTGGGTAGGACAGAACCATGACATGTTGACTGGCGTACTACGGGAGCAATGGGGGTGGGGCGGTATCACAGTTAGCGATTTCATCTTTGGCCTGCGTGATGGTACTGCGGCGCTTGAGGCCGGCATGGACATTGAGGAACCTGCCTCGCAGCAACGTGCCACCCAATTGCGAGAGCAACTCGAAGCGGGCGCCACTTCATGGGCCGCTGTGCAACGAGCGGGTGTGAGAATTCTTGCGACCCAGTTGCGGTCGTATGCATCCCGCATCGTCGTCGACCCTGGCCCTGAAGTCATGGCGTGTGACGGGCATCGTGCGTTGGCGCGCGACGCCGCGGCGCGTTCGATGGTGCTGTTGAAAAACGATCGCGTTGGCGAAACGGCGGTGCTGCCAATCGACGACAACGTCGGCGCAATCGCAGTAATTGGTCGTCTCGCGGTGGCGGCCAACCTGGGTGATCACGGTTCTTCCAACGTGCGACCACCGAGTTTTGTGAGCGCCATCGATGGCATCCGTGCCGCCTTCCCGAACGCATCGATCACGCTGGTGTCCGGTGACGATCCAGTCGCCGCAGCCCAAGCCGCCCGTGCGGCCGACGTCGCGATTGTTGTTGTCGGCTATACCGCAGCCGACGAAGGCGAGTTTGTTGGGGGCAACACAATGACGCGCCCCGAGTTGCTCGCGCTCTACCCGCCGATGCCCGACGGCTTCGAGCTATTCAACGAAGAAGGGCTCACACGCAATGCTGCAATTCCGCCAGTGATGTCGGATGGATCCGGCGGTGATCGAGCTTCGCTGAGTTTGCGACCGATCGATGAAGAGATCATCGCTTCGGTCGCGGCGGCGAACGCTCGAACGGTGGTAGCGATGGTGGCAGCCGGGGCAGTAATCACTGAGTCGTGGCGGCATCAAGTGCCGGCGATGTTGATGATGTGGTACGCGGGCATGGAAGGCGGCCACGCACTCGCGGATGTTTTGATTGGTCACCACAATCCATCGGGGCGACTACCGTTTTCCATCCCAACTTCGCAAGAACATCTACCTTTTTTTGACCGCGATGCAACAACGATCACCTATGACCGCTTCCACGGCCAACGGTTGCTCGACAAACTAGGTGTCGCCGCCGCGTTTCCCCACGGATTTGGCTTGTCGTACACAACGTTTTCGATCGACTCGGCCACCGTCATTGACACCAACGCCGAAATCTGGTTGCGAGTCGCAGTGCGCAACACCGGAAAGAGCGATGGGCGTCATGTCGTGCAGGTGTACGGCCGCCGCTCTACAGGAACATACGCAGGGGAACTGTTGCTCACTGGGTTCGCAATCGCCGAAGTTGCCTCCGGCGAAACGCAAACCGTCGACGTTGCGGTGTCGTTGTTGGCGCTTGCAGAATGGGATGCAGTGGTGGGCGCGCGAGCCTTGCCGCGGGCCAGCGACGTGAGCCTCGAAGTTGGCGCCTACGCTCACGACCCCGATGCCGTGCGGGTTGACCTTGGCGCACGGTGAACCCACCATTGTTCCATCCGCTGAGCCGAGTGATCGGCAGTACTGCTGAGGTGCCATGTCTGACCACTTGATTCCACGCCCCGAACACAAGTTCACCTTCGGTCTTTGGACCGTGGGCAATCAAGGTCGAGATCCTTTCGGGCATGAAGTGCGCGCACCGCTCGACCCGAGTGAATCGGTACGTCGGCTGGCGACGCTCGGCGCGTACGGCGTGAACTTTCACGACGACGACTTAATCCCGTACGGCTCCTCGCCTGCCGACCGGGCAACGATTATCCGAAGGTTTCGGATTGCCCTCGATGAAACCGGAATGAAAGTTCCGATGACGACAACCAACTTATTTTCGCGGCCAGTGTTCAAAGAGGGTGCGTTTACTGCCAATGATCCGAACGTCCGCCGATTTGCCGTGCGCAAGGCGTTTGAATCCATTGACCTCGGCGCAGAGTTTGCCGCTCAAATCTTTGTGATGTGGGGCGGCCGCGAGGGCGTCGAAGCTGACGCCGCCAAAGATGTGCGGCTGGCCCTCGACCGATACAGAGAAGCAGTCGATCTTTGCTGTGAACACATTCGCGATCGCGGTTACGACGTGCGCATCGCGCTTGAACCGAAACCTAACGAACCGCGCGGCGACATCTTGCTTCCCACCGTTGGTCATGCACTCGCGTTTATCAACGAATTGGAATGGCCCGCAATGGTCGGCCTCAACCCTGAGTTTGCGCACGAAACCATGTCCGGATTGAATTTCACCCATGCAGTCGCACAAACGCTGTGGCACAACAAGTTGTTTCATATCGATCTCAACGCACAACGTATCGGCAAATTCGATCAGGATTTCCGGTTTGGTTCAGAAGGAATTCGCGACGCCTTCTATCTCGTACGTTTGCTAGAAGACTCGGGGTGGGATGGCATGCGGCACTTTGATGCACACGCCTATCGCACCGAAGACGCCGACGGGGTGTGGGATTTCGCACTCGGCTGCATGCGTACGTATTTGATTTTGAAAGACAAAGCCGAACGCATGCGTGTCGATAGCGAAATACAAGACGCGTTGCGGGCAGCAATGGCTGATCAACTCGCTACGCCAACGGGGCCACTTGATGCTGTGCGAACGGCCGTGCTCGATGAAAGCGCCCTCGCCGCACAAGGCTACGGACACGAACGCCTTGATCAGTTGGTGACGGAACTGCTGCTCGGCGTGCGCTGATGCCTCTGGTTGCGGGCGTCGATTCGTCGACCTCGTCGTGCAAAGTTGAAGTACGCGATCTCGATTCGGGGGCACTGATTGCGTCTGGTCGTGCGCCACACCCATCAACAACACCTCCGCGCAGCGAACAACACCCGCACGATTGGTTGACAGCCTTTGAGATCGCCTGCGGCGAAGCGGGCATTACAGGTCGCAATCGTCCCGCGGCGATCGCGATCGCAGGACAACAACATGGAATGGTGGTGCTCGACAGCAACCGCGCTGTCTTGCGCAAAGCAAAGCTTTGGAACGATACGGAATCCGCAATCGATGCCGACGAACTTGTCGCGGCCCTTGGCGCGCAGACGTGGGCGCGCGCGTGCGGCAGCGTGCCCGTCGCGAGTTTCACCATCACGAAACTGCGGTGGTTGGCGCGGTGCGAACCGCAAGTATTTCGCGCCGTTCGCCATGTGCTGCTGCCGCACGATTGGCTCACCTCACAACTTACAGGTTCCTTCACCACCGATCGAGGAGACGCGTCGGGTACCGGGTGGTGGTCGCCCGCCGAGGAGCGATACCGCCCCGATCTCTTGGCTCTGGTCGACGACGCTGCGCCGTGGGAGGCAATGCTCCCAACCGTTGTGCCGCCCAATGTCGCGGCCGGTGAATGGAACGGCATCGTTGTCGGGCCTGGTACGGGCGACAACATGGCCGCCGCGCTCGGGCTCGGTCTACGACCCGGTGACCTGGCGCTCAGTCTCGGCACCAGCGCCACCGCATTTCGGATCAGTGACACACCGTCGGCCGACGCATCAGGAACGATCGCAGGGTTCGCCGACGCAACGGGCCGCTATTTGCCGCTGGTGTGCATGCTCAACGCCACGAAAGTGACCGATGCGGTTGCTCGACTGCTTGGCGTCGACGCGTCTGAATTCGACGCGCTTGCGCTTCAGGCATCAGGTGGAGCAGACGGACTGGTTCTCATGCCGCATTTCGATGGCGAACGCACGCCGAATCGGCCGGATGCGACCGGCAGCCTCGTTGGCATTCGTTCGGACGTAACTCGCGAACAACTTGCGCGAGCCGCCGTCGAGGGCGTGGTCTGCAATCTTTTGGATGGCGTCGATGCGTTGACTCGAATCGATGATCAGAATGCCGAACGGCGCGTGATGCTGATCGGAGGCGGATCTCACAGCGATGCGTACCGTCAGATTGTCGCCGATCTCCTTGGGCGGCCGGTGCTGGTGCCGTCTGGCGACGAGTTGGTGGCGCGTGGTGCGGCGGTGCAGGCCGCGGCCGTGTTGAGCGGCGATGCATTCCACAAGATCACACAGCGGTGGGATGACGGCGACGCGCCGGAGGTAGAGCCCAACGCGAATGTCGATGGAGCGGCTGTGCGGGCCGCGTACGGCCAGGTTCTGGCGAAAGAATGAAATCCGAGCCGATTGCGTATCGCAGCGAGCGCGATTTCGGTTCGGTTAGCCCGAGAAGTTCAGCTGACAGGTATTGCTGGAGCAATTCGTCAACGTCGCAAGCGCGGCAGCAAGCAAAGCTTTCTTGTTCTGCTGCGCAGCCACTGCATGTTTACTTTTGAGTTGCAACGGGTCGGAGATGATGTTGTACATCTCCTCCTCAGCGGTGCCAAGGAGTGAGTATGTCCAGCGCTTTGTGCGAATAGCGTTGAAGGTGTTCGATGCCGTTGGCGCGATCTCCAACAGCACTGCGCGGTTGGCCTTGTAGGTTGCGCTAGTCGCGTACGGAGTGAGTGAAATTCCGTCGACTATTAAGCCTGGCGTCACTCCCGCGAGGGAAGCGATCGTTGGAGCGAGGTCGGTATTGGCAACGACTTGGTTTCGAGTGACTCCACCCGCGAACACCCCACCTGAAATTATCAGGGGTACGCGAGTTGCTTCTTCGTGCACTTTCATTTTGCCTGATGCGACGCGATGTTCGCCGAAGAAGAATCCGTTGTCGGATGTAAACATGATGACGGTGTTGTTGAGCACGCCCTGAGCGTCGAGTTCGTTCACGATGCTTTCGACAAGATCATCGACCGATTGCAAACCTTCAAGTTTGTCGCGCCAGGACTGTGCAATACCGTCTTGTTCGGTCTGAGTGAGTAATGGCAGAGCGCTGATGTAGCTCGGCTTGTCGGTTACAACTGCTTCGTTGAAGCTGGCTTTGACGGGAAACGGTTCGTTCGCGAATATTCCTTCGTGGCGCGGCGCGGCTCGCACACTCTGCCCATCTTCGCCGAACTCTCCATGCGGTGCAGTGACGGTTACGGCCATAAAGAACGGCCCATTCGCAGCCTGCGCTTGAATATTGCTCACCGCTTTTTGCGCGAACACGTCGGTCTTGAAGTCTTGCGCTGCGCTGCCGTAGGAAACTGGAATGCCGTTTTCATTGAGCGTGTAGTCGTAGAGATTTTGAGTTGTGCCGCTGATGCCCGCAACCCAGTTGTCCCAGCCGGGTGGCACGTAGGTATTCGACGAATTTCCTCCGTAGCCATTGAGATACTTACCGATCAACGACGTGTGATAGCCCGCATCATTGAGCCACGTTGCGACTGTGTTTGTATCGTTGAAATTCGCGAAGCCACCGTTGGCTTCGGAATTCGTTTCAACTCCGTGGTTATGCGAATACATACCCGTGAGGAAGGTGCTACGCGAAGGGCAACACAGCGGGTTCGAAACGTGGAAGTTCGAAAATGTCACGCCTGTCCCGCCCAAGAGAGCGTTGGTTTTGGGCATGTAACTCATCGAATCGAACCACTGGTCATCAGTCATAATGACGATGACGTTGGGTTGCGTTGCGGCGCGGACTGATGAGGAGTCGATTTGCGTCAAACCTGCTGCGGTGACTCCGGTGATGGCGAAGACCACCGCTCCGAGCCGTTTGCCGTATTTCATTGCCCCTCCGTTGCGTTGTTGATGGGCGTCCAAGCGCCAATAAGTCTCCGTTGCGAACCAGTCTTTCGCAGGCAAAGGCGAATGTCAATCGACACCGTTTCGCAGGGTCTTGCGCCGTTGCGCCCGTGGTTGCGCCCTGTGGCAACCAAATATGGCGCGGGTCCGTGCCTAGCGGGTAACCGCCGTAATCTTTAGACCATGACCGACTTGTTTGGTAAGCAACACATCCGAATTCATGGCCATGATGTGAGCTACCGCACAGCGGGCTCGGGTCCCGTTGTGCTGTTGGTACATGGCATGGCAGGTCGCAGCGACACATGGCTCCCAGTCATGGAAGCCCTCAGCCAACACTGCACAGTGATTGCACCCGACCTTCTCGGCCATGGTGATTCCGCGAAACCGCGTGCCGACTATTCACTCGGCGGATTCGCAAGTGGATTGCGCGACTTGATGGTGGCGCTTGGTCACGAACGCGCGACGGTCGTCGGCCATTCGCTAGGTGGGGGAGTGGTGATGCAATTCGCATATCAATTTCCCGAACGTTGCGAACGGATCGTGCTCGAATCAAGTGGTGGTCTCGGCGACGAAGTGAACATGTTGCTTCGCGTGCTCACCTTGCCGGGTGCTGAGTACGTCATGCCGCTCGCGTGCCATGACCGAGTCCACAATGCAGGGGTTGTAGTCGCGGGATGGCTCAACAACATTGGTTTGCAGGTCAGCCCTCACCTTGAACAGATGTGGACGAGTTATGGTTCGCTCGCCGATGGCGAGACCCGTGCTGCGTTTCTGCAAACGCTGCGCTCGGTGGTGGACCATGGTGGCCAACGCGTCAGCGCTTCAGACCGCCTATATCTCACCACCGGCGTGCCGACACTCATTGTGTGGGGCGATCGTGATCGCATTATCCCAGTAGAACAAGGCTTCGCCGCACACGAAGCGATTGTGAACAGCCGCCTCGAGATTTTTGAAGGCGCCGGGCACTACCCCCATTCGCTCGACCCCAAACGCTTCGCGACAGTGCTGCTCGATTTCTTGCACACCACGGTCGCTGCAACGAACGATGCCTCGGCGTGGCGCGAAAGATTTCTCGCCGCCGCGCACTAACTCCGACAACGCCTTCTGAAATCCCCTAGACGGGGGATGATCCACGTATCTCATCAGACGATGATGACGATATGGATATTGCATTGCATTGCATCGACGTCTGCGGCGACCGCGTTGGTCGTCGTTGATTGTATTCGCAGGGATTGTTGCGTCGCTGGCCTACGGGCTCGACACACTGTTCACTGTGATGTTCGTGTTTGTGTTGGTCGTGCCATTCGAGAAATGGTTCCCGCGTCATTCCCAACGATTGCGCCGTGATCATCTCGGTACCGACGTTGCGTACGCGCTGGTTGCCACGCCGCTTGCCGCGGCTGGCGTTGTCGTTGGTATCGCGCTGACCGCAATCTCGTTTGTTTGGCTGCCCGGTTGTTATTCCGGCCGCTGGTGTTGGCGTTGCCGGATGCGCTGCGCGGCGTGCTGGGGATCTTGGTCTTCGACCTAGGGATCTATTGGACCCATCGTTTTAGTCATGAGATCCCCTTTATGTGGCGATTTCATCGCATCCATCACTCAACCAAGCATCTCGACTGGGTGAGTGGATTTCGTGGCCACCCGTTCGACGGCGTCCTTGCGGCACCCGCGTTTGTATTTCTCTTGGTCGCAGGTTTCAGCGCTGAGTTCAGCGGAGCTTTGTTGGTGATTCAAATCGTGACGGGACTGTTTCTGCATGCAAATGTGCGCTGGCGTTGGCGACCGCTGCACAAAGTTGTGATCACTCCCGAGTTTCATCATTGGCATCACTCAAACGAAGTCGACGCTCGGTCGACGAACTACTCAGTGTTCCTTCCGATTTGGGACATCATGTTTAGGACCTACTTCATGCCGAACGACCGCCGACCGATGGTCTACGGCATCGATGGGGAGGTCTCGGACGGGATCATCGGGCAACTCTGGGATCCTGTGCGAGGGTTGCGCAACCCATTGCGGATGTTGCGTCATCCTGTCCAAGCGCTTCGGACGTTGCTGAAGATGCTACGACGCGGCTTGCGTCAGATGCGTGACTCGGCCATGCGTCACCGCATGGTCGAATCGGTGTCGTAAGCATCGGCGTGATCTCTAAACTGCAGGCTATGCCTGCGGCCTTGGTTTGGTATAGGTCTCCCAAGTTGATTCGTGTCGTAGACGCGGTGCTCTTCGCGTGCGCGGTCGGCGTCGGAATCTCGGGCCACGTTGCAGCTCGAACCAATGCTCGTGTTGAAGCTGCACCGTTGAGTGCCGCAACCAACAGGTTTCGAACGGTGACGCGGTACTCGACGCAGAGGTCGCGCCGAGGGTTTTCGCACAGTTCGCTCGACGTGAAGTTGCACGCGATAGTTCGTTGCTGGAGAACCTCACTGTGCGCGAGCGCGACGTTCTGCGATTGTTATGTATAGGCCTCACGAATCGAGAGATTGCGCGTGAACTGGGCACCGGCGATGAGACGGTAAAGAGTCACGTGTCGCGCGTCTTGTTGAAGCTCGACGTACGTGATCGAGTGCAGGCCGTGATCTATGCCTACGAAACCGGGTTCGTTTCGTAGGGCTCCGCGACCGCAGGCTCGAGACGGTGGACTCCTTTGGGTTGCCATGAGAGTCCCTCGCTTTCACCTAGATAGTCGGCGAGGAGATACATGATCGAGAGCCACATTTCTGTGCCCTGCAGACCGCACGGTCTCGACAGTTCGAATGCGAATCCTTCACCATCGACCCAACGAGTTGCGGTGTCGTTCAGCATGTCGGCGAGCGCGTCACGTAGTTCAGCTCTTCGGTAGTCACTTTGGCGCGCCGCAAGCCAGAGCGGATGCACGACATCGAGCACGTTGCAAGCGGTGCGATTACGTTGTATGAACCAATTGTTTTCTCGGCAGTGTGATACGACAGTGTCGACCGCAGCCTCAGGATGCGGCAACGGAATACCGAACTGAGCGTAGGTTCCGCGAGTGAGTCGGTAGAAGCCGTTCACTGGCATGAGCCATCCCCAGCCTCCGGGATCGACTTGTCCCCACATCCCAGATCGTTTGTCCACGCGAGTCGTGAGCCATCCGAGTGCACTTTCGAGGCCGCGGGTTGATCCATGATGGCGACGATTGAGATAGACCGCAGTGGCATAGAAATCGAGCCAACTTCCGGCAGGCCACGCGAGGCGAGTCCAAGGGAGATCATCGAGTCGCGCGACGAGTTCGTCTCCCGTGAGCTGATCGACGACATGGATTGCTGTAGTTGGCGCTGCGCCTAACACTTCGAGGGCGTAACCACACGAAAGGACGCCATACGTTTGGTATTCGGCGTCGAATCGTAGAGCGAGTGGATCTTCACCCAGAGGTGGCTCCGTGGGGTCCAAGAACAATCCTGTGAGATCGTCCTGCAAGCCTGCGATCCAGATTGCAAGCGAAGTAGCCGAACCCGCCGCGGTCGTGTTGTTAAATGCCGCGGCGATCTCGATGGCATCGCAGGTTGGCCGCACGCGCCATGGCTCGTTCGGCGTGTCGACGTATAGGGCGACTCCTGCGCCATCGCTAACAATTCGTTCATAATTTGCATGGCTGAGATCAACGACGCGGCAACGTTCTAGGACCTCGGGCCACTCCTCGCGAACCCGCTGATCAAACGATGTCAGCACATCACGACGCGCGCGACTTGTGCGATTCGCCCGGCCTTGCGTTTGGTCATCGCGATCATGTCGGTCGTATAAGACCCTCGCTGGAACCCCTCCCACGACTGACCACGCAGGCACATCCTTTGTGATCACACTGCCCGCCGCGAGCACCGAATGTGCACCGACCGTGACGCCGTCGCAGATCACGACGTGGGTCCCGATCCACACGTCGTCTTCCACGACTATTCCCTTTTCGGTCAGTCCTTGCACCCAAATCGGATGTTCGAGACTGTCGAAGTTGTGATTGAAGCCGTAGAGCGAGGCGAATTGAGCGATGCGCACTCCATTGCCGAGTGTGACTCTGCCTGCGAGCACCACATAGGGGTTGAGCGAACAGTCGTCGCCCATGGTCACTCTGTCGCGCAATACGCAACCGGTTGCTACGAAGCTGCGGTCGCCCACTGATAACGATTCGCACACGATGTGCGCGCCCCATGCGAGATATACGCGTTCACCGAGAGTTGCTGAACTCTGTTGACGAATTTGAGCTTGTCGATCTTCCTGCCCCGGCCAGGTGCCAGACTGCGACCAGACCACATGCCACGGTTCAGCTTCTACGATCTCGTCAGTGAGATTGGTCGCGCCAACTTCACTCATTGCTTCCACCGACAACGGCGCGCTGACTCCAGGCCGAAGCTGCACGGTTGGTATACATCGTGAGCATGCTGGAAGCGTAAGTGCCGCAATTGAGCTGCGTCCACTGTAATTGTGCGTTTGGCGCGAGACTCCGCACATGACGTATCGAACTTCACGGGTAGCCATTGGTATCGCAGCGCTGGTCGTCGGCCTCGCGAGTTGTTCATCGGGGGATGGGACCGACGTGCGGCCATCAACGACTCGTGCCGATCGCCCCGGCACAACTACCACCCGTCGTCCTCCAGCGGTCGTCATTGAGACGGTCACGATTCGAGCCAATGGACTGATCTTTGATGCGCGTTCGAGCGGGCCCGTGGATGGCGAGCTCGTGGTATTGCTGCATGGTTTCCCGCAGTCCTCGTACGAGTGGCGTTCGCAGTTATTGGCGCTCGGCCGTGCGGGTTTCCGCGCGGTGGCACCAGATCAGCGGGGGTATTCCACAGGTGCTCGACCGACGAGCGACTCCGAATACACCATTGATCACATGGTCGACGACACAATTGCAATAGCCGACGAGCTCGGCGCGCAACGGTTTCATGTTGTGGGCCATGACTGGGGCGCAGGTGTTGCATGGGCGGTGGCGATCGCGCACCCGAACCGAATCGCGAGTTTGAGTGCCCTGTCGGTGCCGCACCCCGCGGCCTACGCAAAGGCCACACGTGATGAAAATGGTGAGCAGCGATCAAAACAGGGGTACATCGGCGCATTCGTTGCTCCGGGCGCCGCCGCTGCGCTTGGTGCTGACATCGAGGGCTTCCTGCGTATCGCGTTTGGCAGCGCCGCAACTGATGCCGACGTCGCCGAGTATGCGAAGGTGCTCGGCGAGCCCGGCGCGCTCGACGCTGCGTTAGCTTGGTACCGCGCTAACAATTTGCGCGGCGGGCTGGGCGACGGGGCCGGCGCAGTGACGGTCCCAACATTATTTGTCTTCGGCACCGCAGACTGCTGCCTCGGACGAGACGCCGCGGATCTCACTGAGAACTATGTAACCGGTCCGTATCAGTATGAAGTCCTTGAAGGTATTTCGCATTGGCTGCCCGAAGAAGCCGCGGAATCAGTCAACGAACTGTTGCTGCAACACGTGGCAAAATATCCCGCCAACTGAGTAGAGGGCTAGTGCAGAGTCTTCGCTGAGAGCGCCGCGTGCCTGGCTAGAATTTTCCAATGGCTTTGACGCATTGGGCATTTCTATATACCGACGATGGCGCGAGTGAATCTGGCGACGTGACCGTGGTCGACAATGGAATGTGTCGGAGTGTCTTCGTTGGAGTACCAAACGTTGACGCTGGCGTAGCAATTACCGCATCCCTCGTCGATGATGGTGCCCAACTCATTGAACTATGTGGCGGGTTCGGCCCGGTCGGTACTGCGAAGGTGCTTGAGGCTATTCAGCATCGTGTGCCCGTTGGCTCAGTTGGTTACGGCCCCGAGTCAGTCGATGGTGTTCACGCGCTGTTCTCCTAGGCGGGCCTCGGCCCTTCTCCTTCACCAGCCACGGATATCGCGCGGTGCTGTTCTTGGTCCGTATTTGGGTGGAGAGATGTTGCCGAGATGAAGAAGTTTCACCACGCGTCGTCGGTGTCCTCGATAGGGCTCGAGGAGTTCAATCATCCGTTCGTCGGTGCCGCGAGCTTCGCGGGCGAGCGCCCAGCTGACCACGTTCGGTACGTGAAAATCGCCGACAGGAATCGCGTCGGGATCTCCCAACGCAGTGCCGATCACCAACGATGCCGTCCAGATGCCGATGCCCGGAATCGCGGTCATGCGTGTGTACGCATCTGTTGTGGGAATGTCGACGATGGCCTCTAGCTTCGCAGCGACACGCGCGCAGGCGATGAGGATGTCGGCCCGTTTGCGTTCGATACCGTGCTGATGCAGGTCGTGGTAGGCCAGTTTTGCGAGCGTCTCAGGCGCTGGGCCTATCCGCAGGGTCGTCGGTCCGGGCGCTGGTTCGCCGAAGGCGCGAGCCAGACTTCGCCAACTTCGGTTGGCTTCGATTGTCGTCACCTTTTGGCCCAAGATCGTTGGGGCTAGCGCGTCCCACACAAGCCCGGTTCGCCCCAATCGCAGCCCTCGATGATCGCGATGAAGATTCGCGACGACGCGATGATGTGCGGTGAACGCATCGATGTGATCATAGAGACCCAACAGTGCTGGAACCTGCGTGGTTGCCCAATGCGCGCCCGGCCCCCACGCGGTTGCGTGAACAGTTGACGCAGTCGCGCGTAACCGAACGGTGGCGAGGCCGTGTGGAGTACGTGAAGCGCGCCAAGCTTCGTGCACGAGTTGGTCGTCGTGTCGTGCGACGTTCACTCGTGTCCCAAGGGTGGCGCGGAGATCGAGCTGGCCTTCGAACTCGAAGCGCTCAGATATTGCGTGGTCTATTGACACGATTATCCGAGAATAGAAACGACGCGTCGAATGGCTACAAGAAATCCACGCCTACGAATTCGCAGTCTTTAGCCAACGGTCCGCGGCTGCAAATTCCTCGGTCAACGTTCGGCGCGCATCGTTCTTTCCAATCCAATCAGCGATTTTGCCACCGACGATCGGAATCTTCACGTCGACGCGGATCGCAACGGTGTGCGTGCACCCTTCGCCGTTGGGCACGAGACGCATCGTGCCCGAGATCTTTACCGGCGCACCTTGCACCTCAACGTTGAAGGTACCTTTCCATGCTTGGCCGTCATGTTCCCAAACGTCGGTTTGCACCATGGTGTTGGTCGGCTTCAGCACCTTCTTCGCGAAGCTTGGGAGCTCGACGTCGACGACCCGTGACGATGTGATCCGTAACTGCGAGGCGTTGAGGTCACACTCGGTGATCGTGATATTGCGGTGGCCCATCGAGGTGTAACGCTCGGTGATGGCGTCACGGTTGGCGAACATCGCCAGCACAGTGTCGATCGACGCGTCGTAGTCGTGTGATTCGCTGAGTTCCATAGTGCACCTTTCAGTTCGCGCTCATGGTTGCCGAAGTCGCGCGCTCACGCAAGTGATTCTTTGAAGGCATCTAGCGTTGAAGCCCGCGAATCATGAGATTGTGGGTGATTTGTTCGACTATGGGGGAGTTGCCGGTAAGGCCGCACGCCCAATCGGTGGATCCTGAGGTGAAAACGAAACCACCCGGTTCGTGAATGCCCATCACCGCGTGGCCGTGATGGAGTGCCGCGACAGCTTCCGCACCTTCGTTGGCCAGGGCGCGCGCCGCGATGAATTCAATCTCCGACGGCACTCCGTCGGCCGGCGGTCGCGGCGCGTTGGTGCGATTGAAGTGTTGTGCGGGTGCGAGCCCGAGGATCGCGAAGTCGGCGGGTGTTCCGTCGCTGCCTGTGGGCGTGGGTATGCCGTTGTGCATGGTGAAATCGCAGCCGTCGCATTCGTACCCCACCACCACTGCATCGGATCCAATGAGATCTCCGTAGGTAACTCCGGTGTTATCAAACACCCAATGGTCTGGCTGATACGTGGTGTAACCACCAGCACCCGACGCAACAACATTGCCGATGCGGTGATATCCGCCGCGCACAAAACTCACGCCCGTCATGTGATTTTCGGGACGTTGGATGAGATGGTCCGACCACATCGCGGTGAGGAGATGCTGTTGGTCGGTGCCGAATACTGGGTCGCGTTTGAATAGCCCTTTGTACCCGACCATCGTACGGCCACCGTCATCGAGACGTACCTGCCAAAATGCAGTATTGCCCGAAAGAAATAGTGCGTTGCCCCCGCCATTTGTGAATGCTTCGACGGTGTCGCGCATTGGCGACGACCAATATTCGTCGTGTCCGACCGAGAGGTAGAGCCGGCGATCTTCGAGTGCTCGCGGGTCTTCAAGATCTGAGTTGAGTGCGTAGTCGAGTTCGTAGCCGTTGCGTTCGGCCCAACGAACAAACGGCAACTCGTAGTTCGGCCAACCGGCAGACCCCGCCCACTGTGTGAATTGATGATTGCGCAGATACGCTACGTGCGCGCGGTTTCCGGGGTCGGGTGTGTTCATCACCGTGACGCGACTACCAGGGCCTTCAGGTTTGCGCAGTAGGCCTTTCGCCATCGGCCGTTGAAACGAGACGTGCGTGCCGTTTTCGTAGAGGTTGCGGCCACCAAAATCGTTGTAGGCATTCCAAGTGTTCGTGGCAAGTGCGATCAACGGTCGTGATGGATCCGGTTTCGTGGCGCGTACAACAAAAAATGCGATGGCCTCGTGAGCCGAACGCGCTGCGTTCGTTGCGACGACCACTTCGTAGTACCCACTGCGCCAATCGGCACCAATTGTGATCAGGAGTGCCGCCGGCCATTCGCAGCCGTGCGCGGCAGCGTTGTCAGGTAGTTCGTGGGGTTCGATTGCGCACTCTCCGCGCCAGACAACTTCACGTCTAGCCCCGATGCGCGCGATCATGACTTGGGCAAGCCCAGCAGGCCCGGCGACATGCACACCGACTGCTTCGCCCGCGACGACGGATTGTGGCCACGCGTAGACTGCAGATTCGCTCAACACTTCGCTCATGCTGCGAACCTATGTCGTTTGGCGCGACGCATCCCCGTCGCGGTCCCACAGAAGCCGCGCGTACCGCCAGATCGTGGGACTACTGGGCGTCCGGCGCGGCGCATCCCGTCGTGGTCCCACAGAAGCCGCGTGTGCCGCCAGATTGTGGGACCACGCGGGGCTACGCGTTGTGGGTTACTTCGAGACCTTCGAAGGTGCCGTCGGCTCGCCATTGTTCGAGGCGCTCAATGTATTCGAACGGTCGACCCATGTACGCGCCAGCGCGGGCAGAGCGCATATCGCCGGCGCCCTCATTGTTGAGGTATCCAGGCGTGCATGCCTCGTTGTAGCGGCCGAGCTTCATCAAATTGGTTAAAATGATGTTGAACCACTCGGCTTCAGCTTCGGCAGTTGGTTCGATCGTGTCGATCGCTTTGGATTCGCACATTGCGATGACTTTCGCGATGTGCAGCGCGGTCGCAGTAATTGTGTGCAAGAAGTTGATTGCTTGGCCGCCTTGTACTGTGCTGATCATCAGCAGGTTTGGGAAGCCACGCGTATGAATGCCGTACAACGTTGACGGCCCCTCGTTCCACGCTTCGCTGAGGGTGATTCCGTTGTGACCAGTCGGATCGAAACCGAGACGATGGGTGTAGTCGGTCATGACTTCGAAGCCTGACGCGTAGATCAAACAGTCAACTCCGTACTCGATCCCACCGGCAACAACGCCCGTCGGCGTGATGCGATCGACTCCTCTGCCATCAGTGTCGACAAGCGTGACGTTGGGTTGGTTGAACGTGGGGAGATATTCGTCGTGGAAACAAAGTCGCTTGCACAGTTGGTTGTAATAGGGCTTGAGCGACTCGGCAGTCGTTGGATCTTTGACAATTGCCGCCACGCGTTGTCGAACGCGTTCCATGTTCTCAAAATCGATGCGCTCGAGTGCAGCTTCGTGTTCCTTCGTAGCGGCCGGACCTCGCGTGTCGACGTACAACATCTCGCCCCAGCCGTCTTGTATGAGATCCACGTCGGGTTGATCGCCGATTACTAGCGCTGTGAAGTTGTCGATTCGCTCCTGTTGCCAACCGGGTTTGAGCGACGCCACCCACTCGGGGTCGGTTGGTTGATTGTTGCGAACGCCGACGCTCGATGGCGTGCGTTGGAACACGAAGAGTTCCTTGGCGGCCTCGCCCAACTTCGGGATTGCCTGCACAGCAGTTGCGCCAGTCCCGATGATGCCAACGCGCTTGTCAGCCAGCTTGTCCATGAACTCCAGCGGATTACCGCCGGTGTACGCATAGTCCCAACGGCTCGTGTGGAAGCTGTGCCCAGAAAACGATTCGATGCCTGCGATACCTGGCAGCTTGGCTTTGTGGAGCACTCCACCCGCCACGACCAAAAAGCGCGCAGACAGCCGGTCGCCGCGCGTCGTTGCAACGGTCCAGCGATGCGTGGTGTCGTTCCATGCCGCGGCCTCGACCTCCGTTTGGAATAGCGCTGCTGGGTAGAGGTCGAAGTGTCGGCCGATGAGTTGGCAATACGCGAAGATTTCGGGAGCCTTCGCATACTTCTCGGTGGGGATGTATCCGGTTTCTTCAAGCAGCGGGAGGTAGCTATACGACTCCACATCGCAGGCAGCTCCTGGGTAACGGTTCCAATACCAGGTGCCGCCAAAATCGGCGGCCTTATCAATGATTCGAAAGCTGTTCACACCCTCCTTGCGCAGGTTTGCGGCAGCCAACATGCCACCGAAGCCGCCCCCGACGATGACAACTTCAATCTCTTCGACGATCGGGTCGCGTGTGAAGCCGGGTGCCGCGTAGGGGTCCGCATCGATATCTTTAAACACCGCGTCGAGTTCGAGATATTGACTATTTCCGTCGGATCGCAAGCGCTTTTCGCGTTCAATCCGGTAACGCTCACGAAGTTCGGCTTCGGCAATGACCGGCGCGCCGGCGTCTCGGTTGGCCATCGTGAACCCTGCTCCTTGATCGTTCCTGCGCTACTGAATTTCACCCCAAGAACAGAACTCCACTCTGTGTCCTGCGAGTGCTGCAGGCTACGTGCGGCGGTGCACTCTGGCCGATACGCGACGGTCCCCAGTCGCCGACCTTGCACCAATAGTCACAAGCGAAGCCGATGGGCCTGACGGTTCAGAGCGCGCGCATCCGATTGTTACGGGCGTTGTGTTCGAGTTCGGCGAGGCCTAGGTGTTCCAGCAACGGCGGAATGTACATTCCGAATCGGCCCCTCAGACCCTTCTTGAGGCCGTACCAACCACCGATTGGATTTTCATCGGATCGACCCCAAGCCTCGACGGTTCCGTCCTTGGCAGGTTTTGTTCGTCGGCCGAGCCGAGATCCATCCAGTCGCCATGGTTTCTGTAGCATCGCGAGAAAAGGAGACGCCATGAGCGATGCCACCGCATTACGAGCTAGCCGGGAAGCGGTGATTCGGCGGCATATGGAGGCCGAGAATGCGCTTGATTTCGATGCTGCGCTAGCTACGTTTGCGCACCCTCGCTACGAACTCATTGGTCTCGATCAGGTGCACGACGGCGAGCAAGCTGTAGCGGAGTATTTCCGTCAAAGCCGCGAACCGTTTCCAGACCAACGCAATGAAATGATCGCGATGCATCACGCTGATGATGTAGTGATCACGGAGTTTTGGTTGATGGGTACGCACCTAGGCGAACTGTTTGGTATTTCCCCGACAGGCAAGGAGTTCCGTGTACAGATGTGCGCGGTGTTCATGTTTGAAGGCGAAGGGCTCGTATGCGAACGCGTCTACTTCAATCCAAATCAGATTCTCGCGCAACTCGGTTTGGCGTAGTCGACGACGAGGGCCGAGCGTGACGGTGCTCAAGGTATTAGTTGGCAGCGATTTTGAACGGCGCCCGTAAGCCTTTGAATATTGGGAAGCGTCGGATGTTCAATGTCGCGAGTTCCAGGCCACGAGTCTCGGCTGCCGCCGCGATCAGATAATCGCCGAGACCGATGTTGCTATGGGATTTGCGGAAGCGCCGCATCATTTCACCGGCTCGCCTGGCGAGGACCTCATCGACGGTTTCGATTTTCATCGAATCAAGCAACGCCCACACTTCTCGCCGAAGCGGAATCTTACCGTTCGAAGCCGCAGTAGGTGATGGTTGGCAGAGCACTAAGGGTTGGAGGTTGTGAGGCTGGCGAGTGCGGTTTCTTTGGCCCAGCGATAGTCGGGTTTTCCTGATGGCGAACGCACGGTGTGATCGACGAACACGACGGCACGCGGCACTTTGTACCCGGCGAGATGCTGGCGGCAGTGGTCTTGAAGCTCGGCGAGCGACGGTTCGTTGCTCTTGTTGGCGCTGCGCAACTCCACCACCGCGGTCACCTGCGAACCGAAGCGATCGTTGGGTGTGCCCACGACAGTCGCGTCGAACACTGCAGCATGGCTTTTCAACGCCTTTTCGACTTCTTCAGGGAAGATCTTCTCGCCGCCCGAATTGATCGACATCGAACCCCGTCCGTACACCGCAATGGAACCATCGGCATCCAGTGATGCCATATCGCCCGGCACTGCGTAGCGCACACCGTTAATCGTCGGAAACGTTGCCGCAGTTTTCACTTCGTCTTTGTAGTAGCCGAGCGGAATGTAGCCACTGTTGGCGAGCATGCCTACACGCCCGTCTCCCGGTTCGCACAGCGTCCCGTCGTCGGCGATCACCACGTTGCCCGGTTCCATTTTGAATCGAGGCGCTCCGTCTTCACCTGTGCCGACGAGTGCTCCTTGGCCGCCAGTTTCGGAAGCGCCGAAACCATCGTGCACAAACGAGGTCGGGAGCAATCGAGCGAGATCTTCTTTCACCGACGGCGACAGGATTGCACCGCCTGATCCGTATACCAACAGCGATGACAAATCGTAGCTGTCTGGTCCCGCGGTTTCGAGATGGTCGACGATGGGACGCGCGTAGGCATCACCGATGGTCATCAACAACGCGACACGTTCCTCAGCGACGACGCGCAACGCGAACGCCGGATCGAAACCTAAGTCGCGAATCAACACGCTGGTGCTGCCACCGAGGATCGCAGAAAACGCAAGCCAAAAACCCCCGCCATGCATGAGGGGGCACAAGGTGAGTGTTGCCGGAAGGATCGAGGGCTTTGATGCTTTCTCCGCGACATCATCAAGATTCGAGACCGCGGGTATGCCGAACGTCGCGTTGCCACTTCCGCCGATCGCCGACATGTAAATGTCTTCTTGACGCCACATCACACCCTTGGGCATGCCTGTGGTGCCACCGGTCCACAATCCGTAACGATCATCGGGTGAGCGGTCGCCGACGTTGGGGGCGGTCGTTGGATATTTGGCGAGCAATTGCTCGTAGTGATCGTTCGCGACGATTACAGGACACGTCCAAGCAAGTTTCGCGGCAGCGCGTGATGCTCGATCTTCAAGGTCGGGTTCAGTGACGACCACTTTCAGGTCAGCATTGTCGAACAGGTAGCTCAACTCTTCGTCGACGTAACGGAAGTTCACATTCACGGGCACGGCTCGCACTTTGTACGCAGCCAGCGTGACTTCGATGTATTCGTTGCCGTCATAGAGGTGGCAGCCGACGTGGTCGCCTTCGCCGATGCCAAGTGCAACGAACGCGTGGGCGAGTTGGTTGACGCGTGCGTCGAGTTCGCTAAACGACGCTCGCATCTCGCGGGTACCGTCACCAGAACGCACAACTAGCGCGGGTTTGTCGGGCACCGTCGCGACGACGGTTTCGAAGATGTCGGCAATGTTGAGTCCAGTCATGAACTCACCTTAGGTTGATTCAGCAGCGATGTGCCAAGGGTTGCTCAGCTTGCGTCCCAACGTGCGCGCAGTCGAGGTGAGGACCGCAATATTCCGCCCGCAGGTTCGGCGCCATCAACGAGTTCAAGATTCGCGAGTCGAGAGACCAGCACCGAAAGTGCCGCGGTCATTTGCCGCCGGGCGAGGTGCGCTCCGGGGCAGAACTTCTCACCGAATCCAAAGCTCAGGGTCTCTCGCTGATCGCGATCAGGGTCGAAGGTGTTGGGGGCGTCGAACACTGCAGGGTCACGGTTGGCTCCAGCGATCGCGCACAGCACCAGCGAACCTGCAGGTATCTCAGCTCGGCCAATCATTCCTGGCCGGGCCGCGATCCTTGGCAATACCGAAACCGGTGGTTCGAACCGCAGCGCTTCGATTACGAGTGATTCGCACTCACGAGGCCCCGTGCGTGCCCGTTCGAGCATTTCCGGGCGGCTCAAGACGTGAAACAGCAAGCTGCTCAAGCCGTCGGAGGTTGTCGCTGCTCCAACAACGTAGAGCAGGCGGATGTGGTTGATGATTTCGTCGTCGCTCATACTGTCGCCGTTGTGTTTGTGCATCAACAAATGTGAGAGCACGTCGTCGCCAGGATTATTTCGACGTTCGGTCAAGATCGGAGAAAGGAATTCGAAGACCTCCTGTTTCGCGATTTCTGAGCGTGCAGGGTCGACGGGGTGCGACAACAATGCTGCGGTCCACTTGCGTTGTCGATGTTCGCTGCCCATTGGGAGACCGAGCTTGCGCGAGATCGCCCAGAGTGGGAGCACTGATGAAAATGTGGTGACGAGATCTGCTTCGCCTTGGGCAGCGAAGCGGTCGACGATTTCGTGGGCGAGCGGCACGAGCGACTCGTCGACCCAACGGGTGATTCCTTGTGACCGAAACGCGGGTGTGGCGAGTCTGCGGGTGCGATCGTGATCGTCGCCGTCCATGGAGATGAACGTTGGTCCGACGGCGGGTTCGACCATGAACTGGTACGACGATCCGCCGGGAAACTGTTTACTGTCTGCAAAATATGCTTTGAGGTCGTCGAATCGCGCGATGACGCGGGCAGGCATGCCGAGTAGCGAGGCAGTCGGCGGATCGACAGCCTCACGAGCATCCGCAAGCATGCGATGCAACGCATCTCCTGGCACTGCATCGACCACGAGATCGGCAGGGAATTGGGTGACCGACATGGGACCACGATAGGTCGGTCAGGAGAGATTGCCCAGCGTCGTCGGTTGCGGGGCGCATAAGAGCGACGTAGGGTTCGCGAAAACCAGTTCGCTGTGTACCGGTTGCCGCCATCTGAAGGAGTCACGATGTCCCTGAGTGATTCGACCGATTCCGCTGAGTCTCGTCCCGCAATTATTTCGTGCGACGGTCATGCATCCGGTCGCCCGAGTGATTACGCGCCGTACATCGAGGCTGCCTACCGCGAACGCTACGACGAATTCGTTGCGGTGTTGGAGCAACGCCGAATTTCGATGGAGGCGGCGCGCGACGCTGACAAGTCATTGTTTTCGAAACAAGGCAGCGACGCGTTCAACGATGAAGTAGGCGACGGTCGCGACGGTGAATGGAACTCAGACGTGCGCACCCGCGTGCTCGATGGCGAAGGGGTCGTGGCGGAAGTGCTGTTCCCGAATCCGGGAGTACCGTTTGGAGCGTTTGGCGAAAGCGCCCAACACGAGCTTCGCGGGGTTGGCAATCGCGCCTATGACCGATGGTTGTTGGACTTCGCGAGTGACTTGCCGGGCCGTCGCGCCGCACTCGCCATGCTCGCGGTGCACGACATCGACGCTGCAGTCGCAGAGATCGAATGGGCTGCGGCTTCTGGTATGAAGGGTGTCATCATTCCGACGGTTCCTGGAGAAGGCTTGGCGCCATACGTCGATGATCGCTACGACCCCATTTGGGCAGCATGCCAAGCTACGAGTTTGCCTGTCCATCTGCACAGTGGCGGAGGTACGCCGGAATATGGCAATTATGGCGTCGCGAGCATGATGTTGTACGCGACCGAAACCACCTTTTTTGGACGCCGGCCGTTTTGGTGGCTGTTATGGGGTGGAGTGTTTGAGCGATTCCCGGAACTGCGCTTGGTGATCACTGAGGCTCGCGCCGACTGGGTGCCTGACACGCTGAAGTTGCTGGACGGCATTTACTCGGCGAAGTTCTTTAGCCACGCGCGCACCACTCTGAAGTCGACCCCAAGTGAATATTGGGCTCGGCAGTGCACGGTGGCTGCTTCGTTCATGGGCCCTGATGAGTCGGCACTGCGATACAAAATTGGTGTCGACAACATGATGTGGGGTGCCGACTATCCCCATATCGAAGGCACGTGGCCTCGTACCCGAAAATCACTTGCACGGTGTTTCCGTGGAATTGCGATCGACGAAACTGAACGGATGCTCAGTAGCAACCCTGCAAAAATTTACGGGTTCGATCTTGAAATGCTGCAAGCAGTCGCTGATCGTATTGGCGGACCGACGTACGAAGAACTTGTAGGTGCTGTATGAACCGTCGCACGTTGCGGTTGGTGGTGACGACAACGCTTGTTGCTGTGGTGGGTTTGAATGCGTGCACCACGAGCAAGGCTGACAAGAACGGTACTGACGACGGCAAGGGCACGACTGCGAGCGTTGACACGCGAACTGTCGCGGCCGGACCAACAACAGGGTTAACCGCCGACACCATCAAGATTGCAGTGCTATGGCCCGACTTCGGTTCGCTCGTCGCGACCGGGCTTGTGCCCGACCTCGGACCGATCGAACAAGAAGTGACGGGGTACGTCAACTATCTCAATAAGAACGGCGGCATCGCGGGACGTCAAATCATCGCCACGTTCCACGATTTCGATCCTTCTGACCTGTCCGGTGCGAGTGCTCGGGCCGCGTGCTTGGAAGCAACTGAAGAAGATAAAGCTTTCGCAGTGATCGGGATGCCATCGTGGCCGCAAACCGGCACGTTATGTGTAGCCGAGGAACATGAAACGCCCATGATCGCTACCACATCGTTGACGCCATCGGTTTCCAAACGAACGAACGGGCGAGCATTTTCGATGGCCATGGACTTGGTAAGAATGTCGCAAGGCTGGGTGCAAGTGCTCGATGATCGAGGCGCACTCAAGGCTAAGCGCATTGGATTGGTCGTGGGCGATGGCGATATCGGCATCAAAGAAGCAGCCACCGACGGGATCGAAGCCGAACTCAAAGCACGAGGCTACGAGGTCATTGAGACAGTGGTGTTGCCGTGTTCAACTCAGTTTTGCGAACAGCATGAGAACGCCGTAGAAAAACTGCGCTCCGCTAACGTCAATCTTGTTTTCGATCTTCTTGGTGCGGTATCCAGTCCAACGTTCATCAGCGCCGCGAACGCGGCGGGTTTCAAACCTCAATACACTTTCAGTTCGTCGTTGTTGAGTTCGACGGTTGCGAAGTTTCATGAGAGCGTCGCCCCATCGCTTGACGGCATGATCGGGGTTGGAGAATTCGGACCGAATCGACCGGGCGACAAGCCACTGGCGCCATCGGAGTTTTCGGTCAAGTGCAACGATATCTATGAGAAGGCCTTCGGGTCGCGCCTCACAGCCGACGCAGCTGGTATGGCCAATCAAGGTTGCGCAATGCTTGAGGTACTGAAGCGTGGCGCCGAGGGGGTTCCCAAACTCGGTCAAGAGTCGCTTGTGGCCGGGATCGAAGGCATCGGCGAACTTGTGCTCGGTCCGCCGGCGCCTTCGTATTGCGACACACCCGAAGGGTCTATCTATTCGTTTGGGCCAGGCAAACATGATGCCGGTGATTGGGTGACCAGTCTCGCATTCGACGGTGCCACATCGCAGTTCTACCGCGAGGAACCTTGTCAGTGGATCGAGATCGATTCCTGATCTTGCCGTGACTCAAGACGAGATGAGCACGACACCGGGCGATGCGTCGGAACTGGCACGAACAGTTCTCGAAGAAGAGTCGCGACGTCATACCCGCCAACATGAGCGATCGGCGGAAGTCGTGCTCCCCGACGACTTACTCCCAGGGGTTGGTGGCGCAGAAATTCCGTTGCGTGAGGCATTGCAGCGTGAGGGCGTTCGCACTGCGCTGATCGTCGGGCTGCTGGGTTTCGTAGGCGAGTTCGACAACACTGCAGTGAGCGTGCTCGCCCCGGAAATACAAAAGAATCTCGGGATTTCACAGGGTGCGGTGGTGGTGCTCGGCGTGATGTCGACCGCGATGTTTTTGTTAGGCGCGGCTCCGATTAGCACATTGGCCGACCGTTACCCGCGTAAGTGGGTTGCAGCCGCGTCGGTTGCATTTTGGACTCTCGTCGTGTTTTCCACCGCGTTCGTTCGCAATGGTTTCCAATTCTTCCTCGTCCGGCTGGCCGCGGGGCTTGGTCATTCATACCAACTGCCCGTCAATGGACCGTTGCTGATTGACACGTATCCCATCGAAGCCCGATCTCGTATCTTCGCGCTCACAGGTGCGTTGACGATGGTTGGTATCGCCGTATCGCCGGTGTTCGCGGGGACTGTCGCATCGATCGGTGACGGTACCGATGGTTGGAGATTGGTGTTTTTGATGACGGCCGTGCTGGCGTTACCTTTGGTGTTTGCGTCATTGACGTTGCGAGAACCCAAACGCGGTCGCCATGAGATGCAAGCGGTGCTGGGTACTGAGATCGAATCATTGGGAACTGAATTGCCAATTTCGTTGTCAGTGGCGTTCGAGCGCCTCCGAAAGATTCGTAGTTTCTCCTACTTTCTCACGGGCATGGCCGCGCTTGGATTCGGACTGATTTCGTCGGGATACTTCGTCAACTTCTATTTCGACAAGGAGCTTGGTCTCGACGCGCTGGAACGAGGGCTCGTCGGTTCGCTTACGTTCATTCCTGCGCTGTTCGTCATCCCGATTGTCGGGGCGCGGGCAGACGCACGGTTTCGTAAGAGCCCTCCTGCAGCGATGGTCTTGGTTGGTGCATTGATTGCAGGATTTGGCGCGGTGTTCACACTCGGATTGTGGATGCCAACGTTGTGGCTCATCGTGCCGCTGTTGGCAGCGGCAAACGCCATGTCGCGGGCAGCATTTGCGATTCTGCCTGCAGTGATTTCAACGATTATTCCGTACCGTTTGCGCTCGCGGGGGAGCGCGCTCGTAGGGGTCTACATTCTGTTGGTTGGTGGGCTGGGTGGAGCCATCCTCACTTCGTTGTTTTCGAATGCTTGGGGTGAACGACCTGCCCTCACCGCGATGATGTTGCCATCGACCGCATTGGGTGGAACGTTGATCGCGATGGGCGCCCGGCACGTGCGACGAGATATTTCGCTGGTGGTCGAGGAACTCCGAGAAGAACAAGAAGAACACACGCGGCTCAAGGCGACTGACGCCGAAGTGCCGATGCTGCAAGTACGCAATCTCGATTTCTCGTACGGCATGGTGCAAGTTTTGTTCGATGTTGAGTTCGAAGTGCGCAGCGGCGAGGTACTCGCGTTGCTAGGCACCAACGGAGCTGGAAAATCGACTTTGCTTCGGGCTATAGCTGGCCTCGGTGTCCCCGAGCGTGGGGTCGTGCGACTTGAAGGGCGTACGATCACCTACGCCGACCCCGAGGCGCGTGCCCGGGCCGGAATCGTGATGGTGCAGGGCGGAAGCGCAACGTTTGGCGCGCTCAGCGTTGCCGAGAACCTTGCAATGGCTTGCTTTCGTTATCCGCCCCGCGACGCCGACCAACGTATTGAGCGTGTGCTGGGGCAGTTTGCAATCTTGGCCGAGCGACGGCGCGATCGAGCCGATCTGCTGAGCGGTGGTCAGCAGCAGATGTTGGCGTTGGCGATGGCGCTCGTGCATGAGCCCAATGTGTTGTTGATCGATGAGCTCAGCTTGGGCCTTGCTCCGGTGGTCGTGCAAGAGCTATTGGCTATCGTGCAACAACTTCGCGACCGCGGTCAGACGATGTTGATTGTAGAACAATCCATCAATGTTGCGTTATCGATTGCTGATCGAGCGGTGTTCCTCGAAAAGGGTGAGATCCGGTTCGTCGGCCCCGCGGAGCAATTGCGATCGCGCGACGACCTGGCGCGCGCGGTGTTCCTGGGTCACGAAGGCGGATGATGGCCGCGATCGTTGCATTCGCTGCGGACCGACAGGTGGTGTTCAACGGTCTGGTTGCCGGGATTACCTATGGCGTGTTGGCAGTCGGACTCATTTTGGTATTTCGCGCCAGTCGGGTGCTCAACCTCGTTCACGGCGAAATCGGGGCTTTCGCAGCGGCGCTGGTTGCCCGAATGGTGATCAATTGGCATATCAATTTTGCAGTTGCGGTTGTGGTTTCGGTGTTGGTCGGTGGCGTGTTTGGGGCCGCACTCGAACTCTCGGTTGTGCGGCGTCTCGCCCGCGCGCCGCGGGTGATTGTGATGGTGGCAACGTTGGGTATTACTCAGTTGGTGTTGCTTGCGCAGCTCAAACTCCCGCGACTTGTCCGATTCGATCGGTATCCGACCCCATTTCGTTCAACGTGGCGCATAGGCGGAGTTTTAGTGCGCAGCGAACACATGTTGATTCTGGTCATTGTGCCCGTGCTGGTTGCGTGTTTGAGTGTGTTCCTCAATCGCACACGGATTGGCACTGCGATTCGTGCAGCAGCAGCCAATCGCGACGCTGCTCGTCTATCCGCGATCAATGTTCGCGGGTTATCCACGTTGGTTTGGGCACTCGCCGGCATGCTGGCAGCGCTAACGGCAATACTTGTCGCGCCGATCAAGGGATCTACGGCGGCGACCACGTTGGCGCTGGGCCCGTCGTTGCTTGTGCGGGCATTGGTGCCCGCGCTGATAGCTCGGTTGCGATCGATGCCAATCGCGCTCGTGGCGGGTGCCGGTATCGGCATCGTCGAAGCACTGTTGTTTTTCAACTTTTCGACGCAACCCGGACTCATCGATGCGGTGCTCTTTGTAGTGGTGGTAGTTGCAATTATCGCCGTTGTGCGCGACGAACGACCCGAACGTTCGGCATGGATGGCGACCCCTCGCGGCAAGGCGATTCCCGTAGAACTGCTGGGCCTATGGTGGGTCCGGAGATTGCGACAACTCTTCATTTCGTTCTTGCTTGTCATCGTGGTGATCGCCCCGCTCGTCGTCGATCGCCCGTCGCGTCACATGATGTGGGCGCGGATTGCGATCTACTCGCTTGTGGGATTGTCATTGACGGTGCTTTCAGGCTGGACGGGCCAACTGTCGCTCGGTCAGTTCGCGTTGGTTGGTTTGTCGGGGATGCTGACGGCCGCATTTACCAACGGCCTTGAGTTCAGAATTGGATCGACACTCGTGCAACTTCACGCATTGCCCTTCGGGGTCGCAGCGTTGATTGGTGTGATTGTCACGGTGTTGGTCGCGTTGGGCTTGGGTGCTCCGGCTCTGCGGACGCGCGGGTTGTTTCTCGCGGTTACCACGCTTGCGTTTGCCGTGATGGCCCAGACATGGTTATTGGAGCGACCGCTACTTACTGGTGGCGAATCGATTGCATTTCTCGGCCGCGCAAGTTGGGGTGATCGCATCTCACTTCAGTCGCAACGGAGCTACTACTACCTGTGCGTAGCGGTGCTGATCGTTGGCGCAGCGGTGCTTGGGCGAATTCGTAGGAGTGGTATCGGCCGATCGATGATTGCAGTGCGCGAAAATGAAACAGGGGCCGCCGCGCTCTCGGTATCTCCGACGCGTATCAAGATTGTCGCGTTTGGCGTTAGCGGTGCCTACGCGGGAGTAGCCGGCGCACTATTTGTGTCGTTGGTCGGTCAGCTCGACCCCGGACAACTCTTCACGCCCGATGAGTCGCTGCGCTCGGTATCTATTGCGGTCATCGGCGGCTTAGGTTCGATCGCTGGCGCGATACTCGGTGCGTTGTGGGTGATTGGCCTCCCGGCTTTTTTCGAAGATGCGGCAGAGGTGAAATTGCTAACGAGTGGCATTGGCGTGGTGATACTGCTCATGTATCTGCCTGGTGGTCTTGCCCAGATTGGTTATGCCGCTCGTGATGGCGTTTTTGGGTGGTTGGCTCGTCGAGTGAGCCAATCGGCGCCGGCGCCGATTGACCGTACCTCGATGCCGGTTCGGACGCGAGCGAGGCGACAACACGACGAAGTGTCGGCAAACGAAACGCTGGCTAGCGAGGCTCTCGTCAATGACGCGCTCATAACGAAAGAAGTGAGCGTTAACTTCGGGGGCCGCACCGCGGTCGATGGCGTATCGATACGGGTTGGTCGCGGCGAGATAGTTGGATTGATCGGCACCAACGGTGCTGGCAAGTCGACATTGATGAATGCAGTCGGCGGTTTCATTGCGTACCGCGGTTCAATTTCAATGCTCGGGCGCGAGATCGATGGTGTCTCTGCTGCTGGGCGAGCTCGATTAGGTCTGGGTCGTAGTTTCCAAGGCGCGGAGCTGTTTGGGGATCTCACGATCCGCGAAACAATCCAGCTTGCGTTTGAAGCGAGGGCCCGCACCGCACTGTTTGCAACGATGTTGGCGACGCGGTCTGCCCGCCGTGCGGAACGCCACAAAGTGTCGGAGGCCGAGGAGCTTGTTGCGTTCTTTGGGCTCGGTCGATACGCGGATCATTTTGTGAGCGATCTGTCGACAGGCACACGTCGCATTGTGGAGTTGGCGTGTCTCTTGGCATTGGATGCTCAAGTGTTGTGCCTCGACGAACCAACTGCGGGCGTTGCGCAGCGAGAAACAGAGGCGTTCGCGCCGTTGTTGCTGCGGGTGCGTGACGAACTTAACGCGTCGTTGTTGGTGATAGAGCACGACATGCCGTTTGTCATGGGAATCAGTGATCGGGTGTATTGCCTCGAAGCCGGCCGCATCATTGCTGAAGGCAGTCCCGTTGATGTACGCCGAGATCCGTTGGTGATTGGGTCGTATCTCGGCACCGATGCTCGTGCGATCGCCCGTTCCGGGGTTTCGCGCCAGTAGCTCCGAGTGGGCCGAGATCCGACTTCGCGCCCGTCGTGGCACTCAATTCTTCATACTGTGGAACTCTCCACTCGAGGTGCGCGATACTGCGCGAGCGAAAGGAGTGCCAATGACGGTTGATACTCGCACTCGGCTCTTGAAGGACATCCGAACGCTTGAGCGCAATGAGGTTTTTGACTCGGTGCTTCCCGATGCAATTGCGGTGCACGGCGAACTCGCGGGGCGAGGCGTCGCGTACAAGCAGCTTCCGGCTGTTGGTTTGGTTGTTGATGGCAGAGGTGTGACCCTGTTCGAGGCGGGTGGTGAGTTGCGAATGCGCTCGGGTACCGAGGGCGCCGGTGTGGTCGCGGTACTCGCGGAAGGGGCGTTGTCTGATCTTGTACAGGATGTGCAGTCCACGATGGGGCTCGCCATGACGGCGGAGGTGAAGCTCATCGAAGGCAATATCAGCACGTGGATTGCGTGGGAACCGGCATTGCGCGCGCTGCTCGATGGTCGCAAGGTGCATGAGAGCGGAGACGTCACGTTTGTTGACCTTGATGGGCGAGCACTCGACCTTGATCGCGTGTTCACCATCAATGATGACCGCGAGGAAGTCGCGCACTTTCTTGAACAAGCAGGGTTCCTGCATATTCGTGGTGTGTTCGAAGAGCATGAAATGGCAGCAGTCGGGGCAGACATCGACGAGTGGATTGCGCGTGCAACTCCCGACGACGGAGCTTCGTGGTGGGCTGAAACTGCCGACGGAGCGTCGCAGGCCGTGCGTGTGCTGTTCTTCTACGATAAGTCCGCAGCGCTGCGGGAGCTTGTCCACGATGCTCGATATCAATGGATCGGTTCGCTCACTGGTGGATGCCACGTGCATCGTGGTGGCGGTGAGGGTCTTGTAAAACCACTTGGCATTGTGCGCGGGCTGTCGGATTTGCCGTGGCACAAAGACTGCGGCCAAGGAAAACACTCGTATTCATGCAGTGGATTGACGTGTGGTATCTCAGTGACCGGTGCCGATCGCGTCAGCGGTGCGTTGGGCGTGATACCGGGCTCGCACCGAGCGAACACGATGGCTACTGGGCGCGACCCGTCGCTCGATTTGCGGCCTCGCATGTTGGAGACGCTCACCGGTGATGTGACTGTGCATTGCAGCGACACGTTGCATCGAGCGCATCCACCAATTGAACGACCGCGCCAAGTGGTGTATTCCGGTTTCGGTCTTGCACCGATTCCTGGCGACGAAGTGAAACCTGATCCGCGTTATAGCGCCGAGGCGCGAGCGAAGCTCAGCAGCGTGCAAGATCGCATCGCAGCCGCCGACAACGAATCAGACGACCGCAGATATCGGGCCAGCCGCGGCCGTTGAGCGATCAGTCGGCGGCGAACCAGTTGGCGTGAAAGCCGAACGGAATCCGCTGCGTGATGTGTACCCGCGCCACTGGCCCCGAGTTGAGGTCCTGAGCGTTGAAGACACAAAGATCGGTGCGATCCGTGGCGTCGTCGTAGACCGCGTTGAGTAGCCACCCATCGCCTTCGGATTGTGTCACGGGATTGGGAGCGAACACGCTTTCGCCCACGTGGCCGCTAGGGCCTGAGTTCCAGATTTGGCGGTCGCCGGTGACGTCGTCGTAGCGAACGATGCTGTCAAAATCTCCGAGGCGTCGTTCGGGCGCTACCGCAGCCGACATGTAGTGATAGCGAGTACGAACGCCGTTGTAGTCGTCGTTGAAACGGGCGAAGTCACCGCCGAGATCGTCGGTCTGTTCCCATCCGGCGGTACCGGACGCGAGGTCGACCCAAAACTTCGCGGGATATGGGGATGTGTTGTCGGCAGTCGAGGCGCCGGGTTCTGAGGCTGGGTTGATTCCGAAGTCGGGGTGTTCGAAGCGAGTCCCGGAGAATTCAATGCGGTCGCCTTCGGCCCATCCGTTCCAGAAATGCTGTACGTGTCCGGGATCTATTTCGAACCAACGAATCTCATCTGCGTTGCCGAAACGGGGGAGTACTCCGATGCGCGTGCCGTTTTCCGGACGCCATTGCACCAACGGGCCTTTGCCCATGTTGGCGATGTCCATCACGATTGGTGAATCGAGAAACACCGCGTGTTGTTCAGTGATGATGAAGTCGTGCATCATCACTGGTGCAGGGATGTCGATCTTGGTGTAGTGCACAATGGTGCCGCTGGCATCTGCGACGTAGTAACGAATCACTGGTTCAACGGGTGAGTACGAAAAGAAAAACATTTCGCCGGTACGGGGATCGAGACGCGGGTGCGCAGTCATGGCGCCGTGCAACTTGCCATTGAAGTTGTATTCGCCAACGGTGTCGAGTGAGGCAGTGACCTCGGTTGGTAAGCCGCCTTCCCACAATGCGAGGTATTTCCCCGCGTGGCGGATGATGTGCGTATTCGCAGGGTTCTTCACTGGCCCCGCATCGCCGACGAGTGCGGGGTCGGGAAACTCCATCACTTCACTGAGTCCGCGATACACCGAACGTCCGAGTGCGGCTTCGGCCTGAAGACCGCGAGACCGGATCCAGCGATTGCGATACGACGCCTGACCGTTGTCAAGGGTGATGCCGTGCAGCATGCCGTCGCCGTCGAACATGTGATAATGGCCGATGGGCTGGAACAACGGGTTTGGACCGTTGCGTACGAAGGTGCCTTGCAAGCCAGCCGGGATCTGTCCGGTGACCTGGAGTGCTGTCACGTCGACTTCGGTACCGACCGGGAACATGTTGCCCGAGAGGTCTGGTTGGCCGTCGTTGTTGGTGACGTGGCCGATAAGGGTGGTTGCGCTGCTCATGGCTGCACTCTACTAAACAGTGTTCACCAAGCTGCCAAGGCTGCAGAATCGTTGTCTAGGGCGGCCTGTAGCCCTAGAGAACTGCCGCAGGTCGAGTTACGGGGAACGTTGCGCCTCGAGTTCGGCGATCCGTTGCTGGAGTGGTTCGATCGCGGCCTGCACCATTTCCTCGGTGTAGCGCGGGGTGATGAACTTTGGACAATTCCAGTCGAATGCTTCGATGGTCACGACGACTGCCGCGTTGGCGCGCCCACCTCCGAGTCGTTCGACGAGTGCCGCGTCGGGGTTGTCGATGCGCTTGGCCCGACCGAGCAATTTGAGACGTGTCCGGCGCGGGTAATCCATCACGAAGATCGAAACCTTGTCGTTCACGTCGAGATTGCCGGCGGTGACAAATTGACGGTTACCGCTGCGCTCCAGCCACGCGATAGTTGTGTCGTCGATCAGACCGACGAAACCGCTCGGGCCGCCGCGATGTTGGATATAGGGCCAGCCATCGTTGTTGACGGTAGCGAGATACAAGCTGTCGGCAGCAGTCAGGAACTCCTGTTCATATTGCCCCAACGCTGCGGGTGGCGCGTGGGTTGCCGCGGCGGCATAGTGCTCGCGCGAGCCGTCGGTTGTTTGCCGTTGTTGTACAGCATCGGTGAATGCGATGTCGGCGAAGTGTTGCATAATCAGTTCCTTTGGTCATCGTGGCTTGTGAGTTGGTTTGGGAGTGATTTCAATGAGCGTTCGAAAGCCGTGGTGTCTCCGGTGACCCGAGCAAGTACGAGCGCGCCTTCGATGTTGGCGACCGCGTCTTGCGCGCATTGGCGAGCGCGACGGCGAGGCATGCCCGCTTCGACTCCGATAGCGGCAAACACGCCAATCCAAGCTTCGGCGGCGCTGCGCAGATTCGCGCTGATTGACTCGTTGACGGCTTCGACCGACAATGCTTCGAGCAAACACGGCATCGTGCCCTCTTTGTAGAATTCGCGCAAGTTTGCAGCGATCGTTTCGACGCGTTTCGCGACGGGCGTTTCGTGCTGCAGCGCGGGCGCCAAGACCACATTGGCAAAGGTCGCGCCAACGCGCTCGGTGACTTCGAGAGCCATTTGTTGCTTGCCGTTTGGAAAGCGGTGATACAAGCTCGACTTTTCGAGTCCCGTTGCCGCGGCGATGCGGGCCATGGACGCCGATTCGTACCCGACCATCCGAAACAGATGGGTCAAGCGGTCGAGCAGTACATCGTTGCTGACGGTCGGGTTTCGCGGCATGTCTGTACTATACCGAACGATCGGTACAATTACAAGCGCGTTCACTCAGGTACAAATCCGCCGCTCCTTTGGCCCTCGCCGTGGCTTTTCCTGGGCAATTGGCCAATGATGCTGCGCAAAGCATTGACGCCCCGTGGTTTGCAATGTGAGTATCGCAACATGGACGCAGTTGCAGCAGTTGAAATGTTTGGTGAAGCCTGGGCGAGCCACGACCTTGAACGGACGTTGAGTCTGATCACTGAGGACTGTGTGTTTGATGCCACGGGCCCCGCACCCGACGGCACGCGCAGCGTGGGGCGGGCTGCGATTCGCGACGCTTGGGGACCAATCTTCGCCGACTCCACGAGCTTGTTTGAAGTCGAATCCACCTTCGTGCTCGGCGATCACGTGGTGCAACAGTGGCGATACTCATGGGCCGACGGCCATGTGCGCGGCATCGACCTGTTTCGGGTCGAAGGCAACCTAATCGCCGAGAAACATTCGTACGTTAAGGGTTGATTCCGGCTCGCGCGGGTCGAAACAGACCACTGCACGCGCTGCGGGTGTGACACCGAATCAGGCGGTAGTTAAGGTCAGCTACAGCATGTACGCGTGTTGTCGGTCGCCGATGAAGAAGGCGTCCGAGTCGGCTGCCTGTATTTCGAACGGTGGTATGCCTTCGGCGAATGGCGACGGATCCGCGACCCACAGCGGACGCTTGTGCATGGGACGCAACGCATTCGCGAGCATCGCACCACGAGTGGTGTTTGACGAACCCGTCGCGACCACTTCGCAGGTTCTTGGGTCAGAGCCCGCCAGTTCGATAGCCAGCGCGTAGGCGTTTTCCCAGTCGTCGTCGCGACCTGACGCAATGCGAAGCTCAGCGATGCGAGTTTGTCCCCACATGTGACTGAACAGCACGTAACCCATAGCGTCTACACCCCGTGAAAGCGTATAACCGCTGCAATTCGCGGGGCAGGCCAGCAGATAGTCGAGCACCTCTGGCGTTCGCTCCGTCTGTGTCACGTCGTCTCGGCGAACGTTGACAAATTCTGATGCACCGGCGAAGCTCTGAAGGCGTTCGGCGTGCCATCCGACGGCGTGGCGGGGTTTGTGAAGTCGTAGGTGTTTGGCGTTGCGCGTGAACGCCACTGCTCGCTTCGGGCGCAGTATCGGTCGACTTGTACGTAGCTGCTTCCATGGCCGCAGCGATATTGCGAATGTGTCGCTACTACCGATCACTCGCATTCCATCTTGCTGTATGGCTGCTCGCGCGCTTTCGGTGCCACCGATGCCGAAACGGAAATTCTTTGAGAGGCGCTCTCTCACCGCAGCGGACAGTACCCGGCCTGCTTTCGGTACTGTCGAGGCCCAATCAATGCCATGCCACGTGCGTTGCGTTCCTGTCGGGAGCGCAAAGGTCAAAAAGACCAGCCCAATGTGGGCAACGATGCGGTTTTCTTCATCGCGTAACACCCAGCTACGAGGATCCTGACGATCAGAGCGTTCCTGCACGTATTTCCAAGCCAGCAGGTCGTCGTCGAGAAACGCGCCGTCTGCATTTTTAAAGACGCGACCTAAGAACTCTTTGAGTTCCGGCATTTCATGTGCCTCGAGTGCACAAACTGTCATGTCTTCAGGCCGCATTTCGACAGGCGTCTCCTTGTGTCTGGCGCTGCGGACACTCAGCATTGCTCACCGTCGTTAAATTGCTTTCACGCAAGGTGCGCAGCCGCGAATGTTTCGATAGTTGCGTGGCCACCTGGTGGCCACCCACACACGAGATAGTCAAATCCGGCGGCGGCGAATGCATCGATGGCACGCGCGATCGAATCGGCGTTTCCTTCCAGTGACAACGATGCAGCACGGCGGATGCTCGCAGGGTCGCGTCCGCCGGCTTCCGCAAGGCCGTCGAGTAGCAGCGACTTTTCGGCAAGAACCTTTGGAGAGCCGAAGCAGTGCCACACATCCGCGTGCCGCGCGACGATCGGCAACATGCGCTTTTCGCCGGACGCTCCGATCCAAATCGGCGGATGCGGGCCTTGCACGGGACGCGGTTGCAACGTTGCATCGGTGACACTGAAGTGCTTGCCTTCAAAGGTGAAGTTGTCGGTAGTAAGCAGCCCGCGAATGATCGTGATTGCTTCTTCGAAGGCATCGATGCGCTCGCTCAATATCGGAAGCCGAATGCCCAGCTCATTGTGCTCTTTGTCGAACCATGCCGCGCCGTATGAAAGCTCGAGTCGGCCGGCTGATGCATGATCGATCGTGATCGCTTCCGCGGCAAAAACTGACGGGTGCCGGTACGTCATGCCCGTTACGAGGAGCCCGAGCCGCACTCGCTGGGTCACACCCGTGAGCGCGGCCAACGTGGTGTTGCCTTCGAAACATTCACCTGGGCCTTCGCCGTACATCGGTTGAAAATGATCGAATCCCCATACACCGGTGAACCCGAGACTCTCCGCAAATTGGGCTCGAGACACGATCTCAGTCCAAGGCATCCGTTGTTGGGCAATATCTAGTCCAAAGTCCATCCACAACTTCTAGCAGGCATTCACCGTGCCAACGCAGACTTGCCGGAAACCTTTGCGTTTGCAAGCGTTTATCGACGTGCAACGCACAACTTTGACGGATGGGCGAGGCGCGAATCGGCTATGCAACTAACGCGTCGGCGGTGACTTCCATGTGGCCGAGGTGTTGGAAGAGCTCTTCGAGCACGTGAACTACGAGTGCGCCATCGCTGCGGTCGGCCCCTGGCATGAAGTCTCTCAAAGGATGATCGACGACGGTGGGCCCGACGACGAATTCTTCGACGACTGAGCAGGTGCGTTCCGTGGCTGTCGCGATGCGCGCCCGCAGTTCCTCGATAGTTGCTTGGGCCCGAAACTCTGCGTCACGGTCGCGCACACTTTCGCGACCCATGCCAGGCAGTTCAAACCATGACGGCGCGAGCTCGCAGCAGTGCACGATGAGCCCCGCAACAGTGTTGGTGCCCCAAACTGGAGGCAATGTGTTGACTGTCGTGTCGTCGAGTCGATTGAGGACTTTGTCCATGCCCGAAAACGCGTGACGGACGTAGAGGCTGATGCTGTCGGAATTCAGTTCCATCTTTGCATTGTTAGTCGGGACGCGACCGTTCCGCAATGCGCGGCCGTTGTACCGCTGAGAGCCGCGGCATCGCGCCGCAGATAGCCTGCGACTGAAGGAAGTGGTGAACATGTTGACAACATTCCAGATCGACCCGCAGGCCTCGAAGGTCTGGATCGCGGCTCGTTCGAGTTTGCACCCAATCCACAGCCAGGCCGACGGTTTGCAGGGTTCGATCCAAGCCGTCTTCGATGGCAACGGCATCCTCGACGTCACTGCGACTTGCGCCATGTCCGTGGAGTTTCCCGTGACGCGCATGCGATCATCTAATCCGCTCGAACAGCGTGAACTGCATCGACGTATCGAAGCGAAACGATTTCCCACCATTCGCGGGGTAGTTACAGACATCTTGACAACTGAAACCGCCAACGTGTTTGCAGTAGCGGGCACGGTCACTTTTCGCGGGGTCGCTCGGCGCCATTCTGGCCTGTTGACCATCGAAATGATCGGCGATGACCACCTGCGTATCGCTGGAGTATCAACATTCGATGTCCGGGATTACGGGATGGAACCACCAAAGATATTGATGATCAAAGTTGAACCCCTGGTTGAAATTCAAATCGAAGTGGTCGCCGGCCGGAGCTAAGCGAGAGTCATTGACGCCGATGGTCTGAGTTCTCGATCTGCGGATCCCGCTACGCCGTGCGTTCAAATGGCTCGATAGAACTATTCGGCGATGCTCGCCCAATGTGAACGCAAATCCTGTAACCATTCGGGAAACTCAAGCGGTGGGTCGGGGAGTGCGGTCGCGCCTTGTGCTGCTAGTGCTGTTTCGAACAACTGAGGCTGATCCCCCCAACTCCGCGGGTCGCCCATCATCACTTCGAACATCACCGCGCCGTTTGGACCTGCAACGATCGGCCCAAACGCGGCGCCGTACGGCAGTTCGACATGAGTGCCAGCTGGACAGTGGCGATCGCCGAAGGTTGCGTCACCTTCGAGCATGAACACGATGTGCGAACTGAAATGGCCGTGTCTGCGCACCACCATCTCAGGGTCGTAGCGCGCGTAGAGCGAGAGATACTGCGGGTCGGGCGAGAACGCGAGCCATTTCTCCCATACGTGTGATTCGGTGCCATCGGCATTGCGCTGTGACTTGACTGCCTGCCAAGGAATATCAAGATCGTCAAGATGGCGAAACGTAGGGGTGTAGCCCGCCACAGGTAATTCGGCGGGCGGTGGATCAACTCGGTCAGCCATTTGCTGATATTACGCTGCACAAAGTAGCTTTGCGCAAAGCGAAAGTACCTGAGCGCAATCAACGCCGCACACCGCCGAAGTCGGAGACTCACAATGACCGCAATTCTTGAACCAACAGACCTTGCCGACAACGGGATCACGCCACCCGAGCACGAATTTCCCTTGATCATCTCCGTCGACGATCACATTCTCGAACCCCGCGACCTGTGGCAACGGGAGTTGCCCGCGTCAATGCGTGACCGCGGCCCGAAAGTGTTTCGCGAAAAGGCTAAGAGCACCTTTATGGGTGGCGTGCTGAGTTTCGAACGTGATGCGCCCGATGGCGACTGGTGCGATGTGTGGGTCTACGACGACCTCGTGCTCGGCACCAACCTGCTCCATGCCGCCGGAGGGATGCCAATCGAAGACCAGAAAAACGTACCGGCCATCTATGAAGACTTCCGCCCTGGCGCCTACGACCAGGCGGCTCGAATCGCCGACATGGATGCGAACCACCAACAGGTGGGGATCAACTACCCCAACACGTTTCCGCGATTTGCGGGCCAAGGTTTCGCCGAGCGCGCCGACAAAGAAATGGCCCTCACCTGCCTGAAGATTTATAACGACTGGATGATCGACGAATGGTGTGGCGGTATCGGCACAGGGCGACTGATCCCGCTGACGCTGATCCCATTGTGGGATCCGATTGCCGCCGCCGCCGAAGTGCGACGCTGCGCCGCAAAAGGCAGTTTCACGATCGCGTTCAGCGAAAACCCAGCGAAACTTGGGTTCGATTCGCTCTACACCGGCACATGGGATGTCCTGTGGGACGCGTGCGAAGAAACCAACACCACGATCTCGATGCACATCGGATCGTCCTCGTCGATGCCTACTACGTGCGCGGAAGCGCCACTTGCGGTGTCGATGTCGCTGAACGCTCACAACGCCCAAGGTTCAGTCTGTGATTGGGTCTACAGCCGTACGCTCGAACGGTTTCCGAAACTCAAGCTCGCCTACGCTGAGAGCCAAGTGGGGTGGATGCCATTCCAATACGAACGCATGGACGGCGTGTGGCACGAACAGGTGGGCGGCATCGATTTGCCGAATCCTCCATCGACCTATTTGAAATCGCGGGTGTTCGGATGCATTTTTGATGATCTACATGGTCTTCGTTGCCGCGACGAGGTTGGCATGGATCAGATCATCTTCGAATGTGACTTTCCGCACCCCAACGGTTCATTTCCGAACTCACGACGGCGGGCATGGGAACTGTCGACCAAAGCGGGCCTCAATGCCGATGAGGTCTACAAACTGCTGCGTGGCAACGCGATCAATGTGTACGGCCTCGAACGCTTCGGCATCGCACAGTGACCGCATCGAAACGGGTTATCCCGTTCACGAATCCCGGTGAACCTGGCCTGATGGCGCGCATCGTGCGGGTGCAGATGCTTGCGGGTGAACAACTTGAAGCCGTGGCAGTAGATCACGGCATTGCGTTCGGTGACTACCTCGTGCTCGGTGTGATCCGACGTTCACCCAATGGGCGTTGTGCGCCGTCGGATGTGTGCGAAACGCTGCACCGCACCTCGGGTGGGATGACGTTGACTTTGGATCGCTTGCAAGATGCGGGTTGGCTACGCCGCGAACCCGACCCGGATGATCGTCGCAAGATTGTATTGACCCTTACGAATACGGGCCGATCGCTCGCGAAATCAGTCAACGCGGCACTGCATGAATGGGAAGACGCGGTCGTAGCCGGGCTCAGGCGCAAGCAGGTGATGCTGAGTTCGCTCGATGAACTCCTCTGCCTGTTGGAACCCCGACTCGTAGCGACCTCGTAGTTCCTCGCGGCAGCGCCTCCGACGCAGGACCTGCACGCCTCATTGGTTACAACATGTAGGGGCGAGTGGGGTCGCCCACAAAAAAGGCATCCGAGTCGGCCGGTTGGAGTTCGAATGGGGCAAGCCCATCCGCAACCGGACATGGGTCCGGCAACCAGATCGGGCGTTGAAAAATCGGTCGCAACCCGTTCGCAACGATCGCGTGTTTCAACATTGCTGACGATCCCGCGGCAAGAACTTCACAGGTTCGTGGATCTGCGCACGCGACCTCTAAAGCGAGCGCGTACGCTTGTTGCCAATCGCTGCTGCGATCGGACGAAATTCGAAGCTCCGCGATTCGAGTCTGGCCCCACCGATGGCTGAACAGCACGTATCCCATCGCGGCACCTTGGTGGCGAATCAGATGCGCAGAGCAGTCCGCCGGACATCGCAGCAGATAGTCGAGCATTTCGGGTGTCCGCTCGGTGCGAGTGACGTCGTCGCCGCGAGGACCCAAGAATTCGGATTTCCCGGCGAAACTTGTCACGGGTTCCGCCGCCCATCCAACGAACTGAACGCGTCGACGCGACCGGTGGTGACGAGCGTTGTTGATGAACGATTGGACGCGTTTCGGGCGCAGTAAGGGTCGACTCGTTCGAAGTTGCTTCCAGGGCCGCAACGACAACGCGAACGTATCGACGCTACCGACTGCGTGCTGGCCCATCTGGGGAGCGACGTGCTTCGACATTACGGTGCCCCCTACACCTATACGCAAATTATTTGACAGTTCGCTCATGACCGTTTCGGACAGAACTCGGCCTGCCTTTGGCACAGTGGAGGCCCAATCCATCCCGTGCCATGTGTGTTGTGTGCCAGTCGGTAACTCGAAACGCAATGGCAGCAAACCAATGTGCGCGACGATTCGTTGTTCGTCGTTGCGCAACACCCAACTCCGAGGCTTATCCCAATCCGGGCGTTGATGCACGTACTTCCATTCGAGGAGTTGAGGCTCGAGGAATGTGCCATTGGGATCGTTGAACACTGGCCCGAGGAACTCGCGAAGTTCTGGCATCTCATGGGATTCGAGCGCGCACACTTGCATGGTCTGAGGTTGCTGAGTCATCGATTCTGCCTGTCACCCACCGTGTTTCCCCCACGAATGTACCGGATCATTGCGTAGTCCCTCATGCTGGCCTACTCTGTCAGTATCTGGGAACACTTTGTTGTCTCAGCATCGGAGGAATCATGAAATTACGTTGGTGCGCTGCCCTTGTGGGCGGTCTAGCGATCTCTGCGGGCCTTGTCGCTGTGCCCGGTTCGCCTGCCACCGCCGCAGCTGTCGCTCGTGTCGATGTTGGGGATGCGAGCACGGTCGAAGGCGACAGCGGGTCGTTTCGGTACATCACATTTCCCGTGACGCTGTCAGACCCGGTCACCTCGACGGTAACCGTCTCGTATCACTTGATGCCAGGCACGGCTACCGCACCAGCTGATTTCGACGACCTTGGGATGGCCACGAAGACGGTGACGTTCCTCGCGGGCAAAGGTCAGCACAAATACATCAACGTGAAGGTGAACGCTGACACCGCGGTGGAAGGCGACGAGACAATGCAGGTAATGGTGTTGAGCGTGAGCGGCGCCGACCAAGGCACCACGACTGCGACGGGCACGATCATCGACGACGACCCCGGCACAGGAATGCGTGCCGGAGTCGGCGATACGACAATCAGCGAAGGAGATTCCGGCAAGAACCGCGTCGCGAAGTTCTGGGTCAATCTTTCTGAGCCTGCCACGAGTGCAATCACGCTGCACGCAATGACGATGGATTCCGGAGCAACCGCAGGAACCGACTTCACCGCGAAAATGAAGGATGTTGTTTTCGCTCCAGGCCAGTATCGGAAGCCATTTACCGTTACCGTCACGCCCGATACATTGGGCGAGAGCGACGAATCGTTTCACGTAATGTTGTCGGTTGTATCAGGAACAGTTTCGATCTCCGACGACACAGGCCTCGGCACGATCATCAACGACGATGCCAGTGCACTCACGACAGAATCATTCACGACGGGGCCGTTCAACCTGACCGCACTTGGTGGTGCCTCGTCAGAAAACGAATCATCGGGAATCCTCGGCCGGCCTGCTGGCTCCTTCGCCATTAAGAACATGACGTTCGACCTTGTTGATCAAAACGGTGATTCGATTGATCTTCATGCTGTGCACCTTCATCACATCGTGTTCCTTGATTGGTCGCAGCCCGATGCCGTGTGTCCTTCGTTTCCGAGCCGGTTCACGGGCGCTGGTAAAGAGAAAACACCGTTCGCATTAGGGGGCGACTACGGCTACAAGGTTGAATCAACCGATCCCGATTGGACCGGTCAATGGCACATCATGAATATGTCCGCCCAGGCCCGCACGGTGTACATCAAATGGAACGTGAGTTATGTGCCCTATTCGAGCCCGCTCGCGGCCCGAAATGTCACGCCGTATTGGTACGACGTGACTGGTCCTTGCACGAATTCTGAGTACAACGTGCCGGGGACTGGCGGATCGGGAAGTGTCCACAACAAGACACGAACGTACACGGCGCCTGCTGCTGGCACCCGGGTGGCTGTGGGTGGCCACCTCCACGACGGCGGTATCGACATCACAATGAAACGCACCGCGAATAACCAAGTGATCTGTAACAACGTTGCGGATTACCCAATGCCGGGAATGTTGCACTCGATTAGTGCTTGCAACAACGAGACAACGGTCGCGGCCGGCGAACAGTTCACGACGACTGCCCGATATGACAACAGCGCAGCGATTCTGGGAGCTATGGGGATCCAGGTCAATTACGTCTGGCACCCCTAAACAGCGTCAAGCCGCCGGACGGCTCGTCCGGCGGCCGCGGGTCTTAGGGCCGCGGGTCTTAGGGCCGCGGGTCTTGGGGTGCCTGCGTTGTGCGTCAACAGTCACAGTGCGAGAACGAACACTTGATCGCAATAGCTCGACGCGGGAAGGTCCGTATCCCGGAAACATCACGGTGAACGGAGCATGTATGAAAAAGGCCCTTGGCGCATGTGCAACCGCGGCAGCAATTTCGTTGGCCACCGGCGTGTGGCTCAATCGCGCGATTGATCGCGCGAGCACGACGATCGGACGCGTTTCGAGCTGATCTACCGATAGCTTCGCGTGGAGCGATCGCCAATCACGTGAGGCAGAACAATGGATCCCGACAAGCTCAAACTGTTTTCGTTTCTGGTCTTTTCCAAGCTTGAAGGTGCCGTCACCTCGGGCATGATTCATCTCGGTGACAACCTTGGTTTATACACGGCGTTGCGAGATGCTCCTACCTCGTTGAGCTCGCACGAACTGGCCGAGCGAACCGGTTTGCATGAGCGATGGGTGCGTGAATGGGCTTACAACCAGGCATCCGCACGCATCATTGATTGTGACGACAACGAGCGTTTCAGCATTGGCGAAGAGGCCGCCGCCGTTCTCGCCAATCCGGATCATCCTGCGTATGGCATGGGGATGTTTCATCGGTTGCCGCGCACGATGGAGAGTTTGCGCGCGATGCCCGAGAGCTTCCGCACCGGAATCGGTCACAACTACGACAGCCATGGTCCCGAGGGCGCGGTTGGTATTGAACGGAGTTTTGAGCCTTGGAGTCGTGCCCACTTGGTGCCGACGGTGCTCCCGGTGCTCAGCGATGTGGTGAACAAACTCGAATCGGGGTGTCTCGTTGCCGACATCGGTTGCGGAGCCGGTGGCGCGCTCTTACGTATGGCGCAACAGTTTCCTCGTAGTGCTTTCCTCGGATACGACATCAGCCACTATGCGCTCGGACGAGCGGCTGAAAAGCTCGATGAGTCAGGCCTCAACAACGCTCACTTCCACGACCCGCGCGATACACCATTACCAGTTGATGGAACTGTGGACTTCGTAACTACGTTCGATTGCATCCATGACATGACGCACCCGTTTGAAATGATGCAATCGATCCGGCGCGCGATCCGAGATGATGGCACTTGGCTGCTTGTGGACATCAAAGCGCACGACACGTTCGCACTGAATGCGGCGAAAAACCCAATGGCCTCGTTGATGTATGGGATCAGCGTGTTGTCGTGCATGTCGTCGGCGATGTCGACGCCTGACGGTGCGGGTCTCGGCACCCTCGGGCTACCAGGAAGCAAAGCCGAAGATCTTGCGCGCGCCGCAGGTTTCACTCGCTTTGCGCAACTCGAAATCGATCATCCGGTCAACGCGTTCTACGAGATTCGCCCGTAGGCGTAACGCGACTCGCCGGTTGTTATTCGTCGCTCAAAATGAAGCCGAATGCGGATTCGCCCAGCGTCACCGGCGAGGATGCACTGATCAAACGCACAATGAATCCCTCATCCATCTCGCTCAGGATGTCGGAGTTGATGGGCACGCTCAATGGCTTACTCACCGCACCGGGGAGGAACGTCACTGTCCTTTGGAATGCACCTCCATAGTCGCCGGTTCCACGGGTGGCTGTGCCTGGGACTACCTGCACGATGACAGTGATCGCGGTCGCTTGGGGCGCCGAAAGCGTGACGGGAAACCTCAAGGCATGTGGAGTCCCGAGGTCGCCTTCTGGGCTGGTTGCGGAGCCGATGTTCACGGTCGGATTTCCGACTGCTGGGTCGTTGATTGTGCCAAGGCCAATGGCTTTGCGAATCACGTACCCGCCCGTCGGGTTCGATAGCGTGATGCTGAAAGTGCGACTCCCACCCGTGTGAATGTTGTTGAGTAATTTCACGGTGACATAACGCGTCTGCTGTTTGCCCGCTTTGAACAACAGCGGCTTCGGGACGCCGGCTACGTAGTCAACGCCGGGGACCGCAGTTCCTGGCGTAATCGCATAGTTGACTGTGACGTTGGCCGATGGCTTGTGAGACAACACGATTGGAAACGTCATGGAACGATTCCCGCCGATACCGCTATAGATAGCGACGTCGCCGATCGTGATGTTGTCCGGACTCGTGATTTCAATGTCAGTTGACGATGAATCGGAGGCCTCGAAGGATCCGTTCCCGCCGTAGTGAGCGACGAGTGCGTGCGTCCCGAGCGACAACGCACTCAGCGGAACATCCGCAACACCCGCCGAGAGTGTCGCGGTGCCGACTACAAGTGCGCCCTCAGTGACGGTGACGAGGCCATCGGGAGCGAAGAGGCCACCGGATACCACGACTTGTGCGTGGGGCGTCTTACCCATGGCGACCGGTGAACCGACGGGCGTCAATGTGGTTGTTGTTGGTTCTGGTTGCGCGCCAGTGATGTCTCCTGAAAAAAAGATGTCGACGGGTGCTGGGAACGTCGGAACGTTGATGCCTGAGGGCGTGTATATGAAGCATGGCGCGATCGCTGGCGGTGCCGGTATGCAAGCGCGGTTGGCGGAGCCGATTCCGGTTTGTTTCGCCGTATACGAAATCGTTCCATTCGGTCCGTCGATCCATGCGCTGGTTTCGCAGTCGGTCGCGGCATTGACCGACGGCAGCGGCGTGCCGTTGCCGTACGCGTTCGAGCATTGACCGATGAAAATTCTTCCCAGCGGAGTCGGAGTTATCCCCGAGACGGTCACGTCAACGATCTCGCCGTCGGCGAGCCCCGTCGACGGCGTAACCGCGAGTGCAGGCGTATCGGCATGCGCGGTGCCGAATCCTCCCGCGGCAGCAAGCAAGCTTGACGCGATCAGCGACACGAGGATTTTTGGGGCGCGAGGTCGTGCCATGGTTGTCCTTTCGACCTTGTTGGCGCGCTGCTCCGCCCCGCGACGCGCCGTGAGCATGGCATACTCGTTGGTCATAACGCAACCATCGGGTTTCGCAAGCAGTTGCGGTCGGAGTCGCGATCCTGTACCGTCACGGTTGCGCGGGCGAAGCTTCGCAGTCAAGGGCGGCTCTGATATTTTGCGAATTGGGTTCTACCGCGCACTGATCGCGGGGCCCGCCCATGTCAAGCATGTCGAAAACGCAACCAAAATCGAAGGTTTTTGTTGCAATTGCCATCACTGTTGCGTGCGCGCTAGTGCTGCCATCACCTGTCAACGCAGTGATCTCGGGCACCAGCGGTCAGGTGACAAAGATTGCCCCGCCCGCGTCGGTTGGTCGATCGGCTGGCTTGGCTTCACTCACGACGAACTGGGCATGGGACGAACAGCAAGGTGTCACCCTGGCATCCAATCTCACAGCCGATATCACGCAACTCGGGAGTTACGAACTTCAAAGCGGGCTCAGTACTGGGACTATCCCGGCAGGAACGACAGTTGACAGTCACTTCTTTGATGCGGTGCGACCAAACAACAGTGGCACCACAGTCCTCACAAGCACGCTTACGTTTGCGGCCGACATCGTTGGAATCATGGTGTTGCGCGGTCGCTTGCTGAACAGCAACTTGCTCGGCAGCCCGACCACCGATTATTCCACCGGAACTTCGGTGACCAATGACCTTGAACTCGGTGCAGCAGGCGACGGCGTCTTTTTCACAAGTTTGAGGACGGTCACCATCCGCACCTCGACAGGCAACGACTTCGACCAAGTCCGCATCCTGACCCGTCACGACGCGCCTCCAGTTGCGAATGCGGGAGGCCCTTACAGCGCCGGTGAGAACGGCACCATTGGACTTCTGGGTGCAGCGAGCGACCCTGAGGGAAGCACGATTCAAAAGTCTTGGACGTTCAACGTCGCAGCGCCGGTAGGCACGGTGTGTACGCCAGCCGCGACGAACACTCTGAACCCGACGGTGACCTGCAACGACGACGCTGTCGTTACTGCGACGTTGTCGGTGACCGACGGATTCCACGCGCCCGTCACATCATCGGCGACGCTGACATTCAACAATGTCGCGCCAACAGTGGCGACCCCTACAGGTCCGACTGGGCAGATCCCGATCACGACACCGGTTGCGATCAACGTCGCGTTCTCGGACGCCAGTCCACGAGACACTCACACGGCGACAGTGGAGTGGGGCGACACGACATCAGACAACGTTGTTGTGACTGAAACCAATGGTGCCGGTTCACTCAATGCCACCCATATCTATGCGAATCGTGGTCACTACACGGTGACGGTAACTGTGCGAGACGACGACGGTGGCCTGACGACGCGCAACATTGGTGTTGACGTGAACGGGCCTCCGACCGCGTCGGCAGGCGGGCCCTTCGCTGGTGCCGAAGGCGCCACGACCAGTTTGACTGGAACGGCAAATGACCCCGATGCCGACAACCTTGTCACGACCTGGACGTTGACCCCAACGCTGAGCGACCCTGGCACAAGTTGTGTGACCACAGACGTCGCGACACTGACCCCGAATATCACATGCGACGACGAAGCCGTCGTCGCAGCGCAACTCACTGTTGATGATGGCGTCAATGCTGCGGTTGTTGCGAACACCACCGTGGCGATCGCGAATGCGGATCCAGTGTTAGGCAGCGTGGCGGTGACGGCGGGGCCAATACCGGTCGGATCCCTCGTTGCGGTCTCAGCACCATTCAGCGACCCCGGTACCCACGACACTCACACCGCGACGATTAACTGGGGCGACCTCACATCGTCGAATGCCACACTAACGGAAGCTCAGGGTGCTGGAGCGTTTGCGTCGGGTCATGCTTACAGCCAGGCCGGCTTGTACACCATCACAGTGACATTGACCGACGACAACGGTGGAACGGCCGTCTCGACGACGCAGATCCTCGTGAATACGCCTCCCACTGTGGATGCAGGAGGGCCCTACGCAGGCCTTGAAGGCACTGAAATGTTATTGAGCGCGTCTGCGTTCGATCTGGATGGCGATGCCCTGACGTATTCGTGGACCTATTCAGTGGCTGGCGAACCTGGAATAACCTGCGAGGTCACTGGCGCGGGATCGTCCGCTGCAACCTTGACGTTGCGTTGTGATGACGACGCCGTGATAACCGCGACGATCACAGTGAACGACGGCGTCAACACCGCGGTCCAGAGCTCCGCGACCCTTGTGGTTGGCAACGTTGCTCCCGTTGTTGGAGCACTGGAGCAATCGTCGATTGTTCCGAACGGATCGACGGTCGCAATTGAATTGCCGTTCAGTGATCCTGGAAGTAACGACACGCACACCGCCACAGTTGATTGGGGCGACGGTTCGGTGACCGGTGCGGCGATCAGCGAAAGCGCGGGTAACGGCACGGTAAGTGCGGCGCATCTTTTCGCGGTCGACGGTGAATACACCGTGGTGGTTACTTTGAACGACGACGACGGCGGTACCGTGGTCGCGACTCGGATAGTGATTTCGGATACGACTGCACCGCTGGTGGCTTCGACAGTGCAACCGACTCCGAACGCCAACGGCTGGAACAACTCGCCGGTCACAGTGGGTTGGGATGTCACTGACTCGTTGACACCAATCGACTCGAGGATCGGTTGTGATCCAGTAACTCGCTCGACGGACACGTCGGTGAGCGGCGTCTCGTTTACCTGCACCGCAACCAGCGCAGGTGGCTCCACCTCGTTGACGGAAACCGTCAAGCTGGATCAGGTGGCCCCGAATCTTTCGGGTGTGCCGACGACTGCGGCGAATGGCAATGGTTGGTATTCGGCGCCGGTGACGATCGACTGGAGTTGTGACGATGCGCTGTCGGGCATTAACGGTTCGTGTCCAGCTGACAGCACACTGAATTCTGAAGGAGCAGCAGTTTCCGCAAGCGCTTCGATTGCTGATAATGCAGACAACAACACGAACACGACAAGTGATCCTGTGAAGATCGATCTCCACGCGCCGACCACGTCAGCCTTGACGTTGCCAGAATGGAACAACGCAACAGTCACGGTGTTGCTCGCGGCGTCGGATGGTTTGTCGGGTGTGGATGTGACGAGGTTTGTGGTTGATGGTGGTGGGGTGCAATCGGGGTCGTCGGTGTTGTTGGCTGATGAGGGTGTGCATTCGGTTGAGTTTTGGAGTGTGGATTTTGCGGGCAAT
>SXHN01000012.1 GCA_005773635.1 Actinomycetota bacterium
CGCAATGACGATGAATGGAACGCCGGTCATGCGCCGAGTGCCTTGTACATCACGCTGTCGGAAGTTCCGACCCGATATTCGGAGATTCCTCGAGATAGAGACATCATCGTCGTGTGCCGAGCCGGTGCGCGATCGCTGAAAGCTGCGGAACTCCTCGAAGCACAGGGTTTCAACGCCTACAACCTCACCGGCGGGATGCAATCCTGGGAAGCCAGCAACCTCACGGTCATCGACGGTGAGGGCAACCCCGGCACGGTTATCTAGCACGGTTATCTAGCACGCTCACGCAGAGCAACCGATCGCAACAGGATCTCACTGGCAGCGCGAAATCCCCCCTTTTCGTTGGACGATGACGTACCGTCGCAGTGCGGGCGGCCGAAGGGAGTTGCTCGATGCTGTACGACGGTCTCCAACGAGACGATATTCGGCTGGTGTTAGTGGCGGCCGCCGACGTGATATTTAGCGACGGCGTGTCCGAAGCGTTCATCAATCAATGGGTCGCCGAAACAGCTCAACTGCTGTTGCTGCGCCGGCAGTTAGTGCCCGCCGTAGCTCATTGATCAATCGCGGACGGAATCAAAATCGAAACTCGTGTGCCCTTGCCGCTGGTTGATTCAAGACGCACGTCTCCCTGATGATGTTTGACAATGCCGTGTACGACGGCAAGACCGAGCCCAGTGCCGAGCCCAGTTGGCTTCGTTGTATAGAACGGATCGAAGGCCCGCTTGCGCACGTCGTCGGTCATACCCACACCATCATCGGACACGTCAATCATCACCACCGATTCGCCTGATGAGTCGCTCCCAAGTCGCACATCAATCTCGATGTGGCCGTCGTCTGTGATCGCGTCGCGAGCATTAATCGCCAAGTTCATGAAGACCTGTTCCAGTTGGCCGCGGTCCATCTGCACCAAAGCTGCAGATTCACAAAGACTCAGCGCGCACGATTGCCCTAAACGCAATGACGCCCGCACAAGCGGTTCAATTTCTTGAGCCACAGAACGGATATCAACAACCGTCGACGGATTCGCATTTGCTTCGCCAAAATGCAACAACGATGTCGCGAGGCTGGCCGCCGCCTCAGCCGCCGCCGATATCGATGCGACATCTTGTAACCCAGCGCCGTCGAGAAAATCGTTGCGCTCGAGCACCGATGTGTAATTCAAAATCACGCCGACCAGATTGTTGAAGTCGTGGGCAAGCCCCACCGAAAGCCGCCCAACGCTTTCGAGACGCAGAGCTTGTTCCAGTCGAGTCTCCATTTCCGCCCGCTCGCGTTCGGCGATTTCGAATGCGAGGCGCCGTTCCTGTTCGAGGAGTTGCTGCGTTGCGCGACGCTGAAGCGTGAGATCACGAGCCGTAATCACTGCATCACCTGCCGGGTTGAGTCGACCGCGGAACTCATATTCCTTAACCTCCCCGTGAATGTCGATAAGCCGTAGCTCGAAATGCTTATCTTCCGGCCAACGACCTTCAAACAGATCCTCCAGCGCATTAATTGCTCGGCCGCGGTCATCCATGTGAATCATGTGTAGCGGGCCTTCGATCGGATCAAAGCCCTTCGGATAGCCGAGCAATCGAGTAGTCGCAGCATTGGCTTCCCAATACCCATTGCGTTCCACTAACACAATGATGTCCGAGGAATGATCAGCGATCGCGGCGAAACGAGCTTGGGCGTTTGCGTTCCCACGTACCGCGTCACGCCACTCGGTGACGTCGTACACCGTCGTGATGTACATCACGCCGCGTTCATCAACGACAGGAGTCACAGCAATTTCAGCTTGAAAGCTTGAGCCATCAGCTCGGATCATCGCGATGTCACCTCGCAATGTCACCGACAATCCTTCTGCCATTGCAGCCTCAAATCTTTCGAGCCGCGGCAACGCCGATGCGTCGAGCAATTCTTGAGCTGACTTCGTGCGCAGCTCCTCCACGCTGTACCCAATCAGTTCTGCAAAGGCCCGGTTCGCGATCACGCCCAGTGCCCTGGGGCGACCCAAGAAGGTCGGCGTAGGACTATCTTCGAAGAGACGCCGATGCTGCCGCTGAAGTTCGAGGCGTGTCGAGACATCACGGGCGTGCCACACCATTCCTTGCACCAGCGGATCTTTGAGTCGGTTAACACCAACGACTTCGCAGATCAGCCAACTTCCGTCGGCCCTCGCCACACGGATCTCAAGGGGATCGGCCGCGTCAGGTTCGCTGACGCTTGTCGACATCGAGTCCGCAACCCCAGCAACCTCATCGGGATGCACGAATTCCAAAATATTTCGGCCGATCACCTCCGCGTTACCGAATCCCAGCACCCGCTCAACAGCACGACTCAACCAAGTGAGCGTGCCACGCGCATCGGTCACGGCAATCATGTCTGAGGAATGCTCAAGTAGCGCTTCAAGAAACCCCGTCGTAGTACCAGCCACTTTGGATTCAGAGTTCCTCATGAACAATGCCTGCAAACTTCTAGCGGTGACGTGCTACCGGTGGCCACGATAATCCGAATCGGCTCGCACCAGGCCGTCGTGAGCCAATGGACCTACTGCAAACAGATGAACTTCAGCGATTTTCCCATCGTCCGTAAGTTTGAGATCGGCTTCTGCCGATGATGTAACTGCAGCAGTACTCGTACATGGAGAGCTAAGGGCGAACTACTCACTATGGCAATGGCACAGACCGACGACATTCTCGATGAGATCACCCGAATTCCGGTGCAACCGGGCGTAGGTCTGCGTCTACTGCGAATGCTCGACGATCAACGGGTATCGGCTGAGTCACTCGGCAAAGTGCTGGAACGCGACCCGTCACTCTCTGCCCGGCTCATCAAGATGGCGAACTCTTCTTTCTATGGTTTGGCCGAACCGGTGGTGAGCGCGTGGCGATCAGTCACCGTCATCGGCGTCGCCACTGTTCGGTCAGTAGTGGCCGCGGCGGCCCTCGACCTCGGCACGACCGAAGGCGTGTCGGTGCCCGCGGGATTCTGGACGCATGCCACCGCCACTGCGGCAGCCGCGGGAGTGCTCGCCGAGATCGCCGATTTAAACGCAGGCGATGCATTCAGTATCGGACTCCTTCACGACATCGGCCTCGCGCTGGTGTTTCGAAAAGTCCCCGAGGAGTTCGCTGCGCTTGCTGCATCTGTAGGCGACGGCGTCGAACTCTGCCAAGCCGAGCGAACACGTTTCGGAGCGGACCACGCTGAGATAGGGGCGCGGGCCCTCGAAGCACTGCGATTCGGTCCGGAATCAATCATGGCGGTTCGTCAACATCACGAACGCGAGGACGACTCGGCACTCGGGCTGGTACTGCGGGGCGCCGACGAACTCGCGGCATCGATTATGGGGGAGCCTCTCGCCGAATCAACCCGCGACCTCGACGCTGCGCTAGCTCCGCTCGGCATGACTCCGGTCAAACGGACCGAAGCGGTCGAACGCGTCACGGAACTCTGCGAAGAACTCTCCGGCTTGATGATCGGCTGAATCACGCCAACCACCTCGAGACCCTCTGAACTTTGTTATCCAACTACCCCAACGGTGCTCAAACGCACAAAGTTCTCGCGTGAGGCTTCAAGAGAGCCGAAGAGGAGACTCGAACTCCTGACCTGCTCATTACGAGGGTAATCCATACGTTCTTGGGCGAACGTGTGCGATCGATAACAGCAGGTCAGAGTAGGTGTGCGAACACCGGCGAACTACTGCGATTGGCGGCGTCCGCGGGATATTCGCGGGATGGATATTCGATGCCTCGAAGGGAGACGTTCAGCATCGCCGATTACCGGTGGCTGCAAGTCGCCGCTTAGATCGGCCGTCAGATCTCTCGGGGTCTCGCGCGACGTTCAGGTCCTCTTGGAATCGTTGAACGATCGAACTGTCGAGGTTGACAGGGATGATCTGCTTCCCATGCGACAGGGTGGCGAACAGGAACAGCGAATTTGTGTCCATTTCTGGAAGGGATTAACCGAGAAACACAATTCGATCTGCCGACCGCAGACTGTCACCCGCGACTCGCCACTGACTACGCAGCAGATCGTTTCCAACCCGGGTGCCTTATCCAAAGTCGGCGGAATAATCAGCGGCACTTGCCGGGCAGGTACGACACCATCCAATCCTTGCATGTCTCCTCCGAGGGAAGTTCATCGGCACTGTTGCGTTAGCGCAAAACGGACACAAGCCGACGTTTCTCGCGATGCAAATCGCGAGGCGTGCCCACAGCCAACGAATGCTCGCGTGCGCTTAATGCAACAGTGCCCACCATTGCACTAAATGCACGCGATCGGCACTGAACTTTAAGCAGCTAACCTCCACACGGACGCCGAGCGAAGTCCACGGGCACTGTTGAGTCATGATTGTGAACCTACGAGAAGAAACGTTCTCATCATTCCTTTACCCTTGATCTCGACGACCCCACGCGACTCGAATTCGAACTCCTGTCGCGCCGAACTCCAGACGCGTTCAGTCACATGGACACGCCCGGCCAGACCATGTGCCTCCATTCGACTCGCGGTGTTTACCGTGTCGCCCCAAACGTCGTAGCTGAACTTACGTCGCCCGATCACTCCAGCGACCACAGGGCCAGTATCGATACCGATGCGCAACTGCACAGGCTCCGCGAAGGACGAGCTTATTTCTGACGCAGCATTCAGAATCGCGAGCGCGAGTTCTAGCACCGCAGCGAGATGATCCACACGCGGAGTGGGAAGTCCCCCGACCACCATATATGCATCGCCGATGGTCTTGATCTTCTCCAGGCCCGCAGCCTCCGTGAGATCGTCGAAGGCGCTGAACACTTCATTAAGTAGTTCAACGAGCGCATGCGCTTCGAGGGTTCCGCCGCGGTGCGTGAAGCCGACAATATCGGCGAACAGGACTGTCACATCGGGCTGGAACTCTGCAATCGTCGCGACCCCATTGCGGAGCTGATCCGCGATCGCAGCTGGCAGGATGTTCAACAGCAACCGCTCTGACCGGTCCTGCTCGGCTCTGAGGAGTTGATGTTGTAGCGCGAGTGCGGCACGGTTCCGGTCGCGCTCGGCGGTGAAGTACAACAGTGCCAGAAACGCTGCGAACGTAGGACCAGCGAGGTTCATCGCGAACAGGGCTGCACGGATGTCGTCACCAATTTTTGGTGCGCCCCCGGCAAACTTGCTCTCGAACATCGCCGAGATCGCGACGAGTAACACGAATGCGGCAAGCGACACTCGGCTTCGCGCTCCGAACAAGTAGGCGAGAATCGGAGCAATTCCTGCCCAAGCAGCCACAGCGGACCCGTTCGCGAATCCACCGAGGCTCCATTGGAGCGCGAACGGGAGCACCAGCATGAGAGCAAGCAAGATCGTGCGGGTCATTTCGATGCGCTTCGTGGTTGCGAAGCCGACAAGGCTCGCGACGACACAGAGTTGATAAATGAATGGGATGGCGGCCGACCGAGGAAGTCCGATCCCCAGGTAGATCAAGATCCACGCGAATGACATTACCGCAATCAGACTTGACACCAGCGCAAGAATCGCCTTGTCGAGACGCACGGCATCGGAGTCTTCGACATCGGCACCGAGGCGGGTCAACCAATGAAATACGCCGGGGAGCCGGTCGGTCCACAATGCGTCGACAGGCTCGGAAACCACGCTGCGCGAAACAAGCGCGGGATCGTCAGCCGCGGTCAACGAGCGAACCTGTTGCTGGGCAACAGTGCCGGCACTGTTGCGTTAAGCGAGCGATCAGGTTGGCTTGGTGGCCAAGAAGGCATATGCAAACACATCGAATGCTCGGGCACTTTGTTCGCCGATGGCACCGCCGAAGGTGTCGACGGCCGGTCCGATCGTAATGTTTTCGAAGCCGGATTCTTTGAGCATCTGTTGCCAGCCCGCACGGGGCAGCCCACCGGCTATTCAGCCGGTCCAAAGGTCGATGTCTCGCAGTGCCTCGGGCGGCACGGGTCGGCCGTTGGCGATGTCGGCGAATTGGAGTGTGCCGCCCGGTCTCAGGACACGGTGTATCTCGGCGAAGACCGCTCGTTTATCCGCACACAGATTGATGACACCGTTCGAGATCACAACATCGGCCCAACCGTCGTCGACGGGGACTGCTTCTGCGAGACCGTCTCGAAACTCGACGTTGCTCATCTCCATGGCCAGTGCGGAGGCACGGGATTTGGCGAGCATCTCGGGAGTCATATCGATGCCAACGACGCGACCAGAGTCTCCGACCGCGGTCGCCGCAACAAATGAATCGAAGCCCGCGCCGCTTCCGATGTCAACGACATGTTCGCCAGACTGTAGGTCGCGACTCGAAAATGGGTTGCCAACGCCAGCGAACGACTCGACCGCACGATCGGGAAACGCCTCGATGACCACCGGGTCGTAGCCGAGCAACGCGGTGAGTGTCCGGCCGGTGTGGAAGTGGAACGTTCCGTGCGGGTTTGTCGCGACGTCCCTGTATTTGTCGCGCACGTCGGCTCGAAGTGCTTCTGGATCGACGCTGAGGTTCTCGGTCATTGATCGCCTCCAATGTTGGTGTTGATCACAGAGTCTGGGGAACGCCTCGCTGCAACTTCGAGTGCCCCGAGCGACTCTCTGAGTTCGGTGTGTGCGAGTTGCCGAGAACGGATCCGCACCAACAGCACACGTCGCCAAAAGGTGCGGGGGTGTAGTTCGCAGGCGACGGTGACGAGCGTGCCGTCGCCGTGGTCGGCCACGACCCACGTCCACAGGGCATACGACGAGTTGCCGTCATCGGTGAACGACCGATGTGCGAAGACGCGCCGGATCGGGTCGATCGCTTCGGTCACCGACCTGCTGTGCCAAGTGCGGCCGAGCGCGTGCATCTCGACGACCCATTGCGCACCGACCTCGAGTTGATCGGGCTGTTCGACTACAGCAGCGATCGCCGCGTTCCAATCAGGCAGACGTGCGACGTCAGTCAAGGTTCTGAACACATCGTCAACAGTCGCGTCGATGACACGCGAGGCAGAGAAGCGAACGGTCATCGTGTGGTCCGTTCTGGCCTAGTAGCTAAACGTTGTTGCGCCGTCGCCGATCCACGCCCACATCGGCACAGTGCCTTGGAGTTCGGCACCAGCGATGAGGTTCGCACCGTCGAGGTGCTTGGCGTTGAAGCAGACCGGGCAGACGTAGTACTGGCCACCAGCTGCTTCGTACCGCTTCACGAGATCGCCGAGAGGAGGGCATCCGTCGCAGGCGACGCCGATCGCGGTCCCGACGAGGGCGAGTCGGACGGCTTCTTTGGTGAGGAACATGAGCGTCGGGCGGCCAGACTCGGCTGCGCCGACGGCGACGAGATACGCAACGGTGACTTTCTCGGGGTCTTCGAGGCCCGTGGTCAGGGAGATGACTGCCTTGTTCGTCATGTCGATCCTTTCGAATTCAGGCCCGAGTGGCCTTCGCAGATCAACGTACGGGAGTCGACGCTGCGCGTCGTCCGGTATTCGCCCTACAAATCGAGTGGCGTTTGCGCGTCGAGGAGTCCGTTTTGCATCGCGAACAACGTCGCACCCGACCGTGTCGAGGCACCGATTTTGCTGTAGATCCGCTCAATATGCGTGCCCGCGGTCTTGGCTGCGATCCCGAGCATGCGCGCGACTTGTTTGTTCGAGGCGCCCCGCGCGATCAGAGTCAACACCTCGATCTCGCGCGGCGTGAGCCCGCCCGGCCCGACGGCGCGTTTCGGTCGGTGTTGACCCGCAGCGCTGAGCACAGCATCGACTGCGTCTGGCCCAAGACGCCCGGCACGGACCTCACTGCGCAGTTCACTCGCCGCGTCTTTCGGAGTGCGTGCTGGGCGGTACGCACGCGGTTCTGTCATCGCCTGGAACGCGCACGCTGCCGCAAGTATTCGCCCGGTCATTGGAATCGCGGAGCCCGACAGACCGCGGTGATACCCGGTTCCGTCAAGGCGTTCACTCACGAGCGAAGCAACAGCGCCGATCTTCGCCAATGTTGGCGGCCGGGACAAGGTCCGTTCGGTGTAATACGCGTGCATCCGGAGTCGCTCGGACTCAATCGATGTGAGCGGCCCGGGCTTTTCCAAGATCGTCGCAGGGATCCCGTGCATACCGACATCATGCACCAAGGCGGCGCGTCGAAGGATCACGACGTCGCTCGCGGAAAGTCCACTCAACTCCCCGGCCCGCGACACAAGTTCGGCGACCGCACGAGAGTGGCCCGTCCGTGAGCGTGAGCGAAGATCAGTGAAATCTGCGATGGCTTCCAACGCCACATCGAGCTGCGACTCAGTCAGTCGATGTTGCAGTCGCGGGTCGCTCGCGATCATCGATTCCCAATCCGTCGCGTCCTTCAACCCGTCAAACACATCGTTGGCCACCGTGCAGAAAATATCAACAATTACTGGATCGAAGTGAGTGCCACGTCGCGAGCGTGCCATCTCGATCGCAGCATCGATACCACCGTGCCGATGTGCGACCTCAGCACAATCGGCTAAGTGAAAGAGTCGTATCGACCGTGCCACGTCGTCGCCGCCGACACCATCGGGCACTCCGCTGCCATCCCATCGCGTGAAGAACTGGCGCAACGGCCCGCATACCTCGTCGCCCAGCCCAAGCCGCTCCGCCATCAACGACGTGGTCAGGCAGTGCGCCATCAATCCTCGCTCGATCACTTTGCCGCCGGTCTTCGCCAATGCGCCAGCGAGTCGTAGACGATGCAGTGGTCGGCTGCCTTCACCCAGGTGACCGAGCGCGAACTTGACCCTCGGCAACCCTGCGAAGTCGATTGCGTAACTGTCACGCCGAAACGCAATGTCGTCACCGAACCACGCGGCAACTTCGGGCGTGTCGGCAACACAACCCACCCACGCCAACATCGATACGTAATACAGCGACGCGGCAATGTCATCTTCGATGCCCATGTGTTCACCGAGCCGGGTCGCGATCGCCCACGAACGCAACACGTGTTCCATTGGCTGGCCGAGACCCAGATCTGTCGCAAGCGAGAACGCGGCGACCACTTCAGGTAGGCGCAAACCCGAGTCACGATCGCCCGACGACACGCTCAACGTCTTCCAGAAAGACGCGCGATATCGACGCGTATGGTCGTTGCGAGTCGAGCATCGAATACAGCCATGGATTTCAAACTAACGCTTGAACATCCTGCACGGGTGGTCTGCGGCAGGGGTGCCCCGTATCGATGATTACGTACGTAGCTACTCATGCAGTTGCCTGCGTTCGAATATCCAGGTGTAGGGAGGTTGCTGGAAGTCCCGCGCTCCGAGGTAAGTGCGCTGATGCAGCAGCTTGGCGGATCGGGGTCTGCGCTACACCGAGCTGCATTGAACGCGTATGGCCCCACTCGATTAACTGACGTCACGGCGAGTTACCTTCACGAATGTGGGCGTTACGAATGGTCAACTCGCGACTGACGAATGGCGTTCGCGATCGGGACAGCCGCGAACGAAACTGATCTCAAGCCTCCTTAACTCACGCGAAGAACCAGCTGTTATAGCCGCCTTCTTCCCACGAAAACGTAGGTAGGCGTAATTTGGGGATTGCGCCCTTCCTAGGTAATGGGGTGCGACGGGGCCAACTGGGTTTCGCGACGGGCGGTGGACGATCGTCCATATCGACATTCGTTGTATACATCCACGGCGACGTCTCGTCGATGCATCGCTTAGTTGCGACAGCGCTGTCGCGTTTCTTCGTAGTCAGCGCGCAATTCTTTCGGCGTACATTTGAGTAGGTGGGCCAGTGCGATTGCGTTTGGTGTTGAAATCCAACGTTCGTTACTGAGGTATGCAGTCAACGTGCGATCCGCTATTCCTGTTGCTGCGATCACGTCTGTCTTTCTTAGGCCACGGTCGTTCATCTTCTTTCCGAGGGTCGTTGCATATGAATGTCGTCGACCGGGAATACCGCGATAGTTACGATTCACAGCGTCTTGTTCATTGTTGTTTTGCACCTATAGCCTCACCTGTCGTACCGCTTCGTTTCACTGCTTCAACTTGCGTAATTGTTCTTGAACATTTTTTCAAGGAGTTCGTCGCGGCGTCGACGGACGTGGCTGATCACCGGCATCATCTGTCTGACGGATACCGTTGAACAGATCGAACACCACCAACCGTTTGCGTTGTGACTTAGAAGGCACTCGTCCTCGGCGTCGACGAGACGATTCGCGCCGTTCTCGGTTTCTTCATATTCCGTCAGTTGATGCTTGATGTAGCGAACGAGTTGGTCCTCAATTTCCAACGCCGACTCTGCGTCGAGACGTGAGTCAACCCAGTCATCCTGTTCGTCAGTGCACCCCACTAACATTTCGAGGGCGTCAATACATTCACCTTTTGTGGTGAGCTTTGGCTTGCCGATGGCGGCGGAGATTGTCGTTACGTTCGGAAGGCGGTCTTCCGAACGTAACGGCGCGATTGGTTGGTCGGGGAGTTCTTCGAGTTTCTTTCTGAGTACGCCGGTCGCGGAATTCTTGATCTTGTTGGGCCAGTCAATGAAACCCCGCCGCGCGAGTTCGTCGGGATCCCATCCCTGAGTGAGCCGAAGAGCGACGATCTGGGCCAAAGATTTGTCGAGTTCATTGATGGTGACGCCTGCTGGGGCATGGATCAGCGCATGTTTGTTCCACCATTGACGCATGGCTGTTTGATTTGTGCTGGCAGCGAGGCGGGCGGCGTCAGCCGACCCTCCGAAGCTGTTCAGCTCACCACCACCCCCACCACCTTGTGGTGTGGTGGTGTGGTGGTTGGGTTCTCCTACTGAAACCACAACGTCGCGATCTGGAACCGCTAAACCCGTAAGTGGAACTCCGAAATATTTGCGGTGCAGTTCTAGATCTGAAACCGCAAGCTCGCGTTTTGGAACAGCGGACCCACCGATTTGCGGTTCTACTACTGACACCGCTGGGAGCGTCGCTGCGTACCGATTCGAGAGTCGTCCACCACGTTTCTCGATGTGAAGGTAGCCCTTCGCCGCCAACACTTCCAGACATCCGAGCACCTTCTTCTTACCAAGCATGGCGGCGGCAGCAAGCTTGTCAGTGCCGACGTAACAGTTTGAACCGTCCGCGTCCATGTAGACCGCAAGCGTGTACGCGACGAGCTTCTGATTGCTGGTGAGGCTCGTCGGATCGGGGTTCGTAACTCGACGACGCCCATCATTTGTCATCGTCGTAATCCGGGTGCTGGGTGCGTGTGCGATCGCATGACGCCATACGCCCGCCGTCGCTCGTTGGGGCGCGCTCACTGAGAACCGTCACGAACCGGTTTCCATTGAGTCAGGTGACACGATGCAATCTCGATCAACGCGTCCGGCCAACGATCCGACATCTTCGCTGCGTAGTTCCGAGCGTGCAGTTCGTATGAGAAACGCCGCACAACTTTGAACTCGGAAGTCTGCCAATGCGGGCGATTGATCCGGACACGCCACAGCGTTGAGATTCGTCCGCGCAATTGTGCGCACTCACAACGGGGCCTAGGATTACCATTGCTCATTCGAGGTTCTTTCTTTTGTGGGTGCGACGGTTGCAGCCGGAGCACACGCGGCTATATGGGCAAGATCGCTGCTTTTTCGATCAGCGAAGACACGTATCGTTCGACGGCTTGTCGCGGGATGCGCCGCGACCGTCCAATCCGCACGGTTGCAAGGTCGCCAGTCGCAATGAGTTCGTAGACTTTGGTGCGCCCCAAACTGAGCAGCACCGATGTCTCTTCGACGGTCAACAAGAGTGCCGTATCGTTCATCGTTCACCCCTCAGTCGTTCTGTGGTTGACGCGAGGGATTCGAGCAACGCCACGTACGTTGCGACGTAGCGATTGCTGGGTCGCCGCGCGCCAAGCTCCCACAGGCGGACAGCATCGGCACTCACCGTGAGTGCGTCGCCAATCTCCTCAAGAGTGAGTCCTGCTGCTTGACGGATACGTCGACGGTCGACGGGTTCTGGAAGTCGTTGTCGCGTTTCAACGATGTCGAGCAGGCGTCGAATGCTTGTTGTTCGGTTCATCTAGCGAGTGTGGCGCAGATACTGGCGCAATGGAATTGGCGAAAACCCCGCTGGATAAGCATTATTTAGATTATTTCTGTCGGATATTGACGAAATAGCGAATCCGGCGTAGTGTCGGTGTCGTGAACGAGTCGGAAATCAGTCATTGGGGGGTCGATTGCGTTGAAGTTGAGAGGTCGGGCAGCGATGACTGGGCGGCCACATTCATCGCCAAGAATGCCGTTCATTGGGTTGATGGTGTCGTGCGCCTAGTCGATGATCGAGTTCAGGTCACTGACCTGAACATCATGGCTTCGCCGTTTCGAGCCCATCCGGAATCGACACCCACAATCAATTGGGAAACTCTGAGGGACATCCCGATTGGGACAATCACGCAAGGCGTCCTCAAGAAACTCAAAGATCGTCCAGAAGCTGACGCCTTAGCCCGCGCTTGGGGATTGCTCACTCCCGACTCATCGCTGAACGAAACGATTGCTGAAACAGTCAATGTTGCAAAGAGCGGTCCAGGCCGCCCGCCGCTCGACGACGAATTCCTGCGACGGTTCGCATTGCGACGAATCGAGATCAGCGACGAGGACACCAAACGACCAGCGAGTGAGCGCCGACGTAAAGGTGTGAATTTTCGACTGTCCAAAGAGTTCTCTGTCTCAGAGGCGACGATAAACAGCCGCCTGCGCCTCGCGCGGAAACGAGGATTTCTTGCACCAGGTACACGCGGATCAGATCAAGTACGAGCCGGTCCAAGGCTCAACAACAATGCAACGCATTCAAATTGAAAAGCGCACCTATTTGAGGTGCCACATCCGCAAAGGAACCCAATGGCAGCGATATTGAAACGCAAAACGAAAGATGGACACCGTTACGACGTGAGCTACCGCGGGCCTGATGGCCGCGAACGGTCAAAGACCTGGCGCACGCGAAAGGATGCGATCGCATTCGCCGCAACAGTGCAAGCTGATCTGGTGCGCGGTCAATGGGTTGATCCGCGTGGCGCGAACCGCACCTTCGCAGCATGGGCTGCGCAATGGCTCCAAGGCGACCCAAACAAACGGCCCAAGACGCTTGCATGCGACGAAGACACCATTCGTTTGCACCTAAACCCAACGCTTGGGGCGAAAGCTCTCGGTTCGATTACGCCGAATGAGATACGCGGACTCGTAAACAAATGGACGGTCAAAGCGGCACCGAGCACAGTCCGGCGACGTTACGCAGTCCTTCGAGCGATCCTCACCACCGCGGTTGAGGCCGACCTCATCGGTCGCAGCCCCTGTCGCGGGATCAAGCTCCCTTCAGTTGAGCCAAAAGCACACCACGTCGTAACGCCCGCTGAACTCGAAGCTCTCGCGGGAGCCGTCGGACCCGAATACAAGGCACTCGTGCACGTTGGAGCGATGCTCGGATTGCGCTTCTCGGAATGCGCTGGCTTGCGCGTCCGGAACTTGGACCTGTTGCGCCAGACAATTTCGATCGAAGAGTCCTTGAGTGAGGTACGTGGACAGCTCATTGTCGGGAGGCCTAAGTCGGCCGCGGGGCGTCGTTCTATGCGGATGCCCGATCGCCTGAATGCACTGCTCGCCGCACACCTCGCGAGTCGTGGACTCACTGCTAAGAACAGCGATGAGTACGTATTCGCCGCGCCCGCTGGTGGTCCACTTCGCTACGCAGCATTCCGCTCACGCGTATGGGTTCCCGCGTGCCGCAACGCAGGTGTCACGGGACTGGGATTCCATGATCTTCGGCGCACCGCTGCAACCGTCCTCATCGCATCCGGTGTCGATGTTCGCACCGCACAGAATCGCCTCGGGCATTCGGACCCTCGACTCACGATCGGCCTATACGCGCAGGTCTCAAGCGAAGCCGACGAGCGCGCAGCCAATTCCATCGGCGACCACTTCGCGAATCTCACACCGCTTGCAACCCGTGGAGCGACTTCTTAAACCGCTGGTATTTCGGCTCTTCGGATAAGAGCGGGGTCGAAGCGGCATTTTGTGCGCACGATCTGCTCGCTCAGCCGCTGCGAACCAAGCGATCCGATCGGCAGATCCGCGTGCCAGGCGCGGTAGCTAGTCCCCAAGCCAATAGCAGTTGCCGTCCTGGCGCATGATCTTTTCGAGCTCAGGCCCGGTAGCGATCGTCGGTGCCTGACCGAAGTCGTGGTCTGCGGTTTCCAAGGCGTGAAGAGCCTCGATGCGTAAAGCATCGAATGCAGTTTGGAACTGTTTGAGATCTTCGACCGGTAGGCGGCGTGCAACCGGCACAAGACGTTCAAGTTCGGAGGCAACCACGGTCTGCGAATGCTCATAGCGCTCCGCAAGGCGACCGCCGTTGAGGATCGATGGCGAAGTCGGTGGCCCCGCAGCATGCACGCGGGCACTAGCAGCGCGGTACTTGGCAGCGACCGATTCGAGTGTGTCGATCGCCCGTGTTCGCATGTCCGACGCTTCCGTGGTCGATCGTGCGTACATTGCGGGATAGAGGCGGTTCTCGATATGGAAGGAACGGCTATCGGGGATGACGGTCGCCGCGTCTGTGATAGTTCGCAGTTCGTATTGCGTGCCGCAGAACGTCTTCACCCAGGCCTTCCACGTCTTTGGGTGCATGGCCGGCGCGGTCGAACCGCTACACGCTGCGACGACAAGCACGAGCGCAGCGGGCGCTGCTCGATGTTTCGCGCAAACACTGACGCGCAGTCGCACCCAGCGTTGCCTCATGGCACCATGATGCCAGAGATCAGCGGGTGGGTCGGGACGCTCCTATTGCCCGGTCCGCGCTCGATATGCAAGGAGCACCGCTGACCGTGATGCCGATCCTCACGGCTTCAAGGCCACCGTTTTATGTTTTCGCCAATTGTTCCAATACTGACCTAGCCAGTCTGGCGGCTTGGTCGATCCCCAGCGAATCGGTAATAAGTCGGCGTTTCGATGCCATGCCGGATACCACCCGCACGACTTTGGTGGCATCACGGACAGCGACATCAGTCGAATGCTCATGAGTATCTGTGAGTACTCCGCTTGCGAAGACACCAACATCGGCACCATCGACCCGTACGGCGCGCCAACGCGGGAATCCCTGAAACTTGACCCATTCGGCGGGCGAGTGCGTCGAAACCCAAATCGAGGTCGTGTCCGCCCGGTCTCGAATGAGGCAATCGCCACCCTGCATGTCGCGCATCTCGAAGGGGCCGAGGTCTGGGAACTGTTCAGTGACAACGTCCTTGTCGACATATCTGCACAACAGCGTCTCTTCCGGTAGTTGCGATGTTGAGGAAGCGGCTGGCGTCGTGATCGTTGATTGCGCGACCTTTGCGGAATCGCACCCGACTACCCAAAAGGCCGCGCAGATCGCCATCGCGCTCCTGAACCGACCATCGCCCACGCCACCCAGATTGCCCTGATGGCCGCGTGCGAGTCAAGCGTTGCGGCTTGTGGGTTGTCCCGCTCCGATTGCCCGGTCCGCGCTCGTTATGCAATTCATCGTCGTAGCTGTGATCGGAACGCTTCAGAGGCTTCGCTTCACAAACTCGACGATTTCTTCGATTGGTGGGTTCCAACCATCCGTAGCATCAACGCGCAATGACGAGTGCGGCAACACGACTTCGTAGACACCAAGGTCCTTCGTGCCATCTTCCATCGCGGCCGCGAAGTGCAGATCATTGTGGGCAGGGTGTCGGCTTCCCGATTCGGCACGTTCGCGATAACGCAGCAGTGAAACATCAGTAGGGGTACTCATCGGGATATGCAGGACGGTCGCCAGAGCGGCAAGCTCCTCCAAACTCTCTGTCGCTCGGTCAGCATGGAATGCGGCCTCGATTACGACGCTGACCTTGGCGGCCAACAACCGATGGGTGACAGCAAAGAACAAATTGAACGCGGATTCGGAGAAGCGCCAAACCTCGGTCGGGTCGTTGCTCCTGTGGGTTACGTGAAGGCCGGTTTTGATGTCGTCTCTGCTGAGGAATGGCACGTGCAAACTGCGAGAGAGTTCCCAACCAAGCGTTGTCTTGCCTGCACCGGGCGCGCCAGTAATGACGACAACGAACGGTGTTGTGTCGACTTCCTCTGCGCCCATGAAGCGATCAGAATGCCCGGTCCGCGCTCGTTATTGCAAGCACCGAGCGTCAATTAAGGCGTCGCCGTGGCGGCTTGTCTAATGATCCGATTCGGCTGTAGTGTCTGACGATGTCTGACCTTACAGAGGCACTCACTCTTCGACCCGGCAACGGTTGCTGGACTGCGCTTGCCGATCCGAGGTACGAGTCGATCAATTCGATGTTCGGTGGCTGGACCGCCGCCGTTTGTCTGCTCGCTGTAGTACAACAGGCAGATCCACAGCACCGTCCGTCAGCGATCACAACGAACTTCATCGAGGCGATTCCGCCGACGAGTGAAGTGCGAATCAGGACTCGTCGCCTCGGTGGTGGCCGATCGATTGAACACTGGGTTACCGAAATAACGCCCATCGATGAAGAGCGCATCCTGGCGCACGCCGTCGTTGTCATGACGAACCGTCGCTCGACCGACGGGCACGTTCAGGCAAAGATGCCCAATGCGCCAGACCCGAACATCCTCGATGAATTCCACGCACCGGGTACACAAGGTGAACGAACTCTGATCCGACCGATCGCTGGGCATCCGCCGCACGACAGCGACGACACGTTCTCGTTAGCGTGGGTTCGTGACCTTACGGGCCGAACAGTTGACCGCGCGCAGTTGGCATTTCTGGCCGATCAGTTCGCGCCGCGCTCATTTTTTTGGAGTGACGGTCCTCGTCCGTCGGCAACGCTCACGATGACGGTCTACTTTCATGGGACCGACGATGAGATCGCTTCGGTCGGCGACAACTACATCTTGAACGAAGCGATTGCGAGCCGAGGCGAAAGCTCGACCTGCGGCCAGCACGCGCGCATGTGGAGTCGTTCTGGCGCGCTGCTAGCGACCAGTGAACAGCTCAGCTGGTATCGCTAACACCAACGTGCCCCCGAGGCGTCGAGGCCGCACTCGCGTATGGCGGCGTACACAATCTCGAAACCGCTCCGATTGCCCGGTCTGTGAGCGTTATGCAAGCGCGAGTACCGCAGTTCTGACTGCACGCGGTGCAGTCGCAGGTCCCAGTCCGCTCATCCAGTGGACACGGGTTTGTAAGGCGGTCCATCGCTCAACACCCGGTCGAGTTCGGCCGATCCCGTAGCGGTAACTCCCAGTTCGAAACTGGATTGGGCCCATGTTTCATCCCTTTCGAGAATCTGCGCGGCTTCAGCGTCGCTGGCTCCTTGGACATAGGACTGCGCGTCTGCATCCCAATGGACCATCTCGATGTACCCAGCGCTGAGCAACGCTGCGGTGACCTCCTTGGCAATATCGCGTACGTCCCGTTGGTGCATTTCAGGGAACCACGTCCGAGCGTCCCAGCCCACCTCGTATACGTATAGGCCGGTCGCCTCAATATCGCTCAGGATCCAGCGAACGAACTCGTCACGCGAGCGCTGCCGAGAAGATCCCGACTTCCATGCGCGTTCGAACTCGGCGTAGTCAATGCGCATCGCCGCTTCAATGCTGTCATTGCCGAGGCCCGCCAGCATTTCCCCGACCACCTCACCAACAGCGTTTCGGTGCTTCCGGTGCTTCGAGTCGTAGTAGACCGCGCACATCGCCATGTCGTAAGCATCTACCTGCCGAATTGAATCGCCGTATAGATCAAGCTCCAAGAAGCGGCCACAGCGGCCTCGGCCCGACAGCGGTGTCAGTTCGATTGGAAGATCGATGCGATACCACGTCGCGCCCGGCACTCGCGGGTACTCGGCCCACGCTCCCCACGCCGAATCCTTTCCTGCGCCCACCAAGGGCTTCAACGATACCTCGATTGCCATTCGCGTAAGTTGAGCATTGCGATCTATGGGTTCACCCGCTCCCATTGCCCAGTCCGCGCTCGTTATGCAACTCGCTGAGCGGCAGATCCGCGTTGGGCCGAGGTTCGTTCAGTGTGGTTTGGTGGAGCTGTCGAATACGGACAGGATGGCTCCGAGAGCTCGCCTCCGTCGTTCGCTCGACTCGACCCAATTGACGAATCGAGCCAAGAGGCCCGCGTTCGCAAGTTCGAGTAGTGGCTCAGTTTGTATCGAATTCCGCCATCCCACCGGGTGCGTCGGGCAATGGGCGTCGCGGTTCCCGGTCATGCGAGCCGCCGTCGTCGCGCCGATCGGAGCAGTTGTGGGACCACGTGCAGTCCCGGTATTGCAACTGGAACGCGCCGGGAAATTCCTCGGTGACAACACCGAACCGCCAAGCCCACTCGGCGATCTCGGGATCGCCTTCCAGCGGTTGTTCGCGCTGCTTTTTCCACCGTCCGCGGGATACTCGCGGGATGGTCGAGGTTCACGAAGCGCATCCTGATACTCAGTAGGCGGCTGACCTGGACATTTGTTAGAGCCGAAGAGGAGATTCGAACTCCTGACCTGCTCATTACGAGTGAGCTGCTCTACCAACTGAGCTACCCCGGCGTGGGAATCGTCAAGATACCAGGCTGTTGGAACCCAACTTCGCTCGTTCCGGCCGAAGGGCGCTCGCAACCAAGCTACGGAGATCTAACCGTGACGATGGCGTGACGGCAAGCTCAACAGCAAATTGAGTAAGTGCAGATTGCCCTTTTCGTTCACTACGACGGCATCCCGTGCCCCATGGCATGCGGCAAGCGCCGCTGAACAGGCGTGGTCATCCAGCTCGAGGTGTTCCAGATCAATGTTTCGTACATACTCCGAGCTCACCATGGAGTCGCGGTATACCGATTCAATCGCGGTGACACCTTCAAGCAAAAGGTCTCGCCGTAAACGGGTGAGCTCACGTTTATGACGTTCTGCAAGTCGCCGTCGGCGCGCCTGCGCGACACGGCCCTCATACCCGCGGCGTTCGAGTTCGGCGTCGTGGGCCGTCGACTCATCGCTTTGACGTTTCTCAGTTGCGGAAATCGACGCTGCGATGGCATCTTCAAGATCCGCGACAATGGCCCAAGCGACCGCGCCAGTACCGTCGATGCGCGACGGCACCACTGCAAACGCGCGTCGCACCGCAGCATGATTTCCGGCGAGGCTACGAGCGCGGCGCACGTGACCTCCGGCAAGCCCCGCGGCAAGATCCGCAGCCGACGTCTCAACTCCGCTTGCAGTTAGGTGCTGAGCGATCGCCGAATCGGTGAGCCCCGCGAAGTCGACGCGCTGGCACCGCGATCGAATCGTGACGATAACTTCATCCGGATTGGTAGTCGTCAACACAAAAACAAAACGATCCGGTGGTTCTTCGATGGTCTTGAGCATTCGGTTCGCGGATGTCTCATTCATGCGATCGACATCGTGCAAAATCAATACTTTTCGAACGCCCTCGCGCGGAGATCGAGTTGCTTCCAAAATCACATCATCGGCTTGACTCGCCAAGAAGAACGTGCCTTCGGGTTCGAATTCAACGATGTCCACGTGCAGCGATCGTCGCGCCAAGTCAACCGTGCGATCATCGACCACAACATCATTAACCACAAGTCGCGCCGCGAATTCGCGCGCCGCTTCATCAATGCCGCTTCCCGCGGGACCAACCAGTAGATACGCGTGACCGGGACGCTGTAATGACCGCTCAAGCAACGCGACCGCTCGGTCCTGGCCCACAATCCCTTCCCAAGCGGTCATCGCGAAACCACTTCGACACAAGGAGCCACAACGGACCAAACACGATCGGCGACGACGTCTGGAGGGCCTTCACCATCCACCAACGCCCACCCATGTTCCATCGCCAAGCTCCGATACGCAGCGCGTACCGCACTATGAAACTCGTTTCCGGCGCGCTCCATTCGATCTGTGGCGATCGGGCGTCGTTGCTGTGCAACCGAGTCGGCAACATCAAGAACCACTACGAGGTCAGGTTCGAGCCCGTCGCGCGCAAAGCCGCTCAAGCCCGCAACTACGTCCGCGCCGAGCCCTCGACCGATACCTTGGTATGCGAGCGATGACGGCTCGAAACGATCGCTCACCACGAACGATCCAGCGGCCAGCGCCGGCCGAATGACCTCGTGCACATGCTGAGCTCGATCGGCGGCCATCATCAGGAGTTCGGCACGCGCGTCGAGCGGAGCGTCATCATCGAGCAACAAACTCCGGATTTTGGCTCCCGTTGACGTCGCTCCGGGTTCGAAGGTCTCCGTGACGATGTGCCCGGCGGCCCGCAATGCGTCGACAAGCAGTCGAGCCTGGGTCGATTTCCCACTCCCGTCCCCGCCCTCAAGCACGATAAAGCAACCCGTCATAACCCATATTGTTACCCGATCGGTTGCTCATTTGTTTCAACCTCATGGAGCGCGTCGCCAACTAGTGTCAACACGCCCATGAACGCTCAGACCAGGGAAGCTGTTGCGTGTCTGATCCATCGATCGATGTAGCTGTGTCACGCAGCCAAAACCGCAAGCTTGCAAGGGCCGAACGTCGCGCTACCCCTAGCAATTCCCGCCAACACATCAAACGAGCCGCACGAGTTGCGTTGATGTTGATCCTGATCAACTATCTCGGCCTCCCTGCGCTCGCCGGAGTTCGCAATGCTGTCAACAAGCTCGCCGACGTTGAATTTGGATGGTTGGCGCTCGGCGTCGGGCTCCAGTTCTCGGCCTTGCTCGCCTACACGCAGCTCATGGCTACTGGCCTGCCCGAAAGATCAATCAGTATTCATCGACTCTTTCGTATTCAGCTCGCAACTAAGTCCCTTAATAACGTCGTACCTGGTGGCAGTGCCGCGGGAGCAGCACTCGGTTACCGCCTACTCACCGCAAGTGGAGTAGCAGGCAGCGATGCCGGATTCGCACTCGCAGCAACTGGATTGATTTCAGCAGTCGCGCTGAACGTCTTGTTTCTCCTTGCACTGTTGGTCTCGATTCCGCTGTACGGATTCCGCCCTGCATACGTCACCGGCGCGATCTTCGGGTTGATCCTGATCGTGTTCGTCGTCTCCCTCGGATTCGCAATTGTGCGTGGAGAAGCAGGAGCCGATCGCATGCTCCACAAACTCACACGACGCATGCCGTTCGTCGACGCCGATCGCATCGCAGCGATCATTCGTCAACTCGCGGCGCGTTTGCGCGAAATCGGGCAAGACCGCGATCTTGTCGCGCGGGCTTCGGCGTGGGCAATGATGAATTGGCTGTTAGACGCAGCTTCACTGTTCGTATTTATTCGAGCTTTCGGCGACGCTCCGAATCTCGTCGGGCTTCTCGTCGCGTTCGGACTTGCCAATATTGCCGCGGTGATTCCGATTACACCCGGAGGGCTCGGTGTGATCGAAGGAACACTCACAACGGTCCTTACCGGCTTCGGGGTGAACGCCGCGGCGATTCCCGTCAACCTCTATCGAATCGCGCAATACTGGCTCCCCATCCCCGCGGGCGCGATCGCATACTTCACAGTCAGAAAGGGGAAAGAACAACAGCTGCCGTCACGTTTGCGCGATGTGGGCATCGCGGCCTACGAGCAACCAAACAGCCGCTTCGACTGGGCCGAAAAGTACGGCCACCGACCCGAAGCCGACACCACCACTGCGGCAGCGCCGAACGACGAGTAAACGATCGGTTCGCCAGGAGCGCAAGCAGCCCGATCTTGGGAGAATCAGCCAGTACAGTCACTCAACATGGCCCAAACCCCGCCGATCATTATCTATGTTTAATGGTGTGATGACGGAGCCTCGTTTGGTCCACACCGAGATACGCCCGCGCCTACTCATCATCACGGCTAGTTCTGAGCTCTACGGGTCGGATCGATCCCTCATCAATGCGCTTCCACAGCTCAGCGAAGCCTTCGACGTGACGATCGCGTTCCCGTCATTTGGCCCTGCAGTCGATGCTGCAATCGAACATGGCGCAGAGGCAATCATCACCGAAGACTTCGCAATTCGGCGCCGCAATTTGCACAATCCGTGGCTCCTCCTGGCATGGTTCAAACGCGTTCGCAGTGCAAAGCGCCAACTGAGTCGATCACATCACTCTCAACGGTTTTCGATGATCTACTCGAACACCTTTGCTGCTGGCATCGGCCCGCTCCTCAAACGATCATGGAACATCCCGCATGTTCTGCACGTCCGTGAGTGTCCAATGGAACCACGGTGGCAGATCAGCACCCTGTGTCGCAACGCCGACAAATCGAGCGAGCTTCTGATATGTAACTCGCAATACACCAAGAGCCTGCTTACCAAGGTCCGACCGAACCTGGCGGTCAAAACCCGTATCGTTCACAACGGCATTGAAATACCTTCACGAGCAAACATCGTCGCGCCAAAGCTCACAGGCCCTCTCAAGGTCTCATGCGTTGCCCGCATTCATCCCAAAAAGGGCCACAGCGTGCTACTCGAAGCAGCCGCGCTGGCCCGCCAAGAAAACCGACACTGGGAACTACATTTCTTCGGTGATGCGCTCGACGAACACCAGTCTCTCTTGGCGGGGCTGAAGGAACAGGCCAAACAGTCGGGCATCTCGGACTCCATCACGTGGCACGGTTTCGTGAGCGGCGACGAGCGGTACGCGGGCTACGACGTTGCCGTGGTTCCGTCGGTCTACCCGGAGGAGTTCTCGTTGGTCTGCGCTGAGGCGCAAGCGATGGGGCTGCCGGTCGTTGCCACTGGCCCCGGCGGTCCTTCAGAAATAATCACCGACGGAACGAGTGGCTTCATCATCCCGCCGTGCGACGGCGGTGCGCTGTATCGGGCACTTGCTCGCTTAGACGACGATCGCCGGCTCGCTATCGATTTCGGGGCGGCTGGCAGCGAGCGAGTGCGTTCAACGTTTAGCCGCGAGGCGTACGGCCAAAAACTAGTCGCCGCATTGCAATCAATACTCCCGATCGCACGCTGACGAATCGTCGTGGGCGACTCGCCTAACTCGTCTTTTTCGCAGCCTTTTTTACTGCTGACTTCTTGACAACCTTTTTCACGGTTGTTTCGATGCCAGAGGTCTTCTTCGCGGTTTTCTTGGCCGACGCTTTCTTCGCGGTTGCCTTCTTTGCCGTTGTCTTCTTTGCCGTTGCTTTCTTTGCCGTTGCTTTCTTTGCCCCGCGAACCGGCCGCGGCGATGATTCGTTCAATTCCGCGCGCGCCCGCAACAACATCAGCGCGTCCTCAACATTCAGTGTTGTGGGGTCGGTGCTACGAGGAATAGTTGCGTTGGTTACGCCATCGGTGACATACGCGCCAAAGCGTCCTTCCAATACACGAATCAACTTCCCAGTGACCGGCGAATCACCGAGTTCCTGCAAAGGTGGCTTCGCGGCGCCACGCCCGCGCTGCTTTGGGAGTGCGTAAATGGCGACACATTCTTGGAGGGTAATCGTGAGGAGTTGTTCTTCATCGGTAAGACTCCGAGAGTCGCCGTCTTCGCGTCGGAGATAGGGGCCGAAACGACCTGGGCTCGCGACAATCTCGCGGCCTTCTTCATCGACGCCGACGACACGCGGCAGCGTTAAGAGTGACAATGCTTGTTCGAGCGACAGCGATTCGGTATCCATCGATTTGAACAGCGACGCCCGCTGCGGCTTTTTCTTTTTACCTTCTTCTTGATCGCCGAGTTGCACGTAAGGCCCGTACGGTCCGGCCATTACGTATATTGGCTTGCCGGTCTCGGGGTCGTCACCAATAGTGCGCGGGCCTTCAGCTTTTCGTGCGATGAGTTCCAAGGCTTGTTCAACGGTGAGTTCATCCGGCACGACATCTTCAGGAAGTGAAGCCGTAGCGCCATCGGCATCTTCGCCACGTTGTACATAGGCGCCGTAGCGCCCTACACGCACGATGACCTCAACCTCATCGTCGTGACCAATCGGCACAATGCTGACCGAACGGGGGTCGATCGTTGCAAGGTGTTCATCAGCAACCAGTTCGCGCAGCCCCATCTGACCATTGCCGAAGTAGAAACTGTGCAACCACTTTTCCGATTCACCCTCGCCGCGTGCGATGACATCGAGTGCTTCTTCCATTGCAGCAGTGAAGCCATAGTCAACCAAATGTCCGAAATGCCGTTCCAAAAGATTGATAACTGCAAAGGCATTCCAGCGCGGTATCAGGGCCTGACCTTTTCGCCACACGTAGCCGCGATCCTGGATGGTTTGGATCACCGAGGCATAGGTGCTCGGACGACCAATGCCTCGCTCTTCTAATTCCTTCACCAAAGAAGCATCCGTGAAACGCGCGGGCGGTCGGGTGGCGTGGCCCGCGGGTGCCAGCGATTCGCAAGCAGCCCTATCGCCGCTACTGACATTGGGCAGCGTCGCCTCTTGATCATCAAGCGACGCCGCTTGTTCTTCGTCGTTTCCCTCTACGTACGCCTTACGGAAACCGAGAAAATCCCATGTTGTTCCCGTCGCTCGAAAGACGGCACGCTCTTCGGCAGTAGACGTCGCGCCCAACAACAACGTGGTCGTACGACCCCGCGCATCCACCATTTGACAAGCGACCGTGCGCACCCAGATCAGTTCGTATAAACGGCGTTCGTCGGTATCGAGTTCCCCGGCAACTTCCTCCGGCATTCGAATTCGTTCGCCCGCGGGGCGTATGGCCTCGTGCGCTTCTTGGGCGTTTTTCACTTTGCTCTTGTAGATGCGGGGCTCGGCCGGGAGGTATTGATCGCCGTACCGCTCCAGAATCGCACCTCGAGCCGCGGTTACCGCCTGCTCCGACAAGTTCGTGCTGTCAGTACGCATGTAGGTGATGTATCCGCGTTCGTACAACCGCTGAGCGACGGCCATTGTCTTGCTTGCTGGGAACCCGAGCTTGCGGCTCGATTCTTGTTGCAACGACGACGTCGTGAAGGGCGCGTAGGGCCGTCGCGTAAACGGCTTTGCTTCAATCGATTGCACGCGAAATTCACTGCCGATGAGGCGGTCTCGCAGCGCGATCGCGCCGGCCTCGTCGAGCCGTACGACGTCGGCCGAATCCTTGAGCTGGCCGGTTGCCGCGTCAAAATCTGAACCGCTGGCGAGCTTGCGGTCATCGAGATGCGACAGCGTCGCAGCGAACTTCACCTGTTCAGCAAAGAACAGCCCTTCAATGTCGAACCACGCACCACTGCGAAACGCCATGCGGGCGCGCTCACGATCGACGACGAGGCGGACAGCAACACTCTGCACCCGGCCTGCAGAAGGAGCGCCACGACCGATCTTGCGCCACAGAACCGGCGACACTTCGTAACCGACCAGGCGGTCGAGAACACGCCGACCCTCTTGGGCCTCCACCAATTTCAAATCGAGATCGCGCGGGTTGTCAATAGCGTCCTGAATCGCTGCCGGTGTGATCTCGTGAAACACCATCCGCTTGACGGGCACTTTGGGTTTCAGCGTCTCGAGCAGATGCCACGCGATCGCCTCTCCTTCACGATCCTCATCTGTAGCGAGGTAGACCTCGTCGGCGTTCTTCAGCGCGGCTTTGAGCTCGCTGATCACCTTCTTCTTGTTTGGTGGCACCACGTACACCACGTCGAAATGGTCATCGGGATTGACGCCGAGCAGCCGCGCGTGGCTGTCGCGTTTGTCCTGCGGCAGTTGATCCCGCTTGTTCGGAAGATCCCGGACGTGCCCAACACTGGACATCACAACGACGTCGGAAGCGCCATCACGGCCAAGGAACCCGGTGATCGTGCGGGCCTTGGTGGGTGACTCAACGATGATCAACGGCTTCGACATACCCCCCGATAGCTACCACAGCAAGTACCCCAAATCGCTAAGCCGCCGTGAAAAGCTGCGTCATCGGGCGCGCCTAGGGTGTCTCGGTGCGCTCACTCATCGCAATCCTCGACTGGCTCGACCCCAAAACGTTGCTCAAGAAATTCGGGGATCTTGCGACCCTTGGGCTCTGGCTCATCGTCTTTGCTGAATCTGGGCTACTCATCGGTTTTTTCCTCCCGGGCGACTCCCTGCTGTTCACCGCAGGTGTGCTCGCGGCCAATGGAACCATGAATATTTACGCGGTATCGATCGGCTCTGCGATCGCGGCAATCGTTGGCGATCAGGTGGGTTACCTATTCGGGAAACGAGTTGGCCCGGCACTCTTTCGGCGGCCAAACTCGCGCTTGTTCAAACAGGAATACGTCGAGCGCACCCAAAAGTACTTCGAAGAAAACGGTTCCAAAACCATCGTGATTGCACGATTCGTGCCCGTCGTGCGCACGTTTGCGCCGATCATCGCGGGTGTGAGCAACATGCCGTATCACACCTTCGTGCGCTTCAACATCTTTGGCGGAGTGCTCTGGGGCGCGGGGCTTACGCTGCTGGGGTTCTTCGTTGGTGAAAGCATCGGGGAAGACAACATCGACAAGTACCTGTTGCCAATCATTGCTGTCATCATCTTGGTTTCGCTGATTCCGCCATTCCTCGAATACCGCAAGCACAAGCGCAACAAGAACACAACCTGACCCCCGGAGCGGTCCCACACAAGCCCCGCAAACCGCCAGATCGTGGGACCACCACCGTACCGGCGCGCCTTCAACCCCGGAGCGGTCCCACACAAGCCCCGCAAACCGCCAGATCGTGGGACCACCGCCGTACCGGCGCGCCTTCAACCCCGGCGCGGTCCCACACAAGCCCCGCAAACCGCCAGATCGTGGGACCACCACCGCGCCGAGCCGCGACGTGACCCCCGGCGCGGTCCCACACAAGCCCCGCAAACCGCCAGATCGTGGGACCACCACCGCGCCGAGCCGCGACGAGTCTGGCGTGCCCGCACCAACTTTGCTACGACGAATGCAAAAGGGCCGCCCCAATTGGGACGGCCCTCTCGTCAAGTTGCGAATGCGCCGCAGCGCTGGGATCTACTTCGCAGCAGCAGTGGCTGCATCGACGGGTGCGCCGCCGATCGGGCCACTGGAACGCTTACTAAATGCAATCGACCCTGCGAGAACGAGCAGCGCGGCACCCGCGATGGCGTAGCGGCCACCATCATTATCTTGCATCGAGATAATGGCTGGTAGCAGCAAAAGCGCCACCAGATTCATCACCTTGATCAGTGGGTTCAGCGCGGGACCTGCGGTGTCCTTGAACGGGTCACCAACGGTGTCGCAAACCACCGCAGCACGGTAGGCATCCGAGCCTTTGCCACCGTGGTTACCGTCTTCGATGTACTTCATGGCGTTGTCCCATGCGCCACCCGAGTTACTCAAGAAGTTCGCCATCAGCTGGCCGGTCAAAATAACCGCGGCCAGGAATGCACCCAACGCAAGGTAGCCAATGCCGAAGCCAATAATTACCGGTGTTAACACTGCGAGCAGCGCCGGCGTCGTGAGTTCACGAAGCGATGCTGCTGTACAAATGTCGATAACCGGGCCGTAATCAGGCTTCTTGGTACCAGCCATAATCATTCCGTCAGCGAACTGCTTGCGTACTTCTTGCACTACTACACCGGCAGTGCGGCTAACCGCGCGGATAGCGAGGGCCGAGAACAAGAACGCTACCGAGCCACCAATAAGCAGACCGATGAACTGCTTCGGATCAGCAACGTTGATCTTGAACGCCTCAAATACGTTCGCGCCGACGTATTTCACGCCATCGACGACGGCTTCTTTGTTCTTCTCAAGTTCTTCGATGCCTTTCGCTCCAAGCACTTCGTCGGCGATCGTCTCGATAAACGACGCGAAAATCGCGACCGACGCGATCACAGCTGAACCAATTGCGAAGCCCTTGGTCACGGCCTTGGTTGTGTTACCAACTGCGTCGAGGCTCACCATGATCTTTTGTGCTTCACCATGGAATTCGCCCGACATTTCAGCGATACCAGCAGCGTTGTCCGCCACGGGGCCGAAGGTGTCTTCCGAGACAATGATGCCAGTCGTGGCCAACATGCCCATACCGCTCAACGCGACAAGGTAGAAGGAGAACTGGATGTTTCCGTCGCCTAAGGCAACCGCGGAAGCAATCGCGATACACACCGCAACAATCGCCCACACCGAGCTTTCGAGCCCAGAAGCAATACCGGACAGTGTTGCGGTCGCCGGGCCGCCGGTTGCGGCCGATTCGGCGATTTCTTGCACTGGAGCGTGCTCCGTCGACGTGAAGTACTCCGTCAGACGGCTGGCAACCTGCGCCAAAATAAGGCCAATTACGACCGCGCCGAGGCAACGCCAACCTTCGTTGTTTCTGTCGTTACCCACATAGCCAAGCGCAACGGCCGTGGTGCCAACGACAGTCAACAGGGTTGCCACCAGAAAGCCGCGGTTGATCGGTGCAAGCGCGGACTTGTCGGTGTCTTTCGCCTTGACCGCAAACACGCCGACAATCGACGCCAACACACCGATTGCTCTGGCCGCCAAGGGGAACACCAAGCCGAGCGCAGGGTTCGCGCCGATCGACTGGAAAGCTGACACACCGAGGATGATCGATGCCACGAGGGTGACTTCGTAGCTCTCGAACAAGTCGGCCGCCATGCCGGCGC